>CAVRBK010000101.1:0-122233 GCA_963719025.1 uncultured Gammaproteobacteria bacterium | reverse complement strand
GAAACGACTGCTGCAGCAAATGGCGGAGCAGGACCGCTATGTCGCGGCGATCTGCGCGGCCCCCAAGGTGCTCCTGAATGCCGGCCTGCTCGATGGCCACAAGGCCACCGCCTACCCCGGCTTGATCGATGGCCAACTCGGCAATGGCATGCAGCTGATGGCCGACGCCGTGGTGACCGACGGCAAGGTGGTGACCTCGCGCGGGCCGGGCACCGCGATGGATTTCGCCCTTACGCTTATAGAACAGCTGCTTGGTGCCGCTAAACGGGAAGAAGTCGAAACACCGCTGGTCCGAGCCAAAGGATAGACCCCCATGTATTTTCGCCCTGGCAAACTGCTGTTGATCCTGTCGATCCCTGTTGTGCTGTTTGGCGCCGCCAAGGGCTTTATGTACTACAAGGCCAAGACCACGGTTGACGACATCGTGGTCGCCGCGTCGAACCAGGCCGATATCCGCTATGCCGATATCTCGACCGAGCTGCTGGGGGGTGCGGTCAATGTGACCGGGATCACGATTCAGCCGCGCGGCTACGCGGACCAGGTTGAGATCGACCGGGTGAGGGTGGCCAGCGATGACCCGATGTTTTTAATCAGCGGTTCGGATTGGCGCCCGGGCCGGGACAAGCCGCCGGGCAGCCTGGCATTCCAGGTCGATGGCCTGCGCATGCCGGTTTCGGCCGACCTGATGACGCAGTACACCCTGGCTGACGGCGTCGGGGCCAAACAGGTGGATCCCTGCGATGGCAGTCTGAGCATCCAGCCGGCGTTGCTGGAAAAGCTCGGCTTTACCGAACTGGCCATGGATTTCGATGGCCACTACCGGCTCGATGAGTCGGCGCTGACCCTCGATGTCGGTATGCACATGGATATCCGCGATATCCAGTCGATGCAGGTCTCGGCGACCATGACCGATGTCGACGTGCAGGCCCTGTCGCAGGGCGGAGCGCCGCAACTCAATCTGGGTGGTTTTCGCCTCGCCGTGCGGGTCGCGCCCGAGTTCGGTCGGCAGATGCTCAAGGCCTGTGCCGTCGGCAGCGATCTCACGATCGCCGAATGGGGCGAGCGCTATGCCGACCGGGCCATTGGCGATTTTGCCAGCCAGGGGCTGTTGCTCGGCAGCGGCCTGCAGCAGGTGGTGCGTGAATTCTACCGCGACTGGGGCGAGTTCGAGATCGTATCGGCCCCGTCACAGCCGGTCGGCCTGCTCAGCCTGATGTTCCTGCCGCCCAGCCAGCTGGCCGACGCCCTGGCACTGCGGCTGAGCCTCAACGAGCAGCTGATCACGGATACCCGCTTCACCTGGGCGCGGCCGGATGCGCCGGGCCTGGCGGCGCTGTTCGGCGCACGAGAGGAGGAACAGCAGTCCTCGACGACGTCGCGTCCGCAACGCGTCATCGTGCGCCGCGACTACGAGTCGGTGCCGGCCTCCGATCTCGCGAAGTTTCATCGACTTCCAGGTACGCATCCAGCCGCGCGGGCAGCCGCTGCGTGAGGGCCTGCTCAAGCGTATCCGCAACGGCGAGGCCGAGGTCGAGCAGACCCTGCACGGGGGCAAGTTCACCGTGTACGTGCCGGTCGCGCAGATCGATTCGGTCGAGGCGCTGATCCAACGCCCGGTCGAACCGCTGAACTGATCGCCGCGGCGTGTCACGGCCGCCTTTTCCCGGTCGACAAGTGCGCAGATCATGCCGTTTTCCCGCCAGCTGCTATCTTTTAGCTGAAGGGCGGCGAACCCCCTTGGCCTGCGTGGCCGTACGGCAGCGCCTCCCCTAACAACGATAAATCCTGAAGAGTCCCGCAACACGGGACCTTTGAGAATAAAAAGGAGGATGGCATGTCTGAAAAGGCAGAGCATACCGACGCCGCGAGTTCGGTGGCAGCGCAGGACCCCAAGCGCCGGGCGTTTCTTAAATCATCCGCAACGGCCGCAGCGGCGGGCGGCGCCGCGATCCTCGGCGCGCCCTGGGTGCGCAACGCCGAGGCGGCCCAGACCACCACCTGGAAGGTCCAGACCTCGTGGCCGGGCGGCATCGGGCTCGATATCTTCAAGGACTGGTGCAACAGCATCGTCGAGAAGACCGGCGGCGAGCTGGCCTTCCAGCCGTTCGGCGCCAAGGACGTGGTCGGCGAGTTCCAGCTGTTCGACGCGGTGAAGAACGGCGTGCTGGACGCGATGAACCCGTTCACCCTGTACTGGGCCGGGCGCATGCCGGCCGCGGTGTTCTTCAGCTCCTACCCCCTGGGGCTGCGCAACCCGCATGAGTGGGACGTCTTCTACTACGGCCTGGGCGGCCTGGAGCTGGCACGCGAGCTGTTCGGCAAGTTCGACATGCACTACGTCGGACCGATCCACCACGGGCCCAACATCATCCACTCCAAGGTGCCGATCCGCTCGATCGACGATTTCCGCGGGCGCAAGATGCGCCTGCCCGGCGGCATGGTCGCCGAGTTGTTCCAGGCGGCCGGCGCCAAGACCACGCTGCTGCCGGGCTCGGAGATCTTCCCGGCCCTGGAGAAGGGCACGATCGACGTCGCCGACTACGTCGGCCCGGCGATCAACTACGCGCTCGGTTTCCACCAGGTGACCAAGTACATCTCGATGGGACCGCCCGGTTTCATGTCGATCTACCAGCCGGTCGACCTGATGGACCTGACGGTCGGCAAGAAGTCCTGGAACGCGCTGTCCGACCAGATGCGCCAGTTCGTCGAGATGGAGGTGCACGTCTATTCCGACCTGCATCACGCGGCGATCCAGAAGGCGGACCAGGAGGCCTGGGCGCAAGTTCGAGGCGGCCGGCACCGAGGTCACCCGCCTGTCGCAGGACGACGTCGAGGCCTTCACCGAGTTGGCCATACCGCTGTGGTTCAAGTGGGCGAACAAGGATCCGGGTGCGGCGCGCGCCTTCAAGATCCAGCTCGACTACATGATGTCCGGCTCGCTGGGCTACGTCACGCCCGACATGATCGAAGGTCAAAAGCTCAACGTCTGAACGCTAGCCAGGCGGGCACCGACAGCGGTGCCCGCCGCATAACAAGAACAGGCACATGCCGGAGATCAATTTCGTCCTGCCGCACTGGGCCTACTGGGCGACCCTGCTGCTGTTTCCACTGCTGGTGGGATGGCTGTACCGGCGTTCACTCGTGCATGCCGTGGGACAGCCGGTTTCGCTCGGTCTGGCCTACTTTCTTCTGGCTGACCGGCGGCTTTCTCGGTATCCATCGCCTGTATGTGAAGAGCCCACTCGCGGCCGTCTTCATGGTCCTGTTCGTCGCCGTGCTGTTTATCAATATCGAGGCGCGCCAGGTGCGTGACGAGTACTCGGGTGCGGCGAATGGCGTCAGCCTCACCGAAGGCAAGATCACGCGCGGTGAGCGCAATCTCGCAAAGGCCCAGCGGCAGTTGCAGCGCAGGGACAGCGAGCGCACGCGCAAGCGGATCGATGATCTGACCAGCAAGTTGGGTGAAAACCGACAACGGCTGGTCAGCGCGAAACAGGAACTCCTTGTAGCAGAGGGACATGTCGCGGCGTGGGAGACCTACGGGACAGCCTTGGCTGCCCTGATCCTCGCCCTGCTACTGGTCGATGCCTTTCGCTTGCCGCGCCTGGTAGGTCAACGCAACGCGATCGAGAAGCTGCCGGCCGGTGACGAGATCCTGCTGCCCTGTGCCGAGACCGTTCCCGAGTTCGTGATGGAGCCTGACAAGCCATGGTTCGAACGCTACGTATCCTGGTTCAATGCGAAGGCCGGTGAGTTCGTGGCGTACTGGTCGATCATCGCCGTGTTTGTCTATTACTACGAGGTGATCGCGCGCTACGTGTTCAACTCGCCGACCAACTGGGCGCACGAGGGCATGTTCCTGATGTTCGGCATGCAGTACCTGATCGCCGGCGGCTTCTGCCTGCGCGAAAACGCCCATGTACGGGTCGACGTGGTCTACATGCACCTGTCAGAGCGGGGCAGGGCGGTCGGCGATCTGGTCACCTCGGTGTTCTTCTTCATTTTTACCCTGACCCTGCTGGTGACCGGCTGGATCTTCTTCAACGATGCCTTGAGCATTCAGGAAGTCTCTTTCACCGAGTGGGGTATCCAGTACTACCCGGTCAAGTTCGCCTTGCCGCTGGGTGCGTCCCTGCTGTTGATGCAGGGCATCGTGCGACTGCTCAAGGACATTGCCGCGTACCGCGGCCTCGGTCACCTGCCGCCGGAGTTGCACCGTGGGGTTTGAGATCGACATCCTCTGGCTGACCGTGCTGATGTTCGGTTCGCTGGCCGTGCTGCTGATGGCCGGCCTGCCGCTGGCCTTCGTCACCGGCGGCCTGGCCTGCGTGTTCCTGTTCCTGTTCGGCGATGCGCGGATGCTCAACATCCTGCCGTCGCGCATCTTCCCGCTGATGACCGACTACCAGTTGTCGGCGATCCCGCTGTTCATCTTCATGGCCTCGATGCTGGAACGTGCCGGGATCATCGAAGAACTGTACGACATGGTCTACAAGCTGCTCGGCGGCCTGCGCGGCGGCCTGGCGGTCGCGACCATCATCGCCTCCACCCTGCTGGCCGCGATGTGCGGCGTGATCGGCGCCACCGAGGTGACCATGGGCATGATCGCGCTGCCGGCCATGATAGCGCGCAACTACCACCCGACCATCGCCTGCGGCTCGATCCTGGCCGGCGGCACCCTCGGCATCCTGATCCCGCCGTCGATCCTGGCCATCCTGTTCGCCGTGGTGGCGCAGCAATCGGTCGGTGAGCTGTTCATCGGTGCGGTGTTCCCGGGCCTGATCCTGTCCGGCATGTACATTCTGCTACGTGCTGATCGTGACCTTCTTCAAGCCCGAGGCGGGCCCCGCCCTGCCGGAAGAGAACGGGTCGACTTCAAGGAAAAGCTGCGCCTGCTGAAGAACATGACCGCGCCGATCGCCCTGGTCAGCCTGGTGCTGGGCATCATCTTCGCCGGCATCGCCACGCCGGTCGAGGCGGCCGGGGTCGGTACCTTCGGCGCCATCGTCGTGGCGGCGATGCACCGCCGCCTTTCCTGGGATCAATGTGCGCGCCGCCGCGATCACCACCCTGCGGGTGACCGGCATGGTGCTGTGGATCATCTTCGGCGCGACCCTGTTCGTCGGCTTCTACGTGGTCAACGGCGGCCAGGACTTCGTCAACGAGACCATCATCGGCACCGGCCTGGGGCCCTACGGCATCCTGATGCTGATGATGGTGATCCTGGTGGTTCTCGGCATGTTCCTCGACTGGGTCGGCATCCTGCTGCTGGCCGTGCCGATCTTCGTGCCGCTGATGAAGATCGCTGAGCTTCGACGGCGTGTTCGGCCTGCCCGGCGTGCCGCCGGACGAACTGGCGCTGTGGTTCGGCGTGGTTTACATGGTCAACATGCAGATGTCGTTCCTCAGTCCCGCCGTTCGGCTACGCCCTGTTCTACCTGAAGAGCGTTGCGCCACCCGAGGTCACCATGGGGCAGATCTACCGTTCCTCCATCCC
This sequence comes from uncultured Gammaproteobacteria bacterium, assembly GCA_963719025.1. Classification (GTDB taxonomy): domain Bacteria; phylum Pseudomonadota; class Gammaproteobacteria; order Chromatiales; family Chromatiaceae; genus Thiosocius. The sequence continues at coordinate 116,736 of CAVRBK010000101.1, read as the reverse complement.
GTTCCTGTTCCTGCAGGCGACCGGTCTGGCGATCTGCATCATCTTCCCCGACGTGGTGCTGTGGCTGCCGCGGCAGGTGTATGGCTGACGACGGTGCGTGCTGCCGTCTAGTTGCCATCAATCCGATCTGAACGACCCGCGCACCGCGGTCAATAGCCTTGTCATTCCCGTGAATGCGGGAATCCAGGGGGGCAATGACCACCCTTCATCCGCGAAGAGCGTTCCGAGACATGTCGGGAGAAATCCGGGCGGTCACGTGGGACAAGCGGACCGTATTGATGGCGCCTTCCGGTTAAATGGACATCTGTTCCCGTTTTCCCCGAGCCAGCCTCAGCGACCCTAGTGCGACGATAATCAGCACAAGCGATGATGGCGTCGGAATCGTCGGCACACCGCCGTTGTTTGCATCGGTATCTTCGGTGATCGGCGTCATGCTGACATTGATATCGGTTAGGCCAGAGAGGCCACTGCCGCGGAATGTAAGGCCGGTAACGAAAGCGGTGGGATCATCCGGTTCAAGCCCCAAGGCTGGGTCAATGCCACGAATCGTGAAGGCGTTGATATCGGTGAGCCCGAGGCTGGTGAAATCGAATGTTGTACCAACGATTAGATCACGGGCCGGAAATCCGGAAATCAGCAACTCGAGCACGGTACCGTTTAGCAGCCCGTCCTGTTGGGGATCAGGACGGTACTGAAATAATACGTCCGATTCGCTGATCTCATAGTCGTAACCGACCGCTACAACGGGATCGATATAGATCGGCTGCGTGCCACCGAGCCCATCCGGGTCGACCGTGATGGGAATAAGAAAGCAAACGAAATTTTCTGGTGCGATGCATTTGATCACATCGACAATCGGATCATCCGGCGTTGCTCCGGGAGGCGCTGCATTGACCGAGGTGTACAGCCAGTGACCGGCAGTAAAGTTGCTGTCGTCCAGGTTGCTTCTCGACCATAAGACCTGCGCGGTATCGAATTCAAATGAGTTGTGTTCATCGGAAATCCCGGCGAAGCTGGTATACGAAATACCGTCTTTGCTTACGAGTGTCCGGGTAAAGCCACCCACAACGTTTGCGAACGTCAGATAGGGCGATGTTTCATCGAATTCCGACAAGGCCAGTGGCGCCCAATCTGAGTTTCCATCGCTCTTGTTGTACGGCCAATGATCGGCCAAAAAGAATCCGGGGCCGGCAGCCGTTTCAAACATGTAACTATTGAACAGGCTGATGAGTTCGTTGTTGTCTGCCCAGGTCCAGCCGACCAGGGACTGGCCGGAGCTGTTGGTGCCTGAGGTACAAATGCCGTTGGCCGTTGAGCAGTAGCCAGCCATCGTGTTGTAAGAAAGTGCAGATGTCTCGGTCACCTGCATCCATTGTTTGCCGTCGCGGATTATCGTGCTGGCAAACGCACCCTGGAGGCCGACAATCAAGATCAAGGATACGATCAGTTTTGTGTTGATGTTCACGATGTGCTCCATGTGGCCGCTTTGTGGAAGTAACTAAGAATGCCCGCGGTGGCCATCTTTTCTTCGCTGTTCGTTATCTATGCGCTGAGTCCGCGCTGGAGAGGCTGATGCACTCGCGCGTGATCGCGTCATGAATATACACCTATAAAATATGCAGGTATCGTTCCGTACACATAACCAATTGAATTCAAATGGGTTTCGCATCCGTTGCTCAGGGACCTGTAAATTAATCTGACACAAATTCCTGTTCAGCAGCCCAGGCAGAGGCTGGTCAGGTGTTTCTCCCCTTGTAAAAGGCGGACTTGCGCCATGGTAATGCGGCAATCTTCCTTGAGGCCTTTGGCGATTCCCCGAAAATTTTAAGTTTCTCTCCCGTGGAACTGCTGCCGTTCTCGCGAATGATGTGAACGGCAAGAGTGAGATATTTTCGGATAACGCCACCTGACAGCCAGGTCCAGATCAGCGCTCGGCACGCAAATTCGCGTCGACAATCCGCACCATAGCGTCAAAAAAACGTATTTCCGCACTTCTATGGCGCACGGCGTGCGTCGGTAGCGCCCGGTTTGACGACTTGCGGATGCCTGTCGTGTCACCGGATACCGACGTAAACCACGGCTTTTGCCGGCAAAAACGTGATCCAGGCCCGATTTTTACCGCAATTTGCGCCCAGCCCGGGAACTGCAATAAAGCTGGCATGGTCCTTGTATATAAGTATTGACTAATTTATCAGCCATGGAGCAGTAAACAGATGACTGATTTTCGGATTGTGTACAACGACCGGACCCGGCTCTACCGGGTCGAGAAACGCGGTTGGTGGGGCTGGAGCTTTGCAATGGACGAGCAGGGGCAGGATTATGCGACCTTCCCGTCGTATGAAGAGGCGCGTCGGTTTGCCTGCCGCAAGGGCTTTCAGCGGGACCGCAGTCTGCGACGCTGGACCGTCATCGATCCCTGCAGCCGGCCGTGTGGTGGGTCGGAGGCTGTCGGGCCCGCCAAACAGTAGCGCGAGCGTGATGCGAGCCCGCTGACGTCAGTGGCCGCTACAATCAGCCGTGAGACGTTTTCATTCCCGCCGTTCTCTTTTTGCGAACGGCGGTTTACGTGAGGGGCCCCCTTGTCCTGGGAGATCTGGTTTGTCTATGCGCTGATTGCGTTTGCCGTGGTGCTGTTTTTCGACGGCCGGGTGCGCCTCGACATGACCGCGGCGATGGTGATCATCGCGCTCGCCCTGTCCGGCGTGCTTTCCCCGGCAGAGGCGGTGGCCGGATTCGGCAACCCGCTGGTGATGCTGATCGCCGGATTGTTCGTGGTCAGCGAGGGGCTCTATCGTACCGGGGTGGCGGCCTGGATCGGGCTCAGGATCGCGGCCGTCGCCAGCCGCAGCGAGGCGCGCCTGATCCTGCTGCTGATGCCGGTGGTTGCACTGCTTTCGGCGGTAATGAGTTCGACCGGCGTGGTCGCGCTGTTCGTACCCGTGGTATTGAGCCTGGCCCGTGAGGCCGGCGTTGCGCCGGCCCGCCTGCTGATGCCGGTTGCCATCGCGTCGCTGATCGGCGGCATGCTGACCCTGATCGGTACGCCGCCCAACCTGGTGGTCAACCGTGCACTGATCGATGCCGGCCTGCCGGGCTTTGGTTTCTTCGATTTCAGCCTGGTCGGCGGCGCGATCCTGCTGGCCGGCGTGGCCTTCATGCTGTGGCCCGGTCGCCGCCTGCTGCCGACGCGCGGCGTCGCCAGCACCGGCCCGCAACGCAAACGCCTGCACGAGATGGCCGCTCAGTTCGGCATCGAGGACAACCTGCATCGGCTGCGGGTGGCAACCGATTCGCTGCTGATCGGCAAGACGGTCGGCGACGTGGGGCTGCGCCGCAACTACAAGCTCACGGTGATCGCGGTCGAGCGTCGCGGCACCCTGATGAACTCGCTGCAGCCGGTCCTGATCGAGACCCGGCTGCAGGCCGGCGACATCCTGATCGTCTCGGCGTTGCCGGCGGATGTCGCGGCGCATGCGGACGAGCTTGGCCTGCGCCATATCGGGTTTCCGCACGGCCTGCAGCGGCGTTTTCGCGAGAGCTTCGGTGTCGCCGAGGCGCTGGTACCGCCTGAATCGCCGCTGATCGGCAAGACCGTGCACCAGAGCAGCCTGCGCGAACGCCAGCGCCTGAATCTCTTGTCGCTGCGCCGGGGCGAGGGCGCCCTGGCCCTCGATTTCGTCCATACCGAACTGCAGGCCGGCGATGTCCTGTTGCTGGCGGGTGCCTGGACCGACCTCGAAAAACTGAGCGGTCCGCGCAGTGACCTGGTGCTGCTGGAACTGCCCGAGGAGGCGCTCGAGCGCACCTGGCACGGCAACCAGGCCGCCTGGGCCGTTCTGATCACCGTATCGATGCTAGTGCTGATGACCACCCAGCTGACATCGAACCTGGTCGCGGTGATGCTGGCCGCGCTGGCCATGGTGGCGACGCGCTGCGTGCAGGTCGAAGAGGCCTACCGTTCGATGAACTGGCAGAGCCTGGTGCTGATCGCCGGCATGTTGCCGCTGGCCGATGCGCTGCAGAAAACCGGCGGTGGCGGGCAGATCGTCGAGGTACTGACCGGCGCCTTCCACGACCTCGGTCCGCGGGCGATCCTGCTCGGGTTGTTCCTGCTCACCTCGCTGCTCAGCCAGTTCATCTCGAACACCGCGACCACCGTGCTGATTGCGCCGATCGCCCTCACCCTGGCGGTCGACCTGGGGTATGCCCCGGCGCCCTTCATGATGACGGTGGCGATCGCCGCCTCGACTGCGTTCGCCACGCCGGTGGCCTCGCCGGTCAACGCCCTGATCCTCGCGCCGGGGCAGTATCGCTTCAGCGATTTTCTCAAGATCGGCGTGCCCTTACAGCTGATCGCGCTGCTATTGACCGTATTACTCGTGCCCCTGGTCTTCCCCCTGTGATCCGTCACACCCTTGATTCCGCGCGTCCGCTTGTCTAGCCTCACGGTTACCGGCTTTCGACCGGTACAGGCAAGGATGCTGCGTTTTACCGATGCCTCCCTGCCAACGTTACGACAACAAAAAGGCGCCCTCGGATGGCCGTCGGCGCGGGTAAAACGTTCATCAAGGAGAAGAGTTTCATGGCAAAGTCTTTTGGATTCAGTGCTGTGGCCTGCCTGGTCGCGGCGGCCGCATTCAGCCCGGTCAGCTTCGCGGTCGACGTGCCGGAGGTCAGTGGGCCTGCGGTCAGCGTCGCGCCCGGCGAGGTGCGCAAGACCAGGCGGCTGCGTGACGGCGTCGAGGTGTCGCAGAGCGCACGCCTGATCGATGACAACACGCTGGAAGCCACCCGGGACGACGGCTGTGCCTGGACCCGGTCGATTGAGGATCGCTACGGGCCGAGCCTGACCTGGACCAACTGCAGCAAGAGCCCCTGGGGCACCGGCAAGGCGATCGACATCAAGAAGGATGGGCAGCTGTGGCCATTCAAGGTCGGCAACAAGGTCAAGTACAAGTACAAGGCGGTCAACTCCAAGGGCAAGACCAACCGCAATGCCTTTCGCAACTGCGAGGTCGAGGACACAGCGCTGGTGACCGCCGGCGGCAAGGAGTACCCGAGCTACAAGGTCAAGTGCTACGACCATACCGGTGACCGCACCATGTATTACGCACCGGCGGCGGAGACAACCGTGTACATGGAACGCAATCGCAAGCGCGGCCCGAAGCAGACCATGGAATACCTCGGCGAGATGTAGGCTGGACTACCGATCGATTAACCGCGGGGGCGGACGGACAGGGAGGTTCGATTCGTCGCCGTCTGCCGCGCAGAATTTTCTGACTGCGCCTGCCTGGACCCGGCTTGACCCCGGTCAAAGCGCTCCCGGTTCGATCCACCATGCTGAAGGCAGAGGGAATCGGCATCGTCGACGGAGCGGATCATGGGCTTCTTCTTAACCAGGCTGATCGAGCGGACCATCGTCCTGGCCATCTTTGCCGCGATCGGCGGCGCGCTGATGGGTGGGATGAACCGCGGCAACGACGAGGCCATTGCCGCCGGTGCGATCATGGGTGCCGGCCTCGTGTTGGCATATTGGCTACTTGGCGGCCTGTACCGGCTGATGTTTCGCAGACGCGGCAAGGGGCAGCTGGCGACCATCGTCGATATCAGCAGCGAACCGCCGCCCGGTGCCCCCTGGTACCACCATACCCATGTGATGTTCGACATCCGCGGCAAGCGGCGTCGTCTGAAACTCACGCCAGAGCAGGCCAAACACTTTTCGCAAAACTATTCGGTGAACGACACCGGTCACCTGGTGTGGGCGGGCAAAAAACTCATCGACTTCAAGCTGCCTAGCGCCGAACAACCGGCCGCGCCCGTGCCGAAGTCCGGTCGGCGGCATCGCGTGTTCGTGTCTTATGCGCATGGTGACGATCCCGGCGGGCAGGTTGCCGAGTACCTTGAACAGGTGTTTAACAGTGCGGGCCTGGAGACGTGGTTGGACAAGAAGGAACTGACGCCGGGGGACCAGTTGAAGACCAAGATCATAGAAAAGATCAAGCGTACCGATTACTTTGTGCCGGTCCTGACCGCCGATTACATGACTTCACCCTGGTGTCTGAACGAGTTCGAGACCGCGGCCGATGCCGGGGTGGCGATAGTCCCGGTTAAGACGACGGCGGGTCGACTGGTGCCACCGCCGGATATGCAGCGGTTGTTCGAGGACAAGGCCGGCGAGCCGCTGTATCTCGACCTGACCTCGCGTGGCTATCTCAACGAGCTGCGCGAGCTGGCCATGCGCATGGCCGGCTGAGCGCAGGCCCGGTCGTTACCACATCAGGTCGTCGGGCACCTCGTAACCGGCGTAGGGATCGTCTTCGGCGGGCTTCTGTTCTTCCGGCAGGTCGATGACCAGGCTTGGGTTGCGTTCGCGGACCTTCTCGGCGATCGCCGGCGGCACCAGCTCGAAGCGGCCATTGTCGTTGACGATAACCAGCTTGCGATCGGCGATCAGCTTGTGCGTGGCGGTCGAGACGAAGATCCGTTTGATCTTGCCCTTATTGTCGAAGTGGAACGGGATGTCGTCCTCGCTCTCCGGTCGCGGATGGCGATGCTGGGTGACCAGCTGGCGGACCTGCGCATTCACCTCGCGCTGACGCCGCACCTCGTTGCGCTGCTCGTTCAGCTCGCGGTCGCGGGCGGCCTTTTCGGCGCGCTCACGCGCCACCGCGGGGTCGACCGGCGGTTTGACGCGGGCGGCCTTTTTTACCTTCGGCTGCTGTTGGCTTTTCTTCTTCTGCTTGCGGGCCTTGTCGATCTTGCTCTGATCGATCAGTCCGGCCTTCAGCAGCTGATCCTGAAGTGAGTTACCCATGCTGCGGTATGTCCATGGTACGGCGGCCGGACAGTATCGCGGCGTTCGCCAGCCCGGTCCAGACGCAAAAAGAGGGATGGTAAGCAGAAATCATCTAGCGACTGATCGCCCAGGCCAGCATCACGAGACCGAGCCCGCTGATCCCCGCGGTGAGCCACAGCGGATTCGCGCCGATGGCACTCGCGAAGGAGCCGCTGGCGAGCAGACCGGCGGCCACCAGGGTGCCCCCGGCAATACTGACCTGGGTGCGCTGGTTGCCATTGCGAATCTCCTTGCGGATCTGTTCGAGCTGCTGCGATTTCCATTGGATCTCGAGATCGCCATCGACCGCCTTGCGCAGCACCCGGTGCACCAGCAATGGCACCTCGGGCAGGTCTTCGGACATCTGCGGCAGGGTCTCCTTGACCCGGCGCAGGAAGGCCTTCGGCCCGACCTGGTCGGCCATCCAGCGTTCCATGTACGGCTTGGCGGTGCTCCACAGGTCGAGCTGCGGGTACAGCATGCCGACCCAGGCCCTCGATGTTGAGCAGGGTCTTCTGCAGCAGCACCAGCTGTGGCTGCACCTCCATGTCGAAACGGCGCGCCACCTGGAACAGGCGCAAGCAGGAAGTGGCCGAACGAGATCTCGCTGATCGGCTTTTCCCAGATCGGTTCGCGACACGGTGCGGATCGCTGCCTCGAAATCCTCGATCCGGGTCTCGCGCGGCACCCAGCCGGATTCGACATGCAACTCCGCGACCCGGCGGTAGTCACGGTGGAAAAAGGCCAGCAGGTTCTCCGCCAGGTAGCGCTGATCGGCCGCGGTCAGGGTACCCATGATGCCGAAGTCGACGCCGATATAGGTGCCGTCCGCGCGCACGAAGATATTGCCCGGGTGCATATCGGCGTGGAAGAAATTGTCGCGGAACACCTGGGTGAAGAAGATCTCCACGCCACGCTCGCCGAGCGATTTCATATCCACGCCGGCGTCGACCAGCTCGTCGACCTGGTCGACCGGGATGCCATAGATGCGCTCCTGCACCATGACGTTCTCGCGGGTGAAATCCCAGTACACCTCGGGGACGTACAGCAGCTTGCCGTCGCTGAAGTTGCGTCGCAGCTGCGCCGCGTTGGCCGCCTCGCGCATCAGGTCGAGCTCGTCGTGGATGGTCTTGTCGTATTCCTCGACCACCTCAACCGGGCGCAGCCGGCGCGCCTCGCGCGAATACTTGCGGGCCAGCCGGGCGATGGTAAACAGCAGGTCGATATCGCGCTGGATCGTCTTGCCGATACCCGGGCGGACCACCTTGACCACGACCTTGTCGCCGTTGTGCATGGTCGCGGCATGCACCTGCGCGATCGAGGCCGACGCGAGTGGCTGCGTATCGAACGCGGCAAACAGCTTCTCGACCGGTTCACCGAGCGCCTTTTCGACGATCGATTTGGCACGCTCACCGGCGAAGGGCGGAACCTGGTCCTGCAGCTTGGCCAGTTCGATCGCGATGTCGTCCGGCAGCAGGTCGCGCCGGGTCGACAGGATCTGGCCGAACTTCACATAGATGGGCCCGAGATCTTCCAGAGCGCGGCGGATGCGCACGGCGCGCGGGGGCTTCTCGCCCCAGTAGAACGGCGACAGAAATCGGAAGAAGCGGATCGGCCGGAACAGGTGCGCGGCCAGCACGACCTCGTCGAGGCCATGGCGCATCAACACCCAGGCGATGTGCATCACGCGCAGGCTTTCGCGTACCGGGATCACGTGGCGTCGCCGTTGCGCGATTTTTCGAGCAATGCCAGGCGCGCCTCGAGGCGCTCGACGTCATCGCGCAGATCGTCGATATCGGCGAGAAAGGCCTCGACCTCGTAACGGTGCGGCAGCAGGCGCGCCTCCTCGGTCAGGTATTCCGACAGGTTCTGCTGGCCGCTGTCGCTGACCCGCGCGGCCTCGGCACGCAGCGCGCGGACTGCCCGACCGATCTCGTGCGCGGAGATGTCGCCGGTGAATTTCGACAGCTGTTCTTCCCAGTCGATATCCAGCCCGGCCAGGGCCTGGCTGAAGCGATGGCCGATACCGCTGTCGCCCTCGAAGCGCACGTGTCCGGCGAACAGCTGGGCAGCGCCCTGTGATTTGTCGCTGGCGCGTATCAGGTCGAACGGGCTGCCGACCAGCCGGCTGTCGGGCTCGCCCTCGACGCTTCCCAGGATCTGCAGGCGGCCGTCATGGCCGGGTACGAAATTCAACACCAGCGGGGTGCCGCTCAGGTCGAGCTGAACCACCCGCCCATGCAGTGTCGCCAGCTGTGCCTGGGCCTGCGGGTCGAGTGCCAGCAGGCCGTTGATGCTCTGTTCGAGGCCCTCGAGGGCAAGGTCGCGGATCGTCATCGTCGAGGTGGTGCGCCGCGCTGCGGGGCGTCCGCCCGCTGTGCTGCCATCAGTCGTATCTGCAAGATCATGTCGGCGTGCTCCGCGCGTTTGTGCGAACTCTGTGTCCCGGGGGAACGCTCAGAACTTGAAGCCGCGGTGCACGGCGACGATGCCGCCGGTGAGGTTGTGAACGTCGCAGCGGTCGAACCCGGCCTGCTCCATCATGCCGCGCAGCGTTTCCTGATCCGGGATGCATGCGGATGGATTCGGCGAGATAGCGGTAACTGTCGGCATCTTTGGCGACGATATCGCCCATTTTCGGCAGGATGCGGAAGGAGTACAGGTCGTAGAGCTTTTCCAGCGGCTTGTTCAGCGGCTTGGAGAATTCCAGCACCAGGGCGCGGCCGCCGGGTTTGAGCACGCGCTGCATCGCGGCCAGTGCCTTCTGCTTGTCGGTGACGTTGCGCAGGCCGAAGGCGATCGTGACCAGGTCGAAGCTGTCGTCGGGGAACGGCAGCGCCTCGGCGTTGACCTGGGCGAAGGCAATGTTGCCGATGTGCCCGCGGTCGGTCATGCGGTCGCGCCCGACATTCAGCATCGCGGCGTTGATGTCGGTCATCAGCACCTGGCCGTCCGGGCCGACCAGGTCGGCAAAGCGGTCTGCCAGGTCGCCGGTGCCGGAGGCGAGGTCGAGGATCCGCTGTCCCGCGCCGCACCCCGGCCAGTTCGATCGCGAAGCGCTTCCACAGGCGATGTACGCCGAACGACATCAGGTCGTTCATCACGTCGTACCTGGAGGCGACCGAGTCGAACACGCCGCGCACCATGCCGGCCTTCTCGCCGGCGTCTACCTGGCGGAAGCCGAAATGCGTGTTGCTGTCTTTGTCGGCCATGCGGAAATCCTGCGTCTTGGCGGTGAACGCAGTGCGGCGATCAGGCGGCGGGCTCCTTGCGGGTGTAGCCCTTCTCCTTCAACTCGTCGAGATACTGCGCCCAAAGGTCGTCGTAGTGCTTGCCGAGATTGTACAGCGTTTCCCAGGAGTAGATGCCGGTGTTGTGTTCGTCGTCGAAGTGCAGCACCACGGCGTAGTTGCCGACCGGCTCGATGCGATCGATGTTCACGCCTTCCTTGCCCAACGGCACCTTGCGCTGTCCGGGGCCGTGGCCGGCCACCTCGGCGGATGGTGAAAAGACCCGCAGGTACTCGGCCGTCAACTTGTAGTTGGCACCGTCATCGAAGCTGACCTCGAGGACGCGCGACATGCGGTGCAGGTTCAGTTCGGTCGGTGATGGGGTGTTCATACGGCAATCCTCGGCGTTCGGTTCAGCAGGTTTCGGGGTCCAGAGGGGGCGCGGGGTCTGCCGGTATATACCGCGACAGCGCCCTCGGGGGCCTTTTCGGCTGCCTATTCTACCGTTGTGCCGCCCGCTTGTTCGCCCAGAAAAAACCGGTGTTAGCGCCACCTGGACATTTGCCACCGGGAGGGAACCCCCTGCGGTGCGCTATCGGCCCGGGTCGCATGGCCGCGCATCGTCCGCCGCCCACCGCTATGCTTGGCCGATGTCCTCGCCGCCCGCTCAGTCCCCGTCCACCGCCGGCCTGGCCGGCGGCCTGATGTTATTGGCCGTGCTGTTGTCGATTGCCAACGGCGTCGGAACCGGTCAGGCGGGCCTGCTGCCGGGCATCGTGTTCTGGCTGGCGGGGCTGCTGCTCGCCCGACGGGTGACCGGGCTGCAGCGCACGCAGATCCTGCTGATGGTGCTGGTCGGCGCGGCTGGCCTGCTGTACGTAGGCCTGGGCGGTGGCGAGGTGTTGCTGGCCAAGGCGTTGAGCAGCAACCAGGCCCTGCTGGCAATGCTCGTCGGGGTGAGTTTTCTGCGCCTTATCAGCCTGCCCGAGGTCGATGCGGGCGAGGCCGATCCTAAGGGCGTGGGCGCGCTGTGGCGCACCCTCCTCGGGGTGCACCTGTTCGGCTCGGTGATCAACCTGTCGGCGGTGATGATCCTCGGTGACCGGCAGTCGCGCCGCCAGCCGATGACCGCGCTGCAGGCCATGGTGCTGTCGCGTGGTTTCTCGCTCGCCTCGCACTGGTCGCCGTTCTTTGCCGCGATGGGTATCGCCCTGAGCAATGCCCCGGGGGCGCAGTTGACGGTGCTGTCGCTGTACGGCCTGCCGTTGGCCGCGGCCGGCCTGTTGCTGAGTTTCCGGCAGTTGTCGCGGCGCGCGGACGTGGATGATTTTGTCGGCTATCCCATGCACTTCGGTGCCCTGTGGATACCGGGCGTGCTGGCCACGCTGGTGATGACCGCGCACGGCGTATTTGCCGATGTGCCGATTCTCACCCTGATCAGCGCCGCGTCGCTGCTGTTGACCCTGGCGGTGCTGGGCTGGCGTCACCGATCCGCGGCGCCGGCGCGTGTTGCACGCCATGTGCTGACCGGTCTGCCGGGGATGTCGGGCGAACTGGCGCTGTTTCTTGCCGCCGGTGTGCTGGCGGCGGGGATCGCCAGCGTGATGCAGAATACCGGCTGGACCCTCGGCATCGCCGGGTTCGGTGCGACCGAGGCCTGGTTGATGCTGCTGCTGATGGTCGCCCTGTCCATTTTCGGCGTCCACCCGGTGATCAGCATCGCGACCGCGCACGGGGTGCTGGCACCCCTGGCGCCCGACCCCAATATGCTCGGCATCACCTACCTGATGGCCTGGGGCGCCGGCGTGAGCATTTCGCCGTTTTCCGGTATGCACCTGGGCATGCAAGGGCGCTTCGGGGTCGATGCGCGCCGTTTTCTGCGCTGGAACGCGGGCTTCTGCCTGATGATGCTGTTGTTCGATCTGCTGGTACTACAGTTGTACGAATATCTGGCCCTGGCGGCGGGCCGCTAACCCATAGCCGTAGCTATGGTTTGAGGGGGATCGTTCAAGATGCGACGCCGGATTTTGCAGAAAACCGATTAGGACAAATTGCTGCACAAACGAAAGCGGCCGAATACTTGAATACGCCTGCGACAACACCGCAAACCCGGACCTGTTCATCCGCCTTCATGCAAAATGTGGGCTAATCACCGACGGGTATCGACCGGGGCGGGGGGACAGGGATGACACAGGCAGTGAATCAGGACCTTGCGGGTGACCAGCGCAGCCAGCGGCGGCGTGTGTCCGGTTACCTGAGCTACGTCGCCGGCTGCGTACTGGCCATCGCCGCGGTGTTGTCGGGATTCGCCCTGTTCCAGGCAGACGCCGGCCTGGTCGCCGGTTTCGTCGTGGGGGTCGTGCTGCTGTTGCTGGCGATCCTGCTGCTGGCGCTGGCCGAGGGCTTTCTGGTCCCCGCCGTGCACGAGGTGTGCGCCCGCGATCCGCGCCCACCGGTGGTCTACCTGCGACCCTTCGGCGAGGACAGGGCGCTAACCTACGATGTGATCACTACGGGCGAGACGACCACGGCGGTGACCGCCAAGGCCGAGGATTTTCTCCTCGCCCTGAACGCGATCGGCCCGCTGGTGTCGATCGCCGAACCGAATCGCGCCGCCCGTATCGGCCTGCATCCGCACGGCGTGTCGCGCGACTTCATCGGTGAGGGTGACTGGCAGGCGCGGGTCCGGGAGATGCTCGACCAGGCCGGGATGGTGGTCCTGGCGATCGGTGATTCGCCGGGAATCGAATGGGAGATCGCGCAGGTTCGCGAGCGCGTCGGCCCCGAGTCGCTGCTGCTGTATCTGCCACCGCGCCCGGCAGGTGCCCTGACCCGCAGGGGGCGGGAAAAGAAAGAGGCCGCGATCTACGCGCAGTTTGCACCGCTGGTCGAACAGCATTTCGGCGTGACCATGCCGCCATTCAGCGCGGCGACCTATCTGATCGGTTTCGATGCCGACGGCAAGGCGGTGATGGCGCCGGATGCGCAGCACCGGGGATGGGCGTTCAGCGAACACGGCCGGGTTGCCGGGACGATCAGGGCGCAGCTCGAGGCGGTAGTGGCGCGGGTGCGTCCAGGCGTCGATCTGCGGCACTATCGGCTGCCGGGTCGCACCGGCCTGTGGGCGCGCCTGGCACTGACCCTCACCCTTGTGGCTGCGACCACCGCATTCGGGTTGACGGGTTCGCCGGGTGACGGGGCGGCGCTGCGGCTCCTGCTGCAACTGTTGCCCGGGCTGGCCCTGCTTGCCGGCTGGGTCCTGCTCGCCCGCTATTTCGGGCGCCGCTGGGTTTGGACGATACCGCTGTTGCTTGGCCTGTTGCTGGGTGCCGACGCTGCCCTGCTGTTGTCGCTGGAGTTTGGCTGGCCGGAGCGGGGCGAGCTTGTCGGGTCGGCCGGCTATCAGGCGCTGCGCTCGGTTCTGCATGCCGGCTATGTCGCCAGCGTTCTGGTACTGGGGCTGAGTCTGATCGGCCGCCGTGCCGACCCGCCGGCGAAATAGGCCGGCAGGGCCCGGGCGCGGTAGTATCTGCGCCCAATCCATCACCTGAGTTCGGGAGTACAGCTTCGCCATGGCGGGTATCTTCGTCAGCTATCGTCGCGATGACAGCCAGGGGTTTGCCGGCCGCCTGGCCGACGATCTCACCGAGATTCTGGGTCCGGAGCGGGTATTCCGCGATATCGAGATCCCGGCGGGCAGTGATTTCACCGATGTGCTGCATCGTGCGATCGCTGCCAGTGACCTGCTGCTGATCGTGATCGGCCGCGGCTGGGCTGCCACCTCCGCGGAGGGTTACGGATCGCGCCTGTTCGAACCGGCCGACTGGGTGCGTACCGAGATCGAGGCGGCGTTCGCCCAGGGCAAGCAGGTGGTGCCGGTGCTGGTCGCTGGCGCACCGATGCCTGATCCGGCGAGCCTTCCCGCGAGCATCCGGCGTCTGTCGCTGCTGCAGGCGGCGGTCATGAGCGATCGTCACTGGGATCGCGAGGTGATCGAGCTGGCCGAGCGCATCACGGCGCTGTGCCCCGGTCTGGGCACGCCGCTTACGAGCGCCGAGCAGGAGGAGGACTCCCCGGCGAAGATCCTGCGCGAGATCGGCGAGGAGTTCCTGGAGCAGGTGGCGTCACGCCGCCGTCCCCGCCTGCATCCGCCGCGCCTGCCACCGAGCTTTGCGCAGCAGCTAATGGGGCGCCTTTGGCGAGGGCTAAGCAAATTCCTCGGTTCGGCTGTGCTGCTGGTTCTGGTCTACATCGGCATGCGCCTGTTCGGTGATGAATCGCTGCTGCGCATGCTCGACGCGTTCGATGCCCGCCTGCTGATGGGTTGGGAACGGCTGCAGAATTATCTGCAGCGTATTTAGGGCTGGTACCGGCCATGTGCTCTATGCTGTCTACCGAATGAGCCCGACCCGTCGATTTAGCCTGCAAATTGCACCAGTCGATCACAAGCGGATTCGTTTGAGCCGTAACGGATGCGGCAAACCCCGAAATCGTCGTAACGCACTGCGGATACAGCATGCTACTCGCTTCTGATCTATCCGGGCCCTCGCTTGGTCAGGCACGCTTGCACTTGCCGTTGCGTTGCACTTCCCTGTGCATCGCCCTGCGGGCCAGGTTTCACCTGTCCAAATCCGCTCCGGGCGGATTTGTCACTCAAACCATAGCCACGGCTATGGTTTCTGCTCCAGCGCGGCGTCCAATCGCACCTGCCCGGCGCGATCATCCCGGATACTGGTGCAATTTGCAGGTGAGCGCCGCAGGGGGGTGTCCGCCGTGGACCTGATCGCGCCGCCCAATGCGCATGCCGTGGCGGTTCTCGCCCTTACCGCACTGGCGCTGCTGTTGTTCACCCGTGAGCGGATCCCGCTCGAGACTTCCAGCCTGCTCGTTCTGGTCGTGCTTACCGTCGGCTTCGAGGTGTTTCCCTTCGTGCGTGACGGGCAGGCGCTGCATGCCAGTGCCTTCTTCTCCGGTTTCGGCCACGAGGCCCTGATCGCCGTGTGTGCGCTGATGATCGCCGGCCAGGGGCTGGTGCGCACGGGGGCCCTGGAGCCGGTCGGGCGACTGTTGGCAAAGGCCTGGGCCAGGACACCTTCGCTATCATTGCTGTTGACCCTGCTGGTGGGCGGCGTGCTCAGCGCCTTCGTCAACAATGTGCCGATCGTGGTGCTGCTGTTGCCGATCCTGATCAGCGTGTCGCTGCGTACCGGCCATAATGCCTCCGGGGTACTGATGCCGATGGGTTTTGCGACCCTGGTTGGCGGCATGGGCACGACCATCGGTACTTCGACCAACCTGCTGGTGGTCAGCGTGGCCAGCGACCTCGGGCTGCCCCGTCTGGAGATGTTCGATTTCGTCCTGCCCGTGGCGATTGCCGGCAGTGTAGCCATTGTGTACCTGTGGTTGATTGCACCGCGCCTGCTGCCGCAACGCGATAGCGCACTCGATGATCCTTCGCCACGCGTGTTTTCGGCCCAGCTGATGATCCCGGAGGAGAGCTTCGCGGTCGGCAGGACACTCGCCGAGGTGACCGACAAGGTGGGCGGCGAGCTGCGGGTGTCACGCATCATGCGTGGTGACCAGGCGGTCCTTGTGCCGCTGCCCGACGCCCAGCTGCGCGCCGGCGATCGGTTGTTGCTCAGTGACACCGCGGACCGGCTCAAGGACGTCGAGACAACCCTGGGTGGCATGCTGTACGCCGGTGAGGCGCCGGTGGATGAGGAGCATCCCTTGCGTGCCGATGACCAGCAACTGGCCGAGGTGGTGGTGAGCCAGGGCTCGATCCTGCTCGGGACCAGTCTCGCCGCCTCGCGATTCGCCGAGCGCTATCAGCTGTTCGCCCTGGCACTGCACCGTGCCGGCTGGCAGCGCCAGGCGATGCGGGGGCAGATCAACGACATCCAGCTGCGTATCGGCGATGTCCTGCTGATCCAGGGGGCGCGTGACCAGATCAGCGAACTCAAGCGACGCGGCGATGTGCTGGTCCTTGATGCGACTGCCGATCTGCCCGGTACGCGGCGTGCACCGCTGGCGCTGGGCATCATGGTCGCGATCGTCCTGGTTGCTGCAGTGGGCCTGCTGCCGATCGCGATCAGCGCGCTGGCCGGCGTGTTGCTGATGTTGATCACGTCCTGCCTGAGTTGGCGCGACGCGGCGCGCGCCCTCAGTACCCAGGTGATCCTGATCGTGGTTGCCAGCCTCGCCCTGGGCGCGGCGTTGCTCAAGACCGGTGCGGCCGATTACCTCGCACAGCTGTTTGTCGTCGCCACCGAAGGGGCCTCCCCGACGGTGCTGCTCAGCGGGCTGATGCTGCTGATGGCTGTGATGACCAATATCGTGTCGAACAACGCGACCGCGGTGATCGGCACGCCGATCGCCATCGGCATCGCGCGCCAGCTGGGTCTGCCCGAAGAGCCCTTCGTGCTGGCCGTCTTGTTCGGCGCCAATATGAGCTATGCAACGCCGATCGCGTACAAGACCAACCTGCTGGTGATGAGTGCCGGCGGTTACCGCTTCAGCGATTTCCTGCGCGTCGGCGTACCCTTGACCCTGATCATGTGGGCGATGTTTTCGTGGCTGTTGCCGGTTTTATACGGTTTAAACTGATCGCCTACCCGCCTGCAGCAACCTTTTCATGATCCCCAATCCCACCGGCGCCCTGCTTGAAAACCTCTACTGGATCACCCTGGTCGCGGTGATCTTTTCGTCCGCCTCCGGTGTTCTCAAGGCCGGCTGCAGGCAGTTCGACCTGTTCGGTGTGATCATCATTGCCGTGGCGACCGGCCTGGGCGGCGGATCCCTGCGCGACATGCTGCTCGATCGCGAGGTGTTCTGGATTCGTGACCAGGTGTTCTTCATCGCCTCACTCGGCAGCGCGGCGTTGATCTTCCTGCTTGCCCGTTGGGTGCGCCTAAGGTCCGATCTGTTCCTGATTCCGGATGCCGCCGGGCTGGCCGCGTTTGGCGTGGCCGGGACCCTGGCATCGTTGACTATGGGGGCCCCATGGCTGGTTGCCAGTTTTATGGGGGTGATGACCGGCACCATGGGTGGCATCTTTCGCGATGTGCTGAGCAACGAGCCGCCGGTGGTGTTTCAGAGCCCGCTGTACGCGACGGTCTGCTGGCTTGGGTCGCTGGCCTTCATCGGCCTGCTGGAGACCGGCATGGATATTACCAACGCGGCCGTGGTTGCCGGCCTTGGGATATTCCTGTCCCGCCTGCTGGCCATCCGCTTCAATCTCAGCCTGCCGCGGTTCCGCTTCAAGGGATGACGTTATGGTTTGGCGCGATCCGGCCGAACCAGCGCAAACAGCAGCAGTGCGGCAACAGGCGCCGAGCGTATCGGCCAGCATATCCTTCTGTGCATCCCAGATATCACCCTGTGAACCGAGGAACTCGATCCCGGCGTCGCCACCTGCCAGCACGGCGTACCACCACTCGATGATTTCGTAGCCGGCAGCGATGCCCATCACCAGCAGCAGGGCGAAGATGTTGGCGGCGATATAGCGGCAGTGTCCGCGGCGCAGCATCCATTCGGCCGTGGCATAGGCATAGAAGCCGACCGAAAAATGCCCGATCCGATCGAAATGGTTACGTTCGGAACCCATCAATTCGCTGAACCAGTCAAACGGAACGTTGGCAAAGGTGTAGTGGCCACCGAGCGTGTGCCAGAACATCCAGAATGCCATCAGTGCGTATGCCGTGTTGCTGAAACGGAAACTTTTGAAGGTGAGCGTCAGGGCGAGGAACACGAGCACAACCGGCACCACCTCGGCGACCCACACGGCGCGCGAGACCGGGTCGATGGCGAGGATGAGGAAGTACCCGGAGAACACCAGCGCGAGCCAGTGTGGGAAGCCGAGTCGGTTCATTGTCGTTCCGTGGTTTTCAAGCCCGCAAGTGTAACGCCTGTCGACCGGAGCGAACCCCTTTCCTCATGCGCTGTGGCGTGCCACACACTGCACAGCGCGCGACCGGCGGGCCGGCGCGAAAGTGAGATCCAGTTCCGACATCCCGGACCTGGCCGGCCGATAACTACAGCAACCGAGCATGTCCCGAGGTACGCAGCAGATGGAAAAACCAAAGACAATCGCCCGATCGGCCTGGCGCGAATCCCGGATTGAGTTGACCATCCTGTTCGCCATGAGCGCGGTCGGCGCCACCTACGTCTTGTCCATGCACTGGCTGATTGCCCTGGTCGTGGCGCCGTTCATCATGGCTGTCATTCTGCTCGGCGTCATGGCCTTCGTGCAGATCCTGTGGATGTCGGTACTGGGTCTGGAGCGCATCGGCAGCGCCTGCGGTTTTCGCAAGAGTCCGCTGTCGTGATTTCCGCGGGGCGGTCAGCCCCCGGCAGCGTGGGTCTTGGCGGCGCCCAGGATGGCGCGGATATAGTTGAGGCGCTCATAGTCTGAGGGATCGAGCACGTTGGCCTGGCTCAGGCGACCACGAAAATCGGCGATCTGCTCGAAACCCTGCTGTTCCATCCATTTTTCAGTGTCGCTGATGACGGTGCCGAGGACGGCCGGCCCGTTCTGCAACAGCGCGTGACACAGGTGCACCACGTCGGTACCTGCCAGCAACAGCTTTATCGCGTCTTCGGCATTGTAGACACCACCGGTGGCACCCAGGGAGCACTCGACCCGGCTGTGCAGGATGGCGATCCAGCGCATGGCCAGCAGGACATCGGATGATCGGGTGGGTGTCAGGGAGTGTTGCAGGCGCATGCCATCGATCTCGATATCCGGCTGGTAGAAGCGATTGAACAGCGAGACACCGGATACGCCGGCTGATTCCAGTTTCTTGACCATGTTGCCGATCGAGCTGAAAAACGGCGACAGCTTCATGTTGATCGGAATCGAAACGTTCTCGCGCAGTTCCTTGAGCAGGGTGATGTAGCGCTGCTCAACGTAGTGACCTTCTTCCCAGACGTCACCGGCCACGTAGTAGGCATTGAGTTCCAGCGCATCGGCACCGGCGTCGGCCACCTCCTTGGCATGGGTCATCCAGCCGCTGGCGGTTACCCCGTTGAGACTGGCGATCACCGGGATGTCCAGGGTCGCTTTCAGTGCGGCGACCTGTTCCAGGTAGCGATCCAGGTCACCGGGAAAACCTGAATGGCCGGGGATGAAGTTCTCGGCCTCGGCGTTGCCGGTCTCCTGTTGCCGTATGAAACCGGTGCTGTCCTCTTCGCCGGCGCGCACCGCCTCTTCAAACAGCGAGTACATGACGATCGCGCTCGCACCGGCATCTTCGAGTTCGCGAGCGGAGGCGAGGCTGCGGGTCAGCGGCGATGCCGATGGCACGAATGGGTTCTTGAGCTCCATGCCGAGCCATTTGGTAGTCAGATTCATCTATGGATTCCTCCGTTGAACCTGGCGGCGCATTGGTGCGGCAGCGTCCCCAGCGGTGTGGTGTGAATGGTTGAGAGAGCCCGCCTATCCTGTCACGAACAGGCCCCATGCTGGGTCTTTAATGACCCGGCAAGGATGATGCGAGTGTCGTATTCAAGTGTCCGGCGCTGTGCGCTGCGGACCGTGAAGCCAGTGCCATGATAGCGCCGGTTTGCATGCGATGGGTACACGGCGAGGCCGCGTTTTCGTGCTTCAGCGTGAGATGCGATGTCGCCATTCAATCCCCTGTCCGGTACCGTGACGTCGGCCAAGAGTGGGCGTCAGTGGATGGCACAGCAACCACGGCCTAGGCGTTGCTTGATGTGGGTCAAGCGACCGCGAGACCGCATGCGCCGCTCAGATCAGTCCTTCATCGGCACCCAGCGGGTCCGGCACCGACTGCCATTGCGAGCGCAGGTTCTTGCGGAACATCAGCTTCTCCTGGGCCGAGGCCGGCAGGTCGGTGAAACGAAAGACCCCCTGTGCCACCAGGAGATCGATGACGTCTTCAAGAACCCGGACCAGGTCGACGTCCAGGTTGCGCAGAAAGTCCTGCACGTCGGGTTCGTCGATCGAAAACAGCCTGTGCGCCCTCGGTGGGCGAGGCCGACAGGCCGTCGATCCTGCCATTTGGGTCGCGAACGATAAAAACCTGATGCATGGTTGTGCTGCTGCCCGTTTGTGCGGTGTATGGTTCAGGATTTCGGTCGGTCAGACGATATCTTTATTCTACGAAGGCGGTGTTTTTGCACCGCCTGGTCGAACAAGGGAGACCCGTTGAGCGAAACGGCACAGAAAACCGATGCGCCGGCCGCCGCTGATCTGCACGATCTGCCTGATCCGCTGGTCGGCTGTCTTATGTTGCTGGCGCGGCAGCATGGCCTGCCGGCCTCAGAGTTTGCGGTCACTGCCGGCCTGCCGCTGCAGGACGGCCGGCTCTTGCCCGCCATGTTCGATCGGGCCGCACGCCGTATCGGGTTGCGGGCGCGGGTGGTGCAGCGCGAACTGGACGATCTGAACAGCCTGCATCTGCCCGCCGTGCTTCTGCTCGAGGACGACCAGGCCTGCGTATTGCTGGCGCCACCGGGCGATGGGCCGGCACGTGTGCTGACACCGGACAACCCCGAGGCCGAGGTGAGCCTGGGTCGCGATGAATTGCGCGCGGTCTACACGGGCTTTGCGATCCTCGCCAGCCCGCTGCACCGCTACGACGAGCGCACGCCGGCGGTGCCCGGTGAAACACCCGGCGGCCATTGGTTCTGGGGCACCCTGGCCGACTCGTGGCAGATCTATCGCGACGTACTGCTGGCCTCGATGCTGATCAACCTGTTCGCCATCGCCAGCCCGCTGTTCGTGATGAACGTGTATGACCGGGTGGTGCCGAACCAGGCGCTCGAGACCCTCTGGGTGCTGGCGATCGGCGTGACCGTGGTATTCGCTTTCGATTTCGTGCTGCGCACCTTGCGTGGCCGTTTTATCGACGTCGCGGGCAGCAAGGCCGATCTGACGCTGTCGGCGCGTTTATATGAACGCGTGCTGGGTTTGCGCCTGGATGCGCGACCCGTATCGGCGGGGGCCTTTGCCAATAATCTGCGCGAGTTCGAAGGCATTCGCGATTTCTTCACCTCGCTGACTCTCACCACCATTGTCGACGTGCCGTTCTCGCTGCTTTTTCTGCTGGTGGTCTGGTTGATCGCCGGTCCGCTGGTACTGGTGCCACTGGCCGCCATACCGATCCTGCTCGCCTATGGCCTGTTCGTGCAGCCGCGCCTGCGTAATGCGGCCGAGCAGGGGATGCGTGCCTCGGCGCAGAAAAACGCCACCCTGGTCGAGGCCCTGGTCGAATCCGAGACGGTGCGTGCGCTGGGGGTCGAGGGGCGCCTGCAGCGCCAGCTCGAACGCAGCGCGGCAGAAACCGCGCGCTGGAGCATGCAGGCCCGGCTGTGGGCACTGTCCGCCACCAACCTGGCGACTTTCCTGCAGCAGCTGGTATCGGTCGGCGTGGTGGTGTTCGGCGTGTACCTGATCGCCGATGGTCTGCTGACCATGGGTGCGCTGATTGCCGCGGTCATTCTCAGCGGTCGAGCCGTTGTGCCGCTGGCCGCGGTTGCCGGCCTGCTGACCCGATACTTTCAGGCCAGTACCGCCTTGAAGACCCTGGACGAGGTGATGGCCCTGCCGGTGGAGCGGCCGGAGGGCAAGGTTTTCGTGACCCGGCCGGTACTGAAGGGTGAGGTCGATTTCGATCACGCGACCTTCTGCTATCCCGGCCAGGAGATCCCCGCGCTGAAGGATGCCAGTTTCCACATAGCGGCCGGCGAACGCGTCGCGATCATTGGTCGGGTCGGGTCGGGCAAGACCACGATCAACCGCCTGATTGCCGGTCTGTACCAGGCCCAGGAGGGCGCGGTGCGGATCGATGGTATCGACATGCGCCAGCTCGATCCCGGCGATCTGCGCCACAACATCGCCTACGTGTCGCAGGACAACCAGCTGCTGTTCGGTTCGATCCGCGACAACCTGACCATGGGCATTCCGCATGCCGACGATGAGGCCATCGTGCGCGCCGCCACCCTGTCGGGGGTGGCCGATTTCGTCAACCGTCATCCACTCGGTTTCGACATGCCGGTCGGCGAGCACGGCAATATGTTGTCCGGTGGACAGCGCCAGGCGGTTTCGCTGGCGCGCGCACTGGTACAGGATGCGCCTCTGCTGCTGATGGATGAGCCGACCGGCGCAATGGACAACAGCAGCGAGGAGCACATCCGGCGCGAGCTGGGTGCGGTGGTTGAAGGCAAGACGGTGATCCTGATCACCCATCGGGCTTCACTGCTCGACCTGGTCGACCGCGTGATCGTGGTCGATGCGGGGCAGGTGGTCGCAGACGGACCGAAGGTGCAGGTGCTCGAAGCACTGCGTGCCGGCCGCATCAAGCAGACAAGGTGAGGCCAATGGCCAGCGAGCAGGCAAAAACGGTTTCAGCCAGGCCGGTACGCGACGATTTTGTTGTCGACGCCGGGCTGGCGATCAGGACGCGCACGGTACGCGGGGCCCAGCTGCTGGTATGGGTGATGCTGCTGTGCGTCGTGGCGTTTCTGCTGTGGGCCTATTTCGCGGTGCTCGAAGAGGTGGTGCGCGGTGTCGGAAAGGTGATTCCCTCGTCGCAGATCCAGGTTGTACAAAATCTCGAGGGCGGCATCGTCAAGGCGATCCAGGTGGACGAGGGTGACCTGGTGGGGCGTGACCAGGTGCTGCTGACAATCGACGACACCCGGTTCGATTCATCCCTGCAGGAAAGCCGTTCGCGCGCGCTGACCCTGCAGGCCCGGCGGATCCGCCTCGCGGCCGAGGCCGAGGGAGTGGACGAGATGCCGGCATTGCCCGCAGAAATCACCGGCGAAATGCCCCAGCTGTCCGAGCAGCAGACGGCGCTTTTCGTCGAGCGGCGCGCCGAGCACGAAGCCACCCGGCAGATTCTGCAGCAGCAGCTGGCGCAGAAGCGGCAGGCCATCACCGAGCTGAAATCGCGCAAGAACCGGTTGTCACGCAGTCTGGGGCTGACCCAGAAAGAGTTGCGGGTCACCCGGCCGCTGCGTGACCAGGGTGCGGTATCCGAGGTCGAGATACTGCGCCTGCAGCGCCAGGTCAACGATCTGCGCGGCGAACTCGACGAGGCCGGTCTCGCGGTGCCGCGTGCCGAGGCCGAGCTGATCGAGGTAGAGCAGCGCCTGGTCGAGCTCGATGCACGCTTACGCAAGGAGGTGCGTGCTGAACTGAACGAGGTCTCGGCCGAACTCGATGCCCTGACCGCCGGCAACGTGGCGCTGGAAGACCGGGTTGACCGCACCCAGGTGCGCTCGCCGATTCGCGGCGTCGTCAAGTCCCTGCTGGTGCGAACGGTCGGTGGCGTCGTGCAACCGGGGATGGACCTGATCGAGATCGTGCCGGTTGGCGAGAGCCTGCTGGTCGAGGCGCGTCTGCTACCCCGTGACATCGCATTTCTGCGCCCCGGGCTGCCGGCCAAGGTCAAGCTGACCGCCTACGACTTCGCGATCTATGGCGGTCTCGAGGCTCAGGTCGAACACATCAGTGCCGATACCTTTGTCGAGGAAGACGGCGATGCCTATTACCTGGTGCGTGTGCGCACGACAGAGCCGGCGCTGGTCAAGCATGGCAAATCGTACCCGATCATTCCCGGGATGACGGCGGAGGTCGATATTCTTGTCGGAGAGAAAAGTGTCCTGTCCTACCTGCTCAAACCGGTGTTACGTGCGCGTGAAAGCGCGCTGCGGGAGCCGTGACCGATGACGACGACCATCCTCGCCATCGCGCAGGATGCCGGCATACTCGAACGCTGGGCCGGGCTGGCCCGTGACGAGGGGTACCGATTCGCCGTCTTGTCTGCAGAAAAGCTGCGGAACCAGGTTGTGGATCGCTCCAGTATCTGCCTGTTTGATCTGGGCTCACGCCCTGCTGCCAGCACCCCTCCGCTGTTCGACGCCCTGAAGGCCCACCCTGCTCTGCCGGTGATTGCCCTGACTGCCGTACCCGAGGCGGGTGAGGGCCTGCGACTGTTGCGGGCCGGGGTACGCGGCTACTGCAACCGCCTGGCATCGCCCGCGGTGTTGAAGGCAGTGATCGCAACGGTCGCAGGCGGTGAGATCTGGGCGGGCAGGCAGGTCACCGATCATCTGCTGCAGGCCGCAATGACCGGGCCTGTCGAAGCAAGCCAGGCAGGCGACAGCCGCTTCGATACGCTCACACCACGCGAGCTGGAAATGGCCAACCAGGTGGCGGCGGGACACAGCAACAAGGTGATTGCGATCGACGCCGGGATTTCCGAACGCACGGTCAAGGCCCATCTGAACGCGATCTTTCGCAAAACCGGTCTGCACAACCGGGTGCAACTTGCGCTTGCGCTTGCCGACAGAGCGGGTGAACAACGACAGCAATCAAACGGCTGAGCGTTACAGAACTTTCCACTTGGCCCACTAGTACCAAGGTTCAATTCCGCTGTACCCGCCGGCCAGGTCACACTGCATGTAATAGTGATACGACTGCCCGGAGACCATCATGGCCCAACAAGACTCTTCTGCCCCTGTTCCCTCTGCCATCGGTGAGGTACAGGCGATATCCGGCCGCGTGGTCGCTGTCGGCGCCGACGGGAGCGAGCGCCAGTTGGTGGTTGGCGATGCCATTTTTGCCGATGACCTGATCAAGACGATCGGCCAGAGCACGATCGTCGTCACCCTGAATGACGGATCAAGGTTCGATCTCGGTCGCGACGCCGAGGCACTGATGGACGAGGCCGTGTATACCGACGACGTGGCAGCGCTGCGGGTCGCGGCGCAAACCGATATCGCGGAGATCCAGCGCGCGATCGCGGCGGGTGCGGATCCGACCACGGTCACCGAGGCGCCGGCCGCCGGCGGCGACAACGCCGGCCTGGAAGAGTCGGTACAGGGTGCGGTCGGCGTCGAACGCACCGGGCGTGTCGGCCTGGTCGAGGCCGGCTTTGAAACCAATACTGCCGGACAAGACTTCAACCCCCTGCTGGCCGACCCGATTGATTTTGGCGTGGGGGATACCGGCAGTGCGCCGGACGTTATTGTTTTGCCGCCCAACCAGGTGCCGAAAGCCAACCCCGATGTGATTGAGACGGACGAGGATGCGCCTGTCAGTGGCGATGTGTCGGTCAACGACAGCGGACTTGGTGATGGCCCGGTGGTGTTTTCAATTGAAACGGGCGATGGGCCGAGCAGCGGCAGCGTCTCGATGAATCCGGATGGTACTTTCACCTATACGCCGGATGATGACTTCAACGGCACGGACACCTTCGTCTACACCGTAACCGATGATGATGGCGAGAGCAGCACTGCGCAGGTCACCGTCACGGTCAACGCGGTCGACGACATACCGCTTGCGGTCAATGATTCCGTAAGGACCGACGAAGATGTGGCGGTCAGTGGCGACGTATCGGGTAACGATAGTGGCTTGGGCGACGGCCCGGTGTCATTCAGTGTCGAATCGGGCGATGAGCCGGCCAATGGCACGGTCGTGATGAACGCCAACGGCACCTTCAGCTATACCCCGAACGACGATTTCAACGGTGAGGATACCTTTACCTACACCGTTGTCGATGCCGATGGCCAGAGCAGCACGGCAACCGTGACGGTAGACGTACGGCCGGTCAACGATACGCCGGTTGCCAATGACGATTCCGTCTCTACACCGGAAGATACCCCGGTCAATGGCAATGTCTCGAGCAACGACACCGGGCTCGGTGATGCCCCGGTGGTGTTCAGCGTGGCAGCCGGTGACGGCCCGGCCAACGGCGCTGTTTCCATGGACGATGATGGTGCATTTACCTATACGCCCGATGCGAACTTCGCCGGCACCGATTCGTTCGTTTACACGATTTTGGACGGCGATGGCGAAACAAGCACCGCTACCGTGAATATCACGGTAGCGGGCGTGAACGATGTCCCGTTGGCGGTTGATGATGCGGTGGTCACGGATGAAGACGTCGCCATCAATGGTGATGTCTCGGGCAACGACAGCGGGCTGGGTGATGGTCCAGTCGTGTTCAGTGTCGAGTCCGGTGACGAGCCCGCAAACGGGGCCGTATCGATGAATGAAGACGGCACTTTCACCTATACACCCAATGCCGATTTTCACGGTAGCGATACCTTCATTTATACGGTTACCGATGCCAATGGTGAGACCAGCACGGCGGAAGTGACCGTGACCGTTGCCCCGATCAACGACACCCCGAACGCCATGGCCGATACCGCCACCACCGATGAAGACACGCCGGTCGACGGTGATGTGTCGGGCAATGACACCGGTCTGGGCGATGCGCCGGTTGTCTTTAGTGTCGAGGTTGGTGATGGGCCAGCCAACGGCACGGTCGTCATGAATGCCAACGGTAGCTACACCTACACGCCGAACGATGACTTCAACGGCGAGGACACCTTTACCTACACGGTAACGGACGATGACGGTGAGACCAGCACGGCGGAAGTGACCGTGACCGTTGCCCCGATCAACGACACCCCGAACGCCATGGCCGATACCGCCACCACCGATGAAGACACCCCGGTCGACGGTGATGTGTCGGGTAACGACACCGGCCTGGGTGATGCGCCGGTTGTCTTTAGTGTCGAGGTTGGTGATGGGCCAGCCAACGGCACGGTCGTCATGAATGCCAACGGTACCTACACCTACACGCCGAACGATGACTTCAACGGCGAGGACACCTTTACCTACACGGTAACGGATGATGACGGTGAGACCAGCACGGCGGAAGTGACCGTGACCGTTGCCCCGATCAACGACACCCCGAACGCCATGGCCGATACCGCCACCACCGATGAAGACACGCCGGTCGACGGTGATGTGTCGGGCAATGACACCGGTCTGGGCGATGCGCCCGTGGTCTTCTCGGTCGAGTCCGGTGACGGGCCGAGCAACGGCACGGTCGTCATGAATGCCAACGGTACCTACACCTACACACCGAACGATGACTTCAACGGCGAGGACACCTTCACCTACACGGTAACGGACGATGACGGTGAGACCAGTACCGCCGAGGTCACGGTGACCGTTGCCCCGATCAACGACACCCCGAACGCCATGGCCGATACCGCCACCACCGATGAAGACACCCCGGTCGACGGTGATGTGTCGGGCAATGACACCGGTCTGGGCGATGCGCCCGTGGTCTTCTCGGTCGAGTCCGGTGACGGGCCGAGCAACGGCACGGTCGTCATGAATGCCAACGGTACCTACACCTACACACCGAACGATGACTTCAACGGCGAGGACACCTTTACCTACACGGTAACGGACGATGACGGTGAGACCAGTACCGCCGAGGTCACGGTGACCGTTGCCCCGATCAACGACACCCCGAACGCCATGGCCGATACCGCCACCACCGATGAAGACACCCCGGTCGACGGTGATGTGTCGGGTAACGACACCGGCCTGGGTGACGCGCCCGGTTGTCTTTAGTGTCGAGGTTGGTGATGGGCCAGCCAACGGCACGGTCGTCATGAATGCCAACGGTACCTACACCTACACGCCGAACGATGACTTCAACGGCGAGGACACCTTTACCTACACGGTAACGGACGATGACGGTGAGACCAGTACCGCCGAGGTCACGGTGACCGTTGCCCCGATCAACGACACCCCGAACGCCATGGCCGATACCGCCACCACCGATGAAGACACCCCGGTCGACGGTGATGTGTCGGGCAATGACACCGGTCTGGGCGATGCGCCCGTGGTCTTCTCGGTCGAGTCCGGTGACGGGCCGAGCAACGGCACGGTCGTCATGAATGCCAACGGTACCTACACCTACACACCGAACGATGACTTCAACGGCGAGGACACCTTCACCTACACGGTAACGGATGATGACGGTGAGACCAGTACCGCCGAGGTCACGGTGACCGTTGCCCCGATCAACGACACCCCGAACGCCATGGCCGATACCGCCACCACCGATGAAGACACCCCGGTCGACGGTGATGTGTCGGGTAACGACACCGGCCTGGGTGACGCCCCGGTTGTCTTTAGTGTCGAGGTTGGTGATGGGCCAGCCAACGGCACGGTCGTCATGAATGCCAACGGTAGCTACACCTACACGCCGAACGATGACTTCAACGGCGAGGACACCTTCACCTACACGGTAACGGACGATGACGGTGAGACCAGTACCGCCGAGGTCACGGTGACCGTTGCCCCGATCAACGACACCCCGAACGCCATGGCCGATACCGCCACCACCGATGAAGACACGCCGGTCGACGGTGATGTGTCGGGTAATGACACCGGTCTGGGCGATGCGCCGGTGGTCTTCTAGTGTCGAGGTTGGTGATGGGCCAGCCAACGGCACGGTCGTCATGAATGCCAACGGTACCTACACCTACACACCGAACGATGACTTCAACGGCGAGGACACCTTCACCTACACGGTAACGGACGATGACGGTGAGACCAGTACCGCCGAGGTCACGGTGACCGTTGCCCCGATCAACGACACCCCGAACGCCATGGCCGATACCGCCACCACCGATGAAGACACGCCGGTCGACGGTGATGTGTCGGGCAATGACACCGGTCTGGGCGATGCGCCGGTTGTCTTTAGTGTCGAGGTTGGTGATGGGCCAGCCAACGGCACGGTCGTCATGAATGCCAACGGTACCTACACCTACACGCCGAACGATGACTTCAACGGCGAGGACACCTTCACCTACACGGTAACGGACGATGACGGTGAGACCAGTACCGCCGAGGTCACGGTGACCGTTGCCCCGATCAACGACACCCCGAACGCCATGGCCGATACCGCCACCACCGATGAAGACACGCCGGTCGACGGTGATGTGTCGGGTAACGACACCGGCCTGGGTGATGCGCCGGTTGTCTTTAGTGTCGAGGTTGGTGATGGGCCAGCCAACGGCACGGTCGTCATGAATGCCAACGGTAGCTACACCTACACGCCGAACGATGACTTCAACGGCGAGGACACCTTTACCTACACGGTAACGGACGATGACGGTGAGACCAGTACCGCCGAGGTCACGGTGACCGTTGCCCCGATCAACGACACCCCGAACGCCATGGCCGATACCGCCACCACCGATGAAGACACGCCGGTCGACGGTGATGTGTCGGGCAATGACACCGGTCTGGGCGATGCGCCCGTGGTCTTCTCGGTCGAGTCCGGTGACGGGCCGAGCAACGGCACGGTCGTCATGAATGCCAACGGTACCTACACCTACACGCCGAACGATGACTTCAACGGCGAGGACACCTTCACCTACACGGTAACGGACGATGACGGTGAGACCAGTACCGCCGAGGTCACGGTGACCGTTGCCCCGATCAACGACACCCCGAACGCCATGGCCGATACCGCCACCACCGATGAAGACACGCCGGTCGACGGTGATGTGTCGGGCAATGACACCGGTCTGGGCGATGCGCCCGTGGTCTTCTCGGTCGAGTCCGGTGACGGGCCGAGCAACGGCACGGTCGTCATGAATGCCAACGGTACCTACACCTACACGCCGAACGATGACTTCAACGGCGAGGACACCTTCACCTACACGGTAACGGACGATGACGGTGAGACCAGCACGGCCGAGGTCACGGTCACCGTGAACCCAGCGGTTGGCTCTCCGCCCGATGCCGTCAACGATCCCGATTCAGCACCCTACACGGTAACCCTTGGTGCCTTCGGCAACAGCGGTTGGTCGAACAGCGACAGTCTGGGTTCGACCACCACCATTATCCCACTCAAGGCGAATGGCACAGCGGGCAGTCTCTATACCAACGGCTATCAACTGGGTGTGAACGGGTCTCCGCGAACAGACCTCTCACAAGTCCCGGTGCAGATCGAGTATGACCGCACCACCGATACATCGGAATCCATCACCCTGGCATTTGCCGGCAATATGAACGAGGCGGTGTTCTCGGTCGACCGCCTGTTCTCCACGGAAAATGGCGGTGAGCAGGGTGTCTGGGTGGCACTTTTCGATGGTGTCGAGATTGCCAGTGATTCCTTCGTGCTGACCAGCGGGATCGCCGGTAGCTTCGCAATCGATACCGGCGCGCTGATGTTCAACCAGGTGCGCTTCGAGTCCATCGATACGGTCAGCGGTACCGGTGACGGATCGGATTACCTGCTGACCGGCTTCCAGGGCAGCGGTCCGGCCACGGCCAACACGGATTACACCGTCGCTGCAGATGACGTGCTTACGATCTCGGTCGTTTCGAATGACCATCTGCTGAACAACGATTCAGACCCGGATGGTGATTCGCTCAACGTGGTTTCGATCGACGGTGCCGTCGTTGGGAATGGTGACACTGTGAGCCTGGCGAGCGGTGCCGAGCTCACGATCTCTGACGACGGCTCCTTCGTCTACGACCCGAATGGTGCCTTCGATGGTCTTGCGGCAGGCGCGGTCGCGACCGACAGCTTTGACTACAGCATCACCGACGGCAACGGCAATTCCGATACCGCAACGGCGACCATAACGACGATCGGCGTGAGCACCGATCCGGCCGCAGCAGCCGTTGCAGCGTTGTTGATCAACGACACCCTGCCCACGATTGACGGTGGTGTGGGTGACAATACCCTGTCGGGGAGTCCGGGTGCCGAGGCGTTTGCCTGGGAGCAGGGGGATGGCGGAAGCTTCAACGATCCGGCGATCGATACCATCAGCAAATTCAATCTCAGCGAGGGTGACGTGCTCAACATCGGTGATCTGCTGGTCGGTAACACCAGTGACCTGACTGATTATCTGCGCTTCGAACAGGATGGGCAGGACGCGGTGATGCACATCAGCAGCAACGGTCAGTTTGACAGCGGCTACGTCGCCAGTGGTGAGGACCAGCGTATCGTGCTCGAGAACGTCGATCTGAATACGCTGGGATCGACGGATCAGCAGATCATCGACAGCCTGCTGGCCGGCAACAATTTGATCACCTCCTGACCGCCACTGGGCGGCTGTTCACGAAACCGGAACGGGATTCTTGAACAGGCCGCCGACTGTGGCATGATTCCCGCATTGCAATCTCCCTGCGGTCAAAGGTTTAGTGCCTTTGACCGCTATATGGCTGATGCCGTGATGCAACCGGCGTGGCGATTAGATGGCCGGAAATCAACAACGCATGAGTGAAATATTGATGAACCTGCTGCGAAAAGCGCTGTTCACGCTGGGTACGATGGCCTGCATCGTATCGTCAGTGATGGCGGGCGAAAACAATTTGGCCGGCGTCGTACGCGAGGCACTGTCGTCCAATCCCGACGTGGCCGAGGCGCGCAACCAGTGGCTGTCGCGCCGCGAAGAGGTTCGCCAGGCCGAGGGCGGGTACCTGCCGAGTGTCGATCTGAACGCCGGTATCGGCTACGAGTATACCGACAGTCCGTCGACCCGCGCCGCGCGCGGCGATTCCAATGAACTGACCCGCAAGGAACTCGGTCTGAACGTGCGCCAGATGCTGTTCGACGGCT
Source organism: uncultured Gammaproteobacteria bacterium (assembly GCA_963719025.1). Taxonomy (GTDB): domain Bacteria; phylum Pseudomonadota; class Gammaproteobacteria; order Chromatiales; family Chromatiaceae; genus Thiosocius. The sequence goes on along the minus strand of CAVRBK010000101.1, from coordinate 85,249 downwards.
GGGGTACGCGCAGCGAGGTGGAGCGCCAGAACGCCCGCACCGATTCGGCGGCAGCACGTCTGCTGGCAGTGGGTGAAGCAACGGCAATGCGTGCGGCCGAGGCCTATCTCGACCTGGGTCGCTACCAGGGCCTGAAGGCGATTTCTGCCGAAAGCCTGCAGATCCACAAACGCATCGAGGACCAGATACGACTGCGCAGCGAGGCCGGTGTCGGTCGTCGCGCCGATTACGATCAGGTCAAGGCAAGGGTCGCGCTGGCCGAGGTGAACCTGGTCGCTGCCGACGTGAACCTGCTGGATGCAGAGACGACCTTTCAGCGTGTGGTCGGGCGCCTGCCCGGTGGCGAGCCGGTGGACCTGGTCGCCATCCCGCCAGGTGCCTTGCCCGGTTCATTGCAGCAGGCACTCGAACAGGCGCAGGTGAACAACCCGGTATTGCATACCGCCGCAGCCGATATCGAGGCAGCACGCGCCCAGCACGCCGCGGCTAAGCAGTCCGATTATCCGCGCTTCGATCTCGAGCTTGGTGGCAATCTGAATGACGACATTGCCGGTACCGAGGGTCATGTCGACGACCTTTCGGCGATGATCCGGATGCGTTACAACCTTTACCGCGGTGGATCCGATGCCGCGCGTAAACGTGCGACGGCGCACAATGTCAACGAGGCGCGCGACATCCGCGACCGCTCGGTGCGGCAGCTCGAGGAGAGTCTCCGGCTGGCGTGGGCGGCCTACCGGGCCACCAGTGCGCAGTTGCCGTTGCTGGAGCGCCAGGTGGTGTCCGCACAGGCCACACGTTTGGCTTACGAGAAGCAGTTCAACATCGGTCAGCGCACCCTGCTGGACCTGCTGAACTCAGAGAACGAGGTGCTGCAGGCGCGCCAGAGCGTCATCGAGACGCGCGCCGATGGCCTGCTGGCGCAGTATCGCCTGCTCGAGGCGATGGGTGCGCTGGTCGATCACCTCGATGCCGGGGGCAGCGTTGCCTCAGACGGCGCCTGAGTAGACCGGCGCGGTCGCTATAGAATGTAGCGCGTCAGGTCTTCGTCTTCGGCCAGCTCATTGAGGTTGCGCCCGACATAGTCGCCATCGACGGTGATGGTCCGGCCACCATAGGTCGGCGCCATGAATGAAACCTCTTCGAGCAGACGTTCCATCACGGTATGCAGCCGCCGTGCGCCGATGTTCTCGGTCTTTTCGTTGACCTGCCACGCGATCTCGGCGATCCGCTTGATGCCGTCTTCGGTGAACTCCAGGTCGACGCCCTCGGTGCGCATCAGTGCCTCGTACTGTTCGGTCAGCGAGGCATCCGGCTCGGTAAGAATCCGGACGAAGTCTTCGGTGGTCAGCGCCGAAAGCTCGACCCGGATAGGCAGGCGTCCCTGCAGCTCCGGAATCAGATCGGAGGGTTTGCTGAGGTGAAAGGCGCCGGAGGCGATAAACAGGATATGGTCGGTCTTCACCATGCCGTGCTTGGTCGACACGGTGCAGCCCTCGACCAGCGGTAACAGATCGCGCTGAACACCCTCGCGGGATACGTCGGCGCCCTGCTGTTCACTGCGGCTGGTGACCTTGTCGAGTTCGTCGAGAAACACGATGCCGTTCTGCTCGACCATCTCCAGCGCGTGCATTTTCAGGTCGTCTTCATTGACCCGCTTGGCCGCCTCTTCGTCGCGTATCTGCAGCAGCGCATCCTTGATCCGCAACTTGCGTTTCTTGCTGCGCTGGTTGCCCATGTTCTGGAAGAGTCCCTGCAACTGGCTGGTCATCTCCTCCATGCCCGGCGGGGCCATGATCTCGACGCCGAGATTGGGGCCGCTGGTCTCGATCTCGATCTCCTTGTCGTCGAGTTCACCGTTGCGCAGTTTGTCGCGAAACTTGTCGCGCGTGCCGCCGCCTTCACTGCGTACGGGCACCGCGTCGTCTTCCCAGCTCGAGGACGTGCGTGCCGGCGGCAGCAGGGCATCGAGCACCCGCTCTTCGGCGGCCAGTGCTGCCACGTCCTGGACCTTGTCCATCTCCTGCACGCGCATCATCTTGACCGCGGCATCGGCCAGGTCGCGGATGATCGAATCGACCTCGCGGCCGACATAGCCCACCTCGGTGAACTTGGTCGCCTCGACCTTGATGAACGGCGCGTTGGCCAGCTTGGCCAGGCGGCGCGCGATCTCGGTCTTGCCGACACCGGTCGGGCCGATCATCAGGATGTTTTTCGGCGTGATCTCGTTGCGCAGATCCTCATCGACCTGCATGCGCCGCCAGCGGTTGCGCAGGGCGATCGCCACCGAACGTTTGGCCGACTGTTGACCGATGATGTGTTTGTCGAGTTCGCGGACGATCTCTTCAGGGGTGAATTCAGGCATCGCAATCCAGCTCTTCGATGACGAGGTTGTGGTTGGTGTACACACAGATATCGGCCGCGATCCCGAGGCCGCGTTCGACCACCTCGCGTGCCGGCAGATCCGTGGTGTCGAGCATGGCGCGGGCCGCGGCCTGGGCATAAGGACCACCCGAGCCGATCGCCATCAGGCTGTCTTCGGGCTCGACGACATCGCCGGTGCCGGTGAGGATCAGCGAGGCCTCATGATTGGCGACCACCAGCAGGGCCTCGAGACGACGCAGCATGCGATCGGTGCGCCAGTCCTTGGCCAGCTCAACGGCGGCACGGGTGAGGTGGCCGGAGTGCTTCTCCAGCTTGCCCTCGAAACGTTCGAACAGGGTGAAGGCATCGGCGGTCGCACCGGCAAATCCGGCCAGCACCTGGCCCTTGTACAGGCGACGCACCTTGCGCGCATTACCCTTCATCACGGTGTTGCCCATCGAGACCTGGCCATCACCACCGATGACGACCTTGCCGCCACGGCGCACCGACAGAATAGTGGTACCTCGAATCTTTTCCACGGTATTCCCTGCAAGACGGAGAAAGCTGACAATTGTAACGGATCAGGCAGACTTGCAGTGAATCCGCAGCGACGTCATGTGCCTCAACGGCGGCGCTTTGCCCGCGGGTGGGCCTTGTCGTAGACCTCGGCGAGGTGCTGAAAATCCAGGTGGGTGTAGATCTGGGTGGTGCTGATATCGGCGTGCCCGAGCAGTTCCTGCACGGCCCGCAGGTCGCCGGACGACTCGAGGATGTGGCTGGCGAAGGAATGGCGCAGCATGTGCGGATGCACGTGGCGCGGCATGCCCTGCTCGATGGCGCGCTGGCGCAACCGGGCCTCGACGGCACGCGGGCTCAGGCGCCCGCCACGCTGGCTGACGAACAGCGCGCGTTCTCCCGGCTTCGCGAGTTGCTGCGCGCACCGCCAGCCACTTCTCCAGGGCCTCGCTGGCAAACCGGCCGACCGGCAGGCGGCGCATCTTGTTGCCCTTGCCGGTGACCTGCAGCAGCCCGTCGCTGCTCTGCGTATCGCTCACATCGAGACTGACCAGTTCGGCCAGGCGCAGGCCGGATGAATAAAACAGTTCCATGATCGCGCGATCGCGCAGGTCGAGCGGCGCATTGCCCGGCAGATCCATCAGGTGGCTGACCTGGTCGGCATCCAGGGTGTGCGGCAGGGTGCGTCGAACCTTCGGCGCACGGACGCCCTCGGCCGGGTTGGCCGCGACCGCGCCTTCGCGCAGCAGAAAGCGGAACCAGGCGCGGATCGCCGACAGGTGACGCTGCAGGCTCTTCGGCGACAGGCCGTCACGGTGACGGGTCGGCGGCATAGCCACGCACCTGCTGGCTGCCGTACCCGTGCGATGTCGTTCAGCGCATGCTCCGCCAGCCAGGCCTGGAACGACTCGAGATCGCGCCGGTAGGCGGAGAGGGTGCGCGGCGAGAGCCGTCTTTCGTAGTGCAGATAATCGAGAAAGCGGTCGAGCAGCTCGGTACCGGGCGCCGCTTGCCGGGTCGTCATCGGGCGATGTCAGACGCCGGGGCTGGACGCCGACTGCAGCTTGGCGCTGACCACCTCGGCCAGACGTTGCAGGAAGTCCACGCTCTTGCCCTGGTGAAAGCGCTCCGGGTCACGGCTGCCGATCGCCAGTACGCCGGCCATCGGTGGCGCGGTGAGCGGAATCAACGCGGCCGATCCGGTTTCGCCGGCCTGCGGGCCGAACAGGTATTCGAGTTGGGCCTTGTCGAGCTGGCCGCAGTTGGGCCGCGCGCGCGCGATGAAATCACGGAACAGCGCCGGCCCCGGTTCGTGCGCATGGGCATCCAGTTGCTCCGACGCGAACAGCTTCATCTCCACCGCGTCGGCCTGAAACTGCTCGCGCAGTTCGTCCTGCAGGGTGTTGAGCACCTCGTCGAAGGTCTGGGTTTCGATCAATGCCAGGGTCAGGCGGTGCAGACGTTTGGCGAGGCCGTCGTTCTCACGCGCGACGTTCACCAGGTCTTCGAGTTGCCGGCGGTACTTGTCCGACAACTCGCGCAGGTTACGCACCTGGCGCTCGATCAGTGAAACGGCATCACCCGTGGGGTGTGGAATGTCGATGGCTCCGAGCACTTCCGGGTGGTGCTCGAAGAAGTCTGGATGCGCGATCAGGTATTCGGCAATGCGCGCCTCACGCTCGTCGGCCGATTGCTCAAGTTCATCCTGCTGCAGACTCATGCTCTGGCCCCCTGTTCGCCCCTATACGGCCTGTCACGGCGTCATGCGCGTGAATTCAGTGCCAGGCTGTCGAGGTCGAATTCGCCCTCGAAAACCGTTGCGGTCGGTCCCGTCATCCAGACCGGTTCGCCCTCTCCGCTCCAGCTTATCACAAGCCTCCCCCCGGGCAGATGCACCGCGACCCGCTCATCCAGCAGGCCGCGGATCCGTCCGTACACCACCGCCGCGCAGGCGCCGGTACCGCAGGCCAGGGTCTCGCCCGCGCCGCGTTCGAAAACCCGAAGATCGATCGTGTCCCTGGCCCGAATGGCCATGAAGCCGACGTTGCAGCGTTGCGGAAACCTGCTGTGATGTTCGATCAGCGGGCCGAAGCGATCGACCGGTGCGTCGGCGACGTCGTCGACCAGCAGCACGGCATGTGGATTGCCCATCGAAACGGCGCCGATATCGACCATCCGGCCGGCGACCTGCAAGGGGTAGCTGCTCGCCCGGGCATCGGCATCGAACGGGATGTCTGCCGGCTGCAGGGTGGGCGTGCCCATGTTGACCCTTACCGTGATCTCGTCTTCGAGGTAGAGAACGATATCGCCGGCGGCCGTACCCACCGTGATCTCGCGCTTGCCGGTCAGCCCCTTGTCGTGCACGAAACGCGCGAAGCAGCGTGCGCCGTTGCCGCACTGTTCGACCTCGCCGCCGTCGGCGTTGAAGATCCGGTAGTGGAATTCGGTGGCCGGCGAGCGTGGCCGTTCCACCAGCAGGATCTGATCGCAGCCGATGCCAAAGCGTCGGTCGGCAATCGCGCGCAATTGTGCCGCGGTGAGGTCGAGCACCTGTTCGATCGCGTCGAACACGACGAAATCGTTGCCCAGGCCATGCATCTTGGTGAAACGGATACCCATGGCAACAGAGGATAACAGGCGCAACCGCGATCGGCTGCCGGATGGGGCTCCGGTTCAGCCCGGCAACTGGCCGCTCACCGCCAGATGGCGGTCGCTGACCTGCTCGACCTGCAGTGTCCCCAGGCCCGCCGCGTCGAGCTGCTGCTCGACCTCGGGAACGCTGTAGGCGGCAAACAGCGAATTGCGGAAATCGCGGCGCAGCACCTCGGGTGCGTCGATTGCGTAGGTCTCGACCAGGGCGTCGACCGCCAGTTCGGAGGCCGGGCGCGCGAGGTCCATGATCAGCACGCGTGCGCCCGGTGCCGCACATGCTGCGAGTGTCTGCCACATCACGGCCGGGTCGGCGAGGTGATGCAGCAGGCTGTTGGATACCACGTAACCGTAATGCCCGCGCGCCAGCGCCGGGCTTGGCAGGTATTCGCACAGCAGGCGGATGCGCCCGCCCAGGTCGTTGTGACCGGCGACCCGCTGTTGCGCCAGGTCGAGCATCGCGCGCGCGCCGTCGACCGCATCGATCTGCAGTTCGGGATGACGCAGGGCCAGGGCCAGCGGGATATCGGCCGGCCCGCAGCCAAGATCGAGCAGGCGGTGCCGCAGGGGTGACGGATCGAGCCGTTCGACCAGCTCGACAAACAGGTCGTTGGCCTCGGAGAAGTCGGCATCCGCGTAGGCCCGTGCCTGTGCGGCATCGTCCATCAGTTCTTCCGGTTCGGGGATCCTTTGCATGTGCGCGCCCTCAGCCGGGCAGGATGCTTTCGCCGGCGAACAGGTCGGCAACACGTTCGCGTTCGCGCACCAGGTAGGTCTGATCGCCATCGACCATGACCTCGGCGGCGCGTGGTCGCGAGTTGTAGTTCGACGCCATGGTGAAGCCGTAGGCGCCCGACGAGCGCACCGCCAGCAGGCTGCCCTCCTGCAGTGTCAGATCGCGTTGTTTGCCGAGAAAATCACCGGTCTCGCAGATCGGACCGACCAGGTCGTATTCGGCCCGGGTGCCGCCGGGCTGCTGCTCGACCGTGACGATTTCCTGCCAGGCCTGGTACAGCGCGGGGCGGATCAGGTCGTTCATCGCCGCGTCGATGATGGCGAAATTTTTGGTCTCGTTGTGCTTCAGATACTCGACCCGGGTCAGCAGCACGCCGGCGTTGGCCGCGATCGCGCGACCCGGCTCGATAAAGATCTCGTAGGGCGCATCCTGGAGGCGCTGCAGCAGGGCACCGGCATACTCGGCCGGTTGCGGCGGCGTCTCCTGGTCGTAGCGCACGCCGAGTCCGCCGCCGAGGTCGAGATGATCGATCCGGATCCCGTCGCTGGCGAGCTGTTCGACCAGCGCGATAACGCGCTCCAGGGCGTCCAGAAAGGGCGCCAGCTGGGTCAGCTGCGAGCCGATGTGGCAATCGACACCGGATATCTTGATATGCGGCAGCGAGGCGGCACGGCGGTACAGTGCCGGGGCCTCGTCGATCGGGATGCCGAACTTGTTTTCCTTCAGCCCGGTCGAGATATAGGGGTGGGTCTGTGCGTCGACATCCGGGTTGACCCGCAAGGCCACCGGCGCCTGCAGGCCCATCCCCCCGGCCACGTCGTTGAGGCGCTCGAGTTCGGCGGCCGATTCGACGTTGAAGCAGCGGATACCGACCTTGAGCGCGCGCTGCATCTCCTCGGCCTTTTTGCCGACGCCGGAAAACACCACCCGGCGCGGATCGCCACCGGCCGCGAGCACGCGCTCCAGTTCGCCCAGCGAGACGATGTCGAAACCGGAACCGAGCCGCGCCAGGGTATTCAGTACGCCGAGGTTCGAGTTGGCCTTGACGGCGAAACACACCAGGTGCGGATGCCCACCGAAGGCCTCGTCAAAGGCGCGCCAGTGGCGTTCCAGGGTGGCGCGGGAATACACGTAGCAGGGCGTGCCATGCAGGTCGGCGATCCGCTGCAGCGGCACGTCCTCGGCCAGCAGTTGGCCGTCACGATACTGAAAATGGTCCATGGTGCGGTTTACGGTAGCTCGTCGCGGTCGCTCTTCTGCGCCGTCTCGTCGGCCGCATCGGGGAGATACAGGGGGCCCTTGTTGCCGCAGCCAAGGGTGGTAATCAGTGCTAGCACGCCGCACACAGCGATCAGGCGTCGGATCATGCCGGACTCCGCAGGAAATCGATCCGCGAGTATAAACCGGCGTCGCCCGCGGGCCCAATCGCGCTTCACTCAGCGGGTCGGGCAGGGGGGAGCGATGTGTCGGGTGGCCAGAGTGCTCCGGCCGCCCGGACCCGGGTCAGTTGCTGGCCCGCCAGGTGCCGTCCGACTGGCGACAGGCGCTGCCGGTAATCGTCTCACGCTGGCCGTCGATCCACGCCTCTGTGGTGTAGTCGCGGCACGGGCGCGAACCGTCGTAGTAGGTTTTCGTCGGCGTTACCGCATAGCGATTGCCGCTGTCCGGGTTCTGCCATCTGCTGCTCTGGTAGGTCGGTGTCGCCTCCAGTGCCTGCCCCGCACGGTAGCGATCGCCGTCGTCCATCTGCCGACCGACGTTGCCGCCGACGAAGCCGCCGAGCAGGGTGCCGGCGATCACGGCAGCGGTGCGACCGCTGCCACTGCCGACCTGATTGCCGAGGATGCCCCCGGCGATCGCGCCGATGACCTGTCCCTGGGTTTCCTTGGTGGTCTGACAGCCGCCCAGTACCAGGGCGGAAGCCGCGACCATTACCGCCAGTTGTTTTGTTACTTGCATGGTGAATTCCCGCTTTGAGTCGTTTTTGTGCAACGCAGTGTCCGAGCTTAACCCACAGCTCCCTTAAGAGTTGACCTATTGCGTCACAGATTGGTTCCAGGCCGCTCAACGCATGGCGACGGCAAGACGTTCCTCAACCTGGTACTTGAAGCGTAACAGTTCGATCAGCGAGAAAGCCCGCCCGGCATCGCCTTCGGCGCCGATCACGCCGGTCAGGTATACCGGATAAGTCTCGCTGCTGTGGCGCCGCAGCTGGCGCAGGTGGATGGCGACTTCGTCGTACAACGCGTCACCGAGGAGCAGGGAGTCGAATTCGCGGTTGCCCATCTGCAGGCGGAAGCCGTCCTGCAGGCGTCCGCCCGGGTTTACGGCGAGTACCAGCTCGGTGTGATCGGTGACCTTGCTGTGCGGCACCTTGATCGGGGTGACCATCCATTCGCCATCCGGGCGGTGGTTGACCCGTGCAAATTGTGCCGAGAAGAGCGGCGCGCCATCACCCGATGCGAGCGTGTGACGACTGGCGAGGGCATCGAGAAAGCGCTGCAGCTGGACCAGCAGGTGATATTCGTCGGCGCTCGCCGACCATTGCTGAAAGACTGCGCCATTCTGATCGAAGCAATACAGCTCTATACCCCGCTCGAGGACCCGGTAAAACAGCTGGATCTGACCCTCCCGGTTGCGCCGCATCAGTGCGGGCAGGGGTGAGTCCGGCATGCTCAGGGGGTCGATGCAGGCGTGTTGGAAACGACCGGTCGATTTGGCCAGAAGCGCGTCGAAATCTGCCAGTTGACCGATCGGTGCCCAGGCATACTGGTCGGTATCGAAATAGACCTGGTAGAAGTTGTCAGCGATGCGCAGCAGGTAGCGACTATCCTGGCCACGTCTGTCGAAGGAATCGGCGACCGACTGCACCAGCCGGGCCACGCGCTGGGCGATCGCGCCACCGCGGGTCGACGAGTAGCTGTAGGCGGCGACGGGCCCCGGTTTGTGGGCGTGCGGCGCGAACAGGTCGAGATAGCGGCACAGGCAGTCGAGCAGGCCCTCGCCACCGTTGCCATAGTGCTCTACCCGGACCTCGCCCCAGGTGGTGATGTACAGGTGCTCGACATTGGCTACCAGGCAATCGTGCGCTGCACCGAAGCTCAGGGCATCGACCCGCTCGCTGATCAGCTGGTAGCCGGCATCGGCCTGGCTGGCCAGTGGGTTCTGCCCGACATTGACAAACCACATCGACACCCGTCCCCGCGCGGTATCGGCATAGGCCTCGAGGCCGCTTTCCCCGGCCGTCGCCCGGCTCAGGCGCTTGCGCAGCGTTTTCAGGATCTTGTCCTGTTCGACCTCGCCGTAGCCCTGCGCCTTGGGCAGGTAGTGCATCTGCGTGCTGCGTTCGCAGATCCCGTTCAGATGCAGCCAGGCCAGTATCTCGACCAGGCAGATGCTGGTCTTGGTTGGCGTGTCGTGCAGTTGGTCCGGCGGTTGCAGAAAAAGCTGCCAGCGGACCGGTTCATCGTAGATCCGCTGCATCCACAGCGTGCGCTCGGAGAGGTCGCGCGAGATCCCGGGGTTGACCCGGTCGATCTTGCCTGGTCGTTTGTCCAGCGCGGCGTACAGCTTGCGACCGAGCAGCGCGAGTTCACGGGTATCCAGGTTGGCCGTGGCGTTCTGCTCGCGAGCGAACTCGGTCAGCAGGCGATAACTGCGCGACAGTTCGGATACCAGGGCGTTGCGTTCCTCGAGGACCCGTTGCAGCTTCCATTGCGGGCGGGTGTCGAGCAACGCGATCTCGTTGCGGTTCCAGCCCCAGCTGTTGCATTGGCTGAGCATCTGTTCGTGACGCCAGTCGCGCGGCAGCCTGGAGTGAGCCAGCACCTGCCCGGCCTTGAAGTAGAAGGCGCGCCGTGCCAGCTGCAGGCGCTCGGGTTCGTTGCGCGCGCCGAGGTACTGGGTGATGCGCTTGAGAATCAGCTGGTAGGGGTCGACGCTGTCGGCATCGACGTCGTCACCGGCGTGGATGGCGCGCTTGGTCTCCATGCACAGCCAGTCGATGTGCGGGTACTCGGCCGCGTAGGCCTCGAGCAGCATCAGCTTGAGCAGTGATTTGTAGGGCGCATCGATTCCTTTGAACAGCTGCCAGTGGGCCACGCCAAAGAATTCTTCGGCCGGCAGCCCGTGCAGACCGCCGAAATCCAGCCAGTGCCCCGGCCGGATGAAGCGCTTGCGGATCAGGCGTTCGGTGTAGGCGGCATAGTTTTCCTCATGCTCCGGCGGTACCACCCACCACAATAGCGGGTTGCCGGCGATCAGGATGCCGGTGCGGTAGAACTCTTCGAGCAGCAGGGTGTGCTGGGTGTTTCCGCTGCTTTCCTTCGACAGCTGCTCGATTGCACCGTTGCGGAACGACTCGTCGTGCATCAGGAAGAAGTGGGCGTGCAGGCCGATGCCGCTGGCATGCTGTTCGAGCAACGCCGCCTTGTGGCGCAGCGCATCCCGGCCGGCCTGGTCGATATCGCCGCTGTGGCACAGCCAGAAATCCAGGTCGCTGCCCGCCGTCTGACCGAGGCTTCCCATGCTGCCCATCAGGTACAGGCCGCGGATCGGGTAGGAACGGGCGGGACGCTTTTCCTCGCTAAAGCCGCGGGCAAACCGGCGCGCCAGCAGCAGCTGCTCCTTACTGGGTTTGTACGCGATTACTCCGGCTGGGGTGTCGGTAGAGACAAAGCCCGGCATCGTCGGGTGATTGACGTGCCAGAGCAGCGGCAGCAGGTCGAAGAAGCCGCGCTGCTCATGGGTGAGGGTCGCGCGGATGCGTCGCAGGCGCTGGTCGCAAAGCGCCTGAAAGCGCCCGACGAGTCGCTTCAGATCCTTGCGCCCAAGGCCCCGTTGCTCGTCTTCAATCGCCGCTTCGCTCATCAGGGCATGGTCGGGTGGTCAGGTGCCGACACTCGTCTGCAGATTATCCAGGGCAGCGCGCAGCAGGGTCCGCATGTCGTCTCCCTTGGTCCAGCAGGCGAGGCCGAACGACAGCTCCGGACGCAGTTCACCGACGCCTTCCGGCAGCTGCATGCTGTCCTGCTCGTTGGCGATCTTGTCCAGCAGGACGCGTGCATCGGCCTCCAGGGTTTCCGGCAGCACCAGCAGAAAAACGTTGTTCTCCCAGCGCGCGATCTGGTCGACCCAGCGCAGGCGATCGCGCAGGAAGCGTGAAAGGGCGAGGATCAGCGGGTCGGTGGAAAGCGGCTGCACCCCGTCGAGTTTCTGCAGATCGATATGCACCAGCACCACGCTCAGCGGGTTCTGGTAGCGTCGACTGCGCGAGATATGCAGATCGAGTGCCTGGCTGATGGCGCGCTTGTTGGGCAGGCCGGTCAGGTCGTCGGTCAGCTTGAGGTCCTGGACCTGTTGGCGCAGGCGGGCGTTCTCCTCGGCGAGTTGTTCCTGCGAACTCACATCACTTACCACCAGCAGGCGTTGACCACTGCCGTCACTGTGGATCTCGCGACTGATCCAGTGCTGTCCGGCGTCAACCGCCAGAAGGCGCGGTTCGGTCGCGAGCAGGCGCCGGGCAGGGTCCGGCAGCTCATCGAGGGTGCGGTCCTGCAGTTCATCGCTGCGCATGCCGAGCATGCGCTCAAGGGTATCGTTGACCCAGGTGATGCGGTTGTCCGCATTGAGCTGGGCGAGGCCGAAAGGCAGGTGCTGCAGTAAGGTCTGGTCAATCTGAATCATGTTGTTCGTTTCCATTCTCTCCCCTGGAAAATCACCTCGTCAGAGGCTTTTCGTCACACTGCCTTTAATTCGGCCGAGCGGCGTCACTCTTTAATCGCATTGGCCGTTGTGGCCGCTCTTTCGCAGCGGCATTCGAGCGCCCACCGGGCCCGGCGGGTGGCGCGCCAAAGGACCCCGATTCCCCCACCCCGCAGGGTGCCTGCTAACCTTGGGGGGGACATGCGAAAGAGCCACTCACAGGGCCATGTGCCGACATCGGGATCCCGTCTTTCTCCGGCCGAGCCGTTATGGCAGCTGGCGCCGACCCGCGGTGACGACGGCGGTTGCCTGGCCGATTTCATGATGGTGATTCCGGGCCTTGGCGGGCGCGAGGAAGAATACCGAAGGTGGGTCGTCGACCAGGTTCGCGCGGTGTGTGCGTCCTACGCGGAGCGCGTGGCATTCGCCGATATCAACTTTAAAATCAACGTCTTGTGGGTGTCCCTGGCGGCCGAGCCCGGGCTCAGTGGCCAGGTTGCCGCGGCGATTCGCCGACGCGTGCCGGATGCGCTGCTGGTCGGCGGGCAGATGGGCAGCGTCGGCATGGCGCCGCAACGGGTCCGTCGCCCGCCGGGGTGGTGGCACCGGGTGCGGCGTCTGGCAAGGCATACCCGGCTGCGGCTGATCGGACGCGACAGCTGAGCGGGGGGCGCTGGCGGATCAGTCGTATTCCTCGGCACGCCGTGCATCGCCGCGCACCTTGTCTGCCGGGTAGCGCTGCCGATTGATCCCGACCTTGCGGTGCACGCTGTCGATCAGGTCGACGTCGAGCCGTTCGGCCAGGCGGATCAGGTAGATGAGAATGTCGGCCATTTCTCCGGCCACCGCCTGTTTCTTGTCGGCGGGGAGGTCCGCACTCTGCGCCTCGCTCAGCCACTGGAAGTGCTCCAGCAGCTCGCCGGCCTCACCGGCCAGGGCCATGCTGAGGTTTTTCGGCGAGTGAAACTGTTCCCAGTCGCGCTCGCGGGCGAAGGCGAGGAGGATGTCATTGAGCTCGTTCAGGCTGTCGCGGGGCATGCCGGTCTCTCTGTGCGGGTGTGAACAGGGACGCATCTGAGCATCTTTCCAGGTTTCCGGCCAGGCACCCGGGCGTGTTCAGGCCGAGATGGCCGCGTCTTCGTTCAGGTGGAGCTGCAGCTGGCGGGGGGTCAGCGGCTTGTTGTACAGGAAGCCCTGGCCGAACTCGCAGTGGTAGACGAGCAGAAAGCCGGCCTGCCCACGTGTCTCGATACCCTCGGCGACCACCTCGAGGTCGAGCGCGTGGGCCATCGCGATAATGGCCCGGATCAGCGACGCGTCGGCGGCACTGTCGGGGGCCTGCATGGTAAAGCTGCGATCGATCTTCAGCACGTCGAACGGGAAGCGTTGCAGATAGTTCAGTGCCGAGTAGCCGGTGCCGAAATCATCGATCGACAGGCGTACGCCGATGCGGTCGAGCTGGTTGATCAGGTCGGCAATCTGGCGGTGATCATCGATCAGCACCGATTCGGTGATCTCGAGCTCGAGTTGATTTGGCATCATTCCGGACTCGCGCAGTGCCGCGAGGACGCAGTCGAGCAGGCGTGCCGGTCGGCTGAACTGTTTCGATGACAGGTTCACGGCGAGCCGGAACTGGGTGTCCTGACCCATTGTGCTGACCGTCTCACAGGCCTGGTGTAACACCCACTCGCCAATTTCGTGAATCAGCCCGGTTTCTTCGGCGATCGGGATGAAGGTTTCGGGGGAAACCTCACCCAGCTCCGGATTGCTCCAGCGCAGCAACGCCTCGACTGCGACCGTACGGCTCGAGCTGAGATCAACGATCGGCTGGTACAGCAGGCGGAACTCATTACGTTCCAGCGCGTGCCTGAGGTTACGTTCGAGCTTGACCGCCTCGGTCGTCAGGGTGTCCATGGTCGGGTCATAAAGGCAATAGCGGTTGCGACCGCTTTCTTTTGCCGCATACATTGCGATATCGGCGTTTTTCAGGAGTTTCTGCGGTTCATCGCCGCCATCGGGATAGGCGGCAACCCCGATACTGGCGCCGACAAAGAACTCGTGATCGCCAACGAAGAACGGCGCTGCCAGCACTTTGACGAGATTCTGTGGGCAATGCTCCCAGTCGTCGCGTGACGATGCCTCAGGACAGATCACCAGAAATTCATCGCCGCCAAGGCGCGAAACGGTATCGTGTTCGCGGACCTTCGACTGCAGCCTGTGCGCCGCCTCGCGCAGCAGTTCGTCACCGGCGACATGCCCAAGGGAGTCGTTGACCTGTTTGAAGCGATCGAGATCGAGGAACAGCACCAGTACCGAGCCATCCTCCCTTTTGGCCCATTTCAGCGCCTGCTCGAGCCGGTCCATGGCGAGGTTGCGGTTCGGCAGGCCGGTCAGCTGGTCATAGTTGGCCTGATAGACGAGCTTGTGCTCCGATTCCACACGTTTTTCGATCTCGCGCTGCAGGCGTTCGTTCTGATGGCGCAGGCTCTTGCGTTGCTTCGCATTCGCCTGGAAGCGGGTACGCAGGACGATGTTGTGGTTGTTCAGTCGCCACAGATGGATCAGGCCGAACAACAGCGGGATCGTTACCAGGGCAAGCGCGGACAGGAAATACGGCGAGGTGAGGATGCCGTGGTTCAGGGTTGCGCTGGACCGCTGTACCAGCTTCAAAGGTGAGCCGGGAACGGTTGTCTCGATAGCGTCGGAATCGCGGCGGACCGGCTTGCGGAGCGCACCATGCAAGGCGTGGCCGCTGCTGACCGCCACCAGGCGATCGTTGTCATCAATCAGCACAGCATGGTGCGGTTGGTCCGCACTGTCGTGCACGAGGAGAAATGGCTGAACCGTATCCACCACATCCACGTCGGCCAGCATAAATCCGACCGAGCGATTCTTCAGCATAACGGCGCTGCTGAAGCGCAGGCGGGCGTGGCCGCCTTCCCAGATAATGCGGGGCTGATCGGTCAGCGCGGTATCGACGAGGTTATAGGTTGCCGGCCTGCTGTCGCCGTCTTGCGGACCAACACTGATCAGCACCCTTCCGTTCGGTTCGGCGAAGATGACCCGGCGAAACACCGGGCGATCATGCGCCCGTTTGCGCTGAATCAGGTGTTGTAGATCACGTTCGATCGATAGCAGGCTGGCGCGCAGGCCGTAGCGCATCGACATACCAAGGTCGCGGTTGGCAAAAAAGGTGCTGATGGAGCCGGTTCTGGCGACGTCGTCGAGGGTGGCCTGCAGGTCGCTCAGAAAGTAACCGAGCCCGAAGGCCAGCTTCTCGCTGTGCAGCTGGTCCTGCGCCGCCAGTGATTCGCGCAACCGCTCCTGGCCGAGCCAGGCGAAGGCGATGAGGACCGCCAGGTAGAGGCCGAGCAACACACCGACGATCAGGATCGTCGCGTTGCGGGTGCGGAGGCGTGGCTTGCGCATGGCCCCGCGCTAAGACCCCGTGGTGTCGCTGAAAAATCCGGAGAAATAGTCGAACGCGGCCGGGTAGTACTTGCGCACCAGGGCGTTGTAACGGCCGTCTGCGCGAATTGCGGCCACATAGCCATTGAACGCCTTGCGCAGTTCTGTGGATTCGGGGCGAAAGGCCACGGCCATTTTTTGCTCGCCAGAGATCGGCCCGACAACCTTGATCCGCCCAGGCCAGCGCTCGAGCGCGATCAGCGCGTCGGGGACGTCGAGCAGCGTGGTCTCTGCATCCCGGTTGAGCAGTGCTGGGACCGTTTCGTTGAGTTGGCGTTCGGTCGGATCGAGGATCGCCACCGCCAGCAGAATTCCCAGGGGTTTCAGCCACAACGACTTTGGCAGCATGGGTCAACCCCCTATGAACAGGCGTACCGGGGCCACCACATGTCACCCGGTACCATCTTGAAGAGGGTTTGCGGCCGTATCAGCCGCTTATTGAGCGTTTTCTGTGCTCAGTCGCTGTCGAGTCGGGTGCGTGCGCGGGCGATCGCGGCCCGCACCTGTTGTGGCGCGGTGCCGCCGATGTGGTTGCGCGCGGCAACCGAGCCCTCGAGGGTCAGGTAATCGAATACGTCCTGATCGATCTCTGCGGAGAAGCTACGCAGTTCATCGAGACTCAGCTCGGCCAGGTCACAGCCGCGCTCCACGCAGTAGGCAACCGATTTGCCGACCACCTCGTGGGCATCGCGGAACGGCATGCCCTTGCGCACCAGGTAATCGGCGAGATCGGTTGCGGTGGCGAAACCCTTGAGCGCGGCCGCGCGCATTTCCTCCTTGTTGCAGCTGATCGCCGGGACCATGTCGGCGAACACCTTGAGCGAGCCCTTGACATTGTCGACCGCTATCGAACAGTGGCTCCTTGTCTTCCTGGTTGTCCTTGTTGTAGGCCAGCGGTTGCGACTTCATCAGCGTCAGCAGGGCCATCAGGTGGCCGAAGATGCGCCCGGATCTTGCCGCGAATCAGTTCCGGCACATCCGGGTTTTTCTTCTGCGGCATGATCGACGAGCCGGTGCAGAAGCTGTCGGACAGGGTGACGAAATGGAACTGTGCGGATGACCAGATGATCAGCTCTTCGCTCATGCGCGACAGGTGCATCATCAGGATGCTGGCCGCGGCGGCGAATTCGATCGCAAAATCGCGATCGCGACACGGCATCCAGCGAGTTCTCCGCCGGGCGATCGAAGGCCGAGCTCGGTCGCGGTGAATTCACGGTCGATCGGATAGGTGGTGCCGGCCAGCGCGGCCGCGCCCAGCGGCATCACGTTGACCCGCGCGGCACAGTCGAGCATGCGGTCGTGATCGCGGTCGAGCATCTCGAACCAGGCCATCATGTGGTGCCCGAAGGTGATCGGCTGGGCCGTCTGCAGATGGGTGAAGCCGGGCAGGATGGTGTCGGCCTCGCGCTCCGCGATGTCGAGCAACGCACGCTGCAGGCGCCGGATCGCGATACGGATCTCGATCAGTTCGGCGCGCAGCCACAGGCGCACGTCGGTCGCCACCTGGTCGTTGCGCGAGCGCCCGGTATGCAGCTTCTTGCCGGCGATGCCGATCGCATCGGTCAAGGCCGCCTCGACGTTCATGTGGACGTCTTCCAGCGCGACCGACCATTCGAATTCACCGGCCTCGATACGTGCCAGGATCTGCAGCAGCCCGGCGATGATGTCGTCGCGTTCCTGTTCGCTGAGAATCCCCTGGCGAGCCAGCATGGTCGCATGCGCGATCGAACCCTGGATATCGTAGGGCGCGAGGCGCTGATCAAACTCGACCGAGGCGGTGAAGGCCTCGACGAACGCATCGGTGGGCTCGGCAAAGCGGCCGGCCCAGAGTTTTTTGTCAGACATCGGATGGAAACCGTTCAGCAACGAAGCCGTGATTATAGGGGCCTTGGGCACTCAATTGCCGCAATGGCGGCGCGGCTGAAGCGGATTGGCGCCTTGCCGCGCTGGGGAAGGCGTATCGCTTTACCTATACTGCAGGCATGTCGGCCACTCCGCAGCGCGCATTTCTGCCCAACTTTTGTGCTATCCGCATGGTCTTCGGCGTGGTCATCAGCGCCGAGTTGCTGGCGATCGTGTTGACCCTGGGGGCCTTCCCACGGGTCGACCAGTTCTGGGCCGAACTGAGCCTGCGCTCGCTGTATATCCAGTGGGTCGTGCTCACCGTCAGTGCCTTGTTTTGTATGCTGCGCCGGCCACTGGGGCGGCTCTCGCATACGCTGGCCGGGGTGCTTGCCTGGTGCATCATTCTGCTGATCACGGCGCTGGTGTTCTGGGTGGCCTGGGTGCTGGGCCTGCCGACCGCGTCGCCGACTGTCCAGGCCTTGCTGCATCACCTGGCGATCGCCGGCATCGTCGGTGCCGTGCTGTTGCGCTACCTGTACGAACAACACCGCGAGCGGCAGCGCGAGCTGGCCGAGTCGCGTGCGCGCCTGCAGGCCCTGCAGGCGCGCATCCGTCCGCATTTCCTGTTCAACAGTATGAATACGATTGCCAGCCTGACCCGTGTCGATGCCGATCTGGCCGAGCAGGTGGTACAGGATCTGTCGGATCTGTTTCGGGCCACCCTGGCGGATGCCGGCACCCGGTCGACCCTGGAGCATGAATTCGAGCTCGCCCGCGGCTACCTGAGGATCGAGGCGCAGCGCCTTGGCGAACGCCTGCAGGTGGCGTGGGATATCGATGATCTGCCGGGCGATATCCGCTTGCCGGGCATGCTGCTGCAGCCCTTGCTGGAAAACGCGGTCTACCACGGTGTAGAGCCCGCGACGGGTGGCGGGCTGATCACGATCAGCGGTCGCTTCCGCGATGGCGTGGTCAACCTGGCGGTGCGCAACACGCTCCCGGATGAACCGGTCGAGCGCCTGCGGCCGGGTAACCAGATGGCGCAGGACAACGTGCGCGAGCGCCTCGACGCGGCGTTCGGCGGCGACGCCGGGATGGTCGTCGGGCGGGTCGACGGCTGTTACCAGGTACGCCTGCACTTTCCGGCGGATATGCCGTGAACGTGCTGATCGCCGATGACGAGGCCCCCGCACGCGCGCGCCTCGCCGCGCTGCTGGGCGACGCGGGGGCGGGTTATCGCCTGGTCGGCGAGGCAGCCAATGGGCACGAGGTGATCGCCTGTTGCGAACGCGAGACGGTTGACCTGGTTCTGCTCGATATCCGCATGCCGGGCATGGACGGGATCGAGGCGGCGCTGGCATTGGCGGCCCGGCAACGAGCACCCGCGGTGGTGTTTGTGACCGCCTACGACGAGCATGCGCTGGCGGCGTTCGAGGCCAACGCCATCGATTACCTGCTCAAGCCGGTCCGGCCCGAACGGCTGCAACGGGCCCTGCTCAAGGCCGCTGCATTGACCCAGGACCAGCAGCAGGCGCTGGCGTCGTCCAGCGCTTTCATCAGTGCCACCTATCGTGGCGGTATCGTACGAGTCGCTGCTGCCGACGTGATCTTTCTGCGCGCCGACAGCAAGTATGTCGAGGTGTGGCATCCCGGTGGCATGGCGCTCACCGAGGAATCGTTGCGCGCCGTCGAGGAGCGTCTGCCGGATGCCTTCCTGCGGGTGCACCGCAACGCGCTGGTCGCGCCGCAAAAGATGCGCGAGCTGCGGCGGCTCGCCGACGGCAGGCTTGTGCTGCTGCTCGAGGGCTGTGACGAGTCGGTCGAGGTGAGCCGGCGGCATGCCCCGGAAGTGCGCCAGGTACTGCGCCGCCGGGATTGAGGCCGGGTGTTAAACGCTAACCTGCAAATTGCACCAGTCGATCCCAAGCGGATTCGTTTGACCCGCAACGGATGCGACAAACTCCGAAATCGTCGTAACGCAACACGGATACAGCGTGCCACTCGCCTGTGGTCTATCCGGGCCCTCGCTTGGTCAGGCACGCTCGCACTTGCCGTTGCGTTGCACTTCCCTGTGCATCGCCCTGCGGGCCAGGTTTCACCTGTCCAAATCCGCTCCGGGCGGATTTGTCACTCAAACCATAGCTACGGCTATGGTTTTTGCTCCAGCGCGGCGTCCAATCGCACCTGCCCGGCGCGATCATCCCGGATACTGGTGCTATTTGCAGGTTAAACTGGCGGATCGATGCAGTGACACGGACCACGCGATGAGCAACGACAGCCAGGCCTTTTCCGGATACCCCTTCACCCGCATGCGGCGCATGCGTCGGGATGATTTCTCGCGCCGCCTGATGCGCGAAAACCGGCTCACTCCCGATGACTTCATCTACCCGATGTTTGTTGTCGAAGGCGAGGGGCAGCGCGAGGCGGTGGCCTCGATGCCGGGCGTCGAGCGCCTGAGTATCGACCTGCTGGTCGCCGAGGCGCGCGAGGTGCATGCCCTGGGTATCCCGGCGATGGCGCTGTTTCCGGTCACGCCGGCCAGCGCGAAGAGTGAGGACGCGGCCGAGGCCTTCAACCCCGACGGCCTGGCGCAGCGCGCGGTGCGCGCGCTCAAGGACGCGCTGCCCGAGCTGGGCGTGATCACCGACGTCGCCCTGGATCCGTTCACCACGCATGGCCAGGACGGCCTGATCGACGACAGCGGCTACGTGCTGAACGACGAGACGGTCGAGGTGCTGGTGCAAGCAGGCCCTGTCGCACGCCGAGGCCGGCGCCGACGTGGTCGCGCCGTCCGACATGATGGACGGGCGCATCGGCGACATCCGCGATGCGCTCGAGGCGGACGGCGCATATCCACACCCGCATCCTGGCCTACTCCGCCAAGTACGCGAGCAGCTACTACGGGCCGTTCCGCGATGCGGTCGGCTCGGCCGCCAACCTGGGCAAGGGCAACAAGTACACCTACCAGATGGATCCGGCCAACAGCGACGAGGCGCTGCGCGAGGTGGCGCTCGATCTCAGCGAGGGCGCCGACATGGTGATGGTCAAGCCGGGCATGCCCTACCTGGACATCGTGCGCCGGGTGAAGGATCAGTTCGGCGTGCCGACCTTCGTCTACCAGGTCAGCGGCGAATACGCGATGCACATGGCGGCCGCGCAGAACGGCTGGCTGGACGAGCGCGCCGTGGTGATGGAATCGCTGCTGTGCATCAAGCGCGCCGGCGCCGACGGCATCCTGACCTATTTCGCCAAACGGGCGGCGCAGTGGTTGAATGACTGACGGGGGGGCGGATGCCAAATCGGAGATCGCGGACGCCGATCATCCGGCGCATGCACGAACCCGTGATTTCAAACCGCACGGCCATGGGCGGCGCATCGGCCCGGCGCACATCATTGCGGCATGGCTGGGCGCGTTCCTCGGGATCGCGTTGCTGGCTGTCGTGGTGGAGTTGCTGCCGCGTCTGCAGTTGCTGGTCATCGGCTCCTTCGGTGCCTCGGCCGTGCTGGTCTTCGGCGCGCCGCGTGCCCCGTTTTCGCAGCCACGCAACCTGATCGGCGGCCATCTGATCTCGGCCGTAGTTGGTGTGGCCTGCTACCGCTATCTGCCCGATATCCTGGTGGTACAGGAGGCGACCGCCGTCGCCACGGCGATTGCGTTGATGATGGTGACGCGCACGATCCATCCGCCGGGGGGTGCGACCGCCCTGATCGCGGTGATCGGCACCGACGCGGTGCATGGTCTCGGTTGGGGATATGTGTTCCCGGTGCTGATCGGCTCGCTGATTCTGTTGCTGGTCGCGTTGTTCAGCAACAACCTGCTGGACCGCGGCAGCTACCCCGAACGCTGGGACTGAGCGCGACGCTCAACCGCGGCGTGGCAGCGTCACGATGTTGGACCGCACGGGCTGGATGCTGCCCGGCGCCGGTTTGGCCAGGTGGTATCCCTGCCCGTAGTCTATGCCCATCGCGGTCAGCAGTTCGCAGGTCTCCGCGTCTTCAATGGCCTCGGCGACGGTTGTCATTCCGAGCACGCCGCCGATGCGGCGGATGGTGTCGACCATCGCCTTGTCCACCGGATCCTGGAGAATATCGCGGACGAACTCACCGTCGATTTTCAGATAATCGACCGGCAGTTTTTTCAGGTAGGCGAATGAACTCAGGCCGGTGCCGAAGTCGTCGAGCGCAAACAGAAAGCCGCGTCGACGCAGTCCATCCATCAGGCTGAGCGCGCGGTCCATGTTGGCAATGACACTGGTCTCGGTAATCTCAAAGCAGATACGGTGCGGCTTGATCGCCTGTTTGGCCTGTAGCTCCTCGATGGCCTTGCCCAGATCGGGGTGATCGAGCGACTGCCCGGACAGGTTGATGGTGAAAATCCGCGGATCATCCGGTGTCTGCCGCCACAATGCGGCGAGTTGCCGGAAGGCCTGTCCGACTACCCACAGGTCTAGGTCGAACATCAGGTTGAAGCGCTCGGCGGCGGGGATGAAGGTCATCGGTGGAATGATGCGCCCGTCGCTGTCGGTCATGCGCACCAGCAACTCGCACATCTGCGGGTGCGGGTTGGCGTTGCCGAGCGGGAAGATGGGCTGTCCGAACAGCACAAGCTGGTCGTTGTCGATCGCCTCGCGCAGCCGTTGCAGCCACTGCATATCACTGCTGCGCTGCGCCAGCATCTCATCATCCGGCTGATAGTAATGTACCCGGTTGCGTCCCTGGTCCTTGGCGACGTAACAGGCGGCATCGGCTGCCCGCAGTACCTCGTCGATGCTGCCGCTCTGCCTGCTGATCGAGACCACACCGATACTCAGGCTGATGCGGAAGGTCTTGTCCTCCCAATGCAGGCGCAGGCTTTTCACCTCGTGGCGCAGGGCCTCGGCCACCTCGAGGGACTTCGCGATCGAACAGTCGCGTAGCAGGACGCCAAATTCGTCACCACCCAGGCGTGCCAGGCGATCGAGGCGACGAATGTTTTCGCTGAGGTGGCTGGCGACCTGCTTGAGCAACTGATCGCCGGCCATGTGTCCGGAGCTGTCGTTGATCGCCTTGAACTGGTCCAGGTCGATGTACATCAGTGCATGCTGGTTGCCGGAGTGGAGGGCATCATCGACCACGGCGCTGAGCTCGCGCTCGAACTGGCGACGGTTGATCAGCCGGGTCAGCGGATCATGCGTGGCCTGGAAGGCCATCTCGCGCAACAGGTTGCGTTCGCGGCTGACGTCACGAACGATCAGCACAGCACCGGTGAAGTGGCCGTCGCTGTCGCGTATCGCCGCTGCGTTCTCGATCACGGCGATGGTCGCGCCATCGCTGCGCACCATGATGGCGGCGGCCTCCGACTCGTCGTGGTCGCGCAAGGCGCGTGCGATCGGGTCGGGCAGGGCGGTGCCGTCGCTCTCCGAGACCAGGGAGAAGATCTCGTTGAGGTGCCGCCCATGGGCATCTTCGGCACGCCAGCCGGTGAGGTGTTCGGCCGCCGGGTTTATGAAATCGACCACGCCGGTGGGGTCGGCCGTGATGACCGCCTCGCCAATCGACTGCAGGGTGACCTGGGCGCGCTCCTTCTCCTGAAAAAGCTGTTCCTTGGCCTCCTCTGCCTCCTCGGTCGCACGCAGACGGGTCATTACGACGGCGACAATGGCAAAGTAAAGAAGGGCGAAAGTCGAGACCAGGGTAAGCCAGCGTTGCGGCTGAAAGGCGGCGCTGTCGACGGCGCTTTCGAGGGCGAGGCGAAAATGCGAATCGGGCAGCGCGATATCGATATCGATCCGGTTGCTCGGCAGGATTCGCGCCAGCGTATCGACGGCGCGGGTGGCGGGCTTGTCGAACAGGCCGACCGGCATGCCTCTGTTCCAGGTCGAGAATCCGATACCCAGGCCGGGATGTCTGGCGTGCAGATCGGCGAGGAATTTTGGCGTATCGATCAGCAGCGCATAGGCGCCATGCACCTGGTTATGGCGTTGCGCCTGCGAGCTGGGTACAAAGAATCCCTTAAACACCGGCTTGAACAGCAAAAAGGTATCGTGCCCCAGCGTGCTCGACGGTGCGGCACTGACCTCCCCGGTGCTGATGCTCTGCAGCAGCGCAGACCGCAGCACCGGATGCGAATACAGGTCGAGGCCGAGAAAGCGTGCCAGTCCCGGGTTCAGTGGTTCGATGAAACTCAGCGACATGTAGCTGTCGCGCGTGGGGCTCGGCTGCAGCCTGCCATCGTCGCCCAGCGCGGTGACGGTGAAGGTCGGGTAGCCGGTTTCGCGGAAACGTTCTTCGTAGTCGCTCTTGCGGTCGTCGCGAACCAGTTGCAGATGCAGGATTGCGCGCACGTAGGGGTGACTGCGTTCTATTTCCTGTGCGTAGGCCGAGAGCTCCTGTTGCGACAGTCTCGACATGGCGTGATGCATGCCACTGAGCGAGCGCAACGACGCATTCAGATCATCCAGCCGCCGCGTAAGGGTGGTTTCGATCTCTTTGCTCAGCTCGGAAAACGCCGCCTCTGCACCTTCTATGTCGTTGCGTATCGCCGCAGCCAGCACCAGCACCACCACCAGGACACCAAGCAGCATTGCCGTGGTCTTGCTCGTGCTGAGTTCCCGGATATGGATTTTCATGTCTGGCGGATCACCGGTAGATCTTTCCCTTGCCCTCGAGCTGCGGTGTCAGCTCGAAATCCGCAGCCTCGATCAGGCGGGGATTCAAAAACAGATCCCATTTGCGGTTCGCGATCACCGGAATGGTGCCGGGCTCGGTGCCCTCGAGGATCTGCAAAGCGACCTGCCCGGCCCACTCGCCCTGTTCCTCCGGCACCTTGGTCATGCCCAGCATGCTTATCGGCATCATCCATTCGTGGCTGGTGAGCGAAAGGCGGCGGGTTAGCGGCAGAATGGTTTCGAGCACTTTCGCCATGTCCCAATCCTGGATGCCGGCATTGCTGCCGATGATGACAAAGTCATAGTCCTGTCCGGCCCGGTAGGCCTCAATCCAGTCCGCCTGGCTTGAGGCCAGCCGTTGCTCGAACTGCAGCCCGCCTTGCTCCACCGCGCGTCGCACGCGTGCGGCATTTTTGATCTCGGTGGCCGTACGGGCACCCAGATACATGACACGCGAGGCACCGCTGACCAAGGCCCTGGCCTCGTCGATCATCGCCTGCACCGGCGCTGTCTCGATCATGCCGGTCGCGTTGCTATAAGGAAAACCATACTCTTTGACCGTCCAGTTCACTCCACAGAACACGAAGGGTAACTTTGCGTCCCTGTAGTGGTCCTGGATCAGATACTTCGCGGCATTGTCGTCGGCCGTGATAACCACGTCGGGGTGCCAGGATTCGATGATCGACTTGGCCTGCAGTGCGGCGGCCTTTTTGTCAGCATCGTTTTTCCGGCGCTTGGTGTCCATGTCGAACTGGCGCAGCTCGCATTTATCCTGAAGCGTTTCACGCAGACCCTTTTCCACCCCGTCGGACCAGGCGTAGCCCTGATGGTAGGACGATACGAACAGGCATCTGGGCGGTTCCGCCGCCACGCTTGCGACAAAAAGAAAGGCAAGAGACAGCAACGCCAACGGCAGTTGCAAACGTCGCTTTTCGGCAATAGGGAAGTGCATCGCTCTCTCTTTCAATTGAAACATTTTCGTATTGACCCGTGTTACCCGACAGCGGCCAGGCTTCAGGATTCTTAAACCTTAAACCTTTTCATCCCCGGGCAGCATGAGTTTCGTCGTTTTTCAAACGATTTACGGCCCGTTGGCTGTGAACTGTTGCGGCTGATTGCAGCGGCCCCGGGGAGGCGATCGACGGCACGGGCGCGTACAATGCCGCACCGTTGCAGAATCCCGGGAGCTCGCCCCGCAATGACAGATTACTACGCCGTGATCGGCAACCCCATCGAACACTCCCGTTCGCCACAGATCCACGCCGCCTTCGCCAGACAGACGGGGCAGGATATCGACTATGGCCGCATTCTCGGTGACATGGAGGCGTTCGAAGACGACGTCGAGGAATTCTTTGCCGGTGACGGCCTTGGCCTCAACGTGACGGTGCCGTTCAAGGAGCGTGCGTTTCGCCTGGCCGATGACCTCAGCGGGCGCGCCGATGCGGCGGGGGCCGTGAATACCCTGCTCCTGCGTGACAAGCGCCTGTATGGCGACAACACCGATGGTGTGGGCCTGGTGCGCGATCTGGGCTGCAATCACCGCTTCGATTTTGCCGGCGCCCGGGTGCTGTTGCTCGGCGCCGGTGGCGCCGCGCGTGGGGTTTTGCAACCCCTGCTCGGTGAGCGGCCGGCCTGCCTGGTGATCGCGAATCGCACGGCGTCAAAGGCGCGTGACCTTGCCGAGCTGGCGGATACCCCGTTGGTCACCGGCGGCGGTCTCGACGAGCTGGGCGGGCAGCGTTTCGACCTGATCATCAACGCTACCGCGGCCGGGCTGAATGCCCAGGTGCCGGCGATCCCGGACGATTGCCTCGCGGACGGCGGCTGGACCTACGACATGCTGTACGGCCAGGGACCAACCGCCTTTGTCGACTGGGGGCGGGCACATGCCGCGGCACGCGCACTGGACGGTCTCGGCATGCTGGTCGAGCAGGCCGCCGAGTCGTTCCGCCTGTGGCGCGGCGTGCAACCCGATACGGGGTCGGTGATCGAATCGTTACGCGTCGGTGGATGAGTCCGCCGCGTCTCCCGCATCACCGCTCGGTGCCTGACGTCTCTATTGTTTTCATACCGGAGTATCGAACATGAAACGCCGTTTGCTTACCGTGGCCGCCCTGCTGTTGCTGCTTGGCCTGGTCGCCTCCTGTACCGAATCGCCGGACAAGGCCGGGTCGGGCCTTCTGCAGCACGTCCCTGCCGATACGCCCTACGTGTTTGTGACCAGTCGGCACCTGCCGGACCGCTTGCGCAACAAGCTGGCCGATCACTATGCGGCGCAGCTGGCGGCGCAGGGCCAGGCCTTTACGCGCATCCGCGAACAGATCGCGTCATCGCCCGATACCGCGGTTATGGCAGAGAATGCACGGCAGTTCTTCGATGTGATGGAGGCGATCTTCAGTGAGTTCGAGGGTCGGGACACGGCCGATGCCGTGCGCCAACTGGGGATCGAGCCGGTTACCCGTTCCGTCATCTACGGTATCGGCGTCTTGCCGGCCATGCGGGTCGAGATTGCCGATGCCGAAAAGCTCAACGCAATGCTGGATCGGGTCGAAAGACGCGCCCGGCTGGCAGTCATCCGCGGCGAACTGAAGGGTCAGGCGTACCGCCGGATCGACCTGGGCAAGGTCGACCTGCTGGTGTCGGTGGACGACCGACACGCGGTTGCCGGCCTGCTCGCAGACAGCCTGTTCGAACGCGACCTGCCGTTGCTGCTGGGCCAGGCGGCGCCGGCAGACGATCTCGGGTCGAGTGGTGCCATCCAGCAGTTGATCAGCCAGCATGGCTTCACCGGCTACGGCGAGGGCTTCATCAAACTCGATGCGCTCACCGCAACCCTGCTGGGCCGCGGCAGTGGCCGCAGTGCCGAGGTGATGCAGGCGCTCGGCGCGCAGTCGGTGCCGGTGTCACCGGGCTGCATGACCCTGGTCAACAGGATGGTGGGGGGTATGCCGCGCATGGTGATGGGTGTGACCGCCGCCGACGAGAATCGCCTGTCGGCACGCGGCGTGGTCGAGACGACCCCCGGCGTTGCACGGTACCTGCAGAAGCTTGGCGCACCGGTGCCCGGTGTCGGTGGACCCTTCGATGGACTGCTGGCCATGGGCATGGGGCTCGATCTGCCGGCCTTGCGCAACGCCATCGAGGCGCTGCTTCGCCAGGTCATCGATGCGGGCGCCGAGTGTGAGTGGGTGGAGCCGGCGACCCTGCAGGCGGTGATCCCGCAGCTGAATCTGGCGCTGGGGCCGATGACGGCCGGCATCAAGGGCTTCAATCTGCAGCTCGACGACCTGCAGCTCGATCCGGAAACCCTGCAGCCGACGGCGGTGCGTGCCGGCCTGCTGGCCGCGGTTGATGATCCGCGCGGCGTATTTGCGCTTGGCGCCATGTTCAACCCGGCGCTGGCCGCGCTGGAGGTTCCGAATGACGGCTCACTGGTCGACCTGCCGCGCGACCTGGGCATCGGGCAGGATATGCCGCCACTCAAGGTGGCTATCGGCGACAAGGTTCTGCTGTTGCTTGCCGGAGCGGATTCGGCCGCGTTGAGCCATCCGCTGTTGAATGCCGCGGTGCTCAGCCCATCACCGTTGTTTGCCGTGGACTACGGTGTGTACCAGCTGGTGCAGCGTTTCGGCGAGCAGCTCGATCGTACGGCCCTGCTACTCGCCGAACGGGGTGAGCAGGCGATGGCCGACGACCTTCGCGAACAGATGGACGGTTTCCGCCTGCAGGCACAGATGTTCGAACGTCTGCGCATCTCGGTGCACGCGACCGAAAAGGGCCTGGTCATCGATCAGGATATGCTGTTGCGTTGAGTCGTGCGCCTGGTCCTGCCGCCATGCAGGACCAGGCCGCGCTGTGCTGCTCAACCTGCGCAGGCGTGAGCGCAGCCTCTTTGTCCGGCCATCGGCTTTGCCCCGATCTGGCGCATTTCCCAGGGTCTCCCCCGCCTGTCTGCGGTATTCATCGCGCGCTTCCGGCGCCGCCCGATGTGTTTTGCCCCTGGCGCCCTAATGTGGTGCGCGCTGCCGGTTGCGCCGCACCAAGCCGGGGCTTCAAAGTGGGCGGTATTGCCGGAAGCCCTGATTTAGCGTCTGACTAATCAGCCAGTTACAGACTTGGCACAACACATGCAGAACCCCTGGCAGCTGTTACTGCACCGCGTCTGATCGCGGCCGGTGGCTGTCTCGGGGGTGTTTGGCTCAATCCGAATCCCCGCGCCGGTCGGCAGGCAGTTCCGAATCCAAACTGTAAGGGGAGAAACCTTCATATGAGTTTTGCAACGCAACTTCGTCGCTTGTCGCTTGCGGTGACCGCGGCATCCGCCCTGGGTGTCGCCACGGCGGTTCAGGCCGCAGACACCATCAAGGTCGGTGTCCTGCACTCGCTGTCCGGCACCATGGCGATCTCCGAGACCACGCTGAAGGACACCATGCTGATGCTGATCGACGAGCAGAACAAGAAGGGCGGTCTGCTCGGCAAGAAACTCGAGGCCGTCGTGGTCGACCCGGCGTCGAACTGGCCGCTGTTCGCCGAGAAGGCGCGTGAGCTGATCGAGAAGGACAAGGTCGACGCGGTATTCGGCTGCTGGACCTCGGTTTCGCGCAAATCGGTGCTGCCGGTATTCGAAGAGCTCAACAGCCTGCTGTTCTACCCGGTGCAGTACGAAGGCGAAGAGTCGTCGAAGAACGTGTTCTACACCGGTGCCGCGCCGAACCAGCAGGCCATTCCTGCCGTCGACTACCTGATGGACCTCGGCGTCAAGCGCTGGGTGCTGGCGGGCACCGACTACGTCTATCCGCGTACCACCAACAAGATCCTCGAGGCCTATCTGAAGGCCAAGGGTGTGGCTTCCGACGACATCATGATCAACTACACGCCGTTCGGTCATTCCGACTGGCAGTCGATCGTTGCCGACATCAAGAAGTTCGGCTCGACCGGCAAGAAGACCGCCGTGGTCTCCACCATCAACGGTGACGCCAACGTGCCGTTCTACAAGGAACTGGGCAACCAGGGTATCTCGGCCGAAGATATCCCGGTCGTTGCCTTCTCGGTCGGTGAAGAAGAACTCTCCGGCATCGATACCAAGCCGCTGGTCGGCCATCTCGCCGCATGGAACTATTTCATGAGCGTTGAGGACGAGACCAACGACGCGTTCATCGAGGCCTGGCAGAAGTTCATCAAGAGCGAAGAGCGTGTGACCAACGATCCGATGGAAGCGCATTACATCGGCTTCAACATGTGGGTCGAGGCGGTCAAGAAGGCCGGCACCACCGATCCTGCAAAGGTCGGCGACGCGCTGATCGGTGTTGCGGTGCCGAACCTGTCGGGTGGCCTGTCGGCAATGATGCCGAACCACCACATCACCAAGCCGGTACTGATCGGCGAGATCCAGGACGATGGCCAGTTCCAGATCGTCTCGCGGACCCCGGGTCTCGTGCCGGGCGATGCCTGGTCCGACTTCCTCGAAGGTTCGAAGGACCTGATCGCCGATTGGCGTGCCCCGCTGTCCTGCGGCAACTACAACGTCAAGACCGCGAAGTGTTCTGGTCAGAACTACTGATCCCGTAACGGCTGTGCAAGCTGTGTGACACCGGTGCCCCGTGCACCGGTGTCACCCCCCTCGATCCAACACAAGAAGTGGGATGTCATGTTGCGAATCATCGTAACCACGCTGCTGTTTTGCCTGATGGCACCGTTGCTGGCGGCAGATATCGAAACCGGTGATCCGGCGCTCGACACCGCATTCGCCCAACTGCGCGATCGCAATTTCGATACCAAGGCCGAAGGTGTCGCGGCACTGGCAAGTTCGGGGCATCCCAAGACACTCGAATTACTCCATGGCCTGCTCAAGGGTGAGCTGCGCTATCTGAAGAGCAACAAGCGCCTGGTCTGGTTGCACAAGCGCGACGGCAAGTCACTGGCCGTCGACGTGCTGACCGGTCAGGAACACGGGGCCTTCAGCAAACGCAAGTTCAAGAAACTTGCGATCAACAACGCCATGCGGTCGCAGATCCGGGTCCGCCTTGCCGAACTCGAGCTGGGCAACCCCGATCCGGTCGTACGCCTGACCGCGGTGGACAACATGCTGGCCAACCCGGAACCGCAGCATGCGGAACTCTTTACCCGCCTGCTCAAGAGCGAAACGGATCCGGCGGTGCGCGAGGTGATGCAAAGTGCCATAGATATTGCGCGCCTGACCGACCCGGTCGCCACGGTACGCAAGGCGGCGATCGCCAATCTGGAAGGCAGTCTCAAACCGGCCGTGCGCAACAGTCTGACCCGCCTGGCCGAGAGTGATCCCGATGCGGAGGTGCGCACGGCCGCTGCCGCCTCGCTGGAAACGATCGAGGCACGGGTCGAGCTGTTCGGTCATATCGAGACCCTGTTTTTCGGCCTGAGCCTCGGCTCGGTGCTGGTGCTGGCCGCGATCGGCCTGGCCATCACCTTCGGCGTCATGGGCGTGATCAACATGGCGCACGGCGAGCTGATCATGCTCGGCGCCTATACCACCTACCTGATCCAGCAGGCGATGCCCGAGCATGATCGGCCTGTCGATTCTGCTCGTCGATACCGGCCGCCTTCCTGGTGTCCGGCGCGGTCGGTGTCGCGATCGAGCGCGGGGTGATCCGCTTCCTCTACGGCCGGCCGCTGGAGACCCTGCTGGCCACCTTCGGTATCAGCCTGATGCTGCAGCAGCTGGTGCGCACCGTGATCTCGCCGCAGAACGTGCCGGTATCCAACCCGGAGTTCCTCAGTGGCTTCTGGCAGATCAACAGCGTGCTGTCGCTGACCTACAACCGGCTGTACATCTTCCTGTTCTGCCTGCTGGTGTTCGCCGGCCTGTTCTTCGTGCTCAAGTACACGCGGCTGGGCCTGCAGGTGCGTGCCGTGTCGCAGAACCGCGCCATGGCCCGCGCCATGGGGGTGCGCTCGGCGCGGGTCGACGCGCATGACCTTCGGTCTGGGTTCGGGCATCGCCGGCGTCGCCGGTGTTGCGCTGTCGCAGCTGACCAACGTCGGGCCGAACCTCGGCCAGGCCTACATCGTCGACAGCTTCATGGTGGTGGTGTTCGGCGGCGTCGGGCAACCTGTGGGGCACCCTGGTCGGCGGCTTGAGCCTGGGTATCGCCAACAAGGTCATGGAACCCTGGGCCGGTGCGGTGCTGGCCAAGATCCTGGTGCTGGTGTTCATCATCCTGTTCATCCAGAAGCGGCCGCGCGGACTGTTCCCGCAGAAAGGCCGTGCGGCGGAGGGCTGAACAGATGTTTCATAGCTCGCATCCTCAAGGACGATCGCGGCGGCCAGGTCTTCCTGCTGGTGCTGCTCGCGCGTCGCTGATCGCCGTGCCGTTCCTCAACCTGGTCTGCCGGCCGATCACCCGCTGCACCTGTCGACCTACACGGTCACGCTGCTGGGCAAGTACCTGACCTACGCCCTGCTGGCCGTCGCGGTCGACCTGGTGTGGGGTTACCTCGGCATCCTGAGCCTCGGCCATGGCGCCTTCTTTGCCCTCGGCGGTTATGCCATGGGCATGTACCTGATGCGCCAGATCGGCGATCGTGGCGTGTACGGCAACCCGGAGCTGCCCGATTTCATGGTGTTCCTGAACTGGCAGGAGCTGCCCTGGTTCTGGTACGGCTTCGACCAGTTCTGGTTCGCCGCGCTGATGGTATTCCTGGTGCCGGGCCTGCTGGCCTTCGTGTTCGGCTGGCTGGCGTTCCGCTCGCGGGTCACCGGCGTCTACCTGTCGATCATCACCCAGGCGCTGACCTATGCCCTGATGCTGGCGTTCTTCCGCAACGAGATGGGCTTCGGCGGCAACAACGGGCTGACCGACTTCAAGGACATCCTCGGCTTCAGCCTGCAGGCCGACAGCACCCGCATCGGCCTGTTCATCGCCTCCGGCGTCGCGCTGGGCTCGGTTACCTGGCCTGTCGCGCGCTGGTCAAGTCGCGCCTCGGGCGGGTCGCGGTGGCGATCCGCGATACCGAGGACCGCACCCGCTTCATCGGCTACAAGGTGGAGCACGTCAAGCTTGCGATCTTCACCTTCTCGGCGATGCTGGCCGGTATCGCCGGCGCCCTCTATGTGCCGCAGGTCGGCATCATCAACCCGGGTGAATTCGCGCCGCTGAACTCGATCGAGGTCGTCATCTGGGTGGCGATGGGTGGGCGCGCCACCCTGTACGGCGCGGTGCTCGGCGCGATCGGCGTCAACTATGCCAAGACCTGGTTCACCGCCGCCTTCCCCGAGATCTGGCTGTTTGCCCTGGGCGGCCTGTTCGTGCTGGTGACCCTGTTGCTGCCGCGCGGTATTGCCGGCCTGTTGCGGCGCAAGGAGGCCGACTCATGAGCGTGCGTGCAGGAGACTGTTCCGGCGTGACCGGGTGTTTGATTTCATGGTGCCCAAGGTGGTCGATGGTCTCGATCTGTCGCACGGCACCGTGCTGTACATGGAGGACGTGTCGGTCAGCTTCGATGGCTTCAAGGCGATCAACAACCTCAACTTTTACGTCAATGCCGGCGAACTGCGCTGCCTGATCGGCCCGAACGGCGCGGGCAAGACGACCATGATGGACATCATCACCGGCAAGACCCGGCCGGACACCGGTACCTGCTGGTTCGGCTCGCAGCATGAACCTGCTGCAGATGAGCGAGCCGGAGATCGCCCAGGCCGGCATCGGCCGCAAGTTTCAGAAACCGACGGTGTTCGAACATCACAGCGTGTTCGAAAACCTGGAGCTGTCGATGGCCGGGCCAAAGGGCGTCTGGCGCACCCTGCGCGCCCGCCTGAGCGCGGCCGACCGCGAGCGCATCGACGAGATCCTCGAGCTGATCGGTCTGACCGAGGAATCGCAGCGCGCTGGCCGGCGCCCTGTCGCACGGGCAGAAGCAGTGGCTGGAGATCGGCATGCTGCTGATGCAGAACCCGCTGTTGCTGCTGGTCGACGAGCCGGCCGCCGGCATGACCCACCAGGAGATGGACCGCACCGTCGAACTGCTGACCTCGCTGGCCGGGGAACACTCGGTCGTGGTGGTCGAGCACGACATGGATTTCGTGCGCGCCCTCAATTCACGGGTGACCGTGCTGCACCAGGGCACGGTGCTGGCCGAGGGCAGCATGGACCAGGTGCAGAACGATCCCAAGGTCGTGGAGGTGTATCTTGGCGAATAGCCCGGACATGTCCCCGACACGCGACCTCTTCGAGCCGTACCCGACAGTGAGCCCGACATGCTGAAGATCGAGCAACTCAACCAGTACTACGGTCAGTCGCACACCCTCTGGGATCTGGACCTCGATGTCCCCGAAGGTGAATGCACCGTGCTGATGGGGCGCAACGGCGTCGGCAAGACCACCCTGCTGCAATGCATCATGGGCCTGCTGCCGGTGAAATCCGGCAGCATGCAGTATGGCGATACGGACCTGCGCCGGGTCAGCGCCGAGCAGCGCGCCGGCCTCGGGATCGGCTATGTGCCGCAGGGTCGACAGATCTTTCCGCTGCTGAGCGTCGAGGAAAACCTGCTGATCGGCCTGCCGGCGCGGCGCGACGGCCTGCGCAAGATTCCGGCGTTCATCTATGAACTGTTTCCGGTGCTGCAGGAGATGCTGGGCCGGCGCGGTGGTGACCTGTCGGGTGGTCAGCAGCAACAGCTGGCCATCGGACGGGCGCTGGTCACCGATCCGCAGCTGCTGATCCTGGACGAGCCCACCGAGGGTATTCAGCCGAATATCGTCGCCGAGATTGGCAGCATCGTGCGCCGGCTCAATCGCGAGATGGGCCTGACCGTTCTGCTGGTCGAACAGAAACTGCCGTTTGCGCGCAAGGTGGCCGATCGCTTCTGTTTGCTCGACCGCGGCCGCGCCGTGGCCAAGGGCGTCATGGATGAGCTCGACAACGAACTGATCCAGAAGTACCTGACCGTGTGACTTACTGCGGAGCTTAACCATGAAACAGCTGATAGCGTTTTCTCTGCCTGGCGCTGTTGCCGGGAATGCGCATGCGCACGTGGCTGATGCGCCGCTGCTGCAGCATGCGCTGGAGCATGGCTGGCTCGTGCTGATTGTGCTGCCGCTGCTGTTGGGCCTGCTACCCTTGGGGCGTACCCGTCGCCGTTGAGTAAGCCGATGAATATCGCCGCACAACAAGTTTCACCGGGCAGTGGCTGGCAGGCCCGACTTCGTCTGGGCTTTCGTGCCACGGCGCAACGTACCGTGCTGGCCTCGCGCGAACACCAGGGGCCGTTGACCGTGCAGCGCCCGTTCTACCCGGAAGGGGACATCTGTCACGTCTATCTCCTGCATCCGCCGGGTGGCGTGGTCGGCGGTGATTCGCTGCAGATCGAAATCGATGCGGACGCCGCAACCCATGCGCTGGTCACCACCCCGGGTGCGACCAAGTTTTACCGCAGTGCCGCCGAGCGCGCGTGCCAGACGCAGCACCTGGCGGTGGGTGAGGGTGCAAGCCTCGAATGGCTGCCGCAGGAGAATATCTTCTTTCCCGGTGCCGAGGTGGACCTGGTTACCCGCGTGGAACTGGCGGGCGACGCCCGGCTCGCGTTGTGGGAGATCAATTGCCTCGGCAGACCGGCGAACCGGGAGGTCTTCGACAGCGGGCGGATAGACAGTCGCCTGGAGATCTATCGCGATAATGTGCCGCTGCTGCTCGACCGACTGCGGGTGTCGGCCGACAATCGGGCGCGACTGTCGCTGATGGCGGGGCTGGCGGTTGGCGGTACCCTGATCATCAGCCACGCCGGCGATGAACGAGGTGGAGGCCTGCCGCGACCTGCTATTGGCGAGCGGGAGCGACTACACTGGGGCGACGTTGGTCGACGACCTGCTGATCGTGCGTTATCTCGGCAACTCGACCGAGACGGCGCGTCGGACTGTTTACCGGGATCTGGCAGGCGTTGCGGCCGAAGACAATGGGCCACATGCCGAACGCACCGCGCATCTGGGCGACCTGAACCGCATACGAAACCCGATAGAGAGCCGATTGCGATGGAGCTGACACCAAGAGAAAAAGACAAACTGATGTTGTTTACGGCAGCCTTGCTGGCGGAACGACGCAGGGCGCGCGGTCTGAAACTGAACTACCCGGAGGCCGTCGCCTTCATCAGTGCAGAGATCCTCGAGGGCGCACGCGACGGCCGCACCGTCGCCGAGTTGATGGACTATGGCCGCACCCTGCTGGGTCGCGACGACGTGATGGACGGTGTGCCGGAGATGATCCCCGACGTGCAGGTCGAGGCGACGTTTCCCGACGGCACCAAGCTGGTGACGGTGCATGACCCGATTGTATGACTGGCCGGGGGGATGGACAGCCCCGACCTCGATTGATGTTTTCCTGCGCCCAGCGCCGCGGCACCCTGCCGCAGGTGGCTGGCCCCTTGACCCTGGGAGCCCCTGTCGATGATTCCTGGTGAAGTGATTCCCGCCGCCGGCGAGATCGAATTGAATGCCGGTCGCGAGACGGTGAAGCTGTCGGTGGCCAACACCGGTGACCGGCCCATCCAGGTCGGTTCGCACTACCATTTTTTCGAGACCAACCAGGCGCTGCAGTTCGAGCGCGATGCCGCACGTGGTTTCCGACTGAACATCGCGGCCGGTACAGCGGTGCGTTTCGAGCCGGGGCAGACGCGTGAGGTCGAACTGGTCGCCTACGCCGGCGACCGCCATGTTTACGGATTTCGCGGCCGCATCATGGGCGCACTGGATAAAAGGTAGAGACGCATGGCAACCATCAGCCGGCAGGCCTATGCGGAGATGTACGGACCGACCGTGGGCGATCGCGTGCGCCTCGCCGATACCGAATTGTTCATCAAGGTTGAAGAGGACCGCACGATCTACGGTGACGAGGTCAAGTTCGGCGGCGGCAAGGTCATTCGCGACGGCATGGGACAGAGCCAGCACCCGGCATCCGAGGTGGTCGATCTGGTTATCACCAATGCCCTGATCGTCGATCACTGGGGCATCGTGAAGGCCGACATCGGGATCAAGAACGGCCGCATCGTGGCGATCGGCAAGGCCGGTAACCCCGATGTGCAGCCGGGTGTGAATATCATCGTTGGTCCCGGTACCGAGGTGATCGCCGGCGAGGGCCAGATCCTGACCGCCGGCGGTGATCGATTCGCACATCCATTTCATCTGTCCGCAACAGGTCGAAGATGCGCTGATGTCGGGTGTTACCACGATGCTCGGTGGCGGCACCGGGCCGGCGACCGGCACCAACGCGACCACCTGTACGCCCGGTCCATGGAATATCCACCGCATGCTGCAGGCCGCCGATGCGCTGCCGGTGAACCTGGGTTTTCTCGGCAAGGGCAACGCCTCGCGTCCCGGTCCGCTGTCAGAGCAGGTGGCCGCCGGGGCGATCGGCCTCAAGCTGCACGAGGACTGGGGCACCACGCCGGCGGCGATCGACAACTGCCTGACCGTTGCGGAGAACTTCGATGTCCAGGTGGCGATCCATACCGACACGCTGAACGAATCCGGGTTTGTCGAAGACACGCTGGCGGCGATCGCCGGCCGTACGATTCACACCTATCACACCGAAGGTGCCGGCGGCGGGCATGCGCCCGATATCATCAAGGCGGCCGGTTACAGCAATATTCTGCCGTCGTCAACCAACCCGACACGGCCGTACACGGTCAACACGGTGGACGAGCATCTCGACATGCTGATGGTCTGCCATCACCTGTCGCCGTCGATCGCCGAAGACGTGGCCTTTGCCGAATCACGGATCCGGCGCGAGACGATCGCGGCCGAGGATATCCTGCACGACCTCGGTGCCTTCTCGATGATCGCGTCGGACTCACAGGCGATGGGCCGGGTCGGCGAGGTCATCATCCGCACCTGGCAGACGGCGCACAAGATGAAGGTGCAGCGCGGCAGCCTGAAGGGTGACGACGCCCGGCACGACAACCGGCGAGTGAAACGTTATATCGCCAAGTACACGATCAACCCGGCACTGGCCCATGGGATCGCCCACGAGGTCGGTTCGGTCGAGGTCGGCAAACTGGCCGACCTGGTGTTGTGGAAGCCGGCGTTCTTTGGCACCAAGCCGAGCCTGATCATCAAGGCCGGAATGATCGTTGCGGCACCGATGGGTGACCCCAACGCCTCTATCCCGACGCCCCAGCCGGTGCACTATCGCCCGATGTTCGGTGCGCTGGGCGGTGCGCGGCATGCGACCCGCATGACCTTTATCTCCAAGGCCGCCCACGAGGCCGACGTGCACCGTTACCTGGGGCTCGAATCACTGGTCGGCACGGTGCGCAACTGCCGCGGCGTGAAGAAGGCCGACATGGTGCACAACGACTGGCAGCCCACCATCGAGGTGGACCCGCAGACCTACCAGGTGCGCGCCGATGGCGAACTGCTGACCTGCGAACCCGCCGAGGTGTTACCGATGGCGCAACGCTATTTCCTGTTCTGATGCATTGGTCAACCGGGATTGGGCATGCGTGAACTGACGCGTCGCGCCGCATCCGGTGAGCCGGTCACCACGCTGACCCTGCCGCTGGAAAAGCGCATCCGCAGCCGGCTGCGGGTGACGCTCGATGACGGCAGTGACGCCGGCGTGTTTCTCGAACGCGGGCAGACGCTGCGCGATGGCGATCTGTTGGCGGATGCATCCGGTGAGATCGTCCAGGTGATAGCCGCCGCAGAGCCGGTGTCCGAGGTCCGCTGCGGCGATACGCTGCTGCTGGCCCGCGCCTGCTACCATCTTGGCAATCGTCACGTAGCGCTGCAGATCGTCGATGGCCTGCTGCGTTACCAGCATGACCATGTGCTGGATGACATGTTGCGTGGACTTGGTCTGCACCCCGGCTTTGTCGAGGCACCGTTCGAACCGGAACCGGGGGCCTATGGCGGCAGTGCGCAGGGCCACAGTCATTCGCACGGCCACGGCCACGATGACCACACCCATTGATACCGATGCCCTGGGCCGCCTGCGCCTGATGCAGCTGGTCAGCCCGGCGCTGCCGATCGGTGCGTTCACCTATTCGCAGGGCCTCGAGTGGGCTGTAGAGGCCGGTTGGGTTCGCGATGCCGAGGCCTTGAGCGATTGGCTCGCAGGGTTGATGGAAGAGGGCCTGGTCTACCTCGAGCTGCCGATTCTGCAGCGTCTGCACGATGCCGTCGCGGAGGGTGATACCGCCTCGATTGCGCATTGGGCGACGATCCTCTATGCCAGCCGCGAGACGCGCGAGCTACGCCAGGAGGAGCGCAACCGCGCCCGCGCGCTGATCACCCTGCTGGGCGATCTCGGCATTCCGCAGGCCGGGTCGTGGCGCGACGTTCTGCTGCACTGCCAGGCGGCCCCGTTTGCACTGGCGGCGGTGCACTGGTCGATCAGCCAGGCCGACTGTGCACTGGGCTACGCCTGGGGCTGGCTGGAGAACCAGGTATCGGCTGCGATCAAACTGGTGCCGCTGGGCCAGACCGACGGGCAAAGGGTGCAACTGGCGCTCGCGGAAAAACTGCCGGCAATGATTGAACGGGCGGCCGCGGT
Source organism: uncultured Gammaproteobacteria bacterium (assembly GCA_963719025.1). GTDB lineage: Bacteria > Pseudomonadota > Gammaproteobacteria > Chromatiales > Chromatiaceae > Thiosocius. Next base: position 46,805 of record CAVRBK010000101.1, on the reverse strand, counting down.
AGTCGATGCCGAGATCGGTGCCGGGTCTCCCGCCCTGGCGATCGCCAGTGCGCGCCATGAAACCCAGTACACGCGGCTGTTCCGTTCCTGATCTTCAGGGGACAGACCACGGTATGAACGAGGATGTGATGATGACGACGAACAGACAAGCCCTGCGGGTCGGCGTCGGTGGCCCGGTGGGTTCCGGCAAGACCGCCCTGCTCGAGCTGCTGTGCAAGGCGCTGCGCGAACGCTACGACATCGCCGTGGTGACCAACGACATCTATACCCAGGAGGATGCGAAGATCCTGATGCGCGCCGAGGCCCTGCCGTTCGAGCGCATCGTCGGCGTCGAGACCGGCGGCTGCCCGCATACCGCGATCCGCGAGGATGCCTCGATGAACCTGGCCGCGGTCGAGGATCTGCAGCAGCAGTTTCCGGATCTCGACCTCGTGTTCATCGAGAGCGGCGGCGACAACCTGTCGGCGACCTTCAGTCCGGAACTGGCCGATCTGACGATCTACGTGATCGATGTGGCCGAGGGCGAAAAGATCCCGCGCAAGGGCGGGCCCGGCATCACGCGCTCCGATCTGCTGGTGATCAACAAGATCGATCTCGCGCCCTATGTCGGCGCGTCGCTCGAGGTGATGGAGTCCGACACCAACCGCATGCGCGGTGAGCGCCCGTGGGTATTCAGCAACATGAAGGACGGGACCGGGCTGGATGACATCATCGCGTTCATCGAGCGCGAAGGCATGCTGCAGGCGGCAAAGGCGTCCTGATCCTGTTTTCGGCTGTTGCGGATTCAGGGCACCCATTGTTGAAGATTGTCACGGCATTGTCTGTTCCCCAAACCGGCACGGCGCCCTCCGCGTGAGGGCGTTTTCGATGGTGGCTCACCCCGCGACCCGGTGAAAGGCTCAGAGTGATCGCCATGAACACCCTCGCGGACTTTCCCGCCGACTGCTTTCAGATCACTGCCTACTGCGCATGTGGCCATCGCGCAAAGCTGCTGCATGCCCGGCTGCCGGCCGGGCTGTCGATCGCGCGTTTGCGCCGTGGCTTGCGCTGTTCGCAGTGTGGGGGCGGAGACATAGCGATCCGAATAGCCTGGAAAGCCGGCGGCGGGTTCCAGCATTCAGCAACCAGCCGGGTTGTCTCAAGTTCCGTTTCCGCCAACCGCTAAATCCCTATCAAAGGGGGCGTGATTGCGCGCCTGTCCGAAGTGCTTTGTCAGGGATCCAGCAAATGTCTGAAAAATACCGCCTTGTTACCCGCAGCGATTTTGACGGTCTTGTCTGTGCCGTCCTGTTGAAGGAACTGGATATGATTGACGATATCCTGTTCGTTCATCCCAAGGACATGCAGGACGGGAAGGTGGACATCACGTCACGCGATGTCACGACCAACCTGCCCTATGTCGAAGGTTGTCACCTGGCGTTCGATCACCATCTCAGCGAAACCATCCGCAACGATGAACGCGAGAATCACATCATCCTTCCGGAAGCGCCTTCCGCCGCGCGGGTCGTCTACGACTATTACGGCGGCAGGGCCCGGTTCCCCAGGGTGTCGGCCGACCTGATGAACGCGGTCGACAAGGCCGATTCGGCGCAGTTCAGCCGGGATGAAATCCTCAATCCCGAAGGCTGGGTGCTGATGAACTTCCTCATGGACGCGCGCACCGGCCTCGGGCGTTTCCGCGATTTCACCATCTCCAACTACCAGCTGATGATGAAGCTGATCGATACCTGTCGCGAGCACGACATCGATGAGATTCTCAGGCTGCCGGATGTCGTCGAGCGCGTCGATCTCTACCGCGAGCATGAGGACAGGGCGCGAGAACAGATCCAGCGCTGCAGCACGGTGCACGGCAACCTTGTGGTGCTCGATCTGCGCGAGGAAGAGACCATCTTCGCGACCAATCGCTTCATGATCTATGCCCTGTTCCCGCAGTGCAATATATCGATCCACCAGATGTGGGGACTGAAGAAACAGAACACCGTGTTTGCCATCGGCAAGTCGATTCTCGATCGTGGCTGCAGTACCAATGTGGGTGAGCTGTGCCTCTCCTATGGTGGCGGTGGCCATACCGCCGCGGGTACCTGCCAGATCTACAATGCCGACGCCGGCCGGGTTTTGCAGGAACTGGTGGTGCGGATCAATGCCGATGAGGAAGCTGCCACGCAAAACCGCCAGATCCCCGACAGTGCGTAATTGACCGGGTAAGTTCCGAGGTGCGGCCGGCGGTATCGCATACCCACGCCGCTGCGGGCTCTCATCGCGTGGAATTTTGCATGGTTTGATGTTCGTCTGCCGCGCGATCAGGTCCGTCGTGACGCCGGTCCACGCCAGGTTTCGCCCTGGATCGCGGGAAAGGCCCCCTGTTGAGACCCGGCGACTGATAAAATCCCGCCGATGGACGTATCCCACATCATCGACGGGCTCAACGATGCCCAACGCGCCGCGGTAACGGCCCCGAAGAGCAGTGCCCTGGTGCTGGCAGGTGCCGGGTCGGGCAAAACCCGTGTACTGGTCCACCGCATCGCCTGGCTGATCCAGGTCGAGGGCCTGTCGCCCTGGGGCATCCTCGCGGTGACCTTTACCAACAAGGCGGCGCGCGAGATGCGACATCGCATCGAGGACCTGCTCGGTCAGCCGGTTGGCGGCATGTGGGTCGGTACCTTCCATGGACTGGCCCATCGCCTGCTGCGCGCGCATTGGCAGGAGGCCGGGCTGCCGCAGGGTTTCCAGATCCTCGACTCGGATGATCAGCTGCGCATGGTCAAACGCATCGTGCGCGAGATGAACCTGGACGACAGCAAGTGGCCGCCGCGCCAGGCCCAGTGGTTCATCAACAAGCAGAAAGACGAGGGCCTGCGTGCCGATCATCTCGATCACGGCGGCGATCCCTACCAGCGCCAGATGATCGCGATCTACCGTGAATACGAGGCCGCCTGTACCCGCGGCGGCAGTGTCGATTTCGCCGAGCTGCTGCTGCGTGCGCATGAACTGTGGCGCGACCGCCCGGATGTGCTGCAGCATTATCGCGAGCGCTTCGGCGCGATCCTGGTCGACGAGTTTCAGGACACCAACAGCATCCAGTACGCCTGGCTGCGCCTGCTCGCCGGCGATCAGGACAAGCTGTTCGTGGTCGGTGACGACGATCAGTCGATCTATGGCTGGCGCGGTGCGCGGGTGGAGAATATCCAGGATTTCCAGGCGCACTATCCGAACGCCACGGTGGTGCGCCTGGAGCAGAACTACCGCTCTACCGGCAATATCCTCAAGGGTGCGAACGCGGTGATCGCCAACAACCCGACCCGCCTCGGCAAGCAGTTGTGGACCGAGGACGGCGATGGTGAGCCCATCCGGGTTTACGGCGCGTTCAACGAGGTCGACGAGGCGCGTTTCGTGATCGAGCGTATCCGCAGCGCGGTCGAGCAGGGTGCGCGCCGCAGCGAGGCCGCAATCCTCTATCGCACCACCGCGCAATCACGCCTGTTTGAAGAATCGCTGCTGCAGGCGGGTATTCCGTACCGGGTCTACGGTGGCCTGCGCTTCTTCGAGCGCGCGGAGATCAAGGACGCACTGGCTTATCTGCGCCTGGTTTCCAATCGGCATGACGATCCGTCGTTCGAGCGCGCGGTCAACCAGCCGCCGCGTGGTATCGGTCCCAAGACCCTCGATGCGGTGCGTGCGCATGCGCGCGATTTTGGCTGTTCGATGTGGCAAGCGGCGAACGACCTGTTGCGCGGCGGTGGCATGACGGCACGCGCGGCAAATGCGCTGCGGGCGTTTCTCGAACTGGTCGAGGAGATCGATGCGAACAGCGCGGATGAGGGCCTGCCGGAGCGTGCTGGCTTTGTGATCGAGGCCTCGCACCTGCATGCGCACTTCGAGAAGAGTCGAGACGGCAAGGGCCAGGACCGGCTCGAGAACCTCGAGGAACTGGTGAATGCCTGTCGCCAGTTTGAACTGCCCGTGGAGGAGGAAAGCGGTCTGTCGGAGATGGACGCCTTCCTTGCGCATGCCGCGCTCGAGGCGGGCGATACCCAGGCCGATGAATACGAAGACTGCGTGCAACTGATGACCATGCACTCGGCCAAGGGGCTGGAGTTTCCGCTGGTGTTTATCGGCGGCATGGAGGAGGGCCTGTTCCCGCACAGCATGTCGGCGGAGGATCCGGAGCGGCTCGAGGAAGAACGGCGACTCTGCTACGTCGGCATGACCCGGGCGATGTCGCAGCTGACCCTGTGTCATGCCGAGAGCCGGCGCCTGCATGGCTCGGAAAGCTACCCGCTGCCGTCGCGATTTCTGCGCGAGATACCCGGTGAACTGGTCGAGGAGGTGCGGGCCAGGCCGAATATTTCCCGTCCCTATGCGCCCGCGGCAACCTCCCTTGCGGCGGCGCAGGAGGCTGCCGGCTTCCGCCTGGGCCAGCGCGTGGCGCATCCCAAGTTCGGTGAGGGCGTGGTGCTGAACGCCGAGGGGCAGGGCAATGGTGCCCGGGTGCAGGTCAATTTCGAGGCGGCCGGTGCCAAGTGGCTGGTGGTGGCCTACGCGAACCTGCAGGCGCTGGGGTAGCCTGCTGATCGATTCAGCTTGCGCTGTGATCGGCGAGCCACGCGCGGACGTCATCGTCCGGCATCGGCTTGGCCCACAGGTACCCCTGCCCGAAGTAACAACCCTCGTGCAACAGGAAGTCGACGCAGGCCTTGCGATCGACACCCTCGGCGATGATGTCGAGATTGAGGCTCTTGCCGAGGCCGACCACGGCACGGGTGATCGCCTCATCGTCGGCGTCACCGGGCACGTCCTTGACGAACGAGCGGTCGATTTTGAGTTTGTTGATGGGCAGGCGTTTCAGATACGCGAGTGACGAATAACCGGTACCGAAGTCATCGATGGCGAGGCGGATGCCGAGCGCGCGCAGTCGGTGCAGGGTGTTGATATTCGACTCGGGGTCGCTCATCACGAAGGTCTCGGTCACCTCGAGTTCGAGATGCTCTGCCGGCATGCCGGTGTCCTGCAGGATCTGTGCGATCCCATCGACTGCCTCGGTCGAGTGGATCTGCGCGCCGGAGAGATTGACCGCCATGGTTTTCGGCGCGATACCCTGCGCCTGCCATTGCACGTAATCCTCGCAGGCGCGGCGCAGTACCCATGGCCCTACCTGGCGCATCATGCCCTGCTCCTCGAGCAAGGGGATGAAGCGCATTGGCATGATCAGGCCTTCTGTCGGGTGCTGCCAACGCAGCAGGGCCTCGACCCCGACGGCATGACCGCTCTCGATATCCACCTGGGGCTGGTAGAACACGCGGAATTCATCGTTCTCGATCGCCCGGCGCAGATGGTTCTGCAGGAACACCTGCTCGAGTGCCTCGTCGGTGAGATCTGGCGTGTAGAACTGGAAATTGTCCCGACCGCTGGATTTCGCCTTGTACATGGCGGCTTCCGCGTTCTTGATCAGGGTCACGGCATCACTCCCATCGCGGGGATAGATGCTGATCCCCACGCTCAGGCTGACATAGAGCTTTTCCGCGCCGAGCAACAGGGGGTGGACGAGTGTCGATGACAGTTTCTCGGCCACCTCGCGCACCCCGGCGGGTGTTGTGTTCTCGAGCAGGATCACGAACTCGTCGCCGCCCAGGCGTGCCATGGTGTCGTCGGCGCGCATGGTCTGGTGCATCAGGGCCGAAACCTGCTGCAGGACCTCGTCGCCCAGCGCATGGCCGAGGCTGTCGTTGATGGTCTTGAAGCGGTCGAGATCGACGAACAGCAGGGCCAGCTGGTTTTTCGCGCGCACGGCATGGCCAAGGGCATGCTCCAGGCGGGCATTGAACAACAGCCGATTGGGCAGATTGGTCAGGGCATCGTGATGAGCGAGGAAATCCAGTTCTTGCTGGGTGCGATGCTGTTCGGTCAGGTCGGCAAACACGGCGACGTAGTGTTGTGGTTTGCCGTTGTCATCGCCGACCCTGCTGATGCTCAGCCATTCCGGATACACCTCGCCGTTCTTGCGCCGGTTCCAGATCTCGCCGCGCCAGAAACCGATGTCTTCCAGCTGGCGCCACATGCCCTGGTAAAAGGCCGCGTCATGCCTTCCGGAACTGAAGACCTTCGGCGTCTTGCCCATGACATCGGCTGCCGCATAGCCGGTGATCTCGCTGAAGGCCGTGTTGACCTCGATGATGCGGGTGCTGCTGTCGGTGATCAGCACGCCCTCGTTACTGTTCTCGAACACGGTTGCCAGCAGGCGCAGGCGCTCGTGAGCGGTGCGCGAAGCCGTTACGTCCATCTGTGTACCGGCGGCGCGCAGTGGTTTGCCCAGTTCGTCCCATTCGACGACCTGGCCGCGTGCCAGTATCCAGCGCCAGCCGCCATCGGCATGGCGCAGGCGGAAGGTCGCCTCGTACAGCGTGGACAGCCCGTCGAGGTGGTGCTGCAGGGTCTCCGTTGCCTCCGTTGCGTCGTCCGGATGCAGCAGCCGGGTCCAGCTGTCGACGTGCGGCTGGAGATCTGCACGGCTCAGGCCGAGCATGCTGGCCCAGCGTTCACTGAACGCCACCTCGCCGGTTTGCACGTTCCAGTCCCACAGCCCGAGATCGGCGCCGTGCAAGGCCGTTTCGAGACGCTCCTCGCTAGAGCAAAGGGCGGCCTCGGCACGCACCCGGTCGGTGATGTCGTGCACGATCGAGTACAGCAGGGTGCGACCCTCGGACTGCAGGGGGCCGCTGTATACCTCCACATCCCTGAGTTCTCCGGATGACAGGCGATGACGGAATCTGAACAACAGGCGTTGCTGCTGGCGGGCCTGGTCCATGGCGCTTGTCAGCGCCTGCTCATCCAGCATGTTGATGCGATGGATGTTCATCCCGACCAGTTTGTCATGCGGATAGCCGTAGAAACTGCTCGCTGCCTGGTTGGCGTCGACGATCCGCCCATCCAGCGGGTCGATGATCAGTTTGACCGCCTGGTTGGCCTCGAAAATCTGCCGCAGTCGCGCTTCACTGGCGCGCAGGGCCTGGTCGGCGGCCTCCTTCGCCGTGAGGTCGCGCAGGATCGCGACCACCAGGGCGCGCTGCTCGAAAACCACGCGCCTGGTCGATACCTCGATCGGCACCGCTGTGCCATCGCGTGCGCGCAGATGGGTTTTGAAGATCGGGCCAATCGGCAGCAGGTCCCTGCTTATGCCCCATTGTGCCGCGCTCAGTTTGTCTTCGAGCAGGCGCGTCAGGGGCATGCCGGTGATGTCGTCCGCCGCGTAACCAAGCCAGCCCGCCAACTGCGGATTCGCGTCGATGATCCGGGCGGTTTCGCGTTCGATGATCAGGACGCCGTCGCTGATGACGTCGAGCAACTGGCCAGGGAAACGCAACTCCTCGCATTCCTGCAGGTTCGCGTGCAGCACATTGAGGTAACGGCGTTGGCGTTCGCCGATCAGCTGGTGCAGCGACACCGCGCCCTGAATACGGCTGTCGAGGCCGACCACGATCAGGCGACGAACGCCGAAGGTCTCCATTTGTTCAAGTGCCGAGTAGACCGGGGTATTGGCCGCGGTGGTAAGCACCGGCGTGTGCATGATCTGGTCGGCCGCTGTCTGCCGGCTCTCCAGCAGTAACGCACGATAACGAAAAATGTCACGTTCCGTGATTATCCCCAGCGGCCGGTCGTGATGGGTGATCACGACGTAATCACTGTGGTCCCGGCTCATCAGCGCAACCACGTCGTGCACCGACGTGTCCGGTGGCAGCTGTGGCGGCGAGCGATGCATGATTGCGCCGACCTGCGGTGCAACGGTATCGTCGCGCAGGTTGCCCTTGTTGAGGAACGCCTTTTCGCCGATCACCTTGAAGGTGGCGGGCTTCCCGCCATGGATCACCAGGTGACGGATGCCCTTTTCCAACATCAGATGGTAGGCCGAATGACACGACATATCGCCTTTGACGGTCACAACCGGTTTGCTCATGACATCGCCGACAGCGAGGTGCCCCCAGTCCTGCTGGCTGGCAATCAGTTGCACGACGTCCTGATGGGTGAGAATGCCGACCGGCCGGTCGTTGTCGATGACCAGCGCGCTGCTCGCGTCAATGCGCGCCATCCGCTCGAGCACCTCCAGCAATGGCGTCGTCGGGCCGACCATCACATTCGTCTCGACGGCGAGATTTTCCAGTGGAATCACGTCGCTACCGTAATCGTTTGCGGATGTGGCATGGATTCTCTGGCGCCCTTTCGGGCGTCTGTGTGGGGTTGTCTGGCAAGCGGCCCGGTGGGTGGAAACTTGAGCAATGGGCGGTCTGGGTGTCTGGCGTTGCGGCGGGTGATGCATGCCTGTTGACGTGACTTGTCCGCCGGTCCCGCTGGCCCTGTACGTGCACCTGCCCTGGTGTGTTCGCAAGTGCCCGTATTGCGATTTTAATTCGCACGCGGCGCCGGCGGTGCTGGACACCCAGCGCTATGTCGGCGCGCTGTTGGAAGACCTGCGCCACGAGGTGCGGCGCCAGGCGCTGCCGCCGGTGTCATCGATCTTCATCGGCGGTGGTACGCCAAGCCTGTTCGACGGGCCGGCGATCGATCGCCTGTTGCGTGGCATCGACCAGTTGGTGAGCCTGGCCGCCGACGTCGAGATCACGCTCGAGGCGAATCCCGGGACGGCCGAGGCTGCCCGCTTCGCGGCCTATCGCGCGGCCGGGGTCAATCGCCTGTCGCTCGGGGTGCAGAGCCTGGACGATTCGAGTCTGCAGGCGCTCGGACGGATTCACAGTGCGCAAGAGGCCTGTCGGGCCTACGACATGGCGCGCGATGCCAGCTTCGATAACATCAATCTCGACCTCATGTACGGGCTCCCCAATCAAACAACGGAGTTAGCGCTTACTGACCTGGCAAGCGTTATTGCGCTGGAACCCGAGCACCTGTCCTGGTACCAGTTGACGCTGGAGCCCAACACCCCGTTCCATCACCGGCCGCCGCCGGTGCCGGACGATGATGCGGTTGCCGAGATCATGGATGCGGGCCAGCCCATGCTCGCGCGTGCCGGCTATCGCCAGTACGAGATCTCGGCCTATGCCCGCAATGGGCGAGAGTGCCGGCATAACCGCAATTACTGGCAGTTTGGCGACTACCTGGGGATCGGGGCCGGGGCGCACGGCAAGCTGACCGATCCAGCGGGCGCCGTGCTGCGCCGCACCAAGCAGCGCCAGCCGGCCGCCTATCTTGAGGCCGCGCCGCAGGGTGCGCTCTCGCGGGAGTACGCGATCAGCGGCGCGGAACTGCCGGTGGAGTTTTTTCTCAACGGCATGCGACTGAACGAAGGGGTGCCGCGGGCCTGGTTTCAAGCGCGTACCGGCCTGCCCCTGGCGTCGATCGCCGCGCAATGGCAGACCGCGATGGCGCGCGGGCTGGTGGCCGATGATGCAGACCGTCTGCGCCCGACCGCGCGCGGTCAGCGTTATCTGAACGACCTTTTGGCGTTGTTTGAACCTGACGGTGAGTGAACCGATGGACCCGCTTTCCTACACCGAGATCCAGTGCCCCTATTGTGGCGAGTCCATAGAGCTGTCGGTCGATACGTCGGCCGGTGGGCAGCGCTATATCGAGGACTGCAGTGTGTGTTGCCGGCCGATCGAGGTGGCCTTGGTCTACGACGGTGAAGACTGGACACTGGAGGTGGCCCGTGACGACGAATGATTACGTCCCCATCGGCTGTGATCAGCACTCGATTCTCGAGCTCCTGGCGATGCATCGAAGCCGGGTCAGGGTGGATGCGCTGGACGAGTCCGGGGCGCCGATCAGCCTGGACGGGCGGGTGGCCGATGTGATCACGCGCGCTGGCGCCGAGTACCTGGTGTTGGATGCCGGTGCCGCGGGAATGCGCTCGATGCGCCTCGACCGGGTGATAGCGATATTCGATGCGTCAAGCCGGGTTTTCCCCTGTCGGTAAATTGGCGGTTCCGCAGAGGCATCGCTAAGTAATTGTTTAATAAGAGAAAGAAGAGGGAATCAAGATCCCGACTTGCGCCGTTTAATTCCGCAAGACAGGCCTTGAATCGCTGTGGTAGCTTGGTTCTGAGCATAAGAAAACCGCTGTATATCGGCGGACCCGAGAAGAACTTTAAGGGTGATTGCGATGAACAACAAAAATCGTGCTGAGATTGATTTTGATACCTGGTCTGCGATGGCGCGCATGGACCCGGAAACATTCGAGTCCATGCGTCTGGCCGTGATTGAAGATGCGATCGAAGGTGCCCCGGCGGAGAACCGCGAGCGCCTGCGCAGGCTGCAGTGGCGAATTGACCAGGAGCGTCGCCTGGCGAGCAGTCCGATGCATGCCTGTATCCGCCTTTCGGGCATGATGTGGCGCGGCGTGACCGGCCGAGGGGGGTCTGCAGCAGCGCCTGAACGAGCTGCAGCGGATGCTCGGTGGCGCGGATGGCGAGGCGGCAGATGCCACAACTCTGCGACCGGCGGGACAGGTCGTCACTTTTGCCGCTGCCCGCAACCGATCCGTGTAGAGGCTTGCAATGTGCCAATTGCTGTCGTAGAGTACGCGGCCTTTCGCGCTGCGTGCGCATACCCAGTTTGTTTGTGATTGCAGCCCGCCAGACCAAGCGGGTGCAGGAGTGAGACGAAAATGAAAGCGGACTTGCATCCCAACTACAACGACATCAAGGTCGTCTGCAGCTGTGGCAACACCTTTAATACCCGTTCGACCATGGGCGGTGAATCGCTGCAGGTGGAAGTCTGCTCAGCCTGCCACCCGTTCTACACGGGCCAGCAGAAACTGATGGACACCGCAGGCCGCGTCGACCAGTTCCGCAAGCGTTTCAGTCGCTGAGCAGAACCGGCCCGTACGGATACCGGAAGGCGCCCTCGTGGCGCCTTTTCTCGTTTTGAACCCGACGACGGGTTCCGCCAAATGGAGCGCTAGCCAATGAGCGAGGCTGATAACAAGCAACAACACGCCGACTTCGAGATTAACCAGGCGGCCCTCGATTACCACGCCAACCCGAAACCGGGGAAGATCAGCGTCGAGGTGTCCAAGCCGACGCGTACCCAGCGCGATCTGGCGCTGGCCTACACGCCCGGGGTCGCCGAGCCGGTTCGCCGCATCGCCGCAGATCCACAGGACGCCTACAAGTACACCGCCAAGGGCAACCTGGTCGGCGTGATCACCGACGGCACCGCGGTACTTGGCCTGGGCAATGTCGGCGCGCTGGCCGGCAAGCCGGTGATGGAAGGCAAGGGTGTGCTGTTCAAGCATTTCGCCGATATCGATGTGTTCGATATCGAGGTCAACGCCAAGCGGCCGCAGGAATTCATCGAGACGGTGATGCGCATCGCCCCGACCTTCGGTGGCATCAACCTGGAAGACATTGCCGCGCCGCATTGCTTCGAGATCGAGCAGGCGCTGATCGAGCAGCTCGATATCCCGGTGTTCCACGACGACCAGCACGGTACCGCGATCATCATCGCGGCCGGCCTGCTGAATGCACTGGAGCTGCAGGGCAAGGACCTGGACAGCGCGCGTATCGTGGTGCTCGGTGCAGGTGCGGCGGGGATCGCGGCGGTGCGCCTGATGATTGCGATGGGGGCGCACCGCGACAATTTCATGGTACTCGACCGCAAGGGGGTGATTCACCTCGGGCGCAAGGATCTCAACCCCTACAAGTTCGGCGTTGCGGTCGAGACCGAGGCGCGCACCCTGGAAGACGCGATGCGCGGTGCCGACGTCTTTATCGGCGTATCCGGTCCGGACCTGGTGTCGGCCGAAATGCTGGCCTCGATGGCCGACAAGCCGATCGTTTTTGCCCTGTCCAACCCGGTGCCCGAGATCCGTCCCGAAATCGCACACGCGGTGCGCAAGGACATGATCATGGCGACCGGTCGTTCGGACTACCCGAACCAGGTGAACAATGTGCTGGGTTTCCCGTTTATCTTCCGTGGCGCCCTCGACGTGCGCGCCAGCCGGATCAACGAGGATATGCAGATCGCCGCGGTGCATGCGCTCAAGGACCTGACGCACGAGCCGGTGCCGCAGGCGGTGCTCGATGCCTATGACCTCGAAAGTCTCACCTTCGGCCCGGACTACATCCTGCCCAAGCCGCTGGACATCCGCTTGAGGGATGTGATCGCGCCGGCGGTCGCGCGCGCCGCTGTTGACAGCGGTGTGGCACGGGTGGACTGGCCGGCGCACTACCCGCCGAAGTAATTCGACAGGCTCTGCTGGCTCCCAATCAGGGCGCGCATCGAGTCGATGGCGCCCTTTTTAGTGCGCGGCTCCCGCCAATGTGGTGCGCAGTCACTGTTCAGGCCGGGGTATTTTCAATTCTCCCGCCCTCTTTTCTTGGCTAAGCTGTAGTGACACCGGGGTGGTATGCCCCAAGACAGTGCAGAGCGGAGAACAACAATGCAGAAGGTTGCGATCATCGGAGCAGGTCGGGTCGGTGAGACCACGGCGCAGATCCTTGCAGAGCAGGAAACCTGCCGCGAAGTGGTCCTGATCGACATCCGCGAGGATGTCCCGCAGGGGGTGGCGCTGGATATCTTTCAGACCGCGCCGTTCTTTGAATTCGATACCCGGGTAAGCGGAAGCAACGACCCGGCGGCGATGCAGGACGCGGATGTGGTGGTGATCACCGCAGGGGTGCCGCGCAAGCCCGGCATGTCGCGCTCCGATGTGCTCGAAACCAACGTCAAGGTGATCGACGGCATCGTCGCCGACATGTTGCGCTATGCGCCCGATGCGATCGTGATCATGGTCACCAACCCGGTCGACGTGCTGACCTACCGCGTGTGGCAGCAGACCGGTTGGCCGCGTGAACGTGTGCTTGGCCAGGCGGGTGTGCTCGATGCGTCGCGCATGGCGGCCTTCATCGCACTGGAGACCGGGTTCTCGACCCGCGATATCACCACCATCGTTCTCGGTGGACATGGTGACTCGATGGTACCGGTGCCGCGCTTCTGCACGGTCAACGGGATTCCGATCTCGCGCTTTATCGAACCGCGACGCCTCGAGGAGATCGTGCAGCGTACCCGTGACGGTGGTGCGGAGATCCTCGCCCTGCGCAAGAACTCGAGTGCCTACGATGCACCCGGCGCCTCGGTCGTGGCGATGGTTGATGCGATCAGCCACCACCGCAATCGCCTGTTGCCCTGCGTCGCCATACTGCAGGGTGAGTACGGCCAGGATGATGTGGCGATGGGGGTTCCCTGCCTGTTGACCAATATCGGACTGGCCAAGGTCGTCGATCTTGATCTGAACGACGCCGAGATGGCGATGTTCACCGAATCGGCATCCAGCGTGCGCGCCGATATAGGGCGTCTGCCCCCCACTCCGTGAGTACGGTTTTCTCTGGCATGCATTGAAAAAGGGCTTTCGCGGGCTGCGTCAATTCCAATAATCGGATGCCGATCGGGTTGTGCTACGCTTGATCGCCTCGCTGTTTTAACCAAAGGAACGGCCCTATGTCTGACCGGAAAGCCACCCTTACTTTCAACGATACCGGCAAGTCGATCGATCTCGATATTCTGTCCGGTACCGAAGGCCCGGATACCGTCGATATCACCCGCCTGTACAGTCAGGGCAAGGTGTTTACCTACGACCCGGGCTTTGTGTCGACCGCAAGCTGCAACAGTTCGATTACCTACATCGACGGCGATGAGGGCATCCTGCGGTACCGCGGCTACCCGATCGAGCAACTGGCGGCGAAATCGAATTTCATCGAGGTCGCGTACCTGTTGCTGTACGGCGAACTGCCGACGCCGGTGCAGTTGGAGGATTTCAACGGCATCGTCTCGTGTCACACGATGATCAACGAATCGTTGCTGCGCTTCTTTGAGGGCTTCAACTACGACGCCCATCCGATGGCCATGATGGTCGGTGTGGTGGGTTCGCTGTCGGCGTTCTATCACGACTCGACGGACATCAGTGATCCGCGCCATCGCGAGATCAGCGCGCACCGCCTGATTGCCAAGCTGCCGACCATTGCCGCGGCCTGTTACAAGCACAACGTCGGCGAGCCGGTGATGTATCCACGCAATGACCTGAGCTATACCGGCAATCTCCTGCAGATGATGTTCGCGACGCCATGTGAAGACTACGAAGTCGATCCACTGGCCGAGCGCGCAATGGATCTGCTGTTCATCCTGCATGCCGACCATGAGCAGAACGCGTCGACCTCGACAGTGCGCCTGGCCGGCAGCTCGGGCGCCAACCCGTTTGCCTGTATCGCGGCCGGCACCGCGTCCCTGTGGGGGCCGGCGCACGGCGGGGCCAACGAGGCGGTGCTCGATATGCTCGAGCAGATCGGCAGCGTCGACAACGTCAACCGCTATCTCGACAAGGCCAAGGACAAGGACGATCCGTTCCGCCTGATGGGTTTCGGCCATCGCGTGTACAAGAACTACGACCCGCGGGCGAAAATCATCCGCGAGGTCTGTCACCAGGTGCTGGCGAATCTTGCGGACAGTAACAACCCGCTGTTTGACCTCGCCATGCGCCTGGAGGAGATCGCGTCGCAGGACGAGTACTTCCTCGAGAAAAAGCTGTATCCCAACGTCGATTTCTATTCCGGCATCATCTACCGTGCCCTGGGCATTCCGGACAGTATGTTTACCGTGATGTTCGCAATCGCCCGCACCGCTGGCTGGGTGAGTCACTGGATGGAGATGCTGGACGATCCGAAGCACCGCATCGGTCGACCGCGCCAGCTGTATCAGGGTGCGGGTATGCGTGACTACGTGCCGGTGAGCGAACGCTGAGCACGGCTCAGGTCTCGATCAACTGCTCGAGCTGCGCGATATCAAGCAGCTCGAGCCTGCCCCCGCTGATGCTGTCGCGTGGCGGGTCGCTAGGCCGACTGCCGGCCAGGATCACCAGTTCCACGGTGCTGTCGCCTGCCTCGAAACTCAGCGTCGGCTGTGCCACCCGGCGGTCGGTGGAGAAATGCAGGGTGGTCTCTCCCTCGCGCCACGGAATATGTTGATCATGCAGGTACAGCATGACCTGCTCCGGCGTTTCTGCCTGTAACAGCAGACGGATACGATCGAGGGGACCGTCACCCTTCACCAGTCCGCCGAACAGCCTCGGGTCGAAGGTTTGCATGCTGCGCATGGCCTGCAGGGCAACGCGTCGCTGCGTGTTCAGGTGGCTTAGCTGCTGCGGCTGGAACAGTTCGCGGTACTCGTTGACCGCGTGCTAGCAGCGCTTCCCGTGGTGGGCGGGTCTGCTTGCGACTGATGCCGAGTTGGCGCGTGGCCCTTTCGAGGGCCTGCTCAAGATCGTAGCCGTCCATGACCACCATGCGCGCCACTTCGGCCAGCAACGGACGCCAGGCGTCGGGCCGCCTCGGGTGGCTCAGAACAGCTCCTGGGTGGGCGGAGGCGTGGCTGCCGGGGCGCTGTATTCGCCACCGCCCCCGGCGCCGCTGTTGCCCGGTACGTTCTCGCTGCGGAATACCTCGAACAGGGCGTTGTCCGATCCGGCTGGCGCACGCGCGCCGGTGCGTGGATCGATTCGCGCTGAAACGATGCCCGGCGGCATCTTGGGCTCCTCGTCCGGCAGGTCTTTCAGCGCGACGCGCATGTAATCCATCCAGGCCGGCAGTGCAGCCTTGCCGCCGACCTCGCCGCGACCGAGTTTGCTGTTGTCGTCGAAGCCGACCCAGGCGTTGGCCACCACGTGCTGGTTGAAGCCATTGAACCAGGCGTCGCGCTGATCGTTGGTGGTGCCGGTCTTGCCGGCGATATCCTTGCGCCCCAGTTTGCGCGCCTTGGTAGCGGTTCCCTGGCGGATCACGTCCTGCATCATCGAGTACATCAGGTAGCGATTGCGCGCTTCGATCACGCGCGGTGCATGATCTGGATCGACACCCTCGGTGTCCGCCTCGCAATCGAGGCAGGCGCGCTTCGGTGTGGCCTCGAACACGATGCCGCCGCCGTCACGTTCGATCCGGCTGATGAAATAGGGTTCGACGCGAAAGCCGCCGTTGGCGAGGATCGCGTAGCTGGCCGCCATCTGTAACGGCGTGACATTGGCGCTGCCGAGCGCCAGCGACAGGTTGTGCGGCAGTTCTTCCGGATCGAAGCCGAACTTCGCAACGTGTTGCAGCGCGGCCTCGACGCCCATGCTGCGCAACAGGCGTATCGATACCAGGTTGCGCGACTTGGTCAGCGCATAGCGCAGGCGGGTCGGGCCGAAGAATTTGCCCGAGTAGTTCTCGGGGCGCCAGGCGCCCTCGAGACTGGGGTCTTCGAACACGACCGGCGCGTCGTTGATCAGGCTTGCCGGGGTGAAGCCGTTCTCCAGGGCAGCGGAATAGATGAACGCCTTGAAGCCGGACCCTGGCTGCCGCTTGGCCTGGGTTACCCGGTTGAATTTGCTGTGATAGAAGTCGTAACCACCGACCAGCGCGCGGATCGCGCCGTCCTCGGGTGTCAATGCAACGAGCGCACCCGCGGCCTTGGGGATCTGCGCAAGCCGCCACAGCTCACGGTCCTCTTCGCTGACCCGTTTCACCCGAATGATGTCGCCGGGCCCAAGGATGTCGCTGGGCTTTTTCGGCTTGGGGCCGAGTCGATCGGTATTGACGTGCGGGCGTGCCCAATTCATCTGTTCCCACTCGATCACGTCGCGTTGACCATCGCCGAGATAGATCGATACCGACCGGTCCTCGACCGCGGTCACGATCGCCGGCCGCAGTTCGCCAACGGTTGCGCGATCGGCGAGCACAGCGTCGAGTTGTTCCGCTTCCTGCGGCAGGGTTTCGAGATGGTCTTCGGCGCCGTGATAGCCATGTCGCTCGCTGTACGCATCCAGTGTGGCGCGCACCGCCGCATTGGCCGCGTTCTGCTCGTCGCCGATCAAGGTCGTGTAGACCGAATAGCCGCCGGTATAGGCATCCTGGCCAAAGCGCTCGACCAGGTCGGAACGTACCATTTCGGCGATGTAAGGTGCCTCGACCTCGATGTCCGGGGCGTAGCGGCTGGCGGTAACGCCCTGTTTGACCGCCTCGTCGTGCGCAGCCTGATCGATATGGCCGAGCTCGAGCATGCGTCCCAGCACGTAGTTGCGGCGCTCGATGGCGCGCGGCGGGTTGGCCAGGGGGTTGAAGCTTGACGGTGCCTTTGGCAGGCCGGCGATCATTGCGGTCTGGGCCAGGCTCAGTTCGTCCACCGATTTGCCGTAATACACGCGCGCCGCGGCACCCACGCCATAGGCACGATGCCCGAGATAGATCTTGTTCAGGTAGAGCTCGAGGATCTCCTGTTTGCTCAGGTCCTTTTCGATGCGCAGGGCGAGAAAGATCTCGCTCAACTTGCGGGTATAGGTCTTCTTGCGGCTGAGGTAGAAGTTGCGCGCGACCTGCATGGTGATCGTGCTGCCGCCCTGCTTTTTCTTGCCGGTGAGTGCCAGTTGCACGCCCGCGCGCAGCAGGCCGCGGTAGTCGACGCCGGGATGTTCGTAGAAATTTGCGTCCTCGGCCGACAGGAAGGCGTTGATCATCCGTTGGGGGATCTCTGCGTGGCTCAGCGGATTGCGGCGCTTCTCGCCGAACTCGGCGACCAGCTTGCCGTCCCGGCTGAAGACCTTCAGCGGCACCTGCAGGCGCACCTCGCGAAGATTGTCGATATCCGGTAGTTCGGGTTCGAGGTAGTAGTAGGCCGCCCCCAGCGCGATGGCTGCGGCGAACGCGCCGAGGATGCCGAGGAAGAATCCGAATTTAACTAATTTTAAGAGCCACTTCATGCGCTTGTTCACAGATTACAGAGTTTGGGAACGGCGCCGATAACCGTTCCCAGACGGGCCGCTATACTAGCCCGAAAGATGGTCGGCTACGCGATTGATTTGCTCGATCCCCCTGCTCGCGTAGTTCATCATAAGGGAACGGGGATCCGCTTGAGGCGACTGTTCGACGTCTGTAATTCGCATTGTATCGGGTGACATAAATTCGCATGGATTCCTTTTCCTTCAAAAAAAGTTGACAGAACGCTTTATACTTAAGACGGAAAATTAAAGAGAATCCTCCGACTGCCGCTAAGCCTCACCAAGGTCCCGCGGCCGATCGGCGCCCGGGGAAGCACACCTAAAGGAAGCTGGACAAAAAATCATCATGGGCCTGTTTACCCAGAAGAAGGTTCCGCTGATCGGGCTGGATATCAGTTCAACGGCGGTCAAGCTGCTCGAGTTGAGTCAGCAGAATGGTCGTGGAGGTGTGCGGTATCGCGTCGAAAGCTACGCGGTAGAGCCACTGCCTTCGACTGCGGTGGTGGAAAAGAACATCGCCGATGTCGAGGCGGTCGGTAAGGCCGTGCGCAACGTCGTCAAGAAAGCCGGAACCCGCAACAAGCGTTGCGCGGTGGCGGTCTCCGGTTCGGCGGTCATCACCAAAATGATCTCGATGCCTGCGGCACTCTCCGATACGGAGATGGAAAGCCAGATCCAGCTCGAGGCCGACCAGTACATTCCCTACCCGCTCGAAGAGGTCAATATCGACTTCGAAGTGCAGGGCACGTCGGAAAAGAGTCCCGAACTGGTCGATGTCCTGCTGGCGGCATCACGCAGCGAGAACGTCGACGACCGGGTTGCGGCGCTCGAACTGGCCGGCCTGAGTTGCGAGATCGTCGACGTCGAGGCGTACGCAATGGAGAACGCCTGTACCCAGCTGGTCGACCAGTGGCCGAATGCGGGCGAGGATCAGACTATCGCCGTGGCCGACATTGGTGCGACCACGACGACGCTCAACGTGCTGCACAACAACCACATCATCTACACCCGCGAACAGAATTTCGGCGGTCGGCAGCTCACCGAGGAGATTCAGCGGCGTTACGGCCTCTCGGTGGAAGAGGCCGGCATGGCAAAACGCCAGGGCGGACTGCCCGACAACTACATTCCCGAGGTGCTGGATCCGTTCAAAGAGGCGATGGCGCAACAGGTCAATCGTTCGATTCAGTTCTTCTACTCGGCCAGCGCTTTCAACAATGTCGATCTCGTTGTCCTGGCCGGCGGCAGTTCGTCGGTGCCGGGTGTGGACGACCTGATCCAGGAGCGCCTCGGCGTGGAGACGATGATCGCCAACCCGTTTGCGAACATGGCGGTGGCCACCCGGGTAAAGCCTCAGGTTCTCAGTAATGATGCCCCGGCGCTGATGATCGCCTGTGGCCTGGCGCTGAGGAGTTTCGACTGACATGGCACGCATAAACCTCCTACCCTGGCGCGAAAAACTCCGCAAGCAACGGCAGCGCGAGTTCGGGGTGATGACCCTGGGCGCACTGCTGATCACCCTGCTCGGTCTGGGCTACTGGCACTGGTACAACCAGGGTCTGATCGACCATCAGAACAATCGAAACCGTTTCCTGGAAAACGAGATAACCCTGGTCGACAAGGAGATCCGTGAGATTCGCGAACTTGAGGCGACCCGGCAGAAGCTGATCTCGCGCATGAAGGTGATCGAGGACCTGCAGGTCAGCCGGCCGCAGATCGTGCACCTGTTCGACGAGATGGTCACCGTGCTGCCGGATGGCGCCTATCTGACCCAGGCTTCGCAGCGCGGGCGCAACCTGGTGTTGCAGGGACGCGCCCAGTCGAATGCCCGGGTGTCGACCTTCATGCGCAACATCGACGCGAGTCCGTGGCTGCAGGGTCCGAAGCTCGGGATCATCGAGAACAGCGAGAAAGATCGCGAAAAATCGGCGGGTAGCAGCTTCAGGCTCGATCTGAAGCAGGTCGTGCCGAAGCAGGAGTCTGCACAATGAATATGCAGGAACTCAACGAACTCGATTTCAGCAACCTCGGCGACTGGCCGCTGATCGTCAAGCTGATACTGATCCTGATCCTGTGCGGGCTGATTGGGTGCCGGCTGGTATTTCCTCAACACCGAGGCGCAGTATCTGCAGCTGGAGCAGGCCGAAAAGGTCGAGCAGGATCTACGGCAGGATTTCGAGATCAAGCAGGCCAAGGCGGCCAACCTCGAGGCCTACCGTGCGCAACTGGCCGAGATGCAGGAATCTTTTGGTGCGATGTTGCGCCAGCTGCCGAACAAGACCGAGGTCGCCGATCTGCTGGTCGATGTCTCGCAGACCGGGCTGGCTGCCGGGCTTGAGTTCGAGCTGTTCCAGCCGCAGGGCGAGGTCCCGAAGGATTTCTACGCCGAACTGCCGATCAAGATCAAGGTTGTTGGCGACTATCACGAATTTGGTGAATTCGTCAGTGGGCTGGCGGCACTGCCGCGCATTGTCACGATTCACAATGTCCAGATATCGCCGCGTAAAGGACGCTCCGGTAGTCTGCTGCTGGAAGCGACGGCGCGAACCTATCGGTATCTTGACGAGGCAGGTGGTTGATCGTGAAGAAAATCGTCCCCTATGTGCTGCCGCTGTTGCTGTTGGGCTGTGCGAATCAGAACATGACCGATCTGCGTGACTATGTGGACGAGGTCAAGAGCCGTGCGCCGTCGGGCATCGAGCCGATACCCGAGGTCAAGCAGGTGATCGGATTCGTCTACACGGCAAAGAGCCGGCGCGATCCGTTTACCCCGCAGGAAGATGAAACGGCTGCCACGGAAACGGTACTGGATAATGGCTTGCGTCCCGATCCGAATCGTCGCAAGGAAGAGCTCGAGGCCTTTGCCCTCGATTCCCTGCGCATGGTCGGCACGCTGGAGCAGGAGGAGCAGACCTGGGGTCTGGTACAGACCTCCGATGGCACCATTCATCGCGTGGGCCCGGGCAACCATATGGGGTTGAACGACGGTCGCATCACGCGCATCAGTGAAGAAAAGATTGAGCTGATTGAACTCGTCCCCACGGGTTCCGGCTTCCTTGAAAAAGAAGCCGCCGTGGCATTGGGCGAGGAATAGGAGAAGGCACGATGTTTAATAAGGTAAGGGCACGCACAACGGCGCTGATGGGTTTGGTGCTGCTATCGGCCTTCCTGTCCGATGCGCTGGCGAATCAGTTGCAGGATGTCAGTTTCTCGGCGTTGCCCGGTAATCGGGTCGAGATCGTGCTGACAACCAGCGACCCGGTCGGCGAACCGGTCTCGTTCACCACGGATAATCCGGCGCGCATCGCCATCGACCTGGCCAACACCAGCAGCGGCCTGGCGCAGAAGATCACGCCGGTGGCGCTTGGCATGGCCCGCAGCGTAACCGCGATCGAGGCGGGTGGGCGGACCCGGGTGGTGGTCAACCTGCTTGAGCAGGTGCCGCACGAAATCCGCAGCGAAGGCAATCGAGTCATCGTCAGCATCGGTGCCGGAAGCGGGGCCGGCAGCATGTCGGCAACCGGTACCGGTGAGTCGGGCCTGGCTGGCGCGCGCGACATCCCGGCGCGCGAGGGCCTTGGCCTGACAAACATTGATTTCCGCCGCGGCACCCAGGGTGAGGGCCGGGTCGAGATCGAGCTGTCCGATCCTTCGATCGTTGTCGATATGCGCCAGCAGGGCGATCGCGTCGTGCTTGATTTCATCGACACCCAGATGCCCGCGCAGCTGGCCCGCACGCTCGACGTGATGGATTTTGCCACCCCGGTGCAGAAGTATCGAGACCCGCCCGAACGGTCGCAATGTGCGCATGACCATCGCCACCGCCGGCGAGTTCGAGCATCTGGCCTACCAGGCGAACAACACCTACACCGTCGAATTCCGCGCCCTGACCCGTCAGGAGAAAGAGGCCATCCGCAAGGCGCAGCAGGTGTACGAGGGCGAGCGTCTGTCGCTCAACTTCCAGGACATCGAGGTGCGCGCCGTGCTGCAGCTGCTGGCCGATTTCACCGGTCTCAACATGGTGGTCAGCGACACCGTTTCGGGTCGGATCACCCTGCGCCTGAAGAATGTGCCCTGGGACCAGGCGATGGATATCATCCTGAAGACCAAGGGCCTGTCGATGCGTCGCAACGACAACGTGATCCTGGTCGCGCCCACCGAGGAGATCGCGGCGCGCGAAAAACTCGAACTTGAATCGCAGCAGCAGATCGAGGAACTGGCGCCGCTGCGTTCCGAGTTGATCCAGGTGAACTACGCCAAGGCGGCGGATCTCGCCGAGTTGCTCAAGTCGGCGGAAAACAAGCTGATGTCCGAGCGCGGCAGTGTCTCGATCGATGAACGGACCAACACCCTGCTGGTGCAGGATACGGCGGCCAAGCTCAGCGAGATGCGTGAGCTGGTCGGCAGTCTCGATGTGCCGGTCCGCCAGGTGCTGATCGAATCGCGCATCGTCATCGCGAACAACGACTTCGCCCGTGACCTCGGCGTCAAGCTGGGCGGCTCCGCATTTGCCACCGATGACGAAGACAATTTCATCATCGGCGGTGGTCTCGGCGGTGATCTCAATGCCTCGACGGTCGGTTACCAGGGGGTCGAAATCCCGGCCGGCTCGGGTAACCAGGGCCTGCTGGTCAACCTGCCGCAGACCCTGGCAGCGGGCAGTGGTGGCGCGGTCAACTTCGTGCTCGGCAAGCTCGGGTTCCTATCTGCTGCGTCTCGAACTGAGTGCCATGCAACAGGAAGGCAAGGGTGAAATCGTCTCCAGCCCGCGGGTCATCACCTCGGATCAGAACGAGGCAACGATCAAGCAGGGCGTGCAGATTCCCTACCAGGAGGCGACCTCCAGTGGTGCGACCTCGGTCTCGTTCAAAGACGCGGTGCTCGAACTGACGGTCACGCCGCATATCACGCCGGACGATCGGATCATCATGGACCTGAACGTCAACAAGGACAATCCGGACTTCACCCGTGCCGTGCTCGGTGTGCCGCCGGTCGATACGCGTGAACTCGAGACCTCGGTACTGGTCGACAACGGCGAGACCGTGGTGCTCGGTGGCGTGTTCGAGCGGACCAAGTCGAGGAACATCGGTCGCGTGTCCGTTCTTCGGCGATCTGCCGTACCTCGGCTTCATGTTCAAACAGGAACAGATCCAGGACGAAAACAGCGAGTTGCTGATCTTCGTGACGCCGAAGATTCTCAAGGATACGCTGACACTGCGCTAGCCATCCTGCAGATGGGTCCGGGATGCCCGGGGGGCGACTCCCGCGGGTGACCCGGGTCCTGTTTCCGACTCTCCTCTCGCATCACGGGCCCCGCGCCCTGTACCATTGCGCCCCATGGCAAAACCCAACCGCATATTTCTGATCGGCCCGATGGGCGCCGGCAAGACCACCATCGGCAAGCATCTCGCGCAGTCGCTGGGGATGACATTCAACGATTCGGACCAGGAGATTCAGCGTCGCACCGGCGTGGATATTCCGACGATCTTCGAATACGAGGGCGAGGACGGCTTCCGTCAGCGCGAGGTTCAGGCCATCGAAGACCTGACCCAACTCGACAACCAGGTGCTGGCGACCGGTGGCGGGGCAGTAGTTCGGGCCGAGAATCGACAGCACCTTTCCGCGCGAGGGATCGTTTTCTTTCTCGAATGCTCGCCGCAACAGCAGTACGAGCGTACCTATCGCGATCGTAACCGCCCCCTGCTGCAGGCGGATGACCCGCTGGAGAAGCTCAAGGGCCTGATGGCCGAGCGCGAGCCCCTGTATCGCAGCACGGCGGATTACACCGTGAGCACCGAGGGCCGGGGTGCCGCCTCGGTCACCAACGAGATACTCGGCCTGCTTCACGGCTGACCCTTTCCCCCGGTGGGGTGTAAAATCCTCGGTTATTGTCCATCGACTAACCAGGACCAGGCCTCACATGCCATCTGCCATGCGTACTCTGACCGTCGATCTGGGTGACCGCGCGTACCCGATTTTTATCGGTCCGGACCTGATCGACGACCCGTCGCTGTATCGCCCCTACATCAAGGGTCGGCAGGTGATGATCGTCACCAACGAAACGGTGGGTCCGCTGTATCTCGCGCGCGTCGAAGCCGCACTGGCGGATTACCGGCTGGCCCGTGTTGTCCTGCCCGACGGTGAGCAGTACAAGAATCTCGAGATACTCGATCGGATCTACACCGCGCTGCTGGAACAGCGCTTCGATCGCCGTTGTACCCTGCTCGCGCTGGGCGGCGGCGTGGTCGGCGACATGACCGGTTATGCTGCCGCCAGCTATCAGCGCGGCGTCAACTTCATCCAGGTGCCGACAACCCTGTTGTCGCAGGTCGATTCCTCGGTCGGCGGCAAGACCGGGGTCAATCACCCGCTCGGCAAGAACATGATCGGTGCCTTTTACCAGCCGCAGTGCGTGATCGCCGATACCGCGACGCTGGTTACGCTGCCCGACCGGGAGCTGTCGGCCGGTCTCGCCGAGGTGATCAAGTACGGGCTGATCAACGACCCCGAGTTCTTTGCCTGGCTCGAGCAGAACATGGCCGACCTGGTGGCGCGTGACCCGGCCGCATTGGCGCATGCGATCGAACGTTCCTGCGCCGACAAGGCGGCGATCGTGGCGGCCGACGAACGCGAGGCGGGACAGCGCGCCTTGCTCAATCTCGGACATACCTTCGGCCATGCGATCGAGACCGGCATGGGGTATGGCAACTGGTTGCACGGCGAGGCGGTCGGTACCGGCATGTGTATGGCCGCGCGCATGTCCGCGCAGCTGGGCTGGATCAGCAGTGAGCAGGTCGAGCGGATCGTCGCGCTGATTGCGACCGCGGGTCTGCCGGTCAAGCCGCCCGCGGATGTGAGTGCAACACAGTTCATGGATCTGATGGCGATCGACAAGAAGGTTCTGGACGGTCAGCTGCGGCTGGTTTTGATGAAGGGGATTGGTGAGTCGGTGATCAGCGACGACTTTGATCCCTCGGCCCTGAAGCAGACCTTAGATGCCGCCTGATCAAGCCGCCAGCCCCGACTACTTCGATACGCCGGCGCGCGCCGAGCGCCTGCAACTGCTGTTGCACCTGGCGCGCAATGCGACAGAGGCGATCTACCTGCGTGCCCCCGCCGGGGCCGGCAAGACCCGGTTTGCACGACGCTTGATCGACCACCTGGATGACGAGGCCACGGCCGTCTGGTTGGATGCGGACCAGACGTTGGCACTGCCGGCGTTCGTGTCTGCCGAGCTGGGTCTTCCGGCGGCGGCCGGGGAATGGCCGAATGCCGTCCTGCAGACCATGGGCGAACGCGAGCTGTTGCTGGTGGTGGACGATGCGGACAGGCTCGATCCGTTTGCGGTTCAGGAGTTGATCGCCCTGCAGGCAGCCGGTGTTCGGCCGCTGTTGTTGGGGGAGGGCACGTTGGCCCAGCCGGATGGTGCCTGGGGCGTGCAGTTTGTCGACCTGCCCGGGTTCGATGCGGCGCAGAGCGCCGCCTTTCTGCGCCTGCAGGCCGGTACGAACGCTGCGCGCATCACCGATGACCTGGCGGCCGCCGCGCACAGCGCGTCGAACGGTCTTCCCGGTCCCTTGCTCGAGGCGCTGCGCGGCGTGCTGGCGCGACCCGATGCGCTGCCGCCACGTGGGTCGGCGCAACCCCGCCCGGTTGCAGAACCGCCGCCGCAAGCGGATCGGGGGAAGTCGCTATGGGTATGGATAGGCGGTGGCCTGATCGTCGCCATTCTGGCCTTGCTCCTGGTCTTCCAGGATCGGGTGAACGCGCTGTTCGAGCCGCCGGCCGTTGTGCAGATACCAGAAGAATCCGCGCTCGAGCCTCCCGACCAGGCTCTTGATGAACCCCCAGTCGCGCCGTTGGCCCCACAGACAATCGACGCTGCGGTCGAACCCGGCGCGACCGGCCTTGCCGCCGCCGTTGACCCGCCCGCCGGGTCGATGGCCGAGCCGATAAGGGAACTGCAGCAGGCAGGCGCTGGCGGTGTTCCGCCGATCGCGCTTCCCCAACTGAGTCGTCCGCCGTCGGTTTCGGGTGATCAGGCCTTGCCGCCTGGGGCGCAGACAGTTGTCGCTGAACCGCCGCTGCCGGGTGTTGCGGACATCGCTGGCGAGGCAGCCAGGGCCAGCGGCGACGCGCCGGCGGAAACGGCCGGTCCGGACGCCCTCGATGCGGTCATGCAGGATGCGATGGGCGCGGCCGCAACGCAGTCCATGGCGGGTACGCAGCGCGATGCCGTGGTCGCGGAAGTCGCCAAAGATGCCAATCCGGTTGAGATCAAGGCGGCGGTTGCCGAGGCGGCATCGCCTGCGCGCGCCGGGACTCCCGCGCCGGTTGAAGAGCGGACTTCGTCGCGTCCCGCGAACAAGCCAGTGGCGGTGCCGCTTGCCACCGCGCGCTCAGCTGGCGAGCGGTGGCTGGCGACGCGCAACCCGGCCCATTTCACCCTGCAACTGGTGGGGGCGCGCGAGCGCAGCTCGGTCGAGAAATTCGTTCGTGTTCACGCGATCGCGTCGCCCTATGCGGTCTCCAGTCGGGACCTCAAAGGCAAGCCCTGGTATTCGCTGGTTGCCGGCGATTATCCGACGCGCGATGCGGCGATCGCGGCGCGTGATCGGCTGCCGAAGGCGTTGCAGGGCGCAGGAGTCTGGCCAAGAACCTTCGAGTCCGTCGTAAAAACCAAGTAATTACAGTTGGTTACGTGATTGTCCAGAATGCGTCCCGGTCGCCACAGGGCAAAGCACTGGTTCGAATATTCGGATTCTATTATCCTAACCGATCCGATCGGTGGGTCTGGCTGTGCCGGGGTGTCCCGTACATCCGTTCGCTGGCAGCCGCTTTCACCGAACGGGCCGCGGTTGATCACCGCACCCTGCAGCCGGCGCCCTGAATATGTCGCTGCGAAAATCCCTGCTGGTCCAGCCTGCGCCTGCGCGGTGTAGACCAGTGTGTGTGCCTTGGCCGCTGATTGTCGGCCCCAGAGAATTTAAGAAGAGGTATGCGATGAGTTACGGTGCCCTGCCGCCGAAACACGGACTGTACGACCCGGCGAACGAGCATGACGCCTGTGGTGTTGGTTTTGTTGCGCATATCAAAGGCGAAAAGCGACACGACATCGTCCAACAGGGTCTGACGATTCTGGAACGCCTGCATCACCGCGGTGCCGTAGGCGCCGATCCGCGTGCCGGAGACGGCGCCGGGATGTTGCTACAGCTTCCGGACGCGTTTTTCCGCGCGGTCGTCGATTTCGACCTGCCCGCCGTCGGCGAGTATGCCGTTGGCATGCTGTTCCTGCCGCGCGACGACAGTGCGCGCGCCGTGTCGGAACAGACCGTTGCCGACCTCGTTGTGGCCGAGGGCCAGAGGGTTCTGGGTTGGCGCGATGTGCCGGTCGATAACCAGGGTCTCGGCTACAGTGTGCTGCCGACCGAGCCGGTAATTCGCCAGGTGTTCGTCGGTTGCGTGGACTGCGGCGACCAGCAGGCGTTCGAGCGCAAGCTGTTCGTAATTCGCAAGCAGATCGACAACCAGCTCCGCGATTCAGGGCTCAAGGACAAGGAGTCGTTCTACTTCACCTCCTTCTCGTCGCGCACCATCGTCTACAAGGGCATGCTGCTGGCCGGCCAGGTCGGCGAGTTTTACCAGGACCTCGGCGACAAGCGCATGGTCTCGGCGCTGGCGCTGGTGCACCAGCGGTTCTCGACCAATACCTTCCCGACCTGGGATCTGGCGCACCCGTTCCGCATGATTGCGCACAACGGCGAGATCAATACGCTGCGCGGCAACGTCAACTGGATGGCGGCGCGCCGTGAGTCGATGGCGTCGGATATTCTGGGCGACGACCTCGACAAGATCTGGCCGTTGATCCCCGAGGGGCAATCGGATTCCGCCTGCTTCGACAACGCCCTCGAACTGCTGGTCGCCGGCGGTTATTCGCTGGCACACGCGATGATGATGCTGATCCCCGAGGCGTGGGCCGGTAATCCGCTGATGGACAAGGACCGTCGGGCCTTCTACGAGTACCACGCCGCGCTGATGGAGCCGTGGGACGGCCCGGCCGCCGTGGCCTTTACCGACGGTCGCCAGATCGGCGCGACCCTGGATCGCAACGGCCTGCGGCCGGCGCGTTACCTGGTCACCGATGACGACCTGGTGGTCATGGGTTCGGAGATGGGCGTGCTGCAGATCCCGGAAGAAAAGATCGTCAAGAAATGGCGCCTGCAGCCCGGCAAGATGTTCCTGATCGATATGGAGCAGGGCCGCATCATCGACGATGCCGAGCTCAAGGCGGGCCTGTCCGGGGCCAAGCCGTACCAGGAGTGGCTGGACAAGACGCAGATTCGCCTGCATGACCTGCCGCATGTGGTCGGCGCCATGTCGCCCGATCCGGAGACCCTGCTCGATCGTCAGCAGGCCTTTGGCTACACCCAGGAAGACATCAAGTTCCTGCTCACGCCGATGGTGCTGACCGGCCAGGAGGCGATCGGCTCGATGGGCGCGGACAACCCGCCAGCGGTGCTGTCGAGTCGTCCCAAGCACCTGTCGAACTACTTCAAGCAGTTGTTTGCCCAGGTCACCAATCCGCCGATCGACCCGATCCGCGAAGAGATCGTGATGTCGCTGGTCTCACTGATCGGCCCCGACCCGAACCTGCTGGGTCTGGATTCCGGTGGCGAGAATATGCGCCTCGAGGTCAGTCAGCCGGTGCTGACCAACGAAGACCTGGAGCGCATCCGCAATATCGAAGACAACTGCGATGGCTTCCGCACCAAGACGCTGGGCATCACCTACCCGGTAACCGAGGGTGAGGACGGCATGGCCGCCGCCCTGCAAAGGTTGTGCAGGGCCGCCGAACAGGCGGTGCGCGACGATTACAATATCCTGATTCTGTCCGATCGGCCGATCGATGCCGATAACATCGCGATTCCGGCACTGCTGGCCACGTCGGCGGTGCACCATCACCTGATTCGCCATGGCCTGCGCACCGATTCTGGCCTGGTGGTCGAGACCGGCGCGGCACTCGAGGTACATCATTTTGCCACGCTGGCCGGTTTTGGCGCCGAGGCGGTCAACCCGTATCTCGCGTTCGACACGATTCAGGCCATGTTGCCGTCGCTGGACGGCACGCCGTCGATCGACGAGGCGCGTCAGCGCTACGTCAAGGCCGTTGGCAAAGGGCTGTTCAAGGTCATGTCGAAGATGGGTATCTCAACCTATCAGTCGTACTGTGGCGCACAGATCTTTGATGCCATCGGTCTGTCGACCGCTTTCATCGACCGGTATTTCACCGGGACTTCGACCACGATCGAGGGAATCGGTCTCGACGAAGTCGCCGCCGAGGCGCTGCGTTGGCACCAGGATGCCTTCGGCAACAAGCAGATCTATCGCAAGCATCTCGATGTGGGCGGCGATTACGCCTACCGGCTGCGCGGCGAGGATCACATCTGGACACCGGAGACGATCGGCAAGCTGCAGCACGCGGTGCGTGGCAACAATGCAAAGACCTTCGAAGAGTTTTCGCGCATCGTCGACGAACAGAATGAACATCTGCTGACCTTGCGTGGCCTGTTTGAATTCGATTTCGCCGATCAGCCGATCCCGCTTGACGAGGTCGAGCCGGCACGCGATATCGTCAAACGCTTCGCGACCGGTGCGATGTCCTTCGGCTCGATCTCGTACGAGGCGCATTCAACCCTGGCCAAGGCGATGAACGCCATCGGCGGCAAGTCGAATACCGGTGAAGGCGGCGAAGAGCCCGAGCGCTTCAACCCGCTGGCCGACGGTTCGATGAACCCCGAGCGTTCGGCGATCAAGCAGGTGGCATCCGGACGCTTCGGTGTGACCACCGAATACCTGGTCAATGCCGACGATATCCAGATCAAGATGGCCCAGGGCGCCAAGCCCGGTGAGGGTGGTCAGCTACCGGGTCACAAGGTAAACCAACAGATCGCACGGGTGCGCCATTCGACCCCCGGTGTCGGCCTGATCTCGCCGCCGCCGCACCACGATATCTACTCGATCGAGGATCTGGCTCAGCTGATCCACGACCTGAAGAACGTGAACCCGAAGGCGCGGATCTCGGTCAAGCTGGTCTCCGAGGTGGGGGTCGGTACCGTTGCCGCCGGTGTGTCCAAGGCGCACGCCGATCACGTCACCATCGCCGGTTACGACGGTGGTACCGGCGCGTCACCGCTGACCTCGGTCAAGCATGCCGGTTCGCCGTGGGAAATCGGCCTGGCCGAGACCCACCAGACCCTGGTGATGAACCGTCTGCGCTCGCGCATCGCGGTGCAGGCCGACGGCGGCATGCGTACCGGACGCGACGTGGTGATTGCCGCGCTGCTGGGTGCCGACGAAATCGGTTTCGCCACCGCGCCGCTGATCGCCGAAGGCTGCATCATGATGCGCAAGTGCCATCTCAACACCTGCCCGGTCGGCGTCGCCACGCAGGACCCGGAACTGCGCAAGCGCTTCACCGGCAAGCCGGAGCACGTGATCAACTATTTCTTCTTCGTCGCCGAAGAGGTGCGCCAGCTGATGGCCAGACTGGGCTTCCGCTCCTTCGAGGATATGGTCGGCCAGATGGATCGCCTCGACATGCGCAAGGCGATCGAACACTGGAAGGCGCGCGGACTGGACTACAGCCGCCTGTTGACCAAGCCCACCGCGGCTGAAGGTGACACGGTTTACTGGTCGGAAGATCCAGGACCACGGCATCGACAAGGCACTCGACAACAAGTTGATCGAGCTGGCGAGGCCGGCGCTGGAGAATGGCGAGAAGGTCGAGATCGACATCGCCATCCAGAACGTCAACCGCACCTTCGGTACCCTGCTGTCCGGGCGCGTGGCCGAGAAGTACGGCTTTGCCGGCCTGCCCGATGGCACCATCAAGATCAACGTCAAGGGAACCGCCGGCCAGTCGTTCGGTGCCTGGCTTGCACAGGGTATCTCGATCGAATTGGCCGGTGAGGGTAACGATTACGTCGGCAAAGGTCTGTCCGGCGGCAAGCTGGTGATCTACCCGCCAGCTGAATGCAAGATCGAAAAGGCCGAAGACAACATCATTGTCGGCAACACCGTGCTGTATGGCGCGGTCAAGGGCGAATGCTACTTCCGCGGCGTGGCGGGTGAGCGATTTGCCGTGCGCAATTCCGGTGCCTTGGCCGTCGTCGAGGGTGTCGGCGACCACGGTTGCGAGTACATGACCGGCGGGGTCGTCGTGGTTCTCGGGCCGACCGGCCGCAACTTTGCGGCCGGCATGTCAGGCGGTATCGCCTACGTGTTGGATGAGGACGCTACCTTCGATCAGCGCTGCAACCTGGCAATGGTCGAGCTTGAGCCCGTTGTTGCCGAAGATGATGCACTCGAGCATCTGGCACACCAGGGTGGCGATCTCGAGGCGCATGGTCGCGTTGATGTGTCACACGACATGACGCGTTTCGATGCCATCCGCCTGCGCCAGCTGATCGAGGGGCATCTGCAGCACACCGGTTCCGCTGTGGCCAGGCGTCTGCTTGACGATTGGGATAACGCGCTGACCCGGTTCAAGAAGGTCATGCCGGTCGACTATCGCCGCGCGCTCACCGAGATGCAGGCGGAGCACGAAAAGGCCAAAAGCGCTGCGTGATATCCGCGATGGTGGATGCGCGCTGATGATTGGATCCCGGCACGGCCGGGATGAGGTTTCCAATGATGAAGGGGTCCTGCCCCTTCGCGAGAGATGAAAGACCATGGGTAAGCCAACAGGTTTTAAAGAAATCGACCGTCAGGATCGCAACTATGCGCCGGTGGCCGATCGACTCACCCACTTCAACGAGTTCGCTATTGCGTTGCCGGAAGAGGAGGTCAGCCGCCAGGGTGCGCGTTGCATGGATTGCGGGATTCCCTTCTGCCATCAGGGCTGCCCGGTCGACAACCTGATCCCGGACTGGAACGACCTGGTCTACCAGGGCGACTGGCGTGCGGCGATCGATACCCTGCACTCGACCAATAACTTTCCCGAGTTCACCGGCCGCATCTGTCCTGCGCCCTGTGAGGCCTCGTGCACGCTGAATATCGATGACTCACCGGTAACGATCAAGAACATCGAGCTTTCGATCGTCGAAAAGGCCTGGGAAGAGGGCTGGATTCAGCCGCTGATACCACCGCACAAGACCGGCAAACGTGTCGCTATCGTCGGCTCCGGGCCGTCCGGCCTGGCGGCCGCCCAGCAACTGGCACGTGCCGGCCATGCCGTCTCCGTGTTCGAAAAAGAAGACGGTGTCGGCGGTCTGCTGCGCTACGGCATCCCCGATTTCAAGCTGGCCAAGCAGGTGATCAAGCGCCGCATGGGGCAGATGAAGGCCGAGGGCGTCAAGTTCCGTATCAACACCCATGTCGGCAGCGCCAATTTTCCGGTCCAGCGCCTGGTCGATGAATACGATGCGGTGGTTCTCGCCGGTGGTTCGGAAAAGCCGCGCGACCTGCCGATTCCCGGTCGTGAGCTTGGCGGTGTGCATTTCGCCATGGACTTCCTGCGCGCCAACAGCAAGCTTGTGCAGGAGGTGCCCGGTGCGGCGGACAAGCTGATCAGCGCGGCGGGCAAACACGTTGTCGTGATCGGTGGTGGCGATACCGGTTCGGATTGCATCGGTACGTCGAATCGCCACGGTGCCGCCTCGGTGACCCAGATCGAGATCCTCGACAAGCCGCCGGAGCGCGAAGACAAGGGTGTGACCTGGCCTGACTGGCCAAATAAGCTGCGTACCTCGACCTCGCAGGAAGAGGGTTGCGAACGCATGTGGAATGTTGCCACCAAGGAATTCATCGGTGATGCAAATGGCCAGCTGCGCACCCTCAAGTGTGCACTGGTGCGTTGGGACAAGGACGAGCAGGGTCAGTGGAAGATGTCCGAGGTCGAAAACTCGGAGTTCGAGATCAAGGCCGAACTGGTCACCCTGGCGATGGGCTTTGTTCACCCGGTGCACGAGGGGATGCTGACCGACCTTGGCGTGGCGCTCGACGGACGCGGCAATGTACAGGGTGAAACCGACGGTGCCGCCGCGTACAAGACCTCGGTCGATGGTGTGTTCAGCGCCGGTGACATGCGACGCGGGCAATCGCTGGTGGTCTGGGCGATCCGCGAGGGCCGACAGTGCGCCCGTGCGGTCGATGAATACCTGATGGGTATGACCTCGCTGCCGCGCTGATGTGATTCGCGCTGGACAGGCATCCGGTGGTCGAGCCGGCCGGTCATTCGGGCTGCGCTCGTGGCAGCTTGTTCAATTGCGGCGCGCCGGCATCGGCCTCGCGCCTGCCCCCCGGCTTTCCGCCCGCTGTTCTGAGCGGGTGCCACGCAAATTCCCCCAGGCGAAGGGACGCGAGTGCGCGCCTGCGCTAGACTTCGTCTTTGCTTATTCAATCCCTAAACAATAATTCGGCCCAGCGCACTTCGAGTCGTTCGCATCCTCAGACTCGCAGCGCGAACAGCCGCCGCACGGTAACCACATGTCAGAATTGAAAAACGACCGATTTCTGCGCGCCCTGCTGCGCCAGCCCGTCGATGTCACCCCGGTCTGGATGATGCGCCAGGCCGGTCGCTATCTGCCCGAGTACCGCGCCACGCGCGCCAAGGCCGGCAGTTTCATGGATCTGTGCAAGAATCCGGAACTGGCCTGCGAGGTCACCCTGCAGCCGCTCGAGCGCTTCCCGCTGGACGCGGCGATCCTGTTCTCCGACATCCTCACCATCCCCGACGCCATGGGCCTGGGCCTGTATTTCAGCGAGGGCGAAGGGCCCCGCTTCGAGCGCCCGGTGCGCGACAAGGCGGCGATCGATGCGCTGGGCGTGCCGGATCCGGAACAGGATCTGGGCTACGTGATGGATGCGGTGCGCACGATCCGCCGCGAACTCGACGGCCGGGTGCCGCTGATCGGCTTTTCCGGCAGCCCCTGGACCCTGGCCACCTACATGGTCGAAGGCGGCAGCAGCAAGACCTTCACTCGCTCGAAGGGCATGATGTACGACGAGCCCGACGCTGATGCACGCGCTGCTCGGCAAGCTGGCCGACTCGGTCACGTCCTATCTCAACGCCCAGATCGCAGCCGGTGCCCAGGCGCTGATGATCTTCGACACCTGGGGCGGCGTGCTCACCCCGCGTGATTACCAAGCCTTCTCGCTGGCCTACATGCAGCGCATCGTCGAGGGCCTGACCCGCGAGGACGACGGCCGCAAGGTGCCGGTCATCCTGTTCACCAAGGGCGGCGGCCAGTGGCTGGAGCTGATGGCCGACACCGGCTGCGACGCCCTCGGCCTGGACTGGACCATCGATATCGGCGAGGCGCGCAAGCGGGTCGGCGACCGGGTTGCCCTGCAGGGCAATCTCGATCCCTGCACCCTGTACGCCTCGCCCGACGCGATCCGTCGCGCCGTGGCGTGAGATCATCGAGGGTTACGGCAAGGGCTCTGGCCACGTGTTCAATCTCGGCCACGGTATCCACCCGGCGATTCCACCGGAACACGCCGGCGCGATGATCGAGGCGGTGCACGAGTTGAGCCGCCCCTACCACGACTAAGCAATACCTCGCGCAATCGAAGCGGGGCCGTTTCCCGCTTCAACAACCGGATCTGAAGCAATGGGCAAAAAACAGCACAAGAAGGTCGGCAAGCCATCGTCCAACAAGGGCGTGGCCAAGGGCCCGGCCAAGACCAGTAACGAAAAGCAGGCCGCCATGCAGGCCGCTCAGCAGGCAGTGGCGCTGTTGAATGCGGGGGATCTGCAAAATGCGATCAATACGATCGATCACGGCCTGCAACTCGATCCCAAGAATCCCGACCTGCTGCATCTTGGTGGCCAGGCCGCCCTGTACGCCGGCGATGCCGATCGCGGCATTCAGCTGATCAAGGGCGCGATAAAACTGGCACCCAAGATCGCGCTCTATCACTACAACCTTGGCAATGCGCTTGCTGCGAAGGGCGACCTGGATGGTGCGCTGGACAGCTTCCGTCACACGGTGCGCCTGGAGCCGACTGCGGCAGATGCCTATGCCAACCTCGGGATAATTTTTGTCAAGAAAGATCAGCAGGAAGAGGCCGAGTCCGCGTTCAGCGAGGCGGCGCGACTGCAGCCCGATAATCCGCAGATGCACCTTAATCTTGCGATCTGCAACATGGAGCTGTTGCGGCCGGCCAGAACGGCCGAAGACATCAAGCGGGTCGAAGAACTGGTATCAGACCCGGACGTCGAACTGCTGCACAAGATCGGCAACATCTATCGCGGCCTGGGGCGGCACCTGGTCGCCGAAGACTATTATCGGCGCGCGCTGGAGAAGCAACCGGAGTCGCCGCAGATCTGGTTCGCGTTGGGCGATGTGTTGTCACAGGCAGGTGACCACGATCAGGCCTTGATTGCGCTCGAGCGGGCGGAGGCCCAGGGTTTCAACATTGGCCCGGTCAAGTACGCCAGATCGAGAATCTCGTACCGCCCACGGTGATATGGCCGAGGCCAAGGTGCTGCTCGAAGAGGCATTCGAGGCATCCCATGACAGCATTAGCTACATTCTCCGAATTGCCAACGAGTACACCCTGATTGGCGATTTCCCAGCGCAGGAAAAATGTCTGAACAGAGTTCTCGAACTCGATCCAGAGAATGTTAACGCCTTTTCCGGTCTGACCGTTGCGCCAGGACGGAAGATCAGTGATGACGAAACCTCGCGACTGCGCACCTTGGCGGATGACAAATCCGTGGATGCCGATTCGCGTCGGAGTATTGGGTTTGCGCTCGGTGACTACTATCGCTATGCCAAACACTTACGACGAGTCATTCAGCTATTATCGGCTCGGTAACCATCTGAAGGGATACAGTTTCGACCGCCATGCATACCTGGCTGGCTGGTCAGATCGAGAAAATCACTGACCCGCGAATTTTTTGCCGAACGTGCGCGATTGGGGTAACCGTCTCGCCTGCCCATCCTGATTGTCGGTATGCCGCGCTCGGGGACCACGCTGACCGAGCAAATCATCAGCTCTCATCCCAAGCCGTGTTCGGTGCCGGCGAGTATGGTGCGATTTCTGGTCTGTCGGCCGTGCCAGAGCTGCCGATCCCAGATTTTCGACGTGGCCTGGCGTTGGCCGGCAATTTGCAACGGGATCAGGTCCAGCAATACGCCGAGGCCTACCTGAACAAGATGCAGCCGCTGATCGAGCACGGCGAGACGTTCGTCAGCAACAAGCTGCCGCACAATTTCCAGCAACTCGGACTGTTCGGGCTGCTGTTCCCAAACGCGCCAGTCATCCATATCAAGCGCGATCCGCGCGACAATCTGCTGTCGATCTTCTTCCAGGATTTCGCCGGTTTCCACGACTACGCCTACGACCTGAAAACGCTTGGTCTCTACTATCGCCTGTACGAACGGCTGATGGATCACTGGGCCAGCGTGATCCCGAATCCGATCTACCAGCTGCAGTACGAAGACCTGGTTGCCGACCTGCCCGGAAAGACGCAGGAGCTGGCCGACTTTGTCGGTGTCGACTGGACGAGCATATGCTGCGATTCTGGGAACAGGATCGCAAAGTCGAGACCGCGAGTAAGTGGCAGGTGCGACAGCCGGTGTACACCAGTTCGGTCGCGCGCTGGAAACCCTACGAAAAACACCTCAAGCCGATGTTCGATGCCCTGGGGCCGATGGCCGCGAGCGGCAGCAAAGCGCTCTAGCCGGTCAAATCCGGTACACCGACTTTGTCATGACCTTCGAGGTCGCCTTCATCAGCGAGCGCACGATGAAGGGTAGCTTGACGCCCCCGTGGTCGCGCGCCTTCTGCCCGTGTTCGATTTCATCGGCCTTCATCTGTTCGAGTATGGCGCGGGTGCGCCGGTCGTCTTCGGGTATCTGCTCGAGATGCTCTTCGATATGCCCCTCCACCTGTCTTCTCGGTCTCCGCGACAAAGCCCAGGCTCCATTTGTCCCCGGCGATACCGGCGGCGGCACCGATGGCGAAAGACCCGGCGTACCACAGCGGGTTGAGCAGGCTGAGGTGCCCGCCCAGTTCCTCGACGCGTTGTTCGCACCAGTCCAGGTGGTCATTCTCCTCGGCGGCCGAGCGTTGCATGCTCTCGCGCACCACGGGGTCGCGCGCGGTCAGGGCCTGGCCCTGGTACAGCGCCTGGGCACACACCTCGCCGGTATGATTGATCCGCATCAGGCGTGCAATATGGTCGCGCTGTGCATCATCCAGTTCCACGTCCGGCAGTGCGTTCGCCGGATTGCTGCGTTCTGTGGTCTGTGGCCGGCCGAACAGGGTGCGCAGGGCCTGGTCCAGATTGATGACCAGGCTGTCGGACCGGGAAAGATTGCGGCTGGGCATGTCATGTCTCTCATTGAAAGCGTTGCTGCCCCGATGGTATCAACTCCTGGAGCGCAAATCGCAGTGGGAGGCCGAGGGTTGTCCAGACATCATGTCTGGGGACCGGGCTCGAGTTGCCGCGCAAGGAGTTCGACCGGGTGAAGCACCTCGATCTGGCGTGTCGCGGTCAGGCCATCCGCAATGTGCATGGCGCAACCGATATTGCTCGAGACCAGGATTGCAGCCCTCGCATCCGCGATCGCGTCGATGATCGGCCGGCGCAGCTGTTGTGCCGCATCCGGGTGACGCAGCATGTAGTCGCCGGCGGCACCGCAACACTGGCCCGCCTCGCCAAGGGGCAGGATCTCCACGCCTGGTATCAGCATCAACAGGTGTCGGGCCCATGCCGCGCCTCGATAGACGTTCTCCACGCTGCAGGGCACGTGCAGCATCACCGGGTCGTCGAGCGGCCGAAACATTGCTGGCGACAGGGTGCCGATCTCGAGCAGGACGCGGCAGATGTCGCGGTGCGGCGCAGTCATCGGCGGTTGGTAGCCGTCAATGTGGATACCGCAACCGCTGGCAATGCTGACCACGGCATCCAGTTCTCCGGCAAAGGCCATGCGATTGCGTTGCGCCAGTTCGTCCGCCCGGTCGTGTTCACCGGCATGTTGGTCGAGTGCGCCGCAGCAGATGTTGTCGCTCGGGATCAGCACGTCGAGGCCAGCCCGGCGCAACAGCAACAAGGCATCCTGCAGCGCGCCACCCTGCAGTGCCGCTGTCGCGCAGCCTTTGAACAGGCCGACCCGGCCAAGCATCTGCGGGGTCAAGGTGGGATAGGTGCCGGCATCCGGTGCGCAGCGGTCAGATTGGAGTGCGCCGCCCAGTCGGTGCATGCCGTGCAGACGCCCAAGCGGGCGCGACAATGCGAGCGGAATCGTGCGGGCGACCCGCGAAGCGAGACCGAGCCAGGTTGGATGACGCAGGATTTCTGTCAGCGCCCGTCGGCGGGCAGGTTTCGCAATGGTTTGCCGGGCGAGGTCGATCAGCCGGCCATAGCGGACCTGCGAGGGACAGACCCGTTCGCAGCGACGACACAGCAGGCAACGATCGAGGTGGGTCTGTGCGGCGTCATCGTGGGGCAGTTGACCGCTGACGATGCCTTCGACCAGGGCAATACGGCCGCGGGGGGATTCGTTCTCACTGCCGTAGATGCGATAGGTCGGGCATTCCGGCAGGCACAGGCCACACTTCACGCAGCGATCGGTCTCCGTGCGCAACAGCTTGAGCGCTTTCGGCTGTGTGCAGAGCAAGGGTTCGAGCACGGATTTGTCGACTTGCATATACTTCGATCGCATCAATTGCCGATTTTCACTGTTCGGCGTCCCGGATTCCCAAGCTAGCCAGGAGAGTTCCCGCAGTGGCCGATTGCATTATCATCGAATCGGACGATAGCGAAATCGTACAGTTATTGCGCGATCTCGAGTCTCGCGTGAAAGACGCGGGTGGCTTCCTCGACCCACGGCTGAAGATCGTTGTCGCAGATCGGCAGATCAGGGTGGAGTCGGACGCTCCGGGCATGACGCCGCTGCTGCGTATTCCGGAGGCATGCCTGCCGATTGTGGAGGATCTGGAATTTGTCACGAGCGAAACGGAAATAGCGCTGAAAACGGCTCCCGCCGGCCTGGATGAGCGTCGCCGGTCGGTTCTTGACAGCATGCTTTCGATCTACAACCGTGCGGGCAAGATCAAGGCGCATCGTGCTGAAACACCTTGGGTCGCGCTCGCGCCCTACCCGGACCTGCTGTCTTTTGTGATGAAGGCGCGCGCCGATGCGCCCAAACTCAGCAAGTACTATGCGCTTGCCCAGGCTGGCCAGATCGATGAATTGGTGGCCAGGAGTTTTATCGGGAGCCGCACGCTGAAGTATCCCTTTGGTCCGGAAAGCAAGCAACGCGTGCTGATGCCGTTCATTGACTTCTTCAACCACCACAATGCAAGCCCGTCATTCGGTATTGATGATCGAGCGATCGTGGTGAAAGCCTCCCGTCCTGTCGCGGGCTCTGCAGAGTGTTTCGTTCGCTACACTATGCTGGACGCGATGGATGCCTACTTGAACTACGGTTTTGCGAATACCACCGCGCGATTCATCCGGTCCGTCCCGTTGCGTATCGATCTGCCGGGCATCGGAACCCTGCGTGTTCTGGGGCGGGTGTCGGCGCCAATGAAGAAAGCGCTCCCTCAGGAACTAGAAACACTGAGGCGTTGGATGCCGCCACATCAGAAGACCGCCGATGGCAGCGTGGTTGCGGCGCAACTTCTGATTCCGCCGTCCGACAAAGAGGACGTATTGGCCAATGTAATGGCTATGCTGATTACTTCATTGACCCCGGCGATCGGGCGCACCGACCTTTATGAAGCCGTGGCGCAGGCGATGCAAAGCGTGTTGGCGGGCAATCGCGATTACTATGTCGCGCTGCTGGAGCACCTGCCCGAACTAAGTGCTGGCGATCATGCCTATCCGGCGGTTCAACAACTTCGCGCGGCGATTGGTCATCAGTTAGAGCATCTGCGTGCCTGGGATATTGCGATTGCGGCGCGCCGTAAATCCATCGTCGTACCCTACGAGCCCACCACGCCCGGTGCCTGGTCTTGAGTCGTGCCCGTTGCAAAGCCCGAGGCAGAAATCGATGAGCCATTTTTCCCATCATGTCTTCTTCTGTACCAATCAGCGTGACGATGGTCGTCAGTCCTGTCAGCAGTGCGACGCGAGGCTGGCCCGCGATTACGTCAAGCGGCGCTGCAAAGACCTCGGCATCAGTGGCGAGGGCAAGGTAAGGATAAACACGGCCGGATGTCTCGATCGTTGTGAACACGGTCCGGTTCTGGTCGTTTACCCGGAATCGACCTGGTACACCTACGTCGACAGGGACGATCTCGATGAGATCATCGATCGCCACCTGGTCAACGGCGAAGTAGTCAAGCGACTGCTGATTGATCCTGCCTGAGCCGGCGGGCGATGTCCGTACCGGACGCCGAAGCAAAAAAACAGTTGACCTGCGGCCAAACCTATAAGAATATACTTACATACTGATTCGCAAGGATCAGTACTCCTCCATCCTCCTTTGGTGGTTACTATTGAGCGCGACGTCCCCCGTCGCGCTTTTTTTTTGCGCTATCGCCACGGCATTCAACGCGCGCTGAAATGGCTATGAAATCAATGGCTTCATGGTGCTCATCGGGCGCTTGTGCGAGTTTTTGCCGGATCGCACGCACGCGGCTTGCGGATCGCGCAGAAACTCGGTAAGATTCGCGCCCTTTCGTGAATCAAATATAACTCCAAGTGTGGAGCAGGATCTAATGAGTACCACGGTAAGCGCAAAACCGGCCGAAGTCCGCCGGGATTGGTATCTGGTCGACGCTGACGGAAAAACCCTGGGTCGTCTGGCCTCGGAAATCGCGCGTCGCCTCAAAGGCAAGCACAAGCCTATTTTTACGCCGCATGTCGATACTGGCGACTACATCGTGGTGGTCAATGCCGAAAAAATCGCAGTCACCGGCAACAAGATGAAAGACAAGATGTACCACCACCACACGGGGTACATCGGTAATCTGAAATCGATCAGCCTGGAGAAGCAGCTGCAGAAGGCGCCGGAACGCGTCATCGAGGCCGCGGTCAAGGGTATGTTGCCGCGCAACCCGCTGGGTCGCTCGATGATGAAAAAGCTGCGCATTTTTGCCGGCCCTGAGCATACGCACCAGGCGCAGCAGCCCAAGCCGCTGGAAATCGGATAAGAGAACATGGCACAGCAAATGAATTACGGCACTGGCCGTCGCAAGACCTCCGCCGCCCGGGTTTTCCTGGACAGCGGCAACGGCAATATCACCGTCAATGGTCGCCCTCTGGACAAATTCTTCGGTCGTGAGACGGCGCGCATGGTAGTTCGCCAGCCGCTGGTCGTGACCGAGATGAGCGACAAGGTCGATATCAATGTGACCGTCAGCGGTGGCGGAACGACCGGCCAGGCCGGCGCGATTCGCCATGGCATTGCCCGCGCACTGGTCGAACTCGACGAAAACATGCGTTCGACACTGCGCCGGGCGGGCTTCCTGACCCGTGACGCACGCGCGGTCGAGCGTAAGAAAGTCGGTCTGCACAAGGCGCGCAAGCGTCCGCAGTACTCGAAGCGCTAAGCACTTCTCGCAGGGCCCTCTTTATGGGGCCCTCGGCCCTTTCTCCTGGGGCGTAGCTCAATTGGCAGAGCGACGGACTCTGACTCCGTAGGTCGTAGGTTCGAACCCTACCGCCCCAGCCACATCCTGTTCCGCGCAGCGGCGTACCATCGCCAATTGGGCGGTTGGGGGCGAACCGAAAGGTTCGACGCCGGCGCGCAGCGCCAAGAACGTCGCGCAAGGCGCGGCGGCCCGCAGGGCGAGGGCGCAGCCCGAGTAACCCTACCGCCCCAGCCACATCCTGTTCCGCGCAGCGGCGTACCATCGCCAATTGGGCGGTTGGGGGCGAACCGAAAGGTTCGACGCCGGCGCGCAGCGCCAAGAACGTCGCGCAAGGCGCGGCGGCCCGCAGGGCGAGGGCGCAGCCCGAGTAACCCTACCGCCCCAGCCACATCCTATTCCGCGCAGCGGCGTACCATCGCCAATTGGGCGGTTGGGGGCGAACCGAAAGGTTCGACGCCGGCGCGCAGCAGCGCCTTCGTATTCCTATATAGCGGGGTGGTTTTGCCTTCCCCTTCCGCCATCACGCTCGGACCGCCCGGTCCCCGCGGTCTATTTCTCTTTCAGCGAATGCGGCAAATGGGCCGGGGACTGAAAATCCCAAGCAAAAAAACCACGCGCAGGGTCTGATGGGTACTTTTGTCACGCCCAATGTGGTCTTCGGCACCCAGAGAATACCGGTCAGGCCCGGCGTAATCGTTATTGTGGAGCTTTAGGAAGACGCGCCAACATGCTGTTAAAAAATAGAAAAGTAGTGAAAAACAATAGCTTGGCATGCATCCTCATGTGGCGTTTTTGCAACAAACGTCATCATTGTGGATTTTTTACAAAAAACACCTTGCGTTGTGGTGCGCCTGGCACTATTATTCTGCCTGCACAGCTTTTCTTTAACCAAAAACCTTTACTGGGAGTTCTCACATGAACAAAAAGCTTCTCGCCGTTGCTATCGCAGCCGCTGTTGCCGCACCGTCTGCTTTCGCTGAAAGCACCATCTACGGCAAACTGCACACCTCGATTGACGCGAACGGTTTTGACACAGGTAACAACAGCGCATCAGTCGACAACTACACCATGAGCAGCCGCGCCTCGCGCCTCGGCTTCAAGGGTTCGGAAGATCTCGGCAGCGGCCTGAAAGCGATCTACCAGATCGAACTGAGCGTGAGCTCGGACGGTGGTACTGATCAGACCGTCGGCGACGGCTGGGGCAGCCAGCGCAACACCTTCATCGGTCTGGCTGGCGACTGGGGTACCTTCCTGGTCGGTCGTCACGACACCCCCGCCAAGATGGCCTTCTACGCTGGTGGTAACGACCGTCTGGGCGATTCCATCATCGACATCAACAGCGGTGTGGTAGGTGTGTTCCGTGAGTTCCGCGCCAACAACGCTATCGCCTATGTATCGCCTAACTTCTCGGGCTTCACCCTGGCCGCCGCTGTCATTCCTGGTGAGCAGTCGGGTACGGCGTCGACCTCACGGCTGTACTGCGGCGCTACTAGCTACGACAACCAAGGTTGTGGGCACAGTAACCGTCACCAACACGTATGTCCACCAAGGCGCTGGTTACCACTTCTACTTCAGCCAACGACAACGACGGCCTGGCCGATCACTACTCGCTGGGTCTGATGTACTCGGGTAACGGCTTCAAAGCCGGCCTGGGCTACGAGAACCTGGTCTCTCTGACCAACACTTCTACCAGCAACGATGTTGATTACAGCATGTGGCAGCTTGGTGCCAGCTACACCATGAACAACTTCAGCATCGGCGCCCAGTACGAAGATGCCGACAACTACATGTTTGTCGACCAGACCGACTACACCGCATGGGCCGTGACCGGTAAGGCAACCTTCGGCAACAACGCTGTTAGCGTTGTATACACCGATTCGGAAAGGAATCCGGCTGGTGGTGGCAACAAAACTGATACGTCGGGTTGGGGTGTTTCTGCAGAGCACAACTTCAGCAAGCGTACCAAGGTCTACGCCGCTTACGCGAGCCAAGAGACCGATGCCCCCGGTGGTGCGAACGATCTCGACGACGACGCGTTCTCGCTGGGTATGATCCACAGCTTCTAATCCTCGGATTAGGATCTTGTGATCTGGAACGGGGCCTTCGGGCCCCGTTTTTCGTTTGGGGAAGAAACACGCGTGTTCCGGCCGCTGGATCCCGGCTCTCCGCTGCGCTGCGGCCGGGATGACAGGAACTCTCCGGCGCAGTGGGACGGGGCGACCGGAATGCGGATGTGGCGGCTGTCGTTCCCGCATCTTGATGCCGGGCGTGTCCCTGCATTAGGTTATTCCCGCGAAGGCGGGAATCCAGGGTGTGGTGAGTCAGTGCGGCCGGTACGCCCTGTTCAGGGCTCGATAATCTCCGGGCCTTCCGGCGTACCGAGGATCAGAACATCGGCCGGGCGATGGGCAAAGATGCCGACAGTGACCACACCCGCGAGTTGGTTGATCGCCGTTTCGAGCTTCATGGGCTGCATGATCTCCAATCCATGGACGTCCAGAATCAGGTTGCCGTTGTCGGTGACGAAGTTCTCGCGCCAGACGGGGGTGCCGCCGAGTGCAACCAGTTCGCGTGCCACGTAGCTGCGCGCCATGGGG
Organism: uncultured Gammaproteobacteria bacterium; assembly: GCA_963719025.1. Classification (GTDB taxonomy): domain Bacteria; phylum Pseudomonadota; class Gammaproteobacteria; order Chromatiales; family Chromatiaceae; genus Thiosocius. Next base: position 2,912 of record CAVRBK010000101.1, on the reverse strand, counting down.
ATGACCTCGACCGGCAACGGAAACTTACCCATCACGTCGACCAGCTTGCTCTTGTCTGCGATACAGACGAATTTCTTGCTCGCGGCCGCGACGATCTTTTCGCGCGTCAGGGCGCCACCGCCGCCCTTGATCAGGTGCAACTGACGGTTGGCTTCATCGGCACCGTCGACATAAACCTCGAGCCCGCCGGTTGAATTGAGATCGAGCACCTGGATGCCGAGTTTTTTCATCCGTTCGGTCGAGGCCTCTGAGCTGGAGACGGCGCCATCGAAGCGTCCCTTCACCGCGGCAAAGGCATCAATAAAATGATTCACCGTCGATCCCGTTCCAACGCCAATGATTCCTCCATCCGGAAGAAAGTCGAGCGCTGCCACTGCAGCCTGCCGTTTCATTTCATCTGCATTCATTTCTGCCCTCATGCATCCGGTCTGCGCCGGTCAGTTGTATTCCGGTCGCAGACGTTATCACCGAACGACCGTTGTCGGCCACAGGATGGGGTGCTTCATACGGATTCCTGGCCTGCGAGGCGCACCGAACGGATTGTTCAGGGCAGCGCATGCCCGATGACTGTCATACACTAGACGATTACGACACTGCCAAGCATATCCGAAGGTGGCTGACTGCACTGTCAGCGACTCGATGCGCGCACCCCTGGAAGCCAAATGTCACGCACATACCTCGAAAAAATCCTCCGCGCCCGCGTCTACGATGTTGCTATCGAGTCGTCGCTGGAACCCGCTGTGCGACTTTCGCTGCGCACCGAAAACAATGTACTGCTCAAGCGCGAAGACGAGCAGCAGGTTTTTTCGTTCAAGTTGCGAGGGGCCTATAACAAGATTGTTCAGCTGTCCGCGAAACAACGCGCCGCTGGTGTGGTTGCGGCGTCTGCCGGCAACCATGCGCAGGGCGTGGCGCTTGCCGGCCAGCGGCTCGGCGTGGCGGCGACTATCGTGATGCCGGTGACGACGCCGGGCATAAAGGTGGACACCGTGCGGCGCCTGGGCGGCAAAGCGGTATTGCAGGGTGATTCCTATGACGATGCCTATGCCTTTGCCCTGGATCTGGCGAAAGAGAAGGGACTGACCTTTATCCATCCCTTTGACGACCCGGATGTGATAGCCGGTCAGGGCACGATCGGCATGGAGATTCTGCGACAGCATGCCGATCCGATCGACGCGGTGTTCGTACCGGTCGGCGGCGGTGGTCTGATCGCCGGCGTCGCCGCCTATATCAAGCATGTTCGGCCGGACATCAAGGTGATTGGGGTCGAGCCGGAAGATGCGCCGACACTCGAGCGCGCCCTGAGTGCGGGGCGCCGCGTCACACTGCCGCGTGTCGGCCTGTTTGCCGATGGTGTTGCGGTGCGCCAGATCGGCAAGGAGACCTTCAGGGTGGCCCGCGAGACCGTGGACGAGGTGATTCTGGTTACAACCGATGAGACCTGCGCGGCGATCAAGGACATTTTCGATGACACCCGCAGTGTCGCAGAGCCGGCGGGCGCGTTGGCGATTGCCGGTATGAAGAAGTACATCGCGCGCGAGAAGGTCAAGGGTCAGACACTGGTTGGCATCCTGAGTGGGGCCAATGTGAATTTCGACCGCTTGCGGCATATCGCGGAGCGGGCCGAGGTCGGCGAACAGCGCGAGGCGCTGTTCGCGGTAAAGATCCCGGAGAAGCCGGGCAGCTTTCTCGCTTTCTGTCGCGCCCTCGGCAAGCGCAGTATTACCGAGTTCAACTATCGCTTTGCCGATCGTGTGCAGGCGGAGGTGTTTTGCGGGGTCGAGTTGCGTAACGGCAACGTAGAGCGTGCGGAACTCATCGAATTGCTGGTTGGGAAGGGGTTTGAGGTAGTGGATCTCACGGACAATGAGACCGCCAAGCTGCATATCCGTTACATGGTGGGTGGGCACGCGCCTCAGGCGACGGCAGAGAAGCTGTTTCGTTTCGAGTTTCCCGAGCGCCCCGGGGCCTTGCTGGATTTTCTCAAGGGCCTTTCGCGCGGATGGAACATCAGCTTGTTCCACTATCGCAATCACGGCGCTGCCTACGGGCGTGTCCTCGTGGGCCTGCAACTGGACAAGGGTGAGACCAGGGAGTTTCGGGCCTACATGGAGGAGGCCGGCTATGCCTATACCGACGAAACCGATAACCTGGCCTACCGCCTGTTCGCCAGGGGTGGTGACTGAGCGACCAGAACTGAGCGGCCAGGCGACGTCGCCTTTCGCATCAGTTCACGCCGGGCTGAGCACCCTGTAAAAAAGCCCGACCAGATTGGCCGGGCTTTTTCGTGTCAGGCAATTTACCCGATTACCGCTTCTTGCGAGGCGTAACCTTGCGAGGGCGTGCTGCTGCCTTTTTCTTTGGAGCGGCCTTCTTCTTGGCAGCTACCTTTCTCTTCGGAGCGGCCTTCTTCTTGGCGGCTACCTTTTCTTCGGAGCGGCCTTCTTCTTGGCGGCTACCTTTTTCTTTGGAGCAGCCTTCTTCTTGGCAGCTACCTTTCTCTTCGGAGCGGCCTTCTTCTTGGCGGCTACCTTTTTCTTCGGAGCTGCCTTCTTCTTGGCCGCTGCCTTTTTCTTCGGAGCGGCCTTCTTCTTGGCCGCTACCTTTTTCTTCGGAGCTGCCTTCTTCTTGGCCGCTACCTTTTTCTTCGGAGCTGCCTTCTTCTTCGCAGCTACCTTTCTCTTTGGAGCTGCCTTCTTCTTCGCAGCGACCTTCTTTTTCGATACCGTAGTTTTCTAGCTACGCGCTTCTTCTTGACTGCCATAAACCCCCTCCGGTTCAGCAAGTGCCATAGACCATGGCCTGAGTATAAACAAGGAATGTAAAAATACTAGTTTGTCAACGTGGGTATCGACGTTTGCATTCAAGGCTTTAGCGAATTTTGAAATAAAAACTGTTTGGTCGAATCTGCT
>CAVRBK010000100.1:0-14008 GCA_963719025.1 uncultured Gammaproteobacteria bacterium | reverse complement strand
ATCCCCCCCCGGTTCTATCGGATCGACACAACAGAAGCCGGAACCGTTTCGGTATCGGTCCGTCAGTCCACCGAATCGACCAGCTGGCTCAGGTCGAGACAGCGCATCGCCTGGATGGCCAGCTCCCACCGCCCTTCGGCACACAAGCCACTGATCCCGGCGTTTTCGTAGGCGTCCAGCGCGGCCGTGATGCAGGCCTGTCGCACCTGCTCGGCCAACTCGGTTTGCTTGGGCATGTTGATTCCTCCGATTGTCTGCTTACGCTTTCATAGCGTAGCCGCGCCTACCGTCCCGCGATGCGCGCACCGGCCCGTGGCAAAGGCCATTCTTCTATCGATATTATCGATATAAAATATCATTTAATTCCGTTATTCGAATGGTTATACCGGGTGTAGATTGATCAGCAGTTGCCAACCGATCCAACGGTTGGCCGGGTTCGTAGCGCCTTTCCGGCATGCATGCCGCGCTCTTCCGCGCGCTTTGGTGACCGGTCGGCGGGCTGCAAGCGAGGGCGTCAATGATTGCTGTACACATAGCCATGAGGTCGACAAAAGAACCATTGAAGCGCACCCCGGTGGTGTTGCGGATGGACGCGGACGACGGTCTGGTCGGGCCGGTGATGACTGATCGTACGGGAGTGGCACGGTTCGATGTGCCTTCCGGTAGCGGCACGGTCCTGGTATCGGGGCTGGAACGCTTTCACGGGCGCCTGGATGGCGATGTCGTGATTGACCTGTGGTCGATAACCCAGGCGCCGGACGATGCCAGTGGATCACCGGGCGTGTTTCCTGCCGGGAGCAATGCCTACCCGGGGATGGAAACGCGCACCTTGCTGGTAAACGGGCGCGAGGTGCTGACCGACAGCGAGGGTTACCTGGTCGACCCGGCGGATTGGTCTGAGGGGTTTGCCCGGGGGCTGGCCGCGGGTGAAGAACTGGCGCTGACCGACGAGCACTGGGAGATCATCCGCTACCTGCGTCAGTATTATTCGGATCACGGCTCCCAGGCGTCAGTGCGCGACATGATCCGGTATTTCCGCAAGGTATGGGACGCCGAGCGAGGGTCGAACCGATACCTGCATCGCCTGTTCCCGCGGGGCGGACCGCAGAAGCAGGGGAATCGGCTGGCCGGCCTGCTGCGCACCAAGGGCGAGCACTAGGAGTCTGCGCGAGTGCAGGACCGGGCCTCGCTCAGTCCGCGTGCTGCTCGGTGTGTGCGAGTTCACGCAGACCGGCGATGGCCTGCTGCATGACCTCGTCGTCCGCTTCGCGTGGAAACACCATGTAGGCCGGATGTGGAAACTCGGGTGCCGTGCTTACCTGGAACAGGCGACCGGCCTTGATCAGTGAACGGGCCATGCGGATCGGAAGAAAGCAGGAACCCCCATTCGCCAGAATCAACTGGATACCGAGCCAACCGATATTGACGACCTGGGGGGGGCGCTCCAGGTCGGGAAAGCTTTCCCGGTGCTTTGCATAAAAACCGGGACCCCATTCCACGTATACGTAGTCTTCGCCCGGCCAACGGGTATTCGGGTCGGTGCTCACCATCACCAGCGTTTCGTCGAAAAGATGTTCCACGATCAGACCGGGCGCATGACTGGGCGTGTACATCACCCCGATGTCCAGTGTGCCCTCGACCATTCGCCGCATCAGGTCCTCTTCGAATCCGATCTCGCTGCGGATCGAGACATCCGGCGCCGACTGCCGCATCCAGCCGGCCCACCTTGGCAGGAATCCTTCCCAAAGGGCGATGCGGCCGCCAATGCGCACGGTGGCGCGGTAGCGGCTGGGCAGGCCGACGTCGTGGCGCGCCTGCTCGACTGTCAGCACCAGTGACTTGGCGTGCTGCATGAACCGCTGTCCCGCGGCGGTCAGGGTTGCGCCCGAACGGTTGCGGACAAACAGCTGCGCACCCAGTTCGGACTCGAGATTCTGCACCCGTGCACTCACCGTCGACTGCGTGACATGCAGCCGCTTGGCGGCCTCGAGGAAGCTGCCGTGCGCAGCGATCGCCAGGAAGGTTCGGGCTTGTTCAATGTCCATGTCTGGTCCGGCCCCGCTCTTTATATCGGCTATTTCGATATTAAAATGCAATAAATTGCGCTTGTCACGGCCTATGCCGCGTTGATCGGAAGCGTTTTCATGCATAGCGCGATACAGCACGGCGGCCTGGTCCGGCTGTGACTTTGAGAATTCGGCTTTGTCCCCTAAGATTTAACAGGTGGAACAGACCGTCGGACCTGAATGGGCTTTACGCTGCCGGCCCACTGGACATTCTTTCAACGATTGCCTGAAACCAAAAGTACAACAAGGATGCGCTACCTACTGGTCGACGACCATCCACTGTTCCGCGAAGTTGTCTCTCAGTATCTGGCTACGCTGGATGCCGACGCCCGGGTCTTCGAGGCGGGGGATGGCGCTGAGGCGCTGGCCGTGCTCGGGCAACATCAGCCCTTCGACATGATTCTGCTGGATATCGCGATGCCGGGACAAAGCGGACAGACCCTGCTTGCCCGGATTCAGCAAGGTATGCCCGATACGCGGGTGGTGTTCGTTTCCAGTAGCGATTGCCCGGCGACCGTGGAACAGCTCATGGAGCAGGGCGCAAGCGGTTTCATCTCCAAGGCCACGTCGCCCAGCGAGTTCACCGCGGCGCTGCGATTGCTGTTGGGCGGCGAGCGGTATATCTCTCCCGCTGTTCTGGCCCGGCTCAACCAGGCCGATGCGATCGACGTTGCGGACGACGATCCTGCCGTTGCGCTGACGCCCCGGCAGCTCGAGGTTCTCCCGCTGCTGTACCGTGGGCTGCCGAACAAGGCCATCGCGCGGGAACTGGCATGCAGCGAAGGGACCGTGAAGCTGCATGTCAGCGGAATCCTGCGCGCGCTGCGGGTCAGCAATCGCACCGAGGCGGTTGCCGCGGCGTTACGTCATGCACTGCTTGACCCTTCGGTGACCGATGCGGGCTAGCGGGTGACAGCGGGCGAGTCATCCGCGGCCTCGACTGCTCTCGATCGGCGCCTGATGGCGCGGCACAAGGCGCTGTTTACGCGCGTGGTCATGCCGACAATCGCGCTTACGGCGCTGATCCTGGTGGTCGCCTACTGGCGCTCCGACGCCAAGTTCTATGCCGGCCTGGCGATCATGCTGTCGCTGAATTTCCTCAACGCCTACTACTCGATCGAGGACCGCCTGGTGCGTACGCCGTGGGGTATCGTGCACTCACGCTCAGACGAGTTCGATACCTTCCGCTGGTGCGCGAACCTGTCGCTGGATGTCTATCTGCTGTGGTGTTTCGAGGTGCCGGCATCGGTGGCGGCGTTCACCTGGCTGATCCTGAGTGTTGGTGCCTTGACCGAGGTATATCGCAAGCGCAACAAACTCGTCACAGTGGCCTTCGCTGTCGTTGGCTTCGTGATTCTGATGTTTCTGGTCTACCCGACGGATCTCACGAGCCAGCTGTACCTTACCTTTGCCTATGGTGGTCTGCTGTACGTTCTGTGGAAACTCGAAACCTATATCGTCGAGGAAATGACCCTGTTCTTCGATGAAAAGATCAATCGCGAGCGCATCGAATCCGAGGCCGATCAGCTTGGCCGGCAGGCCGTCGTCGGGCAGTCGGTGCGTGCCTTCGGGCACGAAGTGGGCAACCTGATTGCGATCGGCAACCTGACCCTGGAACGGATGAAAACCGTACCACCCGAGTCTCGAGCAAGAGCGTGCGCGGCTGGAGAAGACCTTCGAATACCTGACCAAGGTCTCCCACCTGGTGCTGGACGATGTAGGCAACGAGCGTGCCCCTGTGCGGCGCTACTCGGTGGGCGAACTGGCCGATGATCTCCGATTGCTGGTGTGTGGCGGCGACTGGCAACAGACCACCCGGATCGAGCTCGACTTTGCCGACATCGACAGAACCCACACCTTTAACGAACGGGCCGGTGCGGTTTACTTCATCATTCACAATCTCGTGAAGAACGCCTATGACGCGATTGTCGAGCGCCACGCCGATCCGCTCGATGGTGTGATCCGTATCGCCGCGACGATGCAGGACGAGCAGGTCCGCATCACGGTTGCCGATAACGGTGCGGGCATGACGCCTGCGCAGCTTGAAGATTTTGGTCGCGCAGATCTCTCCAGCAGCAAAGCGGAAGGCCATGGCCTGGGATTGCGCTTTGTGCGGCGTGAGGTTGCCGAGAACGGCTTTTCACTAAAGGTCGATGCTGCTTCTGACGGTGGAACATTGTTCCGACTGGGACTGCCGGTAGCCTGAACTTTCTTATCAATCGTGCGCCCACCCCGTCTGCGGAGTGGTTGGCCGCAGCTGCTGCGTTCCCGATTCGAATTCGATTTCCGGTTCCGCCATCCTGGCCATTCGGCTAGGTCATTTGGCGTATTCATTAAATGGCAACGCTAGCGGAAACTCATTCGGAGTCAGTCTGTTGGTTGAGGTGTCATCAATCAACATTTTGCGACACGTTGCTTAATCGCCTTTGCTGGTGCGGTCTGCCCGATGCGCGAAGCGTCAAAAAAGGGCGTTCACGTCGCCGCCTCCTAGCCTAAGGCAAGTGGACCGAGCCTTGAGGAATAACAATGAGAAAATATCTTAGATTCGCGCTGATAACCGCCACTCTGTTCGCCCTCGGCGTGGGCAGTGCCCAAGCCACTATCGTCACCAGGACGATCTTCGGTACCGTCTATGACGTATTCACGTTGGAGGACTCGCCTTTGCGGCAGACGCCGTACTTTCCAGACGAACTCCTGATTTTCAACGTGACCTACGACGATGACGCGACGACGATGCAGGAAGGCACGGACGGCGCAGACGATATCGCATTCACTGGCGACGATGTCTTATGGCAGGTCGAGGCATCGACGTACAAGAATGGGCAATACAGTAAGCTCTCAAACGCCAGATTCGATGTGGGGTTCGAGAACATTTTTCAGCATATTGAGTCATCGATCCTGCAACAGGATAGGTTGTACGATCTTGGTACGCAGGTTCAATCGCATATGCAAAACGAAGAGAGCGATTGGGCGAACCAGCAGTTCGTCTACAATGGCGATCACCGCACATTCATCACCAATAGTGAGGGTGGCAGCTTTGGCGTGCGGTTCACAGGGCCTGAAATATCTGGACTGAGTGGCGACGACAGCCTGTACGTGCATTTCCATGTCAACGCCCCGGGCAGTATTCCGCAGAATCCCCTTCTGCCGACGAACGACGATGACGGCTTCGAATTCTCATTTGAGGTCGATGATCCGAACAGAACCGTTTGGATCGACCCGCTGGTCGCGATTGGTTATGACTATATCGTGGACAGTGGGCCTTCAATCCAGAGTGTCGTCCTGCCTACGGGGATCGGTGATGATTTGTATGACCTTTGGACCTTCGATGTTTCGTTGAACGATTTTGTCGATTCAGGGGTCGACCTGTTGGGTGGGAATACCTACGATTTCGGTGTCGGCGGTACCGACCGATTTCGTATCCTTGGTATTGAGGCAAGTTCCGGTCTTGATCCTACCGATGCCACGGCATTCGTCACTGGCCTGAACTTCACGAACAGTGGCAGCGTCAACATGCGACAGCTCCCGATTACGTTTGATACGGATGCGGTGTCCAGTGGCATTGTGCCGCTGCCGGCGACCTGGCTGCTGGCACTTGGCGGGATACTCGGCATTGGTGTATTTCGTACCCGAGATCAAAGTGGCGGAACACTCAACCGCTGCGTACTGGTCGCCCTTCGGCTCGGTGTTAACCTGTGAATCCGCCTCGCAGAACGAATTTTCGATAATGGGCGGCACCAAGGAGAGAGATATGAAGAAGATGATTTTTGCATTGGTCTCGCTGGCGGCGGTTGGCACTGCCCAGGCCGGTGAGCGACTTGGCAACGACGAATTGAAGTCGTATTACACCGATCAGACGATTACGAATGTTCATTTCAAGCTGGGACCGGGAAAGGCGTACTTCGGCCCAGACGGAAGCGTGCACAGCAAATCCGATAACGGAAATGAGCGGATCGGGAAGTGGTGGATCGACGAAGGCTCGAACAAGCGGTGCATCAGATGGAATAACAAGAACAAAGATTTTTGCCATTACACGGAACGGAATGCCGATGGCACTCATACGCTGATCCATGGAAAGAACGGAAAGAAGATCGTCGAAATGAAATCAACTGAACCCGGCAATCAGCTTTCGCTTTAGCCGAACAGGCGCCCTGGATCAAAGGGCGCGGTGTCGATTGATACCGCCGGGCGAAAGCGATAGCCCCGCGGTTCGGCGAATGATTGCAAGGATGCGATATGCCGCGCCCCCTCGTTTTATGGTTCCCTGCCTGCCTCAGCACGTGATTGTCGGTGGCAATACTCGTGATGCCATCTTCAACGCGGAAGAAGACTATTCGACCTATCCGGACCGGTTGAGGTCTGCTGCGAAAAAGCCGTGATGCGCATACAGCCGACTATCCCTGATCGAGTCACCTGGTGAGCAGGGGATAGCTCTGGGATCCGGTTACCCATGCTGACCCCTTTGACCGAATCTGCAGGCGAGCACTCAGCGTTGACCGCGTGACATGCAGCCGCTTGGCGGCCTCGAGGAAGCTGCCGTGCGCAGCGATCGCCAGGAAGGTTCGGGCTTGTTCGATGTCCATGTCTGGTCCGGTCCCGCTCTTTATATCGGCTATTTCGATATTAAAATGCAATAAAATGCGCTTGTCACGATCTATTCTGCGCCAATAGGATGCGTTGCATGAACGACGCGAGGGGCTCTCTATGCTCATCCTGGGTGCAATCAACGTAAAGACGGCAATGAGCGGTGGGTTTTGTTTGCAGTCTCCCGACAGGGGCTGCATCGCGCCGACGCGGCAATGGCAGGGTGAGGCATGAGGGTTCGTTTCGCGATGCCTGGTCGTTGGATAGCCGTTTGCAATGGCCGGTCGGGTCATCTGGAAAAATGGTTGTCGGCAGCGGGCGGCCTGATCGCGCTTGGTGCGGTGCTGGTAATCAGCGAAGCGCAGCTCGGTCTGAGCAGTGCTGCCGGTTTGGTTGCCTCGATGGGGGCATCCGCCGTCCTGTTGTTCGCCGTGCCGCACGGACCGCTGTCCCAGCCATGGCCGCTGTTCGGCGGTCACCTGGTATCCGCGTTCATCGGTGTCGTGTGTGCCCAGGTGATTTCCCAACCCATCCCGGCTGCGGCCCTGGCTGTCGGCATTGCGATCGGGGCGATGCACTATCTTCGCTGTATACACCCACCCGGCGGGGCTACTGCACTGAGTGCCGTGACCGGTGGTGAAGCGGTGCATCAACTCGGGTTTCAGTATGTGCTGACGCCGGTGATGTTGAATGTAATGACGATCCTGCTGGTAGCCCTGCTGTTCAATGCGCCCTTCAGCTGGCGCAGATACCCTGCAGCATGGGCCCGACAGAACGCAGACCCAGTCCGGGGACAGGCGAAAGATGGTGGGCTCGTGGAGAATAAAGATGAATGATGGCAAGCGCTCGAATTTACCGCGACGCGAGGACTATGAGCGTGCGCTCGAAAGCATGGGCACCTTCGTCGACGTGGAAGTCGGCGACTTGATGATATTGGCAGAAAGGGCCCGGCACTTTGCACGGCAACGCGCGGCCGAGCGATTGGGTGTTTCGCAGATCATGAGCAGTCCCGTTCGCGTGGTGCATTCACAGACCACGATGTCCACAGCGGCCCACCTGATGGTTAGCGAGCGCATAAGCGGTCTGCCTGTCGTCGACGATAACGAACGATTGGTCGGAATCATTACCGAGGCGGATTTCCTGCGTGGACTCGGCCTGCCTGCCCATCATCCGAGCCACAGTCTTTGGCAGACACTGGAGCACCTGTTCAGTCACCTTGCCGACCACGCCGAACTGGAGGTGCCGGAAGACGCGGTGGAGAACCACATGGTGCGTGATGTCGTGTGTGCGTTTCCGGACCAGGACCTGGACGAGGTGCTCGGACTGATGCGGCAGCATCGTGTCAAACGCATCCTTGTTTGTGACGGTGAACGGCATGTGCTTGGTGTGGTCACCCGCTCAGATCTGATGAGGGTGTTTTTCGACCGGTACAAGCCATCGGACGATCCCGCACAACCCACGCCGTAGCGCTGAGCGAGGGGTGTCGTGGCACTTGCTGCCTGATCAGCCGGCAGGCGCTCGCGGGGTGATTTCGGCCAGCCGACTTTCGCGTATCTGTCGCTCGCCCGGGTATCAGTCATCGAGAAAAAACGGGCTGATGGAAAAATACAGGATCAGCCCGACGATCAGGCTGTAAAGAATGACCTGTAACGGGTTTTCCATCAGGTTCTGCAGGAAGGTGCGGTGCTGTCCGTCGCGGCACAGCCTTTCGTACTCCGCTCGTTTCTCGCGAAAGCGGTTTTCCTGGTAGTCATCCAGCAGCGCCTTGGCGCGATCGTACAACTGCTCGTCTTTCAGCCAGATGCCCGGTGCGGAGATGCCCCAGGGGCCGCTCTGGGTCTCGTAGAAATCGATCCGGTGCTCCTGCAGCAGGCTGCGGATTTCTTCGATCTCGTCGTCTGGCGCATGGCGCAGTTTGATCAGCAGTCTGGACATATTCGGGAGGGGGTGCCTGGTCGAGGAGTGGCCGCGAATACCGTAAATCATCCTTGCCATGCGCAGGGAACGGCGTTGCGCTGAATTGTATCCCTTGTCGGGCCCGAAGATGCAGGCGACCGGTTCGGCTGCAACCGCCCTGGTCGAAGTCGTGCCGATTGACCCTTTCGACAGAAAGTGACCAGCCTGGTGTTTGTGCTCCGTATAATTGTCGGTCTCGAGACTGAAACAAGAGATCGACCTATGAGCGCCCTGACTCTCACCCGTCCCGATGACTGGCATGTGCACCTGCGCGACGGCGATATGCTGGCCGCCGTGCTGCCGGACACCGCCCGCCGCTTCGCCCGTGCCATCGTGATGCCCAACCTGAAGCCGCCGGTACGCACGGTGGCGGAGGCTGACGCCTACCGGGGGCGCATCATGGCGGCCCTGCCGGCCGGCCTGCCTTTCGAGCCGTTGATGACCCTGTACCTGACGGACAACACGTCGCCCGAGGAGATCCTCAAGGCCAGGGCCAGCGGCTTCGTGCACGCCGTCAAATATTACCCGGCCGGCGCCACGACCAATTCGGATTCCGGCGTCACCGATATCGGCCGGGTGGCCGCTGCACTGGAGGCCATGCAGGAGGCCGCTATGCCCCTGTTGCTGCACGGCGAGGTGACGGACCCGGGCGTGGACGTGTTCGACAGGGAAGCGGTGTTCATCGAGCGTGTCCTGGCGCCGCTGTTGCAGCGCCTGCCAAGGCTCAAGGTGGTGCTTGAGCACATCACCACCCGCCAGGCCGCCGAATTCGTGACCGCCGCCCCGGACAACGTGGCCGCCACCATCACCGCGCATCACCTGCTGTACAACCGCAATGCGATGTTTCAGGGCGGCATGCGGCCGCACTATTACTGTCTGCCGGTGCTCAAGCGCGAGGTTCACCGCGAGGCCCTGGTGGCGGCCGCCACCAGCGGTAACCCCAAGTTCTTCCTCGGCACCGATAGCGCGCCCCACGCCGCTTCTGCCAAGGAGACGGCCTGCGGCTGCGCCGGCATCTATACCGCCCACGCCGCCATCGAGCTATACGCCGAGGCGTTCGAAGCGGCCGATGCGCTGGATAGGCTCGAAGGCTTCGCCAGCCATTTTGGCCCCGGCTTCTACGGCCTGCCTCGCAATACCGATACCATTAGCCTGGTCAGGGAAAGCCACACCGTGTCTGCCGGGCACGACGGCGGTATCACCCCGCTGAGGGCCAACGAACAACTGGCCTGGCGGCTGCTGTAGGTCCCGGCACGCCCAGGTCCGCCCAGGTCCGCCCGGACGTCAGGACGGAACCTGATCCTCGCCTGAGCCTGCTTTTTCGACCAGCACCGTCTCGATAGCCCGGACGACGTCCTGGCATTTTTGCGGATCGAGCGCGTCGAGATGCGGCGAGGCGAACTGGCCCGAGTCGTTATCGAAATATTCCCCCGAGGCCTCCGCGAATTCACTCGATAGCGCTGCGCGCACCAGGATATCCGCGCCGATGTTGATGTCCTTGCCGTCCATGCCGAAGCCCTCTTTGACCATCTTGGTCGCGAGTAGCGATCCGGGATTTACCGCGACGAACACCAGACCGTCGTCCTCGTGTGTCTGCGCCATGGAACGGGACCACATGGTGAGGGCCAGTTTGCTTTGGGCATAGGCATTCAACTGGTCCTGGATTTCGCTACGCCCCGCCAGCGCCTCCAGATCGACCGGCGACTGGGCAGCCGAAGACAGGTTGATCACGCGCGCCGCAGGCCCGAGCAGTGGCAACAGGCGCCGGGTCAGCAGGCAGGGGGCGAAGGTATTGACGGCAAACCTGATGTCCAGGCCATCGTCGGTGAAGGTGTCGGCAGTGCGCAGGATACCGGCGTTGTTGATCACGACATCGAGTCGGCCCTGGCTTTCGACAATCGCCTGGCCGAGCGCCTCGACGTCGGCCAGGCGCGACAGGTCGGCCAGGTAGCTTGCAACGCGCCCACCGCCCGATAGTTCCGAGAGCGTCTTTTCAGCCGCCTGCAATTTCGTTGGATTGCGCCCGTGCAGCAGCACATGATGCCCCTGCGAATACAGCAACTTGGCCGTTTCGAATCCTATGCCGTCGGTGGAACCGGTGATCAAAATGGTCTTTTGCATTGTCTTGTTTCCTCACCCCGGGAAATCGGGCAATAGCTCGTCGGCAAGCCGTTGCAGGGTTGTTTCGATATTGGCCTGATTGAAGCGCAGGTTCAAAGCCACATGGTTGATGCCGATCTCCTGCAGCGATCTCAGATGGGCCCGGAGAGGGTTGATTCCCGAGCGGAAACCCAGGTGGATCGGCTGGGGCGGCGCATCTGGCGACGCCATCAGGTCCACATAGAGTGACTGCACTGCCGGTTTGGCGGGGCAACCTGCCGCCTCGACGCGTGCCCGCCAGCCACTGATGATCTGCGCCTGGGTCGCCATTGCGCGAGGGTAGGTTATCCAGCCATCGCCGTTGCGGGCGATCCACTCCGGATCCTGCCGGCTGCCCCCGGTGATCAGCAGGGGCAGTTTCCCCGATACCGGTTTCGGCAACATATCCATGCCCCCACCCGGGCTGCCGTAGCTGTTCTGGAATGCCGGGAAATCTTCCCGCATGCGCTGGATGTACGCGAAGCTGTCACGAAAACGATCGCCACGGTCGTCGAACCGCAGGTTCAGTGCCGGATACTCCTCCGGTCGATCGCCCGAAGCGACACCCAGGATGAGGCGTCCCCCCGACAGCACGTCGACGCTCGCCGCCGCTTTCGCCACATGTGCCGGATGGCGCAACGGCAAGACGATACTCGCGACACCGAGCGCGATCCGCTCTGTCTGTCCCGCCAACAGGCCAAGGTAGACAAAGGGATCGTACAACTGGCCCGCATCGCCAAATGACGGGACGTTGAACGGCACGTCGCGCAGCCAGATGGCGGCAAACCCCAGTTCCTCGGCAAGTTGAACACGCTCAAGGTGGCGGGCCATCGTGGGCACCGCTTCCTGCCTGTTGCTTTCCAGTGGCGCGACGAGTCCGAGGCTCAAGCGGTTTAAACGGAACACAGCGTTGTATCCCCGGTTGATCGGCTGGAATGCTGCGTTATCGACAGGCTGTTGCATCATTTGCATGGGTTTTCCCGCGTCAGATTTCCACGACCACCTTACCGATGGCCTGCCCGCTGGTCAGGCGGTCGTATGCCTTGCCGACCTCTGCGAGGCCAAAGGCCGTCTCATCGAGCAAGGGCTTGAGTGCGCCCGCATCTGCAATGCCGGCCAGCTTGGCGAGAATCGCGCCGTGTTCCTCGCGCTTGTGGTCATACAGCATCGGGATCAGCATGAAGACAACGTGCAGCGACAGGCCCTTGAAGTGCGCCGGGGTCAGGTCCAGTTCGAGCAGGGCTACCGTTGTGACCACCTGTCCGTTCAACGCGGCTGCCGCAAAGGAGTTGGTCATATTGGCGCCACCAACCGAGTCGAAAACGACATCGAAGCCGGCACCGTCGGTATGTTTTGCAACATAGTCGGCGACCTGCTCGGTCTTGTAGTCGATGGGCGTGGCACCATACTGCTCGATCACCTGCATCGGCCTTCCGCCGGAGACGGTGGCATAGACGTCAGCGCCGAAGTGCCTGGCCAGTTGCACGGCAACATGGCCCACACCGCCCGTGCCGCCGTGAACCAGCACCTTCTGCCCGGCCTGAATGCCCGCTCTTTGCAGGCCTTCATAGGCGGTGATGCCGACCAGCGGCAGCGCTGCCGCCTCGCGCATCGACAGGGTTTTCGGTTTGTGCGCAATCAGCCTTGCATCGGCCGGCATGTATTGCGCAAGGGTGCCTTGCAGATCGGCGAGTCCGCCGGCACAGCCGTAAACCTCATCGCCCGGGGCAAAGTCGGTGACACCCTCATCGACGGCCTCGACGGTGCCGGCAAAGTCCATGCCCAGCACCGCAGGCAGGTCGGGCGAAAGCGGTAGATCCTTGCCCATTTGACGGATCATGGTGTCGACGGTGTTCACACTGCTGGCGGCGACACGTACCAGCACATGTCCCTTGTTTACAGCGGGCCGGGGTAACTCGGTCGGTTGGAATTCGGCATTGTCGCCAAATCCGGTGAGGACCATTGCTTGCATCGGATATCTCCTAAGGGTTGTTTGCCTGGGGAACATGACTTCAGAAGTTCGAGCAACGCCGGTTTTCCCCATCCGGGTATCCCCGCAGCGCGGGGATACGCGCTTGCCGGGAATTCCCATGACGCCGGGTCGCTGAGTCTTCCGGGGTGCAACGGGCATCCTCTGTCGAACCCCGGCTTTCCCGCCGAGCGGTGATCATGGATCGGAGAGCACAATAGGTTTTATGAAAAAGTAAATAAACGGGGTATAATAGACTTCAGTATTCGTAAATTGAATATAATTAAATGGACACCGAAAGCGTTCGGCTGTTTGTCCTGGCGGCCGAGAAACTCAATATCAGTGCAGCCGGCCGTGAACTGGGCATGGCGCCAGCGGTCGCCAGCGCCAAACTGGCCAAATTGGAAAAAACCTTGGGGGCCGATCTGTTGCGTCGTTCGACCCGGAAAGTCGCCCTGTCGCTGGAGGGGGCCGAGTTTCTGCCTTATGCCCGGGAGATCCTCGCCCAGGAGAGCGCCGCCCACGCCGCGTTGGGGCGCGGCAATGCTACCGCGACGGGTACCCTCAGGTTCACCGCGCCAAGCACATTCGCGCAGCTGTATATCGCACCGATCCTGCCCGAGTTTCTCGCGTCACATCCCGGTATCCGTCTCGACCTGAGACTCACCGATATGGAGTTCGACCTTATCCAGGGCAGCTTCGATCTCGCGCTGCGCTATTCGGCGCTGTCGGACAGCAGCCTGAAAGGGCGCAAACTGGCCGACGGTATGCCGATCCTGTGTGCGTCGCCTGACTACCTGAATCAGCATGGCAGGCCCACGCATCCAGAGGAACTCGCAACGCACCAGTTGATCGCGTTCAGGGAACAGACAACGATTCAGTTGCTGGGGCGTGATGGCCTAACCGGGCAGTTCAATCCGCGTCTGGCCGGGTGCCGGCTGATCGTCGATGACGGTTTGAGCCAGAAGATTGCGACAATCGCCGGGGCGGGCATTTCGATGAACGCACTGTGGAGTGTTCACCGCGAGCTTGCCGATGGTTCGCTGGTCCGTGTCCTGCCTGACTACAAGGTCGACGACGCGGCAGCCCTGTGGCTCGTCTACCCGAAGTCGAACGTACTGACCGCGAAAGTCAGGATCTTCATCGATTTTCTGTTGGAGAAGATTGGCAGCTCTCCGGTCTGGGTCAATGCCTGATCGCGACCGCGGCCAGGTCGTGCCGACGCAACGCCCGTGACATTTTTTCAGCCCCGGAACTGCTCGAGATCGTGCATTCTGCGGAAAAAAGTTCTTAC
>CAVRBK010000099.1:0-15691 GCA_963719025.1 uncultured Gammaproteobacteria bacterium | reverse complement strand
TGAGAAAACGACCGCCAATTCAAGGCGCCATCAGCGCACCCGCCGGTCCTGTTCTGCACAGGATGATGCCAGAAAGCAAAAGCCCCGGAACCCTGCAGGTTTCGGGGCTTGTATCAGACGGCCGCGGCGCCTGTTCGGGGTCTGGCTGGGTCAGGGTTTGCCGAACTCGGCCACCACGTTGTCGGCGGTGCCGTCGTCGGACTCGTTCGGCTCGAGCGTGAGATTACTGCCCCAGTCGGCCGAGCCACCGAGCTTCTTGCCGGCATCGCTGGTCTTGATCTGGATTTTCACATTGCTCGACGAGTCCGCGTAATCGATCGCCGTCTCGGCCGTGATGCGGCCCTCGTGATACAGGGTCACCAGGTGCTGATCGAATGACTGCATACCGTAATTCTGGCCGCGCTCGACGGCATCCTTGATGCTGCCGAGTTCCATCTTCGAGATCAGGTCGGCGATATAGCCCGTATTGATCAGGACCTCGATCGCCGCGACCTTGCCGCCACCGATCCCCGGGACCAGGCGCTGACAGACGATGGCGCGCAGGTTTTGCGCCACCCGCTTGGCCTGCGCATCGACACCCTCCTTGGGGAAGAAACCGAGGATACGTTCCATCGTGGTGATGGCGTTGTTGGCATGCAGCGTGGACAGGGTCAGGTGGCCGGTGTTGGAAAACTTCATTGCGAATTCCATGGTCTCGAGGTCGCGTACCTCGCCCATCAGGATCACGTCCGGTGCCTCGCGCAACGCGGCCTTCATACCGGTCATGAACGAATCCGTGTCGGTGCCGATCTCGCGCTGCGCGACAATCGATTTCTTGTGATCGTGCATGAACTCGATCGGGTCTTCGAGGGTGAGGATATGGCCGCCCGCATGGGTGTTGCGATGGTCGATCATCGCTGCCAGCGAGGTCGACTTACCGGAGCCGGTCGCACCGACCACCAGGATCAGGCCATTGCGCTGCATGACCAGTTCTTCCAGCACCTTGGGCAGGCCCAGGCCCTCGATGCTCGGTACGTGGGTATCGATCCGACGCAGTACCAGCGAGGCCTCGCCGCGCTGGCGGAAGGCATTGCCACGAAAACGACCGATACCCTTGTAGGACAGCGAAAAATCGACCTCGCCGGCCTCCTCGAAGTGCTTGAGCTTGTCGTCGTTGAGCATTTCGCGGATTGCCCGCTCGGCATCACCCTGGGCCAATGGCTCACCCATCTGGGCAAACCCGTTCGGCGTCTTTATCGAAATCTTGGCACCGGTATAGAGAAAAACGTCCGAGGCCTTGTTCTTGACCATGACCTGCAGAATACGGGGAATATCGATGTTCGACATTTTCGCGACGACTCCTGTGACGCCATGGCCGGCCGCGGGACCCGCCAAGGCAATGGGCTGCGCCCACCGGGTGCCTGGCGGACCCCAAAGTGGTAGCTGATACAGCCGTTATCGGTGGCTTTGCGAAAAACTTGCAGATCGCGATCGAATGCGGGATTTAAACGCCGCTCGATAACCCCCGCTGGGGCCCCGTCGCATCAGATCCGATCAGAACCTGATATCGACCCGCGGCCGCCCTTCCGGCGCGGCATCGAGCGAGGGGCGACAGACCCGCAACTGCTTGCTGCCGGCACCCTGCCCTGTCAGGTAGGCACGGGCCGCATCGGCGCGTTGCTGCGCCACGGCCAGCAGGTCTTCCGGCTTGTCCAGATAATTGCCTTTCTTGTCCTTGCTACGCTCGGTCTCGGCGACCACACCGCAGACCCGCACCGCGAGCTTGGGTTTTTCCTTGAGCTTGCCGGCCAGTTGCCCGAGGTATGTCTTCGCACCGCTGTTCAACTCGGTGCTGCCCGGGTCGAACAGCGCCGGCTCGAAGGTGACCTTGAGCGCCTGGTTGGCCAGCAGGCTGCCGACCAGCAGCACCGAGCCGAGTGGCTGGATTGCCAGCGCAGCGGTGCCGGCAACGGCCTTCATGATGATCGGATTGAGCGCGCCGAGGACCCGAAAATCCGGATCGCCGAGGTCGCCGTTGACCGGCACCTCGAGCTTGATATTGCCGTCGCGGTCTTCCAGCAGCGCGATCGCGGTACCGAGCGGCGGCCCCTCTTTGCCGGAAATCTCCTCGACGTTGACCTGGGCCAGGCTCAGCTTGTTACCCATATCGAGGCGATTTTTGTCGATGGTGATCGTGAAATCGTCGTCCAGCTGACCCTTAAGGAAGCGATGCCCGAGGTCGTTGGCGATCAGGCCGTTGACCGTGGGCAGGCCGAATCCGTGCAGATGGCCATCGGCCTTCAGGTACAGGTTTTTCGCCAGTGGCCGCACGACGCCGTCAATCCGGAACTCGGAATACTTGTCCGGACGCAGCGCGATCTCGAAGGGTGTGTCGCGGTCGGGCTGTTTGCTTGCCAGCGCACCGACCTTGAGCCTCTCGATGCGGAAACGCGGTTTGCTCATATCCGGATTGAGATAATCGGCGGTCGACAGGTGGCTGTCGCCGGTGACGCGCAGACTGCCGATCTTCCAGGCGACATCCCCACCCGGTGCTTTTTCCTTTCCCGCCACCTTTCCCGCCGCCGGCCGCGCGGCAGCGGCCTTGCCGCCGCTCATCACGTGCAGCCACTCACCGGCCTTGTTGCGCACCACGCCGGTCTGCAGGCCGTCGATCACGATAGCGCCAATCGATACCCCCTGCGGCTCGGCAAAGGCCCCGTCGTTCAGATCGATAGCGGCGATCTTCAGCGCCGTCTCCGGCAATCTTGCCGGGAGCTCGAGGCCCTCCAGACGCAATACATTAAAACGGGTCGATGGTCCGACGTTCAGGCCTTTTGCGCTCACGTTCGATAGTTTTAGCGGCCCGTTAGGTAATTCCGGGCTATACAGCAGCGGCGCCTTCACCCGCAGATCGGTGGCAATCGTGGTCTGCTCCCCGGCAAGCCGGCCACTCAGGCTGGCATCGACCGCCGACCAGTCGACCTGGCTCTCCGCCTGCACCACCCGACCGGCCGCCGTCTGCACCCTGCCCAGCAATTTGCGCGCCAGCGGCTCGTCCGTGGCCGTGAGTGCCAGTTCCCGGACCTTCAGGTCCGCGACGCGCGCATCCAGGCCCTGCGCGCGATCGGCGAAAACGACGTCCGCCGCGGTCACGCTGGCCTGCAGGGTCGGCAGCCCGGCCGCAGCGGCAAGCGATTGTCGCAGCGTGCCGTCGACCGCGAGACCGCTGATTTCCGCCGCCCTCGCTGCATCGTGCCAGGCCAACGCCGTGGCGCGCAGCGCCAACTGCGTGGCCTCGACATGGCCGGCAGCGGCGAAGCCCAGGGTACCACCCAGGCTCAGGCCCTTCGCCTCGGCACCCTGCTCCGCGGCCTGCCAGTTCAGCGCCGCGAGTTTCAGCGGCCGTTGCAGATCCAGCTGCGCGGTCAGCTTCGGCGCGGTTTCCAGGCGCAGGCCGAACTCCGCTATCTCGAGGCCGCTGGCCTGCGCGCTCTGGCCCTCCGCGGCATAGGCCAGATCCGGTGCCTGGATAGCCCCGCCGAGTTGCAGGGCCGGTGCCGACCAATTGAACGGCCCCTGGTAGGCCAGCTTGCCACTGGCCAGTGGCTCGATCCTGGCCAGGCGTTGTGCCCGCGCAAGATCCAGCAGTTCGGTGACCAGTTTGCCGCTGACCGCCAGCTGGCCATTGTCCAGCGCCACGACGGCCTCGCCATCGATCGTCTGGTTGTCCCAGCGGAGGCGCCAGTCGAGCGGAATCTGCTGTGAATCAGCGCGCATGGAGTAAGTACCCACTTCCACACTTTCACCATATAGAACGGAAGAAAAATCACCATCATGGTATTCGATGGTCACCTTCTCCAGCTGCGCGCCGGCGAGCGTGATGTCGGGTTTTTTCGCCGTCGGGGTCGGCGGTCCCTCGGCCCCAAGCGCCGGCAGCCCGAGATCGAAGGACCCGTCCGGACGGCGCTCGACCAGCACATAACCATGTCGCAGTTCGAGGCGCTCGATGCGCACCGCGCCGGTGAGCAGGCGCGGGGTATCGATGTCGGCGACCAGTTCGCCGAAGCGCATCTGCAGGCGGCCCCGGTTGCGTAACTCGAATCCCTCGACCTTGAGTGACCCGGTAAACAGGTTCAGGTGAACCTCACCGATATAGGTGCCCTTCGGCAGGGCCGGATGCAGTTCGCGTTCGACGAAGTAGCGCAATACCGCACCGCCGGCGAGGTGCAGCGTCAATATGAACAGGAAGACCCCGGCGAAAATGAGGGTCAGGCGGGCCGGGATTGAAGATGTCTTGGCGGGCATGGCGCTGTGTCGATCCTTGCGAATTTCTGGCGAAGCGGTCTGACAAGAACACATTCTAACGCCACGGCATCACCGAACGGACATGCGCCGCGCCAAGCCCTTCCGGCGCCCGAAGCAGCCACACCGAACCGCCCTTATCCGGCCGCGCCCTCCCCGACCCGGCAACCGGCAAGAAACATCGCGACGCTCGAGTCGAGTATCCGTGCCTGCTCTGCGTTATCCGGTGGCCGCTGCGCGCCAAGCAATTGCGGCCAGAAGGCGAAGGCCTTGATGAGACCAAAAAACTGGTCGGCCGCCCATTCCGCGTCGTCGACCACCAGCCGGCCATCCGCGCTGGCCGCCTGCAACCAGCCGGCCAGGCCCGTCTGGCGCTGACGGAAAAGCTCGTAGGTGCGAGCCGCCAGCTCGGGTGAACGAATCAGCTCGACCAGCGTGACCCGGGCGAGCGATACGAAACAGGGCGCAATCAGCATCTGCAGGATCTGCTCGCCGATCGCGCGCAGCTGCCGGTCGACCGGCCGGGTCGGGTCGTAGCAATATTCGCCGACCTTTTGCACGCGCTCGATCAACTCGGCCGCAATCGCCTCGAAAAGCAGTTCCTTGCTGGCGAAATGGTTGTACACGGTACGCTTCGAAACCTGCGCGGAGTCGGCGACCCGGTCCATGCTGGTTTCGCGGTAGCCGCGGGCCTCGAATTCACCCAGGGCCGCCTTGAGGATCGCTTCTCGCTTGCGCGCTGTCAGGGTCGCTGTCTGCATATCTGCTCTCTGGCCGCTCGTTGTCCTGCGGGGCATCGCGTCACAAAAAATTTATGATCGCTGCCCATTGTCTGTGACTATACTACACCGTACAGTTTACTTTTTGCGGACGCCCGACTACGCCGGGGCGTGCGTCTTGCCGGCCAACACACGCTGGCGACTGCCAAAACAAGCTATTGCGACAAGGATTTACCATGCTGCTGCGCCTTTTCTTCGTCATCGTCCTGCTGGGGGCCGTTTTCGGCGGCATTTTCGGCTGGAAACAATACGCCGCCGAACAGATGGCCGCCGCACAGGCGGGTGGGCCGCCGCCCGCGGTGATCGCGGCGACCAAGGCCACTCGCGAACAGTGGCAGCCGCATCTTCAGGTGGTCGGCAGCCTTTCCGCCGTGGCCGGGGTCGATGTGACCAGCGAGGTTGGCGGCAAGATCAGCGCCATCCACTTCGAATCAGGGCAGGCGGTATCGCGCGGCGCCCTGCTGCTCGAGATCGACGACCAGACCGACCAGGCGCAGCTCAAGGGCCTGCTCGCCGAACGCACCCTGGCGCGTCTGCGCTATGAGCGGGTGGCCAAGCTGGTGAAGGAAAAATCCATCTCCAAGTCCGATTTCGACGAGGCACGCGCCACGCTCGACAGCGCCTCCGCCCAGGTCTCGGCCCAGCAGGCCCTGATGGACAAGAAACGTATCCGCGCGCCATTCGACGGACGCCTGGGCATCCGCCGCGTCGATCAGGGCGAGTACCTGACGCCAGGCGCACCGATCGTGCCACTGGAAAAACTCGATCCGATCTACGCCGATTTCACCCTGCCGGAGCGCGAGCTCGCGCGGATCGAACCGGGGCAGGTGGTCGACATCCGGGTCCAGGCCTATAGCGGGGAGACGTTCAGCGGTCAGATCGCCGCGATCGACCCCGGGGTCGATATCGGCAGCCGCAGTTTTCGTGTCCGCGCCGAGCTGCAGAACCCCGACGAAAGGCTTAGACCGGGCATGTTCGCCGACGTTCGCGTCAATTTACCGAACGAAGAGAACGTGTTAACCGTCCCTGACACGGCGATCAGCTATGCACCATACGGCGATTCGGTGTTCGTGATCGAGCAAAAGGACGGCGCCCAGGTGGTCACCCGGCGGCAGATCGAGACCGGCAAGACACGCGACGGCCGCGTGGCCGTCGTACAGGGCCTGGAGGAGGGCGAGCAGGTGGTCAGCGCCGGCCACAACAAGCTGCGCAATGGCCAGGCAGTGGTGATCGACCAGCAACCGGCGCCGGCCGAACGGACCCCGCAGGCATGAAATTCACCGATATCTACATCCGACGCCCGGTTCTGGCCAGCGTCGTCAGCCTGCTGATCCTGGTCGTCGGACTGCGCGCGATCACGGCGCTCGAGGTACGCCAGTATCCCGAGACCCAGGACACCATCGTTACGGTGATCGACCAGCTACCCCGGCGCCAGCAGCGAACTGGTCAAGGGCTTCATCAGCACCCCGCTGCAACAGGCGATCGCCGAGGCGCAGGGCATCGACTACCTGTCGTCCACCAGCCGCCAGGGCCAGTCGGTGATCGAGGCGCGGATGCAGCTGAACTATTCGCCGAATGCCGCGCTGGCGGAGATCCAGGCCAAGGTGGCGAGCCGGCGCAACGTGCTGCCAGCGGAAGCCGAGGATCCGGTCATCACCTCGCGCACCGGCGACGGTACGGCGCTGATGTACCTGGCGTTTTACAGCGAGGCGATGGCCCCGTCGCAGATCAACGACTACCTGCTGCGGGTGGTGCAGCCGAAGCTGCAGGCCCTGCCCGGCGTGGCCAAGGCCGCGCTGATCGGCAACAAGACCTTCGCGATGCGAGTATGGCTGGATCCGCGACGCATGGCCGCCCTCGGGGTTACCGCGCAGGAGATAGCCGCGGTTCTGCAGGCCAACAACTACCTGTCCGGAATAGGCCAGGCGCGCGGCAGATACGCGGTGATCGACCTGGCGGCGACCACCGATGTGGCCGACGTCGAGGACTTCCGCAACCTGGTGGTTCGCAGCAGCGGCGACACCCTGGTGCGCTTGCGCGATGTCGCGCGCACCGAGCTCGGCTCGGAAGACTACGAAACCGCCACCTGGTACAAGGGCAAACCGGCGATCTTCGTCGGCCTGGAGCAGGCCCCCGGCGCCAACCCGCTGACCGTGGCCGGGCGCGTACACACGGCAATGGACGAGATCCGCAGCCAGTTGCCCGTCCGGCCTCGCAGGCCCACATCCCGTACGACGCCAGCGCCTTCATCCAGGACTCGATCGACGAGGTGTTCAGCACCCTGATCGAGGCCGTGCTGATCGTGCTGGTGGTGATTTTCCTGTCGCTCGGCTCGTTACGGGCGGCGATCGTGCCGGGCGTCGCTGTCCCGCTGTCGCTGGTCGGCGCCGCCTTCCTGATGCTGCTCGCCGGCTTCTCGATCAACCTGCTGACCCTGCTCGCGATGGTGCTGGCGATCGGCCTGGTGGTCGACGACGCCATTGTCGTGGTCGAGAACGTGCACCGGCACATCGAGATGGGCAAGTCGCGCCTGCAGGCCGCGATCGACGGCGCGCGCGAACTCGGCCTGCCGATCATCGCGATGACCACGACCCTGATCGCGGTGTATGCGCCGATCGGCTTCATGGGCGGCCTGGTCGGCACCCTGTTTACCGAGTTTGCGTTCTCGCTGGCCGGCGCGGTACTGATCTCCGGCGTCGTGGCGCTGACCCTGTCGCCGATGCTGTCGTCCAAGGTCCTGCGCCCGGCCGGCAACCCCGGCCGCTTCGAGCAGCTGGTCGAGCATTTTTTCGACGGCCTGGCCAACTTCTACCTGCGCCGCCTCAAGGGCGCGCTCGACTACCTGCCGGCGACCATGCTGTTCGCCGCAGCGGTGCTGGTCAGCATCTATTTCATGTTCGTCACCACCAAGGCCGAGCTGGCACCGACCGAGGACCAGAGCATCCTGTTCTTCCAGGCGGTCGCCCCGCAGACCGCATCGCTCGAACTACAACGAGGCCTATACCCGCGAGATCGTCGCGGCTTTCGAGAAGGTGCCGGAATATCACGAGAGCTTCCTGCTGCTGGGTTTCGGCGGCGACGACAACGTGGTATTCGGCGGCTTCAAGATGCGCCAGCCGTTCGAGCGCGAGCGCTCGCAGATGGCGGTGCTGCCGGATGTCCAGGCCGGCCTGAGCCAGATCGCCGGCTTCCAGCTGGCGGTGTTTCCGCGACCCAGCCTGCCGGGCAGCAGCGGCCTGCCGTTCCAGTTCGTGATGCAGAGCGATTCCGATTTCCGCGACATCGATTTGGTCGCCGACCAGCTGGTCGGTCGCGGCATGGCCAGCGGGCAGTTCCTGTTCCTGCGGAAGTCGATCGAGTTCTCGCGCCCCAAGGCCACCCTGGTGATCGACCGCGACCGCGCCGGCGACCTCGGCATCTCGATGGCCGACATCGGACGCAACCTGGCGACCCTGCTCGGTGGCAACAACGTCAACCGTTTCAGCCTGGATGGCCGCAGCTACAAGGTCATCCCGCAGGCCGATCGCGAATTCCGCCTGAATCCCGAGATGCTCGGTGACTACTACCTGCGCAGCGCGAGCGGTGACCAGGTGCCACTGTCGTCGCTGGTCCGCATCGAACGCACGGTCGAACCGAGCAAACGCACCCAGTTTCAGCAGCTCAATGCGGTCACCATCGAGGGGCTGATGGCGCCCGGCGTGTCGGAAGGACAGGCGATGGCGGCAATGGAGCAGATCGCCGGCGAAGAATTTCCGTCCGGCTTCAGCTATGACTATACCGGCGCGACCCGGCAGTTCGCCCAGCAGGGCAGCGCGCTGGTGCTGACCTTCTTCATGTCGCTGCTGGTGATCTACCTGGTGCTTGCAGCCCAGTTCGAGAGCTGGCGCGATCCGCTGATCATCCTGGTGTCGGTACCCATGTCGATCGCCGGCGCACTGGCATTCATGACCCTGGGGTTCGCCACGGTGAACATCTACACACAGGTTGGCCTGATCACGCTTATCGGCCTGATTGCGAAAAATGGCATCCTGATCGTGGAATTTGCCAACCAGTTGCAGATAGAGGAGGGGGTCAGCAAACGTGTTGCGATCGAGCGCGCGGCCACCATCCGCCTGCGCCCGATCCTGATGACCACGGTCGCCATGCTGGTCGCCATGGTGCCGCTGCTCACCGCCAGCGGGCCGGGCGCGGTCAGCCGCTTCCACATCGGCCTGGTAATCACCACCGGTCTGGGCATCGGTACCCTGTTCACGATCTTCGTGGTGCCGGCGGTATACCTGCTGCTGGCCCGCAATCACCAGAAGAAAGAATCGGCGGACGCTACGGCGCTGGCCGCACCCGCGGTTGCCGAAGGTGATCGGCCAGGTTGATTTCAGCGCAGGGGATTCAGCGGGTGCCGGTGCGCAGTTGCGCGCGGATCAACCCGTACCAATCGTCGATCAGCCGGGTCATCTCGGCATAGAAACGTTGCGCCGCGCCCGCCGGGGGCAGACCCTCAGCGAGCACTGACACCCTGCCGATCAGCTGGTGGCTCGCGGCCGCCACCTTTAAATCGGGCAGGGCGCGCTCGACACTGGCCAGCGTCGAGCGCGCCTCATGCAGGTGCACCTTGAGCGACAGCTGGACCTTGCGGTCATGCGCCGGCGCAGAACTGCCCAGGATGTGCACACCGATCGCCCGCAGCATGCCCAGGTGCTCGACCATCGGCGGCCATTCGGTGATCACCTCACGCCACTCAGGCCCCAGCTTCACGCTGTTCTCGTCGGCCAGCAGCCGCAGAATGGCAACCAGGCCAAGCACCAGCTCGCTGTGCACCGTCAGGTTGGTGTGAAAATCCAGTGAACGCCAGTTGTTGTACAGCGAGTCCCAGCGGGCCAGCAGCTGCTGCCACTGTTCACCGCGAAACACCGGGTGATTGGCACCAAAGATGTCCGCAAGTTCGTGCAGCGACCGCTGCAATTTTTCGCCCACCTCCGTGCGCTCGGCATGGAAGCCATCCTGCCCGTCGAGCACCGCACAACTGAGTCCACGGTGCATCTGCAGATCCTGCATGAACGACAGCAGGACCAGGCTGACCTCGGTCACCCGGCGGCGCTGGCGCAACCGCGGGTTGCAGGCCTGCAAGGTACGACTCAAGGGCTCGGTCCAGGCAGTCGGCGTTACAGGCGCAAACGATTTCTTTTGCACGGCAATCCCAAATGGTGGTGCGGACCGCCGCAGACCAGGCACGGGCGACAGCGGTCATCTACCACATGCATCGGCCGTACCAGAACGGCTTTTGCCCATTATTCAATGGCTTGCCATCAATTGACTGTGGTCAGATGCACCGGAACGAGGCAGTTTCGACACACCTGCACCAGGGGAGACCTGCAGCGGATGGCGGACCGGGGAAATTTCGATCGTGCCAGCGCACGTGGGATTCCACCTCGCTCTGGATGGCGGCACAGGCGGAAATCCACAACCATCGGTACGTTAATCATCCGCGGCATACGCCTATCGCCTATGCTCTGCATGACACGGTCGCCGGACGCGGTTTGCCCCGACGGGGCCAAACGGTTCAATATTAGAGATAAAATACAAGCTATCCATTCGGTGAATCTGGCGGGGGAGGGATGACATGGGAAAACGCGGTCCACCTCGCGCCGGTGACGTCAATGCCCTGTGCCCGAACCCCGGCCTGACTGCCTGCAGAAGAAAGCACTTCGGACGCAATGTCTGGTATTTCGAATGCACAAAAGCCGTGGAAGTATTGGCCAAGGACAGCGGCATTTATATCAAGTGTTCCGGACTGGACAGGTTCTGTTGTGTAGACGACGGCGACGATGTCTTTGTCGGATCGCCAGGCATCAATTCGTTAAAGGATTTTCTCGAGACGACGTTGGGTTACCTTGGCTTGAAGTAACCACACGCCGATTGCCGATGTGACGAATTCGCAAGAGCGCAAACCACCCGGTCGCGCCGGTTCGGCACGATTGCGCGTTCAGGACTCCAACATGCCGGGAGAGTGCCCGCACTGTTCGCGACGCTTCGCGTCATTCACCCGCCCGTCAGTGACGTGAGCCAAACTGGCTGCCCTGTTCTCATGCCGAGTCTCGGCTGCGCCGGCTCAGCTGGCTGAACCCGGACCAGGCCGATGACCACCCGGCCAGGGGGGATTGTCACGCCGATTTAACGGCCAGAACCACCGGACCCACCGGAACCACCGGACCCACCGGAACCACCGGAACCACCGGACCCACCGGAACCACCGGAACCACCGGAACCACCGGAACCACCGGACCCACCGGAACCACCGGAACCACCGGACCCACCGGACCCACCGGACCCACCGGAACCACCGGAACCACCGGACCCACCGGACCCACCGGACCCACCGGACCCACCGGAACCACCGGAACCACCGGAACCACCGGACCCACCGGACCCACCGGACCCACCGGACCCACCGGCACCCGTCCCGGATCCGCCGCCGTAATCACCCGGCTCATCGAACCGCGTCATCACGGGGTTTCCCGATCCGTCAGTAACTATCTCTCCGGATCCGCTGCGCCAGAACCCGCCCGCATCCACTTGCGAAGCGACGAGCAGTGACGCGACAACAATTGCCAAATATCGGAGTTTCATTTTCGGCCTCCCTTTCTGATTTTCTCCCTCAAGGCACTATTTGTTTCGACTTTTGAAGACTGTTTCAAAAACCGATTTCCTCTTGTTGCAACCAGGTTGCATAAGAGACTCCCTTACCTAAGATTCTGCGACCGGCTCCGTTTTTTACAACCGCCGGTGTAACAGTTTGGGGGTTTCCCATGACCTGCATCAGGCCTTATGGACATAAAGTTCGCAGCAACGGAGCGTGGGAATTTTTTCCTTGGGAATTAACCGCTTAGGGCGCAACTCCGCTTGCGCTGGGCGCGCCGGTTTTTCCGCTGGATACGATCGTGAAGCGGTTACCCGATCTACGCCGAGGATGCGTTATACGGTGACTGTTTCCCGGATGGCTCGAGGCAGATCAATGCTGCACGGGATCGTGCATCGATACCGGCAGTCGGCGTGGCCCCCAGTCGCCGGGCCTGTCATCGAAAACGCCGGCAATGGGGTGGCCGCAGTGCGCACAATGACCGGCCGCGGTCAGCTGCCATTCGCCGAGTTGGTACCAGTCACGTTCGATCACGCGCTTGGCGCATTTTGGGCACCAGGTGCTGTCGGCCTCGGGGTCGTGCACATTGCCGACATAGACATAGTGCAGACCGGCCTGCATCGCGATGCGGCGGGCGCGCTGCAGGGTGGCCAGGCGGGGTAGAGGGCAGGTCGGTCATCTTGTAATCGGGGTGGAAGGCCGAAAAGTGCAGCGGCACATCGGGGCCCAGGCGCTCGAGGTACCAGTCGACCAGCTGCTGCAGTTCCTGGTCGCTGTCGTTCTGGCCGGGGATCAGCAGGGTGGTGACCTCGAGCCAGCAGGTCGTCTCGTTGTGGATATATTCGAGCGTGTCGAGCACCGGCTGCAGGTGTCCGCCGGTGAGCTTGTGGTAGAAATTCTCGCTGAACGCCTTCAGGTCGACGTTGGCCGCGTCCATATGGGCGAAGAACTCGCGGCGCGGTTCCTCGCAAATATAGCCGGCGGTCACCGCGACCGATTTCAGGCCGCGTTCGCGACAGGCCTCGGCGGTGTCGATCGCGTATTCGAGGAAGATCACCGGATCATTGTAGGTAAAGGCCACGCTGCGGCAGCCCAACCGTTCGGCGGTCTCGGCGATATGCAGCGGTGACGCGCTGGCCGCCAGGGTGTCGATCTCGCGCGACTTGCTGATATCCCAGTTCTGGCAGAACTTGCACGCCAGGTTGCAGCCGGCCGTGCCGAACGAGAACACCGGGGTACCCGGCAGAAAGTGATTCAGCGGCTTTTTTCTCGATCGGATCGACGCAAAAGCCGCTGGAACGCCCGTAGGTGGTCAATACCATCTGGTCGCCCTGGCGTGCGCGCACGAAGCACAGGCCGCGCTGGCCATCCTTCAGATGGCAATAGCGCGGGCACAGATCGCACTGAATCCGGCCATCGTCCATCGCATGCCAGTAACGCCCTGGTACCGTATCTTTGATCACGGACAACCTCCTGACTTGCATTCCGTTGGCGAATGGCCCATTAACTCTAATAGACCCGTTACCAACGAGACAGCCATGATGCACGTCAAACACCCCGTGGTCGCCGGACTCTTTTATCCGGACTCGGCCGCCATGCTGCACAGCACGATCGACGATTTCCTGCGCGTGGCCGATCCACCGAGCGACCAGCGCCCCCTGGCGCTGATCGCACCGCATGCCGGCTATCAGTACTCCGGCGCGGTGGCCGCCAGCGCCTATGCGGCGCTACGCCCCTGGGCCGAGCAGATCCATCGGGTGGCCGTGCTCGCGCCCTCGCACCGATTGGCCTTTCAGCGGCATCGCGACCAGCAGCGCCGACGCTGTTCCAGACCCCATTGGGTGACATCCCGGTCGACCGCGCGGCGATCGATACGCTGGCCCGACTGCCCGGTGTCGGCAAACTGGACGCCGCGTTCGCCCAGGAACATGCCCTGGAGGTCCAGCTGCCGTTCCTCCAGGAGGTGCTGGGGCATTTCGACCTGGTGCCACTGATCGTCGGCGAAGCCGACAGTCGCGAGGTCGGCGCCGTGATCGAGGCCCTGATCGCCGACGATACCCTGATCGTGGTCAGCTCCGACCTCAGCCACTACCACGACTACGCGACCTGCCAGCAGCGCGACCGCGCAACCACGGCAATGATCGAAGGCCTGCAGGCCGACGCGATCGGGCCGCATGACGCCTGTGGCGCCTTTCCGCTGCGCGGTCTGCTGACGGTGGCGCAGAATCATGGCTGGCGCGTGCGCACGCTGGACCTGCGCAACAGTGGCGATACCGCGGGTGACCGATCCCGTGTGGTCGGGTATGGGGCCTATGAATTCTATTGAGCCGACCGCGACCCTCGCGCCGCGTCAGCGCTCGACCCTGATCGAGATCGCCAGGCGGTCGATAGAGACAGGACTGGCCAGCGGTCGTCCACTGGTGGTGATCCCCTCCGAGTACCACCGCGACCTGAAGGTGATTCGGGCAAGCTTCGTAACCCTGCAGCGCAACGGCCAGTTACGCGGTTGTATCGGGCATCTGGAGGCGGTCCAGCCACTGGTGGTCGATGTCGCGGAAAACGCCTTCGCCGCGGCGTTTCGCGATCCGCGTTTCCCGCCACTGGATGCCGCGGAATGGCCCGAGGTCGACCTGCACCTGTCGATCCTCACAACGCCGGAGCCGCTGCAGTTCGATGACGAGGCCGACCTGGTGCGCCGGATCGTGCCCGGTCGGGACGGACTCATCCTGCAGGACGGACCGAACCGCGGCACCTTCCTGCCGTCGGTATGGGAAAGCCTGCCCGATCCCGCGGATTTCCTCGTGCACCTCAAGGTGAAGGCAGGGCTGGCGCCCAACCACTGGTCGGAAAGCATGGAGATCTACCGCTATCACACCGAGAGTTTCGGTGACGAGCGGCTGGCCTGAACGACCTGCCGGCCGCGCCCCGGTTTACGATGTGGCGGTTTTCCCTGGGGCACACGTTTGCCGCCGTTTTCCTGCGACGGGCATTCCATAAAGCCCTAACCTGCACATTGCACCCGTCGATCACAAGCGGATTCGCTTGAGCCGTAAGGGATGGGACAAGTTCCGAAGTCGTCGTGGTGCGCTGCGAATACAGCTTGTCACTCGCCTGTGATCTATCCGGGCCCTCGCTTGGTCAGGATCGCGGGTGGTGACAGACGCAACGCCTCGAGATGATGGCAGGCCCGCCAGACATGATAGGTGACCCGGCGCAACCAGCGCAGGCTCTCGAGTTGCCGGGTACCGGCGGGCACGTCCATCCTGCCGCTGGCAACGTCGGCCATGATCCGCGCGCGCAGCGACGACGCAGATGCCCGCAACTGCTCGGCGATCTCGCGCGTCGCCGCCACCGCGGGCGCAGGATCGCCCTCGCGCAGCGCTGTGCGGGCCATGGCAACGCTCGCCGCGGCCCGCTGCGCGTCGGGCTGCAACAGCGGCGCAAGACCGAGATCGAATGCGCGCTCCGGTTCCTCCTCGCAGCGCCCGTGCAGTCGCTGCAGGTGATCGAGCAGATGAATCGAGGCGTTCAGGCGCTGCCACGCCACCACCTGTTCGGGCTGCAGGTGAATCTGATCGACGAAACCATGCACGGCATCCAGGTGACGTCCGATACGCGGCAGCTCGGCCGGTGGTGGATGCGACGCGCCAGCAGCAACGACAGCACGTCCAGGATCCGGTCGGATTCGCGGTTGAGAATCTGCCCGGCATTGTCGAGCGCGATATTATGAACGATACAGCAGTAGTTACTGATGACCTGAAATTTACTGGTGCAGCAGCAGCAAAAGTGTCCCAGTTGATTGAGGAAGAGGGTAATTCTGAATTAATGCTACGAATTTACGTACAAGGTGGCGGCTGTTCAGGCTTCCAATATGGA
Organism: uncultured Gammaproteobacteria bacterium; assembly: GCA_963719025.1. Classification (GTDB taxonomy): domain Bacteria; phylum Pseudomonadota; class Gammaproteobacteria; order Chromatiales; family Chromatiaceae; genus Thiosocius. Next base: position 121 of record CAVRBK010000099.1, on the reverse strand, counting down.
TTTACCTTTGATGATAATGTCAATGATGGTGATGCCAAAGTGGTAACGGATGGCGTTACTCTGCTAATCGACCCTATGAGTATTCAGTATTTAATGGGGGCTGAAGTGGATTATTCTGAAG
>CAVRBK010000098.1:0-65626 GCA_963719025.1 uncultured Gammaproteobacteria bacterium | reverse complement strand
GGGGGCCTTCCAGGAGATCGACCTGGCCTCGGCATTTGCCCCGGTCGCGCGTTTCAGCCAGACCGTGTTGCGCGACTCGCGCCCGGTCGAGCTGATGAACCTGGCGTGCAAGAACGCGATCGTCGAGCGCGACGTGGCACACCTGATCTTCCCCGACGAGGTGCAGACCCTGCCGGCCCCGGAGGGCGCCACCGCCGGCGGCGCCGGAGGCCGACTCGGTGATCGCCACATGTTGCCCGCGGTCGATTCGCTGGCGGCCGCGCTGCAGAAGCTCAAGGATGCCAAACGCCCGGTGATCATCGTCGGCTACGGCGCCCTGGGGCGCATGGAGCACGTTGTCGCGCTGGCGGAGAAGCTCAAGGCGCCGGTGTTGACCACCTTCAAGGCCAAGGGCCAGATCGCCGACGATCATCCGCTGGCGGCCGGCGTGCTCGGGCGCAGCGGCACGCCGGTCGCCAGCTGGTGCATGAACGAGAGCGATCTGCTGATCGTGTTCGGTGCGAGCTTCTCCAACCACACCGGCATCACCGCCAAGAAGCCGATCATCCAGGTCGATTTCGACCCGATGACGCTGGGCAAATTCCACCCGGTCGAGCTGCCGGTGCTGGGCGAGATCGGCCTGACTGCCGAATGGCTGTGGCGGGCGCTGCCGGAACAGACCGAATCGGTCGATCAGGCGCCCGAAGTCGCCGAGCGCTGGCAGATCTGGCGCGACGAGAAGGCGGCGCGGCGCGAGCGCGATCGCGGCAAGGGGCTGAACTCGGCCAGGCTGTTCGAGCTCTTGTCCGCGGTGGTGCCGGCGGATGCGGTCGATCCCGGTCGACGTCGGCAACAACACCTACTCGTTCGGTCGCTACTTCGAGTGCCGCGGCCAGCGCATCCTGATGTCCGGCTATCTCGGTTCGATCGGTTTTGCCTTTCCGGCGGCGATGGGTGCCTGGGCGGCAACCCAGGTCGACCCGGACTATCGCGGCCGCAGGGTCGTGTCGATCAGCGGCGACGGCGGTTTCGGGCAGTACATGGCCGAGTTCACCACCGCGGTGAAGTACGGCATGAATATCACCCACGTCCTGCTGAACAACGCCGAGCTGGGCAAGATCAGCAAGGAACAGCGTGCCGGCCACTGGCCGGTCTGGCAGACCGGGCTGCGCAATCCCGATTTCGCGGCCTACGCGAAGAGCTGCGGCGGTCTCGGGATCCGGGTCGACAGCCTGGATGAACTGGCCGAGGCGTTGCGGCGCGCGATCGCCTACGACGGTCCCGCGCTGGTCGAGGTGATGACCGACGTGGAGCTGATCTGATGCGCTACGAGGCGAGCGAGGGCGTGCCCGTTGGAGCAGATGCAGGTCTACTCGCGAGAGTGACGGCCTGCACTTCATGCTCAACTTCACCGTCGCCCTGAGCCTGTTGATCGGCCTCGGGCTGTGGTGGCTCGGTCGCAAGGGGCGTGTGCTGTGGCTGCAGGTGTGGAGTATCGGCCTGGTCGTGTTCAGCGTGGCCTATCTCGGTGGCTGCGGCGCTCGGCCAGGTCTGAACCGGCCGGCAGGGCCAGCCTGAAGGGCCGTCCTGCCGTGTAGGCGGATTCCTACAGGGGTTCGCGCCGCAGGGCCGCTGCAGTGCCTTTTTCCTCGACTAGGCTAGGTCTTGCGGACCAGGAAAAACGCCGGTTTAGGCGTTGCGGCCCGCAGGGAGCTGAGGATGGAATCTACGCACCAGTTCACCCGGCTGATTGTCGGGCTCGGCATGCTGTCGGGTCTTGGCGATGTGACTGCCGACTGGCAGACCGATCGGCTGCTGCAGCCGACCGAGGCGCAGCGCGCCGCCGAGTTGCATGGCAGGGTCATGATCTACGATGGGCTCGAGGCCAACCTGATTGCCCGGGCGATGGATCAGCACTTCGAACGCATCCAGAACATGATGTTCATCCGTATTCATCACCTGCCGCCGAGCGGCGCCGGTGGTGCGACAGAGATCGAGGACGACGGCTGTGATTAGTCTGTCGGACTGTTAGCTGTTTTCGGCGTCCTGCGGTTCGGTGTAGGTCACGTCGAGAATCACCAGGTTGATCCGGCCACCGGGTGTTTCGACACTGAATTCGTCATCGATCCGGCGTTTCAGCATGGCCCGGGCCATCGGCGAGTCGATACTGATCCAGTTGCGCTTGGGGTCAAATTCGTCGGCACCGACGATGCGATACAGGATCTCGTCCGCCCTCTTCGTTCTCGAGCGTGATCCAGGCGCCGAAAAACACCTGGTCGGTACCGTCCGGCCGGCTGTCCACCACCTTGAGATCGGGCAGGCGTTTCTGCAGGTAGCGGATCCGCCGGTCGATCTCCCGCAGCTGCTTCTTGCGGTAGATGTACTCGGCGTTTTCCGAACGGTCGCCCTCGGCCGCGGCCGCCGCAAGATGGCCTGACCACCTCGCGACGCTTTTTCCACAGGGCCTCCTGCTCCTCGTTCAGCATCTGCCAGCCGGCACGCGTGATGTAGGGTGACTTCGGCGGCGCTGGCGGGCGGTAGCGGCTCATGCGGCGAAGCTGCCGTGCGTGATCAGCCACAGGTAGAACAGGAACACCGCGACGCCGATGCCGCCCATGATCCAGGGTCCGCGGTAGCGTGCGCCTGCATCCCGGGCGACTTGCGCCGGATATCGCGCGCCCACAACAGCGCACCCAGGATCATCGCGAGGCCGAGAAACATGAGCTCAGAACTGGTCGGTCTTGAGCATGACCAGGGTACAGGCCTCGAACCATTCGATGCCGGCGGCATCCAGCCGCGCCTGGATCAGCGCACTCTCGGTGCCCGGGTTGAAGATCACCCGGCCCGGTTTCAGCCGCACGATATCCTCGACCTGCGGTTCGAGCAGCTTGGGGCCGACATACAGGGTCAGGGTGTCGACCGCAGTCTTCGATGTCATCCAGCCGGGCGGTAACCGGCAGTTCCTCGATCTCCTCGAATTTCGGGTGGACCGGGGTGATCCGGTAGCCGTGTTGCTGCAGCAGGCGGATGCACTGGTTGGAATAGCGTGCCGGTTTCGGGCTGGCGCCGAGTACGGCGACGTGGTGTTGGCTGTTGCTCATGTCGTGGTCTTCGACAGGTTCGGGGTGCTGATGATAAACCGTGTGCGGCGCAACGGATTCAAAACCCTTCAGAAGCCGTAGAATATGGCTCAGTAAAAACTTTGGAGTAAAGGCACATGATGGGTTCTGCAGTTCTGCTGCACGTGATCGCAGTGGTGATCTGGGTTGGTGGGATGTTCTTCGCGTACATGGTGCTGCGGCCGGTGGCGGCGAGCCTGCTCGAGCCGCCGGCCCGCCTGACGTTATGGGCGGGTGTGTTCGACCTGTTCTTTCCCTGGGTGTGGAGCAGCATTGTCGCGGTCCTGGCAACCGGCTTCTGGATGATTTTCGCAATGTTCGGCGGTATGGCGGCGGTCGGCCTGTACGTGCATGCGATGTTCGGGCTCGGCATCGTGATGATGCTGATCTTCTTTCACGTGTACTTCGCGCCGTACAAGCGGCTGAAGCGCGCAGTGGCCGCGCAGGACTGGCCGGAAGGCGGCAAGCAACTCGCCATGATCCGCAAACTGGTGGGTATCAACACGCTGATCGGTATCATCACGATCGCGGTCGGTGCCGGCGGACGCTATTTCGTCGTATGAACGCGCGGCGGGCAAAACGGTCTGATAGTCTCGACCGCTATGCACTATCCCGCGCACCTCGACGATCTGGTCGCCTGTCATGAATGCGACCTGCTGCAGCGCCTGCCCGGGGAACACGGGCGGGGCCGGGTGCGCTGCGCGCGCTGCGGTTGCGTGCTGCATTTCCAGGGCCGGGACCTGATCGGTGTTCCGCTGGCACTGGGCATCGCTGCGCTGATCCTGTTCGTTTTGAGCAACACCTTTCCGCTGCTCGAGTTCACCCTGCAGGGCCGACACGACAGCACGTATCTGCTGGCCGGGATTCGTGAGTTGTTCAGCGCAGGGCATGCCGCTGCTGGCCACGGTGGTGCTGTTCACGACGATCGTGGCGCCGATGCTGCATATCGGCCTGTTGATCTACCTCTACCTGCCGCTGGCGCTGGGCCGCCGTCCGCACGGTTTCGCGCTGGCGCTGCGCCTGACGCAGGCCGTGTTGCCCTGGAGCATGCTCGAGATCTTTCTGCTCGGCGTGCTGGTGGCCGGGGTGAAGCTCGCGGAACAGGCGACCATCGTCCCCGGTCCTGCCGCGTGGTCGCTGGGTGCCTTGGTGATCATCCTTGCGGCGGCGGCGACCCAGGTGCACCCGCAGCGGCTGTGGGGGCGCCTGTTGTGAGCGCGGGCGTTGACAGGGCGGCCGCGCAACCGCAGACGGCGCGCGGCAATGGCCTGATTGCCTGCCACACCTGTGGGCTGCTGAGCCGTCGTTCGGACGCGGTTGCCGGGCGCCTGCGTTGCCCGCGCTGCGCCGCAACACTGCATCCCCGGATTCCGCGCAGCCTGTCGCGCAGCTGGGCCTTTCTGGTCGCGGCGATCATGCTCTATCTGCCGGCCAATCTGTTGCCGATCATGCACCTGACCTCGCTCGGCCGGACCCAGTCCGACACGATCCTCAGCGGTGTGGCGTTCCTGCTGGTGCACGGCATGTGGCCGCTGGCCCTGATCGTGTTTGTCGCGAGTATCGTGGTGCCGCTGCTGAAGATGCTGATCCTGATCTACCTGCTGCTGTCGGTGCAGCTGCGCTCGCGCTATCGGCCGATTGACCGCACGCGGCTCTATCGTTTCACCGAGTTTGTCGGCCGCTGGTCGATGGTGGATGTCTTCGTGGTGACGGTTCTGGTCGCGCTGGTCCACCTCGGGCAGTTGGCGAGCATCGAGGCCGGACTCGGTGCGGTGTTTTTCGCCGCCGTGGTGATTCTCACGATGCTGGCCGCGAATACGTTTGATCCGCGCCTGATTTGGGATAACGTCGATAACCAGGATGACTGACCAAGACACCCAGGATACCCAAGACACCCTGCCCGAGGCGGTAGTTGACACGCAACGCCGTGTTTCGCTGGTCTGGCTGATCCCGCTGATAGCGGTGTTCGCGGCCGCCTGGCTGGGATATCGCGCCTATGCGGAGCAGGGCCCGCTGATCACGATCGCCTTTCAGACCGCCGAGGGGCTGGAGGCGGGCAAGACCCGACTGCGCTTCAAGGACGTCGATGTCGGGGTGGTCGAGACCATCGAGCTCAGTGCCGACCTCGATCAGGTCAATGTACGCGCCCGCCTGGTATCCGACCCTGGCCGCCTACCTGAACGACAGGACGCGTTTCTGGGTGGTACGTCCGCGCCTCAGCGGCGGACAGATCTCGGGCCTCGGCACCCTGGTGGGCGGCACCTATATCGGTGTCGACCTGGGGCGTGACGGGGTGCCGACGCGGGTCTTCAAAGGGCTGGAGACGCCACCGATCATCACCGCATCAGAGCCCGGCCGGTCCTTTACGCTGAAGGCGGACTCGCTGGGCTCGCTGTCGATCGGCTCGCCGGTGCAGTATCGCGGCATCGAGGTGGGGCGGGTGACCGGTTACACGCTGCGCGAGCCCAGCGGCGTCGATATCCAGGTCTTCGTGCATGCGCCGCATGATCAGAAGGTGACCCCGGCCTCGCGTTTCTGGAATATCTCCGGCGTCCAGCTGGCGCTGGATTCCAGCGGTGTGCGTATCGAAACCGATTCACTCGCGGCGATGCTGCTCGGTGGCGTTGCGTTCGGCGGGGCGTCCGGGGCGCCGTCGCAGGGGCAGGCGGAGGCCGGCAGCGAGTTCGTTCTGTTTGCCAACCGCAGGGCCGCGTTCGAGCCGCGTTCGACCGGCCGCCAGCAATGGCAGCTTGAGTTTGCGGGTTCAGTGCGCGGCCTGCTGCCGGGTGCGCCGGTCGAGTTTCGCGGGATTCGGGTCGGCGAGGTGGTCGATCTGCAGCTCGAGATCGGTGAGGCCGATGGGGAAACGCGGATCCCTGTCGTGATCGCGATCGAACCCGATCGGCTCGGTATCGCTGGCGGCAAACATGCCGATGCATCACACCGCGCCTTCTGGGACAGGCTGGTGGGTGGTGGTCTGCGTGCGCAGCTGAAAACCGGCAACCTGCTTACCGGGGCGCTGTTCGTCGACCTGGATTTCTATCCGGACGATCCGCCGCAACTGATCAGCTGGGAAGGTGAGCGGCCGGCCCTGCCCACGGTGCTGGCCCCGCTGGACGAACTGCGCGGTCTGCTCAGTCGCCTGGCGCGTCTGCCGCTGGACGAGATGGGACGTGACCTCAGCGCCAGCCTGGCCTCGCTCAGTAAAACGATGACGGCAACCAATGCCCTGCTCAAGCGGCTCGACCGCGAGACCGCATCGGAGTTGACCAAGACTCTGCAACAGACGCGCAAGACCCTGGCCAGTGCCGACAAGGTGCTGGCGCCCAACTCGCCGCTACAATCTGAGGCCTACCGCGCGTTGCGTGAATTGGCCGCGGCGGCACGCTCGTTCCGTATCATGGCCGACTATCTCGAGCGTCATCCCGAGGCGCTGATTCGTGGAAAAGGACCTGATTCACCATGAGCCGCCTCGCCAGACGTGCCTTTCTCCTGTTGCTTGCCCTGCTGCCGCTGGCCTGCACCACGACACCCGATTCGCGTTTCTATGCCCTGAACGCCTCGCGTCCTGATCCCGATCCGCAGGCCAGCGTTCTGGTCCTGGCGGTGGGGCCGGTCGATCTGCCGCGTTATCTCGATCGGCCGCAGATTGTCACCCGTGCCGGCGGCAACCAGCTCAACGTCGATGAATTCAACCGTTGGGGTGGGGCGCTCGACGAGGAGATCTCACGCATGCTGGCCGAGCACATCGGGCACCGTCTGCAGACCCAGCGCATCTACAGCTACCCCAGCCGGCTGGCGGCCGATATCGATTACCGCGTGGCGCTGGATATTCGTGGCTTCGACGGGCCGCTCGGCGGCGAGGTGAACCTGGATGTAGCGTGGTCGATCATTGCGGATCGCAGCGGCGACATCCTGCGCACCAACCAGCGCGTGTTCCGCGGCAGCAGTCGTGGCGCCGACTATGAGGGCTACGTCGCCGCGATGAGCGAGGCACTTGCGGCGCTCGGCGACGAACTGGCCCGGACGCTGCGTGGCCTGCCCCTCCCGGACGCCGGCCGCTGACCGGCAGGCAGAAAAAAACCCGCCGAAAATCAGCGGGTTAAATCAATAATAAGGAGGAGTGAGATCCCACGCAACACACCGAATGATCGGGTGCGACGTTGGATCAAAGTATGGCTTGATCTGCCCACTTCTTTTTTGATCCTCCTCAAATCATTACAAGTTTATAAAATAACGTTATTCGGGTCGGTAGCTGTGGCGGCCTGATCGGCAAGACTTACCTTTCGGCCCCGGCAATCCGTGGCGTGGCCTTTTTCAGCTGTGACAGATTCCAGCCGCACTGACGTTCGATTACCGCGAAGACCTCGGCATCCGAACGATGCAGCATGTTCAGGGTCGGGTCGGTGTCGCCGCGCTTCGGCCGCTGGTCCCAGATGTGTTTCGGCGACAGGCGACAGGGCTTGCTGTAGCGCGCCGGATAGTAAGCCTCGGCGTACTTGGTCTGCCCCCACACCTTGGCGCGACGCGGTGCCTCGCCGCGCTGGGCGACCGTGATCGCCAGGTAGTCGCCCTGGTAGCGCACCTCGGGATTTCTGCGTTGATGGCGGCTGCGATTGAAATCGACCGGTGACTCGATCAGTGCGCCACCGACCAGTTCCATGCTGTCCTGGGCGAACAGGACCGGCTCGCCGGTCGGCAGGGTGACCTTGAGCTGGCCCTTGTTGTGATCGATAGCCAGGGCCGGGAGCTGGGTGCGCGGAAAGAAGTGCAGTTCGCGAAACATGTTGTCGTGACTGAAACGCCCCGACAGCTTTACGTCGTCGTTGACCGCGAGGTGGATGTTCTCACGTGCCCGGTCGGCGAACATGAACGCATACTCGCGACGCGCGCCCTTGCGCTTGAGACCGACCGGGTTGATCCTGGGCGATCCGGTGTTCTGTAGCGCGAAGCCGACGACCGATCGGGCCGCGTCGGGTGCGTAGAAGAAATAGCGCAGGCCATCGATCGACGTGGGCTTGATGCTGCGATCGTAGCGGAAGGGCTCACGTATCGCGCTGCGCTCGGGGCCTGTCTGCTGAGCGAGCATTGCCAGGCCATCGAAAGGCGACGGACGATGGCTCGGCGGGGTCGTCGCCTGTTCGTCGTCCGGCAATTTTTCTACACCGGCACAACCGGCGAACACGACAACACTGAAGATGATTCCAAGTTTCCGCACCGGGTGGTTTCCTCTTTTCAATTCAGCAGCAAGGATAGGTCAATTCTTTGGTTTTACTGTGATGCATGACACAACCGCGCTGCGGTCGGGTTGGCAGTATCACCCACGCCAGTCATGCGCCACCTGCTCGCATGTTTGATTGATTTCGCACAATTGTCGTGCAAGTAAAGCAGGATAGTCTCCGCATTCGCTTAGAGAACCCAAGTATGGCGAGAATCCGGCCGAGATGGTTCGATTCTTGCCAAGAACTCTGCGGGGCATATTTGAACTGTCAGCGCCAGGAGGGTAGACATGGCCAAGACGACAAAGAAGACCGTTGCAAAAAGCACCACGAAGAAGGTCGCTGCAACAAAGACGACCAAGAAGAAAGTCGCTATGAAAAAGAAGGCAGCGGCGAAAAAAACGCCGGTGAAAAAGACCGTGGCGAAGAAGGCGCCTGCACGCAAGAAGACAGTCGCCCGGAAGACCACGGCAAAGCGAGGCGTGAGGCCCGATATCACTGCGCAGCAACGCCGCGAGATGATTGCCGAGGCCGCCTATCTGCGTGCCGAATCGGTGGGTTTCTTCAGCGATGAACGCGAGGACTGGGCGGTCGCCGAGGCGGAGATCGATGCACGCCTGCGCAAGGCGGGGATCAAGGTGATCGGCTAGCTGAATCCTTGATGTGAAAGGCCCGGGCGTCGCACGGCGCCCGGGTGTTCCGCTTCGGCGGGTTTGCGGCATCACTGCTTCGGGCATGCCGCTTGTGCCGCGCTGCCCGAACGATCTGCCGGCGCTGTTCAATCCGCTTGCGGGGCCTGGGTGTGCAGCGCCTCGAGGCGTTCGGCCTGTTCCTGCAGCTGGTTCAGACGGTCCCCGGTTTCCGTTACATCGTGTGCCGCCACGGCGGCGCTCATGACCTCCGCAGCGTGATGCAGGGCCGGGACCCCGCATACCGCTGCCGCCCCGACCAGGCGATGGACTGACTGCCACAGGTCTTCCCAGTTGCGCGCAGCGTATCCGCGGTGCAACTCAAGCAAGGTCCCGGGCAGCTGTTCCAGCAGCTTGTGAAACAGTTCCCTGGCAACCGTTTCCGAGCCGCCGGCGATGCGAATTGCCTCGGCCTCGTTGCGTATCGTCCGCGGCCGCGGCGTATCCTCCGGCATCGCCGACTGCGCGACCGGGCTCGCGCCCATATAGCGCCCGATTGTTTCCCGCAGACGATGCTCGTCCACCGGCTTGAGCAGAAAGGCCGAGAAGGGTGAGTCGGCAGTTGTCAGTTTCCCCTTCATCAGGATATCGGCGGTCACCGCGACGATCGGGATGGCGTGGCCATACGGGTATGCCCGGATCCGTTCGGCAGCCTCCCTGCCGTCCATGTTCGGCATGTGCACGTCCATCAGGATCATGTCGACCGGCTGCGACTGAAAAAGGCGAATCGCCTCGGCACCATCTCGGGCATTCAGTATGTCGGCCCCGTAAGAGCGCAGCAGGGCTTCCATCAACTGCAGGTTGATCGGGTTGTCATCCGCTACCAGGAAGGTCCGGCCCTGCAGCCAGCCCGCTGCTTCGGTGGGCGGCTCGATAACCGGTCTGGAGACCGCGCGGTTCGCATCGGAACAATTCAATATCGTGGTGAGCAGGCGCCGCCGGGTCACGGGCAGGTCGAGCCTGTCGCAGGCCGCCTGCCGATCGGCGCGGGATACCCCTTCGGCCTCGAAGCCCTGGCGCATGAGGCAGACCGGCGCAGGTGATATACGGCGCAGTTGCTGCATGCTGCTGCCTGTATCGGCATGCGTTGAACGGCTGTCCAGCGCCAGCAGCCAGACATCCGGCTGCGCGCTGGGGACGCTGTCCGGCAGGGCTTCCATGGCATCCACCCGCATGCCTGCGGACTCAAGCACCTGGGTCAACGCGATCCGTGACAATCGATGTGGCTCGACCACAGCCACGCGCAAGGACGCCCCTCCGCTGACCTGCAGCATCGCCACCTTGCTGTCTGGATTGACCGGAAACGGCAGCGTGACCGTGAAACAGGTCCCCTTGCCGGGCTCACTGTGCGCGGTGATTTCTCCACCCATCGCCTCGCTCAGCGCATGACAGATGCTCAGGCCGAGTCCGGTTCCCCCGTAGAGTCGCCTGGTCGACAAGGCACCCTGGCTGAACGGGGTGAAGAGTTGCCCCAGCACGTCCTGAGAGATCCCGATACCCGTGTCGCTGACACTGATCTCGAGACTCACGCGCGCCGCATTCCTTGTGCGACAACCAACGTTTATCACCACCTCGCCATACTCGGTGAATTTCACCGCATTGCCGAGCAGGTTGGTGAGGATCTGGCGCAGCCGGGTGACATCGCCGATCAGTTGATCCGGCACCTCGCCGTCGATCAGGGATATCACCCGCAGATGCTTTTCGTGCGCCTGAGGCACCAACAGGCCGACGACGTCCTCGACCGCCTCGCGGAGGCTGAACGGGATCGGCTCGAGTTCCAGCCTGCCGGCCTCCATTTTCGAAAAATCGAGGATGTCGTTGATGATCGAGAGCAGGTTCCTGGCCGATCGGATAATGGTGTCGAGGGACTCACGCTGGGTCTCGTCGAGCTGCGACTTCTGCAGCAGGCCGGCGAAACCCAGCACGCCATTCATCGGGGTGCGGATCTCATGGCTCATATTGGCGAGAAAGGCGGACTTGGCCTTGTTGGCCTCGAGTTCGCGCTCGCGCGAGTATTCCAGCTCGACATTGCGCAACTCCAGTGCATGCATGGTCTCGTGCAACTCGGCGGTCGCCCGATCGATCTCCTGCTGCATGGTCTGTGCAGACGAGGCGATCTGGCTGGCCATGCTGTTGAAACCCTGCTCGAGCTCTCCGATCTCGCCGAGCGAGGTCTCACCCACCCGGGCAGCCATATTGCCCGCCTGGAGATCACTGACCGCACGCCGCAGGCGCTCGATGGGTTGCGCGATCTGGCCCGCCACCAACATGGCGATCGCAAGGGTCAGCAAGACTGTCAGCAGGGTGATCAGCAGTGCCTTGCCGATGATGCGCTGCCCTGCCTGGTCAGCCGATGCCTGGCTGAACTGCACCGCGACCTCGCCAATTGGAGCGGGCAGTTCCGATACGCCCCCCTCGTCGCCGATTTCCAGCAAGGGCGGGATCACCGGGGCGCGAAACACGCTCAGCCCCTCAACGCCGGGTGGAGCATTCGGCGGTGCGGCCTGCGCAATCGTTTCCTGATGCGCGTTGCGTATCTCGACCTTGCGGATATCCGAACTGAGCGCCAGTTGGCGCTGACATGCGGTCTGCAGCATGTCCCGGTCACCGGTAAACAGGCCAAGGATCGCCGACGACGCGAGCTGCTGTGCATGCGCCCGCCCGCGCTCCTGGAAGGCCTGGGCGAGATCGTCGAGGCGGGCATTGATGGCGTACAGGGACAACACGGCGGCCAGCAGAATGATGGGTGGCAATGCGGTCAGCAGGATCTTTGCAAAAATGCTTTTGGGCCGTGGCATTTTCATGGGGGCATGCCCTTCATCTGTTGCAGCAATTGCGACTCCGACAGTGGCGCCAGGCGCAGGGAGCGTGTGACATCGTGATTGATCGACAGCGAATAGTGCTCGCCAAAGCGTGGCGCAGGCAGCTTGCCGGTCGATCCATAGGTGACGATTGCACTGGCCAGTTCGCGGCCGGCGTTCTCTGCCGACATGTAGACCGCGGCCGCCGCGCCGGCGTCTACCATGGCGGCGGAAAACCCGAACACCGGAAGGCGGGCACTGTAGGTGGTGAGCAGGATCGGGTAGATCGTGGTGCGGTTGTAAACCGTGGGATCGGGCAGTGCCAGCAGTGCATCCGAATGCTCAACCAGCAGGCGCAGCTTGCTGCCCACATCGCCGTGGTCATCGACCTGCTGCAGCTGCAGCCCGAGACCGGACTGTCGTGCCGCCAGCAGGAGTGCCTGTTGCTGTCCTGCCGAGACGCTGCCCAGCAGCACCCCGACGCGTTCGGCCTTCGGCAGGATATGGCGGATCAGTTCGAACTGCCGTGAAAAAGGCTGGTCGATATAAATGGCACCGCTTTGCGCCGCAGGCAGGGCGTGGCGCTGGACCAGTTCATGCCAGGCGACCTGCGGTATGAATCCGAAGAGCTTCGGTCTTTCGCTATCGAGCTGCGCCAGCGTGCTCGCCGCCGCGCTGCCGATGGCCAACAGCAGGTCTGCATCGCTCGCGGCGATCTCTTGCCGCCGACGCCTTGGCGTCCAGTAGCAGCAGCCGGACCGGCGCGTTACAGGGCGCCGGGCAGTTTTCCGCCAGCGTGTGCCGGATCGCCGCGACGACGGCAGCATGGCGTTGGTTGCCCTGGGTGCTGAGCACGGCGACGCGCAATCCGGCCGCTTCGGCCGCCACGCCGATGCTGCATGCGATCAACAACATCACGACCAGCCAGGTGCCGGGTCCGCCGATGTTTGTGACAGGATGACGCATGTTGGTGTGTCCTTTCACCGCATGCCATTGGCTACGACAGGCAAGTCTTTCACCTACCGCAGGATGAACTTTACTTGAGCATAGACCCGGCGTTCCGCCAGGTTTCCACTGACCCCGACACTGGGATCGGATTCTGCAAACTCCCAATACGGATCATCGAGCAGATTATGTACCTTGAGTGACAGTTCGATGTCGCCCTGCTCGTGACGGAAGCGTTTGCTGAGTTTGACATCGATCCGCGACTGGCGATCAACCGGGTCGCCCTCGCCGAGCCATTCCATTGCACTCACGTAATAATAGGTTCCACTGAGCTGCCAGTCGTCGGCAAGCCGCTGCGCAACCATCGCCGTAAGCGTGTGCTCGGGGGTGGTTTCCGCATTGGATCTTGGGTTGCCGCCGGCTGCGGGTACCGGGTTGCCGTTGGCATCGATGCGGAAAAGGCGTGAGCCACCCGTCCGGGAATAGGCATAGGCGACGTGGACCAGCTGTGCATCCGTGGGCCTGAAGTTGGCCTGTATTTCGGCGCCGGTGGTGCGCAGGGTGCCGGCCTCGATAAAGCGCAGGGGCCTGTCGGGCACGATGCCGTAGTCCAGCGCGTCGTGCAGCAGTGGCGTGACTTCGTGATGAAACAGTCTGAAATCGAAGGTGCCGCTTATCGCCGGGGCATCGAACAGGTAGCCCAGTTCGAAGCTGCGGATCTCTTCCGGACTGTTGGATTCGGTGCCGAGGATCTCGATCAGGTCCGGCGAGCCGGGTGTCAGCAGGATATCCACCTTGAGTTCGCCATGCTGTTCGAAGAACGTCGGCATGCGGTAGGCGCGCGCCGCGCTCACGCGGAAGGTATGGTGGTCGGCCGCATGCCAGTTGAGCGCGATACGCGGCGAGAAAAAGCCGCCCAGATCGCTGTAATCCTCACCCATGAGCCCGGCGTTCAGCACCAGGTCCGGATGCACCTGCCATTCGGCGTTGGCGAACAGGCGCAGGATGTCGCGCTCGAGTTCATCGTTGGTGTCGAAGATACCTGGACCATAGGCCTGGTCGCGGCGCGCACCACCACCCCAGGAAACACGCCAGTGATCGGCCGGTGACCAGCGGTGCTGCAGCTCGAAATCATAGCGCTCGGTCGACAGCGAGTAGTCGACGTTCACCGGCAATCCGCTTTCTACGAAAGAAACGTCATCCGGGCTTCTCAGCCCATTGTGAAACAGCTGAATGCGAAGATCCTGCTCGGCGGAGAAGCGGTGGTTCCAGATCAACTGCTGATAGTCTGTGTCGTACTTGCGCTGTCGCGGCACACGAAAGGCCTCGCTGTCGAAGTCGGTATCGCGCATGCCGCCGTTGAAGGTCAGGCTGTCTTCGAGCGTCGGGCGATATATCCCCTGGACATTGAAGATCCTCGATTCGCTATCGTCGGATTTGTCGGGAAAGCCGCCGGCGTCCGATGAACTGGCGTTGATCCGGTAGGTGAAACCATCGAAGCCGCCGGCGTGCGCGATCTCTCCCTCCTGGGTATCCGCACTCCCGTTCATCATCCGCGCACTGAATTTTTCGCTGGCCTCGGGACTGCGGCTTACGATATTGATCGTGCCGAGGAAGGCGTTCGAGCCATACGCGGCCGCATTGGGGCCGCGGACCACCTCGATGCGTTCCACCTGGTCGAGGGTCAGGGGTAGCGCGGCCCAGATGACGCCGTTGATCCCCGGGTTGTAGACGGAACGCCCGTCGACCAGCACCTGCATGCGTCGTGGCAGGCTGTCGGCATAGCCCTGGTAGGTGGAGATGGCATCGATGCCCTCGGTGTAGGTCACCTGGAAACCGGGAACGAGGCGCAACAACTCCGGGATGTTGATCGCACTCGATGCCTCGATCATGTCGCGGTCGATAATGGTCATGGCGACCGGTGCGTCGGCCAGCGGCTGCACCAGCCGGGCCGCACTCAGCACCTGCGGCATCGGGGCGAAGAAGTCTTCTTCGGTGAGGGTGAAGTCGGCGCCGGCGGGGCTCGAAAGCGCCAGAAACAGCAGTGCAAGGCCCAATGGCGGAGACGCCGGTTCGGCGCGAGAAGTGCTTCGATATGGCAAGGAACTGTCCCGGTCGGTTGTTGTTTGTGTCGATTATCCCAGACTCAATGGCAGTTTTTCAGCACCATGCGTCAAGTCTGCCGCGCCTGGGTGGAGAATCGAGGGGTTTTCCCCCGTTATTCCCGCGCCGGTGGGAATCCAGGGCGGCTTCGCGCCATCTCCTGGGGCAACGGCCGGCCGGACGAATACCCCTGCGAACGCAGCGCAATATCGACCGCCGTAATGCGGTCAACTACACCAACCGAAACCCTTGCGAGGTATTGCCGCCATGTGGAAAAAAGCCATCCTGCTCCTGGTGTCACATCTCGCCGTAGGCGTAACGGGGTTCGCCGCAGGCATCTATGTGCTGCCCATTCTCATCGCGCCACCGGCGCCGACGGATGCCGAGGTGATGGCGATCGCCGGTGAGGCCGAGTTCGAGGGGCAGTTCCAGCGCAACCTCGCGGGCAGTGATGCGCTGCACTGGGGCGAGGGGACACTTTCGATCAATCGGAGCAAGGTTTCATTGCGCGGCGAGATCGCGCCCGGTCCGGACTACAAACTCTACCTGTCACCTGAATTCGTCGAGACGGAATCGCAGTTTGAAAATCTGAAAGACCGGATGGTGCGGGTCGGAGACGTGAAGACGTTCCGGAACTTTGTCGTTGAGCTGCCCCGGTCTGTCAATCCTGCGGACTTCAACACGGCGGTGGTCTGGTGCGAAACCTTTGGTGAGTTCATTACCGCGGCGAAGTACCGCTAGTCGATTTCAGCGCCAGGCGTTGACCTCGGGATGCCGCAAGGTCATTCATTTGCGCCCATCCTTGATATACATGGCCTTGCCATCGCGCCGCATTTCCACATCGAATAACTCGGTCGCCCTGATCAGATCGCCGAGTCTGCGGTAGCCGTAGTTGAGCGAAGAAAACGAACTGTTGTTCGAGATGTAGTGGCCGACCCGGCTCATGTGAGACCAGCCGTCGTCTTCCGAGGTCTGGTCAGCGGCCGTTCTCAGCAGCTTGACCAGCCAAGCGTCGCTTCTGAGCTCGTGCTTACTCTTTCTGCTGGCCTGCTGCGCGGCCTCGGGTTTTTCCTCCTCTTCGGCGACCAGGTTTTCCGTGTAGATGAACGGCGAGCATGCATCAACGAAAGGCTTGGGGGTTTTCTTTTCACCGAACCCGTAAACCGGGAAGCCGCTCTCCAGGATGCGCAGTACCAGCGGTGTAAAGTCGCTGTCGCTCGTCATCAATGCGAACGCATCCACGTTCTTGCTGTACAGCAGGTCCATCGCATCGATGATCATGGCCGCATCTGTGGCGTTCTTGCCCTTGGTGTAGGCGAATTGCTGCATCGGCCGGATAGCGTGGGGGTGCAGCTTCTCTGTCCATCCCGATAGCGAAGGGCTTTTCCAGTTGCCGTGCGCATGGCGGACGTTGACCACGCCATACTTGGCAAGTTCCTGCAGTACGCCCTCGATCGAGGTGTGGCTGACATTGTCACAATCGATAAGCAGGGCGATGCGTTTCCTCTCTGACACGGGGCTCTCCTTTCGTATCTTGCCGGCGATGCGTTTCGGTGGACGCAGTGAACGCCATGGTAGCGTGAAAACCCGGCACCGCCGGGTGCCGCTGCTATCAGGGCACGCGCAGCCGGGCGTCGTGAAAGTGCGTATGCCAGGTAAGGCATGACCAGTAGCCAGGCAAGAAACACCGACCAGAGTCGTCCTTCCAGCAGCCTGTAATCGGCGACGAGATGCGCCCAGCTGTGGCCGATCACGTAGTGCCCGAAGCCGAATTCGAAAGCCACCGTGAAGACAAGCCACATGACCCCGATCAACCAGGCCTGCCGTGAGGAGCCGATCGGCCAGAGCCGCTGCAGGTACCAGACGGCGGCGCCACTGAACAGCATGGCGGTAAGGGTCGATACCTGGTGCGCGGCCAGTTCGCTAAGGAAGGTGCCATAGGTCGATACCCTCAGCATACCGTTTGCCACGGCGATAAGGGCCAGCGCGAACCAGGCGACAGTGTAGCGAATGAGCGTTGATATCATTCCGACGTCCGCATGCAAAAAAGACGATTCGGTTTGTACACGGACCGCGATAGCGGCTCGATGCCGGGGTTTGACCAAGGCACCGGTTTGCCTAACCGTCGGTATGAACACAGTCGCCGGGTGCCTTTTCCTACCTGATCGTGATCCTGCCAACGTCGCGATGGGCATAGCCGAGCAGGGTGAGTTCGACCCGGGCCGGGTCAAAGCGTGTCGCCCCCGATGGCGTCAGGCGCAGACTCGTACCGATCTCCATCATCACACCTGTCCCCTGGTTGTCCTCAAATACCGGTACGAAGGCCGCGTGATACTCGTACCAGCGGTTCAGAGTCAGCTGCTGGAAGGCCTCGACGCTCGGCCGGCACTTGCCATAGGCGAGCAGGACGGTCCGCGCCTTGTTCAGGCGATTGACCGCCTCGGGCTCGGTAAAGGTACTGGCGACGACATTACTCCAGTCCGGGGTGTTCGCCTTGTCCCACCGGCTCATGTGGTCGATGCTACACATCATCTGCAGGCGCATATTCTGCGGCGTGGGGGCGGTGTTCTGCTGGTAGCCGACCACCGGCATCGACTGGTGCTTGAGCGTATCTGCCTCGATGGACAGGTCGTAGAAGCCGTAGCCGGACTGGTTCCTTGCCTTGAGCTGCGAGCGTGGCCAGCGGCTCTGGATCAATGCGTCAGCCTTTTTATACGCGTGCTCTGTTCGTGGTGCGATCGGCGTCTTTTGCACCTGCCAGGGTTGGCGTTGTGGCGGCGCCATCCTCAGGTAGGGGGGCAGCGGCGGGTTGGCGTAGGGGACCATGCCTCCCGGCTGCGGCCTGCGGTGCCAGACGTTCGGCATCGACCGGCGCCATGGCCGGATCTGCAAGAACCGCAGTCGGTGGGGCTGCCAGTGCAGCGGTCATCACAAGGGCCAGCGGGCCGATCAATGCGTAGTGAATCCGGTTCATCGCGCTTTCTCCCTGAATGCGGTTCCTCCTGGAAGCCTAGGTCGGGGCAGTCGATTTCGCCTTGACCCGGGGCAAGGGGCGGTCATGTTCGCGGGCTGATGCCGAATGTCGTGGGGCGCCCGCGGCCCGGTTGTTCGGTAAACAGAAAGCATAAACCCCGTCTTCACACCTGGGGTATAGCGATAGCTAAAAAAGTGTGCGGTTCTTGGCCACACTTGACTGCCATCCCATCACAACCGCTGCCCTTCGGCGGGGCTAAGGCACCCACCCGGTGGGTTGCAGATGTGACCCGAGCAGATGGGGCGAACGGTTGACGGCGTCTACTCCCGGCCAGGTGCCATTGCTACATAGCCGTTATTCGAACGGCCGGCCCGTACCGTAATCTGCAAGATGGTTTAGCTCGGCAATTCGGCCGAAGCTGTCGCTGGGGATTCGGTGCAACTGCTTCCGCTATGGATTCGTCGCCGGATATAGGTTCGCACCAAATGTATTGCTCTTATCGGAATGTCCTTGCCCAAGGTAGTGGTCTCTGCCACCAGTGCCGACCGACTTAGGCTAAAGGAGTTTTGAAATGGCGAACTGAAAGGCGAAAAATGGCCTATTTGAGGTGCGGAATTGGTGTAATATTGCACCATGCGCATTTTTTGGAGGCCGAGCGATGGCAAGACAAAGCATTTCATTTACCCCGCCTAATGACGAATGGCTGAAAGCCCAAGTCGATAGCGAGGAATATGCAAGCAAAAGCGAAGTGGTCAATGACCTGATCCGCCGAGCGCGCGAAAGAGAGTTTATCCGCGTCAAACTGGAACGTGCAGAGCAGGGCGGTTTTACTGACAGCACACCCGCCGAAATTCTTGCGAAATCGAAGGAAGAATTGCAGCGCAGTGGGAAGCTATAGACTTACCGAGGAAGCCGAGGCTGATTTAATCCGCATTCATCAATGGGGCGTTCGCACCCAGGGAGAGGCGCAAGCCGATGCGTATTTTTTCAACTGATCGAGCGTTTCGACAGGCTGGCAGAACAGCCGCTTTTGTATCCAGCCGTTGACGATATCCGTGAGGGCTACAGGCGGAGCGTATGCGGCACAGACAGCATTTATTATCGCATCGAGGGGCAAATCGTCGAAATTATGGCGGTGATTGGGCATCAGGATGTGGACGAGTGGCTATAACAAGGACCAGTGCCCTCATACGGATGGTGACAGGATTCGTGCAAAGAAGTGCCACATCTGTGGATAACCCATATCGGTAGGCCTTTGCTTACGGGCTTCAGCCTGCGGACATTTGCCGACCAAGTCAGAGCAAGGTCAGATCGCTCTTCGCTCCGATAGGGTTGGACCGCAGAAAACGACCCACGGCGGTGGCTCAATTGGCGTCCGGTGAACGACTGTTCCGTAACAACTGCGGACCAAACCAGCCGCATTGGCTACTTCCGAGATCGGCCATGAAGAGACATTCCCGACGCGGCGAGATTAACTCACGCGCTTGAGTTGGGCTACTAACTGGTGCTCCCGGCCAGGAGCGGGCTCCACGCGATGCCACAAGGCGCAGTCGCAGGAGTAACGCGCGGCTGCCTCGGGCATCCCCTGTTCCGTCATTCCCGTATGTGGACTCCTCCGATTCTGCAAGGGTAAAAAGCGCAAGCAAATGGGCACGTGCGTATGTACGGGCTCTGTTTGGGGAGCGACCCCTGGCCCCGGATGTGTACGTGCACCTTCAGACCTCATCGCGCAAGCGATCTCAAGCGATCACGGGAATGACGAAAGATGGTTTCGATAACGCGTCTGGATGCGATCGGAGACGCCTCACGACGATACGTAATGCGTTTCCCGAAACAACCGCTGGTGGTGAATGTCTCCTGGGTGTTGGTTGTTGCAGGACACTAAATCAAAAAGCGGCCATTGGGAGAGCATTTCCGGTCTAGCAATGATTGAACGCACCAACCCATTGCAGCAACTGTCAGCGCGAATCTCCACCAGCAGCTTTGGCCGAACATCGGATTGTGACGGCATGTAGGCCCAACTTCCGCAAAGGTCGCATCGTTGTTTTGAGAGAGTTGCGGATCGAAGTCCACTTGGCCCACTAGCTGTCCGAAGACTTGGGCAAGCCTTCTTTATCGTCAGGCTGCTCCGCTTGTGTATTGGTAACCAAGAAAATGAAGTGCATTTGGAGTGCGGAAAAAGAGAGCGCCTCCGGCCATGGATGGCGTCTATGCAATCTTCTGATTATCAATGGGAAATTGGCGCGCCCGACAGGATTCGAACCTGTGACCCCCGCCTTCGGAGGGCGGTACTCTATCCAGCTGAGCTACGGGCGCATAAAACTGATTGTCGTTTCGATGCTCTTGCGACATCGGACCGTTCTGCGAACGACAGGGGCGGTATTCTCACCTATCGGCCCGGGCTAAACAATGCCGGCGTGGTCGGTCTGGGCCTTATTGAGCAGGTCGGCCAGGTCGTCGAGCAGTCGGCCGCGCGTGATCGGTTTGCTCCATTGCGCATCGAACGGGTTCATCCCGGCCGCGCGGGTGTTGTCACTGCCGGCGGCGCTCAGGGAGACAATCGGGCGGCGGTAGCCGCTGCGGCGCAGGTTCGCAGCGAGTGCATGACCGTCGTCCTGCCCGAGGTTGAGGTCGAGCAGCACGGCGTCGGGCCGGAAACGCGCGACCGCGGTCCGGGCCTCGTTTGCGTTGCGTGCGGTGTGCACGGTGCAGCCGGCGGCACGCAGGTAGAGTTGCACCAGCTCGAGCAGGTCCGGATCGTCATCGGCCAGCACGATGATCTTGCCTTCGACAGTGCTGGTATCGCCACCCGGGCCTCCCCGCACGGCCTCGGCCCGGATATGAAAATCGAAGCGTGAGCCTTCGCCAACCCGGCTGCTCAGGCTGATCCGGCCTCCCATCGCCTCGACCAGGGTGCGGCTGATCGCGAGTCCGAGGCCTGCGCCCTTGCCGTGAATGCTCCCGCCACCCTGGCGGAAGGGCTCGAAAATCTGGTCGACCTCGTCCTCGGCAATGCCAGGCCCGGTATCCTGTACGCCGACGTGCAGTTGCCCGTCCTGCCAGTCGAACTCTACGTTGACGCTGCCGGTCTTGGTGAACTTGATCGCGTTGCCGACGAGGTTGATCAGCACCTGCTTGAGGCGGGTCGCGTCGACCCATACGCGCGCCGGGGTAGCGCTATCGAACCACCATGCCAGCGACAGTGCCTTCTGTTCGGCGACCGGACGCAGCAGCTGTTCGACCTCGTCACTCATCTCGTGCAGGTCACAGCCACTGGGGTTGAGCGTCAGCTGGTCATTCTCGATACGTGCCTGGTCGAGCAGGTTTTCCACCAGGTTGAGCAGGTAGCGCGCCCCGCGCCCCACCGCATCGAGATGATACTGGATCTCGGGGTCGTCCCGTCGCAGTTCGGCCAGGGTGTCCGAGTAACCCATCACCGAGGCGAGGGGCGTGCGGAACTCGTGCGACATGCGGCCGATGAATTCGCTTTTCAGGCGATTGGCCGCGTCGAGTTCGGCGATCATTCGCTCGCGTTCGTTGCGCAGCAGCAGCAGTTCGTGGGCGGTCTGCTGGCGCGCCTGTTGTTCGGCATGCTCGACACTGGCATCGAGCAGGGCGATGGCCCAGCCATCCGGCAGTGGCAGCGCATGCGCATGACATATGCCTCCGGTCGGCAATTCGACGAATCGCCACTCCCGCCCCTCGGCTTGCGCTGGATCAGCGGTGGCGAGCATGGCGAGCGGGTCGGCCAGTGACATGCCTGTTTCCAGCGATGGCAGGCCGTAGCGCTGCGCCTTTCCACGCCACTGCCGCAGGCGCAGTTCGGTATCCACGTCGAGAAACAGCGGGTGGGTCTGTTGGGCCAGCACACGGTTGATATGCCGGCTGATCAGGTCGAGGCCGTCCGACATCAGCGGTGAACCAGTTGTGCGCCGAGCTGGCTGAATGCGGTTTCCACACCGTCACCGCGCAGCGCGCTGGTCTGGCAGTGCCACCAGTCGCGGGATTTGAGCGTCCCGCGCTGCGCGTCCGACAAAAGCCATTGATCGCCCAGGTCGGCCTTGTTGAGCAACACGCAGAACGGCACATTGCCCAGCTGTTGCTCGACGGTGGCCTGCAGCTGCAGGGCGTTGTCGAAGGTTTCGGGCCGGGTGCCGTCGATGACCAGCAGGTAACCCGAGGCATCACGCAGGTAGCTGGTGTCGATGTTGGCCAGTTCACTCTTGCCGGCGATATCCCACAGCACCAGTTTCAGCGCATCGCCGGAGGGCAGATCGACAGCCTTGGTGTCGATCTTGACGCCGACCGTGGTCAGGTACGCGTCACCGAAGGTGCTATGCACGAAGCGCGACACCAGGCTGGTCTTGCCGACGGCGAAATCGCCGATCATGCAGACCTTGCGGGCCTTCATCGTCCGGACACAGCCTCTGTCGTCCCCTCTGTCGTCATCGACCCGAGGTCGAGCAGCCGGAAGTCGACCCGTCGCAGCTCGGCATCGCGCGCCAGTCGGGGCGGTGGCTTGGTTGCTGCGAGCAGGCTGATTTCGGGCATGTCGAACGCCGTGTCGTTGAGACGCTGCGCAACCGTTGCGGCGCGTTGCCGGGCGATGAAGTGGTTCTGCTCCGGCGTTCCGGTGCCGTCGGTATGGCCAATGATCTGCAGTCGCAGCGGCCAGCCCAGCGCCTGGGCGTGTTCGCGCGCCTCGTTGACCAGGCCCGCCAGGGTGGCGATGCGCTCGCGCTCGGCGGCATCCAGCTCGGTACCGGTGACGAAGTGGATCTGCACCTGTTCGATCATGCGCCACAGGTCACGCAGGCGGATCTCTTCCAGCGACTGCAACGTGTCGTGACGCAGCGCCTTGAGGCCGGCGATCGTGGCGCCCTCCGCCGGCAGGGTGCGGATCCAGGCCAGGGGGGCCTTGCCGTCGAGTGTTGCCACGGCGTCGTCGACCGTGACGTTGACTGACTTTGGCGGATTCAGGCGCTGGTTGAGCGTGCGCCGCAATCGGGCATCCACGTCTTCGACGCCGCGTTGATCGAAGCGTTCGATGCCGGGTACGGTCGTCGCGAGGATCTCGGCGCGTTGCTGCCAGGATGTACTGGCGACACCATCGGCCCGCAGTGTTCCCTGCTCGTCCAATGTCAGCTCCACGGAATCGGGCGGTGCCAGGCGTTGTCGTGCACGGGCCAGGGCGGCGACCGGGTCAGACGACTGGAAGGGCTGAAAGCTGAGCTGGTACTCGGCCGGGATCAGGCCGGCCTTGGCGAGTGCGGTCGTCGGTTTGGTCGTCAGGGGGTCGTGCAGTCCGCGCAACTGCAGGCGACCATCCGTGATCTGCCAGTCGGTCAGCACCGTGCCCGGCAACGCGGCAAGCTGCTCGACGCCCGCGAGCTGTCGGGCGTGCTCGGCATTCGCCAGGCTGCGCGACTGCCAGGCGCTGTTTGCCCACCAGCCAAGGGCGCCGATGGCGAGCAGCAGGACAATGGCCAGCGGCCACGGAAAACCACGCCCACCCGGTTTCGCCACCTCGGTCTGCAGGCAGGGTTCGAGCAGCGGGCGCAGGGGCCCCGCCTGTGCTGGATCGCCATCGAAGGCATCGAGCAGGTCTGCGTACTGACGGTGTATGGCTTCCAGGACACGGGTCAGGTCGTCACGCAGGTCGACCGGCGGTACGCCACGGATGGCGCAGGCGAGGTAGGCCTTGGGGCCGTGCACCAGCCAGAGCGTATGGTCGCCGGCATCGATGGTTTCCAGCCGCGCGTCGCAGCCGGATTTGCCTTCCAGGGTGTCGCGGGCAAAGTCGCGGATCGCGGTGAGCATGCCCGATACCGCATCGGCATCGCGTTGCACGGCGTGCTCTTCGCTCAGGTGCTGGATCAGCAGGCCGCTGCCCGACTGGATCAGAAAGGCCTCTTCGACGCGGTAGCGCAGGGTGTTGCGCAGCACGATCTCGGCGAACGGGACGCCGCTGCGTGCGGCCTCCATGCGCCACTTCAGGCCCTTTAGGGTGAGACTGTGTTCGAGGGTCTGGTTGATCTGCTGCACCAGGCCCTTCATCGTCTGTGCGATCGAACGGCGGATCGCCGGGCCCATCACCGGGTACAGGACATCGGCAAAGAAACCGGGGTCGCGCTGCACCGAGCCCTGCAGGCACTCGGCGACCGGTCGGTCGAGCGCGGTGCTGAGCTGCGCCGGGTTGTCCCGGTAGGCCTTGTGCAACGAGTCGGCGAGGGTTTCCGCAACCCGTTCGGTCTGCACCTTTGGACTGTGCAGTTCGTTTTCGAGACGCTCTATGGATTGCTGTTCGGGGCCGACCAGCAATGCCTTGAGCGTGGCGAGCGCGGTGCGTTCGTCATTGGCCGCCGGTGTGGGCGACGACGGCTTGTCATGATTCATGGGGTATCCGGTCTGCGCAATTGCTGCGCCATGGCCTCGAGCAGTTCGGCCAGTTGCTGGCGTGCCACGCTGTCCTGCTGCAATTGTTCCTGCGCCGCCGTCTGTTCGGCAAGGGTTTTCTGCACAGCATGGTTGACGTCCTGCAGGTCACTGTCGAGCAGGGTCATGCGCTCGTCGGTCCTGCTCAGCAGGGCGCGCAGCGCGTTGTCGAGTCCATCGAGTGCGGCCTGTTGCCGGGTGCCCTGCTTGTCGAGATCCTTGTGCAGTGCCTCCATCGCCAGGCTGACCCGGCGATCGATCAATTCCCGCAGCGTCCTGTCCTGCTCATCGAGGCGGGTCGTGACCTCTGCCAGCTGTTGCTCGGTCTGGCGGCTGTACTCGCCGAACAGGATTTCGCGAATCTGCAGCATGTTGTGTTCGTCGGCGGACTCACTGCTCACGCGCCGGAAGCCGGTTTTTTCTGTCATGTTGTCTCTGGCTCTGTCGAATTGATCCTATCCCTTTGCCGAGATTAGCAATTTTTTGGACAAGATAAAAAAACCCGCTCCAGAGGAGCGGGTAGGGAGTACACCGAGGGAGGGACATCCACCCGGTATTCACATCGACTCGTTTACGTTTATCAGATCACTTTCAGGCGACGCAGGGTCTCCATCGTCAGCTGACCCGAGGCCAGGCCGTTGGCCTTCTGGTAGGACCTGACCGCGGCCATGGTGCTATCGCCAATGATGCCGTCGATATTGCCCGGGTTGTGACCGGCACCGCGCAGTGCGCTCTGCAGCTTGCGAATCACGCCAGGCGAGGTGTTGGTTTCACACAGGATCGGACGCCATTCGAGGCGGCCTTCCGAGACCAGAACCTTGTCCTGCACTTCCTGGTACTCGGCCGGGATATCGATGCGACGCTCGGTCGCCTTCTGGGTCAGCTTGCGCACCTTCACGGTGTTGTACTGCGCCGGGACGTCGACCGCCATGGTCTTGGCCGGCTCGATCACAACGCGACGCTTCACCGTCTTGTACTCGGCGGGGATCGCCACTTCGCGGACGCTGGCCGGGGTCTTCAGCACCTTCTTAATGACCGTCTTGTACTCGGCCGGGACTTCGACCAGGCACATGATCTCGCCGGTGCCGTTGTCGATACGCTCGATCGGACCGCGGCCCTTCTTCCAGGTGGTATAGGCGTCACGCACCAGGATTTTTTCCTGCACGTTCTGGTAAACAGCGGGCTGCTCGACCAGCTGGGTCGACGCTTCTTTGACCAGCACCTGCTCTTCTTTCCAACCGTACTTGGCCGGTATGACCTTCAACTGCTGCGAGGCCTCCTGAACCAGTACCTTCTCTTCGACCCACTCGAAACGTGCCGGTGAGGTCTCGACACGCTGGCTGGCCTCGCTCTTCAACACGGTCTTGGATACCGGCTTGTACTGCGGCGGTACGAAGGCACGTGCATAGCATTCGCCAGCCTTGGCCTTGGGCGGCAGAAGATCGCTGGAGCCCGAACCGCCGGTCTGCAGCGAAGCGATACGCTGGTCGCGGTTGGCCACCGACTCTTCGAGTTCGGCAAGGCTACTGCGCAGCGAACTGTTCTCTTTTTCAGCGTTTGCGAGTTGCGAGGCCAGTTCAGATTTCGGTTGGGTGGTATTACAGCCGGCCAGTAATGCCGAAATGGCGGCCGCGGCAATTCCGAGTTTCATTTGCTTTTTCATTGGACTTCTTCTCCTCAGTCTCGGTGCAGGCGAGATCGTCGATTGGGTCTGCGGGTCTGTCTTCCGCAGCGGTCGACAATGTCGGTTTTCTGCATTGCGAGCGTCTACCGCTCAATTTGTTTTCAGGCCCTGGCGGGATCTTTCGATCGGTGAAATCCAGCGCCTATGTCCTGACGATGCACTTGTCGTGCCAAGGTACGGATGAAGGTCGCTGAGTAATCCAGAAAAATAATTAAAAACAGCTGGTTAGATTGATTTGAAATATCGGGGTGGGGGGGCTTTCTCAGGCATACCGGCGGGTCTTTCCAGCGTAGGTGCTGGGTGGCCGGGGGAGACTGTCGGGATTGCCCGACAAGTTTTGCGCGGGAGATCAGGTGTACTCGATGCGTACCGCACGCAGATAGGCATCGTAGCTGGCAAGTTGGATGGTTACCCCGGCGCCGTCCTGCAGGTCGGCCGCCGTCTCGATGGCCTTGGCGATTTCCCCCAGTCGCACGAAGCCGTAACTGGCGGCACTGCCCCGGATACGGTGCGCCATGCCGGCCAACAGGTAGAAATCACCCTTTTCCACGAGTCGCCTGGCGAAGTTGAGATCGGCCCAGCGATTGCTCAGGTATTGCGGGATAAGGTCGGCGAGTTCGGCATCCACTTCGACCACGGGTACGCTGCTTTGCATCATCAGTTTGCTCCAGTGTGCATAACTTGAGAAAGCAAGGTTCAAGCCATCAATGCGCGGAGAGCGCAGCTGTGGGTGCCGAAATGGATTCCCGCCTACGCGGAATGACGGTTTTTGTGGGGCGTGGCCCTGATCCGAGGCTGCGTTACCCGCCGATGTTGCGTGCCGTCAGCCGGCACCATCCATCGTCATTCCGGACGCCGTGCAGCGGCGATCCGGAATCCAGGGCCGACGCAGGGTGAATGGATTGCGGTCTTCGCGGGCAGACGGCCTGGCCTCATTTATCGCTCTGCCGAAACACCTCGGGCTCGAGGCGGTGGCGGGCCAGCAGATTGTAGAACTCGGTGCGGTTGCGCCCGGCGATCTTTGCGGCGGCGGTGATGTTGCCGTTGGTCGCGCGCAGCAGGCCGGCGATATAGCGTCGCTCGAAGGCATTGCGCGCATCGTCCAGGGTCGGCATATCGAGCGTCTGATCCTGCAGCGCCTCGGTGACCAGCGAGCGCGGGATCACCGGGCCGTTGCTCAGGACCACGCAGCGCTCGATCACATTGCGCAGTTGGCGGATGTTGCCGGGGAAGGGGGCCTGCAGCAATGCGGCGCGGGCCTCGGGCGCGAAGCGTTTGCCGCGGCCATCGGCGCGGCTGCCCAGCTGCTGCAGAAAGTGCTCGAGCAGCGCGGGGATGTCCTCGCTGCGCTCGCGCAGCGGCGGCACCTGCAGCGGCACCACGTTCAGTCGATAATACAAATCTTCACGAAACAGCTTCTGTTCGACCAGCTGCAGCAGGTTGTGGTGGGTGGCGGAAACCACCCGCACATCAATCTTCACCGACTGCAGCCCGCCCACCGGACGCACCGCGAAGTCCTGCAATACACGCAGCACCTTGGCCTGAAGGGGCAGCGGCATATCGCCGATCTCATCCAGGAAAAGGGTGCCGCGGTCGGCGGACTGAAACAGCCCGAAATGTTTCGACGTGGCGCCGGTGAAGGCCCCTTTCTCGTGCCCGAACAGCTCGGACTCGAGCAACTGCTCCGGCAGGGCGCTGCAATTGATGCTGACGAAGGGTTTGTCGCGGCGCGCACTCAGGTCATGGACCGCGCGGGCGATCAGTTCCTTGCCGGTGCCGGTCTCGCCGTTGAGCATGACGGTGCTGTCGCCGCCGGCCACGCGATGTACCCGCCCGATCAGCTCCTGCATGACCGCGGATCGATACACCAGGCGACCGGCTGCCGTATCCAGGTCGCCGCTGGCCTGGGTGCCGGCCGGCATGCTCTCGGCAGACTTGGCAACGGCGTCGAGCAGGGCATCCTTGCTGAACGGCTTTTCGAGAAAGCCGCTCACGCCGAGATGTGCGGCCTCGAGGGCATCGGGCAGGCCGGCCTTGCCGCTCATGATCATCGTCGGCAGCACCGGATCCTGACGGTGGATCTCGCTCAGCAGACGCAGTCCGTTCATGCCGTCCATGATCAGGTCGGAGATCACCAGGTCGGGTCGAATGCGTTCCAGGATGGCGAGGGCCTCGGTACCGCCGATGGCGGTATCGACCGGGTAACCGGCGAGGCTCAGCCAACGTTCGCACAGGGCCAGATG
The DNA here is from genome assembly GCA_963719025.1 of uncultured Gammaproteobacteria bacterium. Classification (GTDB taxonomy): domain Bacteria; phylum Pseudomonadota; class Gammaproteobacteria; order Chromatiales; family Chromatiaceae; genus Thiosocius. The sequence goes on along the minus strand of CAVRBK010000098.1, from coordinate 37,435 downwards.
ATCCGGGTCGTCATCGACCAGCAGGATGCGTGGCCGGTTTGCCGACTGACTTTTTGCGTTCATGGGGCGGGCGTTGAATACGGAGGCATTACGCGACTTTACCGGCTTGGCCGCGTGGCGTCACCGCATCCGCCGCAACCGCTGCGTGTCACGAGCGAAAGCACGGCGCGGAGGGGAAATGGCAAAACGACAAAGACTGTGGGATGGACCCAATCGTTGAACCTAGGACGTTAGTATTGAGACTGAGCAGCGTATCAGGCATTTCCCAACTGCAGGAACAGCACAACAACGCTGGCATTCATTCCCTTACAACAATTTCGGTTAGGTTCAGCGAGATACCGGGTCCATACCACAGTCTTCGCTTCGATTATTCTATCGGCCGAATCTATGGGTGCTTAAATTTTTTTTCGGGCGCCGAGCGGCCCGCCCACTCTCCGGTGACGGCGAGGCACTGCCAATCAATAAGCATCGGCTTCATTTTTCGATGAGTTGCCGGTTTCGCTCTCAACGCAAAGCAGGCCAGTCCCCACGTGCCGCGTCGATTGCCCCAGTCACCTGGAATCCACAAATTCAAGCGGCCACGAAATGGCCCGATAACCAGGAGAGACGGTGGTTTTATCATCGACGCGCAACTCAGCCTTTACCCTCCTTTATGCCCTATCGACAGAAAGTCGCCCTTGCACCGAATGGATTGTGAATTGAGGATCGAGCCCCACCATGGATTCCCGATACCGGACCGCATCAGATCTTGTCGCCAGCGTAGAGACCCTGCTGACGTTGCCCGACGTTTATCTGCGCGTAAAGGCTGTGGTCGAAGACCCCGACTCCTACCTGACCGACCTGGTCAATGCGATTTCGGTGGATCCCGGCATCACGGCACGCGTCCTGCGTATGGTCAACAGCGCGTACTTCCATCTGGGCGCCCCGGTGGACAACGTTCGCCAGGCAGTTAACTTGCTGGGCATGCGGCCTGTGCACGACCTCGTCCTCGCGACCACGCTGACGAGCTCATTCGCGCAGGCAGGTGGCGACACACGCAGGATGCGGGAACTCTGGATCCTCAGCGTTCATCGCGGCGTGTACGCGCGTCTTGTTGCGCGTGCCTGCGCTATTGAGGACAACGAAGGATTGTTCGTTGCAGGCCTGCTGAGTCATATCGGCCACCAATTAATGTATTTGCAGTTACCCGAGCAGACTGAGGGTGCACGGCATGCGGCGGCCCATGCAGACGCGCCGCTGGCGCGCACAGAAACCGGCATGCTCGGGTTCAACTACGCGGACGTGGGCGCAGAGTTGATGCATGCCTGGGAACTCCCACAACAGCTCGTTGCAACCACCCGCGGTCACATTGACCCCAACCCGGTCGATGAATGCGCGCCGGGTACCGCGGTCGTTCATATCGCCACTGCACTGACCCGACTCGATGGCGAGCCTATCGACGAGGCCCAACTGATGACGGAGATCAGTCCCGCGGCCTGGCAGATCACCGGCCTGCAACCCGACGACCTGCTGGCACTGCCTTCTGCCGCCGCTGAAGAGTTGGACGCAGCTATCGGCATGCTTCTCGCGGGTTAAAGGTACGTCTTGATCGCCGCTCGTCCGGTGCGGCCACCCCGGCGTGTCCCGAAACCCTGTTCAGCATGGTTTTCAATAACTTATCTATTTAAAGATCGCATGGAGCCTGCCGACTATCTAATAGTCCACGTTGGTGCCGCGACCCCGTTCGGGCAACCCCATGCACCGGCCGGAGAAAAAGGGCGTGACTATGTATCTGCTGAAACGATTTTTCGTGGTTCTCGCAATGTTTACCGCGGCGCTGAATGTGCAGGCCAATGGTCGGGAACTGACATTCCTCAACTGGTCGGACTACATGGACCCGGAGATCCTCGAGGAATTCCGGCAGCGCACCGGGATCACGGTGAAACAGTCCTACTTCCACTCGGACTCGGCACGTGACGAGCTACTGCTGGAGACCGATGGCAAGGGTTACGACCTGGCGATCGTCAACGGCGGGTCGCTGCGTATTCTGGCGAAGCGCGGCTGGCTCGAGCCCATCGTCGATACGGACATCCCCAATCTGAGGCACGTCGATCCGCGCTGGCGCACGGAGCATCCTCGAGCCGAGGAGTTTGGGGTGCCCTACTTCTGGGGCACCATGGGCATCGCCTATCGCACCGATCTCGTACCCGCGCAAGTCACCAGCTGGATGGATCTTTTTCGACCGCACCCGGCAGTTCAGGGCCGAATTGGCATGATCAGCGACGACGCGGACATGATCGGGGCCGCGTTGAAGGCGCTTGGGTACTCGCTCAACAGCGCGGACAGTGAAGAGCTGATGGCGGCCGAGACACTGCTCGTCGAGCAGAAACCCCACGTAAAGACCTACAAGTACATATCGCTGGACGAAAACTCCGCCATGATCTCCGGCGAGGTTGGGATGAGCATGATGTACAGCGGCGACGCCCTGATGCTCCAGGAACACGATGAGAACATCGACTATGTTCTGCCCAGGGAGGGCGGCAATATCTGGGTGGATTATCTCTGTATTCTGCGCGAGTCGGTGAACAAGGCCGCGGCGAAGAAGTTCATCGATTTTCTCAACGAACCCGAGATCGCGGCACGGCTGGCACAGTATGTCTACTGCGCGACGCCGAACCTGGCGGCCGAGAAGCTGCTGCCTGCCGAGTATCTGAGCGACCCGGTCATTTACCCGAGCGGGGCTGCACTTGAGAAGTCGGAGCCGTACCGGTCCCTCCCGCCGCGGGCGGCCAAACGTCGCTCGGCGATCTTTTCGCGCATCGTGAACTGAACTGACGAGGCGACTTTTGCGCCTGCATGCCAAAATTCTGCTGGTCGTGATACCGCTCACGGTAGCTCCGCTGCTGATCCTGGGCGGGCTCGCCTATCAGCAACTGCAATCGACGGCGGAGCAACGGACCTATAGCCAGCTGACAACGCTGATGGATCAGCTGGCCACCAACTTCAGGGTCCGAACCACGGTTGCGGAAGCGAACAGCCAATTGTTTGCAGAGTCCTCGCTGATGCGTTCGTACGCCTTAACCGAGGACGAGGAGGAGCGCTATATCTTGATGCTCCCCTCGTTGCTGAAACTCTTCAAAAGCTACCTGCGTGCCTATCCCGACTACTACGAGATTCGTTTTCTATTGCCTGACGGTTACGAGGACGCACGCGCCACCCTGGCCCCGATCCCGAACTTCACCGAAGAGGAAGGCGACACACCGTTCTTCCGGTCTCTCAGCCGGTCCGAGGGTGAGTCATTCAGTCGGGTCATGACCAACCCGGACAACGGCGAGGTATCGCTGCAGGTAGCCCGCCGGATGAACCTGATCAACGCAGCAACCGACGACCCGCTGAGTACCCAGCCCAGGCTCCGCGGTTACCTCGTTGTGACCATGAGTCTGGATTTCCTCGCCGAGCAAGTCGCTACCAACCGCGTCGGCGAGAGCGGATATGCACTCGTGGTCGACCACGCTGGCAAGATTCTGTTTCACCCGGAATCGAGCCGACGGGGGAGCTCGCTGTCGAGCGAACATTTGTCGATGATTGAACGTTCCAGCGCGGACCAGCGGCGGCACTATGTTGCCTACAACGGCGTAAGTGCATCGTTTCTCGCGCGACCCATTCATCAAGATCTGTGGCTGGTTGGCGTGCTGCCAGAATCTGAAGTGAAGAAGGACGGTCGCGAATTGGGCAAGACCCTCACCTGGGTCACCGTCGGCACGATCTTCGTAACCCTTAGCGCGCTGCTCGTAGCAATCAACACGCTGATGGTGCGACCGCTGAAAAAACTGCTGAGCGCCGTGGGGGCGATCCGCGACGGCAACCTGACGCCTGATATCGCACTTTCCTCTCGAGATGAACTCGGACAGCTTGTACAGAGCTTCCAGGACATGGGCCGCAGCCTGCACAAGTCCCGGCAGAAGATCGAGCATCTGGCATATCACGACAGTCTGACCGGTTTGCCAAATCGATTGCTTTTCCGCGAGTTCCTGCAGCACATGATCGCTCTGGCACGTCGCGAGTCCAACAAGATGGCAGTGCTGTTCCTCGACCTCGACAATTTCAAGCGCGTCAACGACACCCTGGGCCACCAGATTGGTGATCAGCTGCTGGAAGAAATGGCGGTCCGCCTGAAATCGGCGCTACGCGCAGAGGACTTCGTTTACAAGGAATCGTATGAAGAGACCTCAGAAGTGCTTGCCCGTCTGGGTGGTGACGAATTCATCATCCTGCTACCCAAGGTCGACGACTCCCGCGATGCTGCCAAAGTGGCCTCGCGCATACTCGAGATGATGCGTGAGCCATTCCGCATCGACGGCCATGAACTCTATAACAGCACGAGTATCGGTATCACGCTGTTTCCCAATGATGGGACCGAAGTGAACGACCTCATCAAGCGCGCCGACGTTGCGATGTATCACGCGAAGGAACAGGGCCGCAACAACTACCAGTTCTATTCGGCTGCCTACAGCCTGGCGACGTCCGAGCACCTATCATTGGAAGCCCGTTTGCGGCGTGCCTTGGACAGCAACGAGCTTGAGTTGTACTACCAACCGCAATTGCACGCAGGCGGACGCGAGATAGTCGGCGTAGAGGCGCTGTTGCGATGGAACGATCCCGAGCAGGGCATCGTCTTGCCCGACAGGTTCATTCCACTCGCAGAGGACAGCGGTTTGATTCTTCAGATCGGCGAATGGGTACTGCAGGAGGCCTGTCGTCAAGCCTACGTCTGGAACGCTCCCGGGACGCGTCGGATATTCGTGTCGGTCAATGTCTCCGGTGTCCAGCTCCAGCGACAGGAGCTGGGAGCCGTGGTCGACCAGGCCCTGGCCGGTGCCGGTCTTGAACCGGGCCTGCTGGAGTTGGAGATTACCGAGTCTGTCCTGATGACGGTAAAACAGGAGGTCGTCGATGACCTGGCCACCCTGCAGGCCAGGGGTGTGACCATCTCGCTGGATGACTTTGGCACGGGCTACTCATCGCTCAGCCGTTTGCGCGAGCTGCCGATAGACAAGCTGAAGATCGACCGGACATTTGTAAACGGCATGTCCACCAATTCCCAGGACGCCGCGATCGTGTCGGCCATCCTGTTCATCGCCAAAAGCTTAGGGCTGCAGACGACGGCCGAAGGGGTCGAGACGCCGGAACAGATGGACAGCCTGAAGAAGGAAGAATGCAGCCTGGTCCAGGGGTTTCTCCTGGGCCGGCCGATGCCGGCCTCGGCCATGACGGAACTGCTCGACCAAGATCAACACGCGACACGATCGCAAAACGCTCGCTATGCTTCGCCGCGCAGTTGACAAGCCGATGAGCGACCAGATCCGAAGCTTGAGAGCCGGCTGGGCGGTCGGCACGCCTGCGGCCAAAATGACCACGAGAGGAATGAAAATGAATTTTAGAGTCATCGGCCTCGGCGCACTCTGCTGCGCAACAGCCTGGCCCAGCTTCGCCGAAGGCGAATTGAGCGCCAACCTTGCAGTGACCTCCGATTACGTCTGGCGGGGTATCTCACAGACCCTCGGAGATCCTGCGATACAGGGAGGCATAGACTATGCGCATGAGTCGGGTGTCTACGTCGGCGCCTGGGCGTCCAACGTGGATTTTTTCAGCAGCAATGCGCCGGACTCCACGCCCGATGATGACGACGATGCGGGTATCGAGCTGGATCTTTATGTCGGCTATTCGGGTGAGACCGAATTTGGATTCGGGTGGGATCTGGGCGTCATCCAATACCGCTATCCGGGCGCAAGGAAATCCCTGTTGGACACCAGCGAAGAGTTTTACGCCGGGGCCAGCTATCGTTTCTTCAACGTGATGGTGTACCGGGATTTCGACAACGACAGCAGCTATGTGGAAGCGGGCCTCGAATTTGAACTACCGCAAGCGTTCACGCTCAATTTACGCGGTGGCCACTTCGATTTTGACGATGCACAAGACTACACAGACTACGGCATAGCACTGTCGCGCTCTCTCGCCGGGTTCGATGTCAGCGTCCAGTATACAGACACAGATCTGTCCGATAGCGCATGCGCAGAGGGTTACTGGTTTGATGACCTGTGTGATGGCGCCTTTAGCGTCACTGTAGCCAGGGAGTTCGAGCTCTGAGCAGGGCCCGGTGGGAGCAATCGGGGCGGATCATGGTTTAGTCCGATCCTGGCCGTCGGTTGCCGGAATTGGTGGGCCGCGCATAGCTGCCTTCGTCTGCCGCTCGTCAGGTCACGTCAGGCGAACGGATCGAATGAAACTGCCCCCCTTTGATTTGCGTCCAGACCAACACAGTCGCTTGTCAGAGGGGCTGGCAAGCCACGGAAATCTCTGAACCAACGATCCCCTGTTATTTATTCGTCGGGGCTAGTGGGCCAAGTGGAAAGTTCTGTAACGCTCAGCCGCGCCACAAGCATTGTGGGCAAGGCGCAGTCCGCAGGGAATGGCAGGCCCTTTCCAAGGACTGCAACACAGCCCACGATGCTTGTGGCGCGGCCCTTCGGGAGCCGCTGTGCGAGCGCGACTCTGTGTTGCGTTTCTTGCCAAGGGAGCGGCCATTGCCTGCGAAACGCGCCTTGATTCGCACTCGCACAGTGGCTCTGAGTGTTACAGAACTTTCCACTTGGCCCACTAGGAATTGAGAATGTATTCCAGTTTTGAACTGCCCTGAGACATGATGACCACCCAGGATTTGTCCTCTGTTTCCCTTACCAACAGCATCACATCCTCTTTTGTCCTGCCCCAAACGACGACCGAGGTAAGGTAATCAAGGTCCGCTCCCAGAATACCGAACATCATCTTTCTCCATACCCTGAGGTTCAGTCCATCATGAATGGGTTCGCCCAGGTCTTTGGCAAGTTCTTCCCTTAATTTGTTGGCGATCAGGTAGGCATTGCTCTGCGTGGTACTCGCGAAGATGATTTCCTGCTCGGTCAGTTGTCCCTTGTCGCAATGATAAACAACCGTTACCTCGACCCCTCCCTGTGCACCCGAATATCTGCTGATGCCATTCTTGTCTTGAGCGGCCAACTCTACCGATCCCAGGCGCTTTTCTAGCTGTGGAATCGCGTCGCAGGGGTAGCCAGGTTGGATATCTCCCAGTCGCTGTCCGGCACCACCGGTTCCGGCCAGCAGGGACGCGAGCAAAAAGATGATGACTTTATTCATATATTGCTCTCTACCCGTTTCCAGCGCGCTGATAGCCCAAGTGATATTGCAACCATACCTCACCCGGTATTCGCACCGCCCAAGCATCGATGAATTTACCTTTCTGGCACTGGTTGGGCTTCGTTGGGTGCCGCAGTTTCAACCAGGCAGGTCATTCCGGGATCATGCCGAGCGACCGTCGGGATGCCCTTCACGCTGTGGTCAGCGCAGGGGTGCTCCCGACCATGAAGAGACATTCCCGACGCGGTGGCATTAACTCTCACGATGCTTCACACGCCTGAGTTGGGTAACTGGCGCTCCCGGCCATGAACGGGCTCCACGCGATGCCACAAGACCCAGTCGCACGAGCAACGTGCGGTTGCCTCAGGCCGTCCTCCTGCTGCCGCTGGGTGCCGCGGCCAAGGAACATGGGCCGCATCTGCGTCTCGACAACGACCTGCGCCTGGCCGAGGCGTTGAGCGAACGCGTGATGGCGCGCACCGAGGTGATCGTTGCGCCGACCCTCTCCTATCATCACTACCCGGCGTTCCTGGCCTACCCCGGATCGATCAGTCTGTCGTTCGATGTGGCCTGTGGGCTGGTGGTGGATATCGTTACCAGCCTGACGGCGCATGGACCGAGGCGTTTCTACGTGCTGAATACCGGCGTGTCGACGGCCGGTCCGCTGGCAGCCGCGGCCGGGATCCTGGCCGACCGGGGCGTGCAATTGCGCTTCAGCGACATCAGCAAGATCACCGCGGACACCGAGGCACGGCTGCTGCAGCAGCAACGCGGGAGTCATGCCGACGAGGCGGAGACATCGATGATGCTGTACCTGATGCCCGACCGGGTTGATATGCCCAGCGCCGTCAGGGACGACCACCCACGCCATGGCCCCGGCGGCTTCAGCCGGGAGCCCGGGCGAGCGGGCATCTACTCGCCAAGCGGGGTGTGGGGCGATCCGACGCTGGCCGACGCGCGCAAGGGTGCGCAACTGGTCGAGGCCTTTGTGGCCGCCGTGTCGAGGGATATCGAAGACCTGCGGGCGCAGCCGCTGGACTGATTCGTGGTCAGACGCCGATCAGGCCGAGTGCGGTCTGGTGGACCAGCAGGGCGCCGAGCCCGACCGTGACCAGGCCGAACACCGCGGTAAGCCCGTTGTGGGCCCAGGTCAGGCTGCGGGCCGACCAGCGCAGCGGCAGGCTGATCGCCAGTGCCAGCAGGGTCATGCCGACGATCGAACCGATACCGAACATCGCGATGTAGGCCAGTCCCTGCCAGAGCGATTGCACGCTGCCCAGGGCGAACACGATCAGGGCCGCTGATCCTGCCATGCCGTGCATCATGCCAACCAGCAGCGAGCGCACGGGCAGGCGTGCCGGGTGGCTGTGTTGATGCGGGTCTTTTTCGTGGTCCGCCGACGGTGTGTGGCTGTGCGCATGGAAATGCGAGCGGCTGCCGTGCCTGTGGTTGTGAAAATGCACGCGCTGACGCCATAGCCGGTGCAGGACATCGGCGCCGAGCACGATCAGCATGACGCCGACCGCGGCCTCGAGCCACAGCGCCAGTTGATCCGGGATCGTGCCGCCGATCAGCAAAACGCCGCCACCGATCAGCAACAGGGTGAGGCTGTGCCCGAGTCCCCAGGCGGAGCCCATGCGGGCGGCCTCACGCAGGTTTCGGCCGCGCGTGGTGAGGCTGGCGACGGCGGCCAGATGGTCGGCCTCGACGGCGTGTTGCAGGCCAATCAGCAGGCCGAGTAACAGAACACTGAACATGATCTATCCCGGTAGAGGAACCCGTATTATCACCGTTGCTGCACCGGCAGCATACTGCCGCGGGTCAAGGGAAGGCGGGAATTTGCCGGATGGGCTGAACCGGTGTACTCAAGCGGGATGGGTGGCGCCGATCAGCGCCTGGCCCAGGGCGATGCCACCGTCGTTCGCGGGTACCTGGTGGTGACTGAGCACCTCGAGGCCGGCGTCCTGCAGGCCTTTTTCGACCTTGCCGAACAGGGTTCTGTTCTGCATCACCCCGCCGGACAGGGCCACGGTATCCAGTGCGCGCTGCGCGCACCAATGTCTGGCGCAGGCGATCACCGCCCCGGCCAGGCCATTGTGGAAGCGTGCGGCGATGCGCGCCGGATCGACCCCGCCCGCGAGGTCATCGAGCAGGGCCGGCCAGAGTTCGCCGAGGGTTGGCGAGCCGTCGCGCAGCGGCATTGCATAGCTGCCGCGCTCCCGCCCGGCTCGCAGTGCGAGGTTTTCCAGCTCGATCGCCGCCTGCCCCTCGTAGCTGATACCGGCGCGGCACAGGTTCAACGCACCGGCCACGGCATCGAACAGGCGCCCGGCCGAACTGCTGGGCGGCGAATTCAGGCCGCGCTGCAGCATCTTTTGCAGCGTCGGCAGGGGGCGTTGCCGCAACCAGTCGACCAGTTCGAGCGTGCCCCAGGTCGACTCCACCCGCTCCCAGCCCAGCTGGGTGTGCAGCTGCGCCCAGGTGTTGCGCCAGGGTTCGAGCAGGGCGCGGGTGCCGCCGGGCAGCGCGGTGACCGGCAGATGACCGAGGCGTTCGAAGTCGAGCGTAGTCCGCGACCAGGAACTCCCCGCCCCACAGGCTGCCGTCGCTGCCCATGCCGAGACCGTCGAGTGCGATCCCCAGCACCGGTCCGGCATCGCGTGGGCCGGCCGTTGTCGGCCATCACGCTGGCGATATGGGCGTGATGGTGCTGGACCTCGATCAGCGGCAGGCCGGTATTGGCGGCCAGTTCGCGGCCGTGCCGGGTCGAGCGGTAATCCGGGTGCCGGTCGACCATGATCGCCTCGGGCTGGTGGCGGTACAGGCGCTGGTACAGCTCGAGCGTCTGCTCCCAGGCATCGCTGGTGCGGGCGTCCTCCAGGTCGCCGAGGTGCTGCGACAGCACGGCCTGCCCGTCGCGCAGCAGGCAGAAGGTGTTCTTCAGCTCGCCGCCGAGCGCGAGCAAGGGGCGCGACTCCTCGAAGCCGCGCGGCAGCTGCAGCGGGGTGGGGCGCATAGCCACGGGCGCGTCGCAGCAGGCGTGGCCGCCCGCGATCGACCCGCGCCACCGAGTCGTCGACCCGGTTGACGATCTCGCGGTCATGCAGCAGCCAGTAGTCCGCGATCTCGCCGAGACGCTGGCCGGCATCGGCGTTGTCGGTGCACTGCGGTTCGTCCGAACGGTTGCCGCTGGTCATCACCAGCGGCATGCCCGGCCGCAGGCGCGACCAGTCGTGCAGCAGGATGTGGTGCAGCGGGCTGTAGGGCAGCATGAAGCCGAGCGTGGACTGGCCGGGAGCGACGGCGTCCGCCAGTGCGGGCGCGCCGTCACGGACCTGCAGCAACACGACCGGTGCCGCCGGTTCCGCGAGCAGGGTGCGTTCGGTCTCGCTGACGTGGACAAAACGGCCGATGTCATCGGCGTTGGCCGCCATCAGGGCGAACGGCTTGGCGTAGCGCGCCTTGCGCGCGCGCAGGGCCTGTACCGCGGCCTGACTGCCGGCGTCGCAGGCCAGGTGGAAGCCGCCGATGCCCTTGATCGCGACGATCCCGCCGTCCGCCAGCAGGCCGGCCACCCGGGATATCGGATCGCCGGTGCCATCCAGCGGTGTCGCCGTTTGCGTCGGTCAGCCAGACCCTGGGACCGCAGTCCGGGCAGGCATTCGGCTGGGCATGAAAACGCCGGTCGGCCGGATCTTCGTACTCCGCCTGGCAGGTCGGGCACTGCCGAACGCCGCCATACTGGTGTTGGCGCGGTCGTAGGGGATGCCGCGCACGATCGACAGGCGCGGCCCGCAGTGGGTGCAGTTGGTGAACGGGTAGCGGTAGCGGCGATCGGCGGGATCGAGGATCTCGTCGCGACACGCGGCGCAGGTCGCGGCATCGGCAACGATCCCGGTGTGGACGTCGGTGGTCCGGCTGGCCGCGATGACGAAGCCGTCCGCGGCTGGCGCCGGGGCGGTCAGGGGTTCGCGCTCGAGCGCGTCGATGCGGGCGAGTGGTGGACAATTTTTGTACAGATCGCGGCAAAAGGCGTCGATATCCTGCGATTTTGCCCAGATTCTTACCAATACCCCGTCGCCGTCGTTGATCACGTCGCCGCGCAACTGGCGCGCATTGGCCAGCCGCCATACGGTCGGGCGAAAGCCGACACCCTGGACCAGGCCGCGGACCCGGATGCGTTCCCCACTCATCGACACACCGTCGCTCTTGCTGTTTTAACCATGCGGCAAATAGCAGGCATAGAAAAATTAAATGTCCACATCAAAATTGGCTGGTCTATGCTTCATCGCAAGTGATGCGGTGCAACAATACAACGGCGTCAGACCGGCGCTCGCACTCACAGCGTGATACCACCACAACATTTTAGGAGAATGAAGATGACCCTCGCTGTAGCGACTCGTGTTGACGAGGTTCCAGGTAAGGCCCTGCCGCTGGATGAAGACGGCTTTCTGCTCGAACGCAAACTCTGGAATCGCGACCTGGCACAGCAACTGGCCGACCACAACGGCATCGGCCGCCTCGGCTCGACCCACTGGATGATCATCGATTTCGTCCGCGACCGCTATTTTCGGCTGGGCGCCATGCCGCCGATGCGCAATATGTGCCGCAAGGTCGGTGTCGATCGCGATGCGGTGAAGCAGGCATTTGGCAGTTGCCGCCAGGTGTGGCAGATCGCCGGTCTGCCGAATCCGGGCAGCGAGGCGCTCAGCTACATGGGCTGAATCAAGTGATCGGCAGACGGCGGGATGGCATCGGCTGTCCCGCCGTTTTCCGTTTGCGTTACTGCACCACCTGGTTGATCAGCAACTGCACGCTGTCCGGCGGAGTGGCGCTGTCGACGACCTGGTCGCCGGCGATCATGTCGCCCGGCTGGGTGCCGGCGCGCCCGCTCTTCGATACCTTCGCGCTGATCTTCACCCGCGGGAACGACGACAGTTTCATTGCCGGCATCATCGCCATGGCGTCGGTCGAGCGTGACCTTCAGTGGCAGTTCCGAGGCCTGGTGGCGGGCGACCGCCAACGGCATCGGCGGCCCGCTCTCGGCCCGCGCCAGCACAAACACCGTGTCGCTGGCCTCGACCTGTGCCATCAGGTCGGGCGAGAGCGCGACCTCGACGGTGATGGCCGCACCGCCGGCCACCGGCGGTTCGCCGGGGGGCTGGGCCGGGGCCATCGCCGGCGCGGGTGGCGCAGCCATCACTGGCTCGTTTGTCGCAGCGGGCCGCCGCCATGATCGGCGGCAGGCTCGGCGGGGTGGTCGCTGCCGGCGGTGTACCGCCGGCCTGGCTGATGCGCTGCGCCAGCTCGGCCTGCATTGCCGGTTCATCGCTGAGCAGCGGATAGGCGCGCTGCCAGTAATCCAGGGCGGTGGCGGTATCGCCCTTGTCGAAGGCGGCATTACCGAGCAGCCACAGCGCGGTCACGCTGTTCGGGTCGAGCGTCAGGGCCTTCTCCAGCAGTTCGACGGCCTGCGGGCCGACCTGCCGGCCGTCGCGCATGGTCATGGCATCGGCCAGCGACAGCAGCCCCGCGGTCTCGTTGGGCAGCAGTGCGACGACCTTTTCGAAGGCCATCACCGCCTCCGGATAGTTCTGCAGCCGCATATAGGTGCGACCGAGCAGGAACCAGCCCTCGGCGTTGTCCGGGTTGGCTCCATGCGCTCGCGCAGCTGTGCGACCAGCTCGTCGATCGGCGGCATCTCGCCCTGGGCGCCGTGTCCGGCCGCGGCCGAGTTGCCCGGCATGCTCTCGATCAGCTGCGGTGAGCCGATCTGCAGGTACACCGGGATGGTGACCAGCGGGATCAGCAGGGCCGAGACGAGCAGCGCGCCGCGACCGTTGCTGCCGCTGGCCGCAGTGGCCCCGGCGGTGCCTTCGAGGTCCTGCGCCAGGGCCAGTTCCAGGTCTTCCCTGGCCTGGGCGAACTCCTCGTCCGACAGGTCGCCGGCCTCGTTCTCCTTGCTCAGATCGGCGAGTCGTTCACGCGCGATCTGCACGTTCAGCTTCTCGGTGACGTCACTGCTCGCCTTTTGGTTTCGCAGCAGGGTGGGCGCGAGCAGCGCCAGTGCCGCGACGATCATCGCGGCGGTGGTAATCCAGAAAAGGGTCATGCGTCTCTCTTGTCGCGGTCGGTGTCGAGCAGCGCAGCGGCTGCCTTGAGGCTCGCCTCGTCAACGTTGGTGTCCTGTTCGGCGCGGCGGCGCAGAATGGTGCGGATCAGCAGGGCCACGCCGATCAGCAGGATGATGAAGGGCCCGGTCCACAACAGCAGGGTGTTGCGGTTCAGCGGTGGCCGATACAGCACGAAGTCGCCGTACCGGTCGACCATGTAGTGGCGATTTCCTTCTCGCTCTTGTTCTCGCTGACCATCTCGTAGGTCTTGCGGCGCAGGTCGACCGCCAGTTCGGCGTTCGAGTCGGCCAGGTTCTGATTCTGGCAGACCAGGCAACGCAACTCGGCGATCAGCTTGTCGTAGGTCTCTTCCTGCTCCGGCGAGGCGAACTCATGCACCTCGACCTTGGCCTGCGGTGCAGACAGCCAGAAGAGGCCGTGAGCAGTATTGCCAGCATGCGCAGGCGCGTTCATGACTTGTCTCCAGCGGCGGTGAAATACGATCTGAATTTCTCGTTCCACACGCGCGCGTCGATCGCGCCGGTGTGCTTCTCGCGCACCACGCCGTCGGCATCGATCAGGAAGGTCTCGGGTGCGCCGTAAACGCCCCATTCGATCACCGCGTCGCTGTTCGGGTCGAAGCCGACCCTGGCGAACGGGTTGCCGAGGCGCGCCAGCATCGCCCGGGCCTCTTCGGCACTCGTCGCGCCAGTTCAGGCCGATGATCGGCACGCCCTCGCGCCGTGCCAGATGCAGCAGGTAATCGTGTTCCTTCCAGCACTCCGGGCACCAGGTGCCCCAGACGTTCAGCAGCCAGACCTTGCCCGCCATATCGGACGAGTTCACCTGCGTGTTCGGGTCCATCAGGTCGGGCAGTTCGAATGCCGGGGCGGCGCGGCCGATGAACTGGGTCGGGTACGTCGCGCGGGTTGTACTCGCCCTCGTTCATCTTGCCCAGCACGTACCAGAACAGGCCGGCCAGGGCGAGAAACACCGCGAGTGGAACGACTGCACGGTTCATGCGCTCGCCCCCGCGGCGCCGTTGTCGGCCTCGCTGCGCGCGCCGCGCCAGCGTGCGGTAACGCGCGGTCGCTGGCCGCAATGCCGCCGCCGAGTGCCATGATCAGCCCGCCCAGCCACAGCCAGCGCACGAACGGCTTGTGATAGATGCGCAGGCTCCAGGCGCCCTTGCCCAGGTCCTCGCCCAGGGCGACGAACAGGTCGCGGGTGAGGCCGGCATCGATGGCCGCCTCGGTCATCGGCATGGTCTGCACCAGGTAGATGCGTTTTTCCGGATGCATCTCGGCGATCTCCTCGCCGTCCTGGCGGGCGATCAGATGCGCCGCGATAGGCGGTGTAGTTCGGGCCCTTGGTGACGTCGACGCCGAGGAACTCGAAGCTGTAGCCGCCCATCTCGTAGGTCTCGCCCGGGTGACAGGCGCACGTCTTTCTCGGTCGAGTAGATCGAGGTCAGGGTGACGCCGACGATGAACACGGCGATCCCGAGTGTGGCCGAGCACCATGCCCCAGAAGCCGCGCGGGATGTGACGCCAGTTGCTCGTGCGGCTGCCGAGGCGTTCGCGGATGGCGACGACGGTCGACTGGCGACGACCCAGATCGCCAGCACCATGCCGAACGCGGCCTGCCAGACGAACTGGGGCGTCAGCACGATCGGGTAGGCGATGCCGAGCACCAGGGCGAGGATCGCCGGGATGCGCAGTTTCGGCCACAGGTGTTCGAAGCTGTCACGCTTCCAGCGCGCCAGTGCGCCGATGCCGACCAGCATCGCCAGCGGCGCGGTCAGCGGGATGAACACGCTGTTGAAATAGGGCGGGCCGACCGAGATCTTGCCGAGGCCCAGCGCATCGATCAGCCAGCGGATACAGCGTGCCGAGCAGGACGCTCGCCGCGGCCACCACCAGCAGCACGTTGTTCATCAGCAGGCCGGTCTCGCGCGACAGCAGCTCGAACCGCACCGAGCTCTTGATCTGGCTGGCGCGCACCGGCGTACAGCGCCAGCGAGCGGCCGATCACGGCCATCAGGAAGATCAGGATGAACACGCCGCGCTCCGGGATCGGTGGCGAAGGCATGCACCGAGGTCAGCACGCCGGAGCGCACCAGGAAGGTGCCGAGCAGGCTGAGCGAAAAGGCGAAGATCGCCAGCAACACGGTCCAGGCCTTGAAGGCGCCGCGCTTCTCGGTCACCGCCAGCGAGTGCATCAGCGCCGTGCCGACCAGCCACGGCATGAACGAGGCGTTCTCGACCGGATCCCAGAACCACCAGCCGCCCCAGCCCAGTTCGTAGTAGGCCCACCAGCTGCCGAGCGTGATGCCGAGGGTCAGGAACAGCCAGGCGACGTTGGTCCAGGGGCGCGACCAGCGCGCCCAGGCGGCATCCAGGCGCCCGCCGAGCATGGCCGCGATGGCGAACGCGAACGGCACGGCGAAGCCGACGTAGCCCATGTAGAGCATCGGCGGGTGGATGATCAGGCCGAAGTCCTGCAGCAGCGGATTCAGATCGCGGCCGTCGGCCGGCGGCATCGGCACAGGCGGTCGAACGGGTTGGAGGTCAGCAGCATGAACAGCAGGAAACCGATGCGATCAGGCCCAGCACGCCGATCACGCGGGCGATCATCGGCCAGCGGGATGCTGCGGCTGAACACGCGTGACCGCGCCGGTCCAGACCGACAGCGATCAGCGCCCACAGCAGCAGCGAGCCCTCGTGGCCACCCCACACGGCCGAGAACAGGTACTGCGTCGGCAGCTTGGTGTTCGAATTGTGCGCCACGTAGGCGACGCTGAAATCGTGGGTCAGGAAGCTGTAGGTCAGCAGTGCGAACGCGATGGCGACGAACAGCAGCTGCAGGCGGGCCGCCGGTAGGCCAGCATCATCCAGCTGGTGATGCCGCGCTGCGCGCCGATCAGCGGGAACACCGCCTGGATGACCGACAGCGCCAGGGCGATCAGCAGGGCGATTTGTCCGAGTTCAGGGATCATAGCGGTTTGCTCTCCGGGTGCGGCTTGCTCAGGTCCTTGCCGGCGCTCTCGAGCGCGGCAGCCACCTCCGGCGGCATGTAGGTCTCGTCGTGCTTGGCCAGTACCTCGTCGGCCACGAACACGTTGTCCGGTCCCATGCGGCCCTGCGCGATCACGCCCTGACCCTCGGAGAACAGGTCGGGCAGGATGCCGCTGTAGGCGACGGTCACCCGTTTGCGCCATGTCGGTCACGACGAAATTCACCGTCAGTTCGCCTTCCTCGCGCTGTCACGCTGCCGTTCTCGACCAGGCCGCCGAGGCGGAACACGTGGTCGGATGGCGCCTTGCCCTCGGCGACCTCGGTCGGCGAGAAGAAATACGACAGGTTGCCTTCGAGCGCGTTGAGCACGAGGAAGGTCGCCAGGCCGAGGGCGGCCAGGCCGACCGCTATGATTCCGAATCGCTTGTGTCTGGCTTTCATTGAGTCACCTCTTGTTCGATACGCGCGATGCGTGCAATGCGTTTCCTGATCTGTTTCGAGCGGCCGCGCAGCAGCAGTGGTTCGACGATCATGCAGCAACGCGGTCACGCCGAAAGAGCCCCAGACGTACAGGGCGTAGCCGCCCATATCAAAGTGTTCCATCATCTCAGTTTCTCCCGCCGAGCAGCTCGCGCACCCAGGTCGATGATCGTTCGCGCTCGAGAATGATGCGTGCGCACCCGGACCATGGCCACGGCGATCGAGTAGGCCCAGAAACCCAGCGTCATGATCAGCATCGCGATCAGCATGGTGTCGTCCATCGTGCTCTCCTCGTTCAGCCTGATGGTCGAGCCCTGGTGCAGGGTATTCCACCACTTCACCGAGTAATAAATGATCGGGATGTTCACCACGCCGACCAGCAGCAGGATCGCGCTGGCCCGGTCGCCGCGGCGCGGGTCGTCGATCGCCGCGCGCAGCGCCATATAACCCAGATACAGAAACAGCAGGATAAGTTCCGAGGTGATGCGCGCATCCCACACCCACCAGGTGCCCCACATCGGTTTGCCCCAGAACGAACCGGTCCACAGCGAGAGGAAGGCGAACATCGCGCCGGTCGGCGCCAGGGCCTGCGCCATCATCGCCGACAGCCGGGTATTGAACACCAGGCCGAGCGCGGCCCAGCCGGCCATGACCAGGTAGATGAACATCGACATCCAGGACGCCGGGCACATGGACGAAGATGATCCGGTAGCCCTCGCCCTGCTTGTAGTCGGTCGGTGCGACGAAGAAGCTCATGTACAGGCCGATCGCGATCAGTACCACGGCGATCACCGTCGAAACCAACGCGATCTTGTTCGCCAGTGGGTAAAAGGTGGGGGGCGAGGAGAACTTGAACCAATTAAGTGATCGGGATGACATCGTGTCTCGAATCTTGTTAACGGGATGATCGGCCGCCGCGGCCCCCGGGCTTGGCCCAGACGCCGTCGACAGACGCACGGGCGCTCATTCTGCCCGCAATCTGCGCGATTTCCTTGATCTGGTTCGGAATTCGCGCGCAATCGGGGGCGTATTGCACCAGCGGCCGACAGAGACTACCGGACTCGCCAGATTGGCGCAAAGCGCGCCGATTGGGGTTTTGCGCAAATCCGCTCGCTAGTCTTCGGCTACCCGCAGGGCCGCGCTGGTGGCCAGCGGCGCAAGCACCAGGCTGAGGACCAGGATCGCCGCGAGCATCAGCAGATGCGAGTCGCCGCCAAGCCCCGAGACGGTCGCCTCGACGGCGCCGGCGCCGAAGATCAGGACCGGGATGTACAGCGGCAGCACCAGCAGGGCGAGCAGGACCCCGCCGGAGCGCAGGCCCAGGGTCAGGGCGGCGCCGATTGCGCCGATCAGGCTGAGGGTCGGTGTGCCCAGCAACAGCGACAGGATCAGGGTCTGCAGCGCTGGCCAGGACAGGTCGTACTGCAGGCCGAGCAGCGGGGCGATAAGCACCAGTGGCACGCCGGTGACCAGCCAGTGGGCCAGTACCTTGCCCACCACCAGCAGCGATACCGGCTGTGGTGAGAGCAGCATCTGTTCCAGCGTGCCGTCGCGGTGGTCGGCGGAAAACATCAGTTCCAGGGCCAGCATCGATGCCAGCAGCGCGCCCACCCAGACGATACCCGGTGCGATCAGCCGCAGTGTGTCGAGCTCGGGGCCGATTCCGAGCGGGAACAGGCTGACCACGATGACAAAGAACACCAGGGTGGTGAAAATGTCGGAACGGCGGCGCAATGCGATCGTCAGATCGCGGCGAATGATCAGCAGCAGGGTTTCAAACATGCGGCCGCCCCAACTCGATGGTGCGTGTCTGCTCGCCGATCATCGCAACTTCCTGGTGGGTGGTGATGATCGTGATGCCGCCGTTGCTCACGTGCCGATGGATCACCTCCTGCAGCAGCTGCACCGCACTGACATCGAGTGCGGTGAAGGGCTCGTCGAGGATCCAGACGCGGGCGTCGTTGGCGAACAGCCGGGCCAGCGCGACGCGGCGCTTCTGGCCCTGCGAGAGATGCTTGCTGGGCAGGTCCTCGTAGCCTCTCAGGCCGATCTCGCCGAGGATCTCCCAGGCGCTGGATTCGCTGATCTTGAAACCGTCCAGGGTCGCGGCGATACGCAGGTTTTCCGCCGCCGTCAGGTCGCCCTTGATGCCGTTGAGATGCCCCAGATAGAGCAGGTGGCGGGCGTATTCCTCGCGCAGGCGGCGGATATCTCCGCCCTGCCAGCGGATCTCGCCGGACTCGGGCAACAACAGCCCGGCCAGGGCGCGCAGCAGCGTGGTCTTGCCGCAGCCGTTGGGGCCCTTGAGGTGCAGCAGCTCGCCGGCGGAAACCCCGAAACTCAGGTCTTCGAACAGCACGCGATCGCCCCGCACGCAGCTCAGGGCGTCGATGGTCAGCGCGGGATCGCTGTTGGCGTCGGACATGGCGGGCTGGGACGGTTCGGCGGAAAGCCGTGAAGTTTACACCAAAGTCCGAACCCGGCTGCGGGTTGGCGCGACAAACCGCAGCGGTCGTATGGAAACTTTTGTGTCGGCGCGGTGCAATCTCAACTATTCTCGCCTACCACCGCAAAAACGGTGCATCAGCTTGCCAGCGACAGCGCATTTCTCGCGCGGCAGTGACGGCTAACCAAGCAACAGGAGACCGGGTGCCGTGGTGAAAAGCAAGACCGGCGAGGCCCGCCCAACGCCAACCAAGTGCAACAGTTGCCCGATTCGCGAAAAGGCGCTGTTCCAGGTGGTTGCCGAAGATTACCTGCAGGATGCCGAGTCGCGCCGGACTGCCCAGTACCAGCTGTCCGCACGGGCCCACCTGTACCAGGAGATGTACCCGGCGGCGATGGCCTACACCCTGTTCGACGGCTGGCTGCTGCTCTACCGGACCTTTTCCGACGGCAGCAGGCAGGGCTTGCGGGTGGCCCTGCCGGGTGATTTCGTCGGCTATGCGCCGCTCGTCGATTCGAAATACAGCCACAGTGCGCTGGCCATAACCAAGGTCGTGGCCTGCGGATTTCGCCAGGCGGATCTGCACGCGATGATCGACAAACATGACGACATCGCGCGGCAAATCACCAGTATCCAGGCCCGCTACCTGGAAACCTGCGAGTCCAATGTGCTCGGACTCGGGCGCAAAACGGCGGAGCAGCGTATCGCTCATTCAGTGGCCGATCTGTACCACCGGCTGGGCCAGCGATCCGAGGTGGACGAGGCGACTCACAGCATGCCCTTTCCGCTGACCCAGGAAATGCTCGGCGAGCTTACCGGTCTGACGCCGGTGCATACCAATCGCGTTTTGCGCAAGCTGCGCAACGACAAGGTGATGATCTGCGAGCGCCAGCGGGTGGAAATCCTCGATATGCCGCGATTGCTCGAGATCGGCGAGTACCGGGTCAACCTCCTGGCCTGATTTGCCCCCAGTTTCCGCCTGAACTACCCCCGGACGGCGCAAGCCGCTATAATCGGCGCGCATTTTTCCGGGGAGTTGCCCGGCAATCCGTTGAATTTCCGAGGAGCGACACCCGTGTCTGCACATAACGACTCCGCCTTTCTTCGCATGTTCCTGGCCATTCTGGGGGCGCTCATCGCCTTCACCGTCCTGATTCTCATTGCTGCCAATCGCATTACCGGTGTGGTCGAGGCAGAACGCGGCGAAGACCCGCGTCTGCGCGCCGCCATCGCCGAACGGATCAAGCCGGTAGGTTCGGTCAACGTGGCCAGCGCTGCCGCCGACGCCGTGGCAGCGGCACCGAAGAGCGGTTCCGAGGTGGTTGCGGCGGCGTGTAACTCCTGCCACGTGGCGGGTGTCCTCGGCGCACCGAAGATTGGCGATGCGGCGGCCTGGTCGCAGCGCCTGGAGGCGCAGGGTGGTCTGGATGGGCTGACTGCCAGCGCGATCGCCGGCAAGGGCGGGATGCCACCGAAGGGTGGTGCCATGGTCAGCGATGGTGAGATCCGCGCTGCGGTCGAGCACATGCTCGCCGAAAGCGGCGTCGATGCCGCCGCACCCGCCGCAGCGGCAGCCGAACCGGCCGCGGCCAGCCCGGTAGCCGCGGTAACCGAGGCGGCGAAAGAGATGGCAGGCAATGCTGTCGACAGTGCCAAGTCGATGGTTGCCGCCGTGATGCCGGCAGCCGCACCTGAGCCCGCTCCGGTGGCTGCGGCCGCCGCACCGGCCGCCGATCTGGCCAAGGGAAAATCAGTCTACGGCAGCGCCTGCTTCGTCTGTCACGCGACCGGTGCCGCCGGTGCGCCGCTGCTTGGCAACAAGGGCCTCTGGGCGCCGCGTATCGCGCTCGGCATGGAGGCGCTGGTGCACGCTGCGATCAACGGTAAGGGCGCCATGCCGCCAAAAGGTGGCCGCATGGATATCAGCGATGCCGATGTTGCCGACGCCGTCGCCTACATGGTCGAGGAGTCGCGCTGACCGCAACGCCAGCGGATCAGGCACGAAAGGACCCGGCCGCGCGCCGGGTTTTTTCTGCCTGCGGCGCGCGAATGTGAGCAATTTCCTGCCCGCTGGCTGTTCGGGCAAACCGACACTGGGTGAGCGCATGCTGAGTGCCCCTGCCGAGGTGGATGGTCTGGCCCGGCAGTGAGCGGATGGACAGGCGCTGCCGGACGAGGGGGACCGAACTGGTCGAAGACGGCGACGATATGGTCAAGGATGATCGAGCGGGGCAAGGACAGGATCGCCGACGGCGAACGCGAACGCCAACGCGGTGTCGACCTGGTCGCGCGCGGCGAGGCAGGCAGAAGTGAAGCGGAACGCGTCTATGCGGAGCGTTTCCCCGAGTTGAACCGGCAGCTCACCCAGGGTGAATGATTGCGGGCGACCGGTCCGTCGGGCTCAGGCGTTCACCGGGCTCAGGCGTTCAATAGCGCCTTGAGCCCGGCGATACTGGCCTTGCCGCGTTCGGCCTTTTCCTCCGCCGACAGCTTGGCGCCGCGTCCCTCCCAGCTCAGGTCTTCCTCCGGCAGTTCCTGCAGGAAGCGGCTGGGCTCGCAGCGCACCAGTTCGCCGCCACGCCGGCGGCGCTCGGCACAGGTCATCACCAGGGTGCGCTGCGCGCGGGTCAGGCCGACATAGGCGAGGCGCCGTTCCTCGGCGATGTTGTCTTCCTCGATGCTGCTGCGGTGCGGCAGCAGTTCCTCTTCCATGCCGACCAGGAAGACGTGCGGAAACTCCAGTCCCTTGGCGCCGTGCAGGGTCATCAGTACGACCCGGTCGTCGTCGTTGTCCTCATCCTGCCGCTCGATGATGTCCATCAGCGACAGGTGGTTGACCATCTGCGCCAGCGAACCGCCCTTTTGCTCGTCGTCCTGCAGCTTTTCCAGCCAGGCGATCAGTTCCTCGACGTTCTCCCAGCGGCGCTCGGCGACCTTGTCGCTGTTGCTGGTCTGGCGCAGCCAGTCGCGGTAATCGATGTCGCGCAGCAGCTGGCGCACGCTGTCGACCGGCGGGCCGGCCTCGGCGCTGCGTGCCAGGCCCTGCAGCCAGGCTGGCGAACTCGCGCAGGCTTCGACACCGCGCGCGCCGGCAGGGCCTCCGCCAGGCCGAGCTCGTCGATCGCGGAAAACAGCGATTTCTGCCGTTGCCCGGCATAGGTCGAGAGCTTCTCCAGTGTGCTGGTGCCGATCTCGCGGCGCGGCGTATTGATGATGCGCAGGAAGGCGCTGTCGTCGTCCGGATTGGCCAGCAGGCGCAGGTAGGCCATCACGTCCTTGACCTCGTTGCGCGAAAAGAACGAGGTGCCGCCGCTGAGAAAGTACGGCACGTTCTGCGTGCGCAGGGCCTTCTCGAACGGTCGTGCCTGGTGATTGCCGCGATACAGGATGGCGAAGCTGCTGTAGGGCGCGCCGCTGTTGAAGCGGTGTGCACGAGTCTCGCTGACCACGCGTTCGGCCTCGTCTTCCTCGTCGCGGCAGTTGACCACGCGCAGCAGGTCGCCCGGCCCGAGTTCGCTCCACAGCGTTTTCTCGAACACGTGATCGTTGTTGGCGATCAGGGTGTTGGCGGCATGCAGGATGCGCCCGGTCGAGCGGTAGTTCTGTTCCAGCTTGATCAGCTTGAGACGCGGGAAGTCCTCGCGCAGGCGGGCCAGGTTCTCCGGTCGTGCGCCACGCCAGGCGTAGATCGACTGATCATCGTCGCCGACCACGGTCAGTGCGGCCGCGCACGCCGACCAGCAGGCGCACCAGTTCGTACTGTGCGCCGTTGGTGTCCTGGTACTCGTCGACCAGCAGGTAGCGGATGCGGTTCTGCCAGCGCTCGCGCAGCTCGGGATCGGTCGCGCAGCAGGATGACCGGCAGCAGGATCAGGTCGTCGAAATCGACCGCATTGTAGGCGCGCAGGGCGCGCTGGTAGGCGCCGTACAGCGCGGCGAAGAAGGCGTCGATGATCGTCTTCCGGCCAGGTTGGTCGCGGCGTCCGGGTCGATCAGGTCGTTCTTCCATGCCGAGATCTGCCGGCGCGCGCGCTGCAGGGTGTCCTTGTCGGCCTCGTTTTTCTTCGACAGCTCGCGCAGCAGCTGTTCGACATCCTGTTCGTCGAAGATGCTGAAGCCGCGGCGCAGCCCGGCGGCCTCGAGTTCGCGGCGCAGGATGTTCAGGCCCGAGGGTGTGGAAGGTCGAGACGGTCAGGCCGCGCGCCTGCTCGGCCATCCAGCAGCCTGCCGACACGCGCCTTTCATCTCGCGCGCCGCCTTGTTGGTGAAGGTGACCGCGGTGATGTGGCGCGCCGGCGACGCCGGCGTGGTCGATCAGGTGGGCGATCTTGGCCGTGATCACCCGGGTCTTGCCGGAGCCGGCGCCGGCCAGCACCAACAGCGGCCCGTCGAGGTAGCGGACCGCCTCGCCTTGTCTGCGGATTGAGGTCGTTCATGATGCCGGCGGCGCGATCAGGCTGTCCTCGGCGAACAGCGGGCGCTTGAGGCGGTACAGCGCCGAGATGTCCTCGTCGCCGTGACCGTCGGCCATCAGGCGCTCGTAGTGCACCAGGGTCATCTCGACCATCGGTAGCTGCACGTGGTCGGCCGCCAGCATGGCCTGGCAGATCTTCAGGTCCTTGTGATGCAGGGCCAGCGCGGAAGCCCGGATCGAAGCTGCCGGCGCACATGCTGCGACCGCGGTGCTCGACAAACCAGTTGCCGGCGGCGCCGCTGCTGACCACGTCGACCACCTTGTCCATGTCGAGGCCCTGGTGCTGGCCGAACGCCAGCGCCTCGGTGACCGCCTGGTTGATGCCGGCGCACATGATCTGGTTGACGGCCTTGGTGGCCTGGCCGCTGCCGACCGGCCCCATGTGCACGACCTTGCGGCTGATCGCTCTCGAGGATCGGCATGACCTGCTCGCAGCACGGCGTCGTCGCCGCCGACCATCATCACCATGGTCGCCTTCTCGGCGCCTTCCTTGCCGCCGGAAACCGGTGAGTCGAGGAAATGGATGCCGTGTGCCTGCAGCCGGTCGGCGACCTGCCGGGCGGTCTCGATGCTGACCGTCGAGGTGTCCAGCACCACGCTGCCGGCGGTCATGACCTCGGCGAGCCGATCGATCACTTCGAGCAGGTCGCCGTCGGCCGAGACCGAGGTGATCACCAGGTCGGACTGGGCGGCCGCCGACTCCAGCGAATCGGCAACGCTGAAGCCGTGCTGTGCAGCGGCGGCGCTGGCCCGCCCGGTGGAGCGGTTCCAGGCCTGTGTCAGGTGCCCGGCGCGAAACAGATTGCCGGCCATGCCGGCGCCCATGGCGCCGAGGCCGATGACGGTTGTCTTCATGATGATGGTCTCGTTGTGCGAATGGCGCGGGTCTTTTGTGCGCCGTGGACGACATCGTACCGAGCGACGGCGGCGTGGCCAAGCGACAGTTGCCGCATTGCCGCCAAGGACCGCGCAGGCCCCTCCGGGTGCGCCGGGCGAATGCGTTTCTGTGCGATAGTACCGGCCGGGACAGTGACCGGATGTGGAGTGTGGCAAGGCCCATGAGTGATGTGATAGGACAGAGAGTCGACCGGCGTGTTGCCGACGCGCAGTTACAGCGCGAGTCATGGCGGATCTTTCAGATCATGGCGGAATTTGTCGAGGGTTTCGAAAAGCTGTGCCTGATCCGGCCCTCTGTGAGTATCTTCGGTTCGTCGCGTACCTTGCCGGACGATCCCTGGTACCTGAAGGCGGAGCAGACCGCGCGTCTGCTGTCGGACGCGGGTTTTTCCGTGGTCAGTGGTGGTGGCCCCGGCATCATGGAGGCGGCGAACAAGGGCGCGCAGGCCGGCAAGTCGCCGAGCATCGGGGTTAACATTGAACTTCCGCACGAACAGGTCGCTAATGAGTTTCAGGATATCTCCCTGCACTTCAGGCACTTTTTTGCGCGCAAGGTGATGTTCGTGAAATATGCCTCGGCGTATGTCGTGTTGCCGGGCGGCTTCGGCACCCTGGACGAGCTCGCCGAGATCCTGACCCTGGTGCAGACCGGCAAGACACGCAGGATCCCGATCGTTCTGGTCGGATCGGCGTTTTGGCAGGGGCTGCTCGAGTGGTGCCGTGACGCTATGATCCCGGCCGGGGCAATCGACTGCCGAGGATATGGATCTGATGCAGGTCTGCGACGAGCCGGAGGATATCGTCAGGGCGATCTTCCGTCACTACGAGACCCGCAGCCTGGAGCCATCCGAGGCCGAGCAGGAGATCCTGCTCGAATTGTAGGCGCGGCAGTGGGCGCGTCTGTCAGAATGTGCCGGGCGCGCGGTCATTGGAACGTGTGGTCATTTGAACTGGTTTAAAGGAGTGTTGACGGTGTTGAGAAAGACGGGCGCAATCAAAAAACGGGTCGTTGCCGCTATGCTGTTGCTGGCCGCCGGCAGCGCCCTGGCGGCAGACGGACCGACACCGATCAGTGCGCCACCGCCACCCCCGCAGTTGCAGTCCGGTGAGGCGCTGGAACCCGAGGTGACCATCCGCCGCACCGGGAAGGAAGTGATCTACGAGTACCGGCGCAACGGCCAGCTGTTCCTGGTGCGGGTGCAGCCGCGCTTTGGCCCGCCGTATCATTTCGTCGACACCAACGGCGACGGCGATCTCGACTATCGCCCCGGCGAGCCGGTGCGCAACAACATCAACCAGTGGATGCTGTGGCGCTGGTAACCGCCTGACCAACCGGGTGGCGCGGTATCGCGCCGCTGGTTGCATCGATCAATCGAACCGGTCATCCGGGCCACTCAGCGCGCGGCGAGTGCGGCCAGCAGACATTGCAGGGCCTGCCCGCGGTGGCTCAGCGTGTTCTTGCGCTCCGCCGGCAGTTCGGCCGCGCTGCAGCCTTCATCCGGCACGTAAAACAGCGGGTCGTAGCCGAACCCGTCATCGCCCTGCAGCGTGGGCAGGATCCGACCCTCCCAGGTGCCCTGGCAGATGATCGGTGTCGGATCGTCGGCATGCCGCAGATAGACCAGTACGCACTGGAAGCGGGCGCTGCGCCGTGCCTCGTCCACGCCGCTCAGTGCCTCCAGCAGCTTGGCGTTGTTGGCCGCACTGCCGCCGCCGCCGGCGTAGCGTGCCGAATAGATGCCGGGGGCGCCGTTCAGGTGGTCGACCTCCAGGCCGGAGTCGTCGGCGATGGCCGCCAGGCCGGTGTGGGCCGCCGCATTGCGTGCCTTGAGGATGGCGTTCTCGACGAAGGTCAGGCCGGTCTCGTCCGCGTCCGGTACGCCGAAATCGGATTGCGGCACGACGCTGATGTCGTGCGCCGACGAGCAGTTCGCCGAATTCCCTGACCTTGCCCTTGTTGCCGCTGGCAAGCACGATGCGTTCTGACATGGGGTTTCTCCTCGGGTCATCTGGGGTGGACGGTGCGCGGCTCAGCCGGCGTTGAGCACCGGCATTCTGCGCAGCGATGATCTGGTCGACGCCCTGGCGTGCCAGATCCGAGCATGGCATTCATCTCGTCGCGCTGAGAAGGGTGCGCCCTCGGCCGTGCCCTGCACCTCGATGAAGCGGCCCTGGTCGTCCATCACCACGTTCATGTCGGTCTCGGCGCTGGAGTCCTCGGCGTAGTCGAGGTCGAGCACCGGCGTGCCGTTGTAGATGCCGACCGACACCGAGGCGACGTTGCCGAGCAGTCGGATCCTGCTCGATGGCCCCCAGCCAGGCGCAGCTTGGTCAGCGCCTGGCTGAGCGCGACGAAGGCGCCGGAGATCGACGCGGTGCGCGTGCCGCCGTCGGCCTGGATCACGTCGCAATCGAGTGTGACGGTGCGTGGGCCGAGCTTCTTCAGGTCGACCGAGGCGCGCAGCGCGCGACCGATCAGGCGCTGGATCTCCATGGTGCGCCCGCCCTGGCCGCCGCGCGCGGCCTCGCGCCCCATGCGGCTGTGGGTGGAGCGCGGCAGCATGCCGTACTCGGCGGTTACCCAGCCCTGGTTTTCGTCGCGCAGCCAGCGCGGCTGCCGGTCCTCGATCGCTGGCGGTGCAGATCACCTTGGTGTTGCCGAAGGCGACCAGTACGGAGCCTTCCGCGTGCATGGTGAAATTCGGGGTGAAGGAGATCGGTCGCATCTGCTCAGGTGCGCGTCCACTGGGTCGCATGGGAATTCCTTATGAGTCGGTTTCGTTGGGTTGTTTTGCGCGGCCTGCGCGCTCGTTCGGCCGAGCCATCTGGTCGCGAGTCTGCGTCGGGGGGCGGGTTTTCCGCTATCGCAGTCTGGCCGTCGGCGCGTTTGCCGCGGCCGCCAGCCAGCGCAGCGCCACCGCGGTGACATTATCGCTGTTTGGCGCCTCGGCGGCCTGCTCGACCAGTTCGGAAGGCGGGTTTCCAGCGGTTCATGCGTGTCGTCGCCGAAGGCCTCGATGCAGCGCCTGCGAGCTGACCTGGTCCCACAGTCCGTCCGAGCACAACAACAGGCTGTCATGTGGCTGCAGGGGCATCGGCGAGCCACAGGTGGTGGTCGGTGGTTGTGGCAGTCCGCCGAGGCACCGGGTCAGGCTGGAGCGCGCGCGCGGTGAGCTTCGTGCGCGCTCTGGCGGACGAACCGGACCTGCGCATGGTCGCGGGTCTGCAGCTGGGTAGCTGCCGTCGCGGATCAGGTAGAGGCGGCTGTCGCCGACATGCGCCCAGTAGGCGATGCCCGCCTGGACGATCGCCAGCACCGCCGTCGTGCGCGGCGCGATCGGCGGCGTCTGGCGTTCGCCAAAGCGGCGGATCGACTGGTGCGCCTTGCCGATGCACTGCAGCATGAAGTCCTGCGGATCGGACAGTGGCTTGTCGGCCTTGCGAAACAGCGGTCTCGCACACGTCGATAAGCAACTGCGCGGCGACCTCACCGCGCGGGTGTCCGCCGAGGCCATCGGCGAGTCCGAGCAGGAGCGTGTCACCGACCGTCGAGGAAGAAGCAGCGATCCTGGTTGCTCGCGCGATCGCCGATGGCGGAGGCCTTGGCCGCGATGAAGGGGCGCGCCTCGCCGTTCATCCAGCCACCTTCTGCCGTGTGTACATGTCGCGCGGTACACGGATGCGGCCAAGCAGGGCGTCGCGCAGCTGCGCCGGCGCTTTCCGGTCGATGCTCCGGGGCGACCTGCATGGCCCAGTCAATCGATTCGAGCACCTCGCGCGGGTAGCGTCTGCCGAAGGCCTCGATTGCCGGAACCAGTTTATCGTTGGCATGACGTTCCACGGCCGAGGGCGGCGGTTTGCCCTCGATGCAGGCACGCATGGTCGCGCCGACGGCGTACACGTCGGTATATGGCCCGACCCGGCCCGACGGCGTAGTACTGCTCGATCGGCGAAAAGCCCGGGGTGACCACCTGGGCCTTTTTGTCACCGACGTCGTCGAGGTGGTAGACGGCGCCGAAATCCAGCAGCAGCGGGTTGCCGCCCGGGCGCAGGTGGACGTTGCTGGGTTTGATGTCGAGATGCAGGTGCTGGCGGCTGTGGATCAGGTCCAGGGCATCGAGCAGCGGCGGGAAAACGGTCATCAGAAAATTGGTGCTGAGACCGCCCTGGCGCTTCTTGATGTAGCGGCCGAGGTTCTTGCCCGGCTCGTAGTTCATCACCAGGTAGGCGGTGTTGTTGGCCAGAAAGCAGTTGCGCACGTGCACGATATTCGGATGGCGCAGGGTCGGCCAGCACCCGCGCCTCCTGGTAGAACAGGCGCCGTCCGCGCTGGAAGCTTTCGTACTTGTCTTCGCTGCACGACCGACACGGCCAGGCCGCTTGTCGCGTGTGCCGAAGCGCTTGGGCAGGTATTCCTTGATCGCGACTTCGTCGTGATTGTCTTCGTCTTCGGCCAGGTAGATCAGGCTGAAACCGCCGCTGCCAATCAGTTTCGTGATCCGGTAACAGTCGAGCACCGTGCCGATAGGGAGACTGTCGCGGGGGCTTGGGAGACATGCGTGCGTGGGCGTCACGGTGCGTTGCGTGATCAATGCCCCTTATGATACACGCAATGTCGCGCAGTCGATGGGATGCGGGTGACTCAACCGAGGTCAGTATGATTCGAAGCATGACGGCGTTTGCGCGCCAGCAGGGGCACGGTGAGTACGGTGAACTCACCTGGGAGATCCGTTCAGTGAATCACCGCTATCTCGAGGCAACCGTGCGCCTGCCCGAGGAACTGCGGGCGATCGAGCCGGCAGGTGCGCGAGCGGGTGACCGCGCGGCTCGGGCGCGGCAAGGTCGAATGCAACCTGCGCTTCAAGGCCGGCGGCGACGCCGGCGGCGAGCTGCAGGTCAACGAGCAACTGGTCGAGCAGCTGCTCGGTGCGGCCGACAAGATGGCGCACCGGCTGCACAGCTCGCACAATCCCAGCATCATGGACATCCTGCGCTGGCCGGGTGTGCTGGAGGCGGGCGAGCAGGATTTCACGCCGGTGCAGGAGGCCGCGCTGGCGCTGCTCGAGCAGGCGCTTCGACGCGCTGGTCGAGGCGCGCGAGCGTGAGGGCGAGCGGCTTGCGCGAACTGATCGTGCAGCGGCTCGACGCGCATGCGTGCGCAGGTCGAGCTGGCGCGCGAACGCATGCCGGTGGTCATCGACGGCGGTGCGCGAACGCCTGCAGGCGCGGCTCGCCGAGGTCGCGGAAAATCTCGATCAGGAACGCCTGGAGCAGGAGATGGCGCTGCTCGCGCAGCGCCTCGACGTCGACGAGGAGATGGATCGCCTGACGCACCCACCTCGACGAGGTCGACGCGGGTGCTGGAGCAGGACGAGCCGGTCGGGCGGCGCCTGGATTTCCTGATGCAGGAACTCAATCGCGAGGCCAATACCCTGGGCTCGAAATCGGCCGACAGCGAGACGACGGCCGTTTCGGTCGAGATGAAGGTGCTGATCGAGCAGATGCGCGAGCAGGTGCAGAATATCGAGTGACCGGGGTAGTCAGGCAATGTCGCAATCAGGAATTCTCTTTATCGTCTCCGCGCCGTCGGGCGCCGGCAAGACCAGCCTGCTGCGTGAGCTGGTGCCGGCCGACGACCGCCTGGTCATGTCGGTCTCGCATGCCACCCGCGCGATGCGGCCGGGCGAGGAAGACGGCGTGCACTACCACTTCGTCAGCGTCGAGCGCTTCGAGGAGCTGGCCGGGCGAGGGTGCCTTCCTCGAGCACGCCCAGGTGTTCGACAACTACTACGGCACCGCCGAGGCCGGCGGTGCGCGATCAACTGCGGCCAGGGCCTCGACGTGGTGCTCGAGATCGACTGGCAGGGCGCGCAGCAGGTGCGTGCAGCGCTTCGCCGATGCGCGTGTCGATATTCATCGCGCCGCCGAGTATCGATGGCGCTGCGCGAACGCCTGTCGGGCCGCGGGCAGGACAGTGCCGAGATCGTCGAGCGGCGCATGGCGGACGCGCGCAGCGAGTTGTCGCACTATCCCGGAATACGACTACCTGGTGATCAACGACGATTTCGCCGTCGCGCTTGGCCGATCTGCGCGCGATTATCGTCGCAGAACGCCTGCGCGAGCCGCGCCAGGCCGGCCGTTTCGGCGCCGAGCTGGCCGAGATGCTTGGCTGATCGGGCAAGAAACCATATAATTGCCCGTTCGAACTCGAATTTCTCGCAAGCTGGAGTTGTTGACGCACCATGGCCCGCATCACCGTAGAAGACTGTCTCGAACAACGTCGACAACCGTTTCGACCTGGTCCTGCTGGCCAGCCGCCGTGCCCGGCAGCTGGTCAACGGCGTCGATCCGCTGGTGCCCTGGGAAAACGACAAGCCGACCGTGGTCGCGCTGCGCGAGATCGCCGAGGGCCTGATCACGCGAGGAGACCCTGGCCGAGCCGGAAGAGACGACCGAGTCGATCGATGACGAGCTGGCTGCGGCGCTGGCCGGCGAGCTCGGCGTCGTCGGACCTGGGCAATGACGATGAGTAAACAGCCGGTGGATGCCCGCGTCCGCTGAGCCCGACGCTCTGCCAGATCAGCCGACGATCTGATCGAGTCGCGGACGGCCGGTGACGCACGCTTTCTGATCAGCGATCTGTGCGGCTACCTCGAACGCTATCTCACCCACGAGCAGGTCCGCGAGGTCTACCGCGCCTACCTGTTCGGCGCCGAGGCCCACGAGGGCCAGAATCGCCTCTCCGGCGAACCCTACATCTACCATCCCGTCGCGGTGGCCCGCATCCTGGCCGAGATGCGCATGGATCACCAGTGCCTGATGGCGGCGATCCTGCACGACGTCATCGAAGACACCGAGACCGCCAAGGAGCAGCTGGCCAGCGAGTTCGGTGCCGGAGATCGCCGAACTGGTCGACGGCGTCAGCAAGCTCACCCAGATCAAGTTCCGCTCGCGGGCCGAGGCCCAGGCGGAGAACTTCCGCAAGATGATGCTGGCGATGACCAAGGATATCCGGGTCATCCTGATCAAGCTCGCCGATCGCCTGCACAACATGCGCACGCTCGGCGTCATGCGGCCGGACAAGGCGCGCCGCATCGCGCGCGAGACGCTCGAAATCTATGCGCCGATCGCCAATCGGCTGGGCATCAACAGCATCCGGCACGAACTCGAGGAACTCGGCATGGCCGCGCACTGGCCGTGGCGCTACGACATCCTGCGCGCCGCGCTGCGCAAGCGCCGCGGCAACCGCAAGGAGGTGGTCGGCAACATCGAAGAGGTGCTGCGCGGCCGCCTGCAGCAGGAGGGCTTCGACGGCGAGGTCTACGGCCGCGAGAAGCACGTCTACAGCATCTACCGCAAGATGCTGGAGAAGAAGCGTCGTCGCTGAACGAACTGGCCGATGTCTATGCCTTTCGCATCATCGTCGACAGCGGTGGACACCTGCTACCGCGTGCTCGGCGTCGTGCACAACCTGTACAAGCCCGGTGCCCGGGCGCTTCAAGGACTACATCGCGATCCCCAAGGCCAACGGCTACCAGTCGCTGCACACCGTGCTGTTCGGTCCGCACGGCGTGCCGATCGAGATCCAGATCCGCACCCGCGAGATGCACCGGGTGGCCGAAGAGGGCATCGCGGCGCACTGGCAGTACAAGGACGGCGAGCGGCGGCGCGCATGACGCCGGATGCCGCGGCCGACTGGCTGCGCAACCTGCTCGAGGTGCAGAAGGACTCGGGCAACTCGATGGAGTTCCTCGAGCACGTCAAGGTCGACCTGTTTCCCGGACGAGGTCTACGTGTTCACGCCGCGCGGCCAGATCTTCGTGTTGCCCAAGGGCGCGACCGTGATCGATTTCGCCTACGCGGTGCATTCCGATGTCGGCAACCACTGCGTTGCCGCGCGGGTCGACCGGCGCCTGGCGCCGCTGCGCACGCAGCTGCGCAATGGCCAGACGGTCGAGATCATCACCAAGCCGAACAATCGGCCCAACCCGGCCTGGCTGGATTTCGTCGTGACCGGCAAGGCGCGCGCGACCATCCGATCGCTACCTCAAGCGTCTCGAACACAAGGAGGCCGTCGAGCTCGGGTCGGCGCCTGCTCGAACGCGAACTCGAGGCGCTGGGGCGACCAGCTGGATCAAGTCTGGTCAACGAGGACCGACGTGCAAACGGTGCTCGACGAGCTGGGCATCGAGACTTCGATCACCTGCTCGAACAGATCGGCCTGGGCAACCGCATGGCCAAGCTGGTGGCGCGCCTGCTGGTGCACCAGGCGACCAGCAGCCGCAGGACGGCGAGCGGGTCCGGCAGGTTCGCTGACGATCAAGGGCACCGAGGGCATGGTGGTGAATTTTGCCAAGTGCTGCGGCCCGATCCCCGGCGACCCGATCGTGGCCATCTTCAGCCCGGGTCGCGGCCTGGTGGTGCATCACCACGACTGTCCCAACCTGGGTGATTTCCGCCGACAGGGGCAGAGCTGGCTGGACGTGCAGTGGGCCGAGGACGTCAGCGGCGAGTTCTCGACGACGATCCGGGTCGACGCCGGCAACCAGCGCGGCATGCTGGCGACCATCGCCTCGCTGATCGCCGACGAGGGCTCGAACATCGAGGATGTGCGCAGCGAGGAGCGCGACGGTCTGAGTACCAGCCTGCGTTTCGTGATCTCCGTGCGCGAGCGCAAGCACCTCGCCAGCATCATCCGCCGCCTGAAGAATGTTCCCTTTGTGCTGCGTATCAACCGGGTGATTGGGTAGCCCGCACCGCTCGCCGGATCAGCTGCGGCTGCAGGGCCAGTCCATCCCCGTCGACAACCAGCTGCTCGTTTCCCCTGCATCACCTGCGCGCAGTGTCTCGCCGGCCAGCGAGTGTCGCCAGCCTTCGATGCAGCACGCAGTCGGGTTCGCCGCGCACCAGCTTTTCCAGGTCCTTGCGTGACGCAATCGCCATCGGCGACAGCTGGTGGCGGTCGGCGATCAGGCGCAGCGCGGCGCTGAGCAGGTCGACCATCGCCTCCTGCTGCGCCGTACAGCGGTTTGGGCCGTGCCTTGTCGCTGGGCCATTGCTCGCGCGGCAGGTTCGCGTGCCGTCTTCGATCAGTTCGAGCAGGCTGTCGCCCTCGCGGCGGATCTGGCCGGGCTCGAGCCCGCGGATCTTCGCCAGGCCGCCGGCATCGTGCGGCATGCGTCGGCTCAGTTCGATCATGACGTCGTCCTTCAGGACCCACTTGCGCGGCAGGTCGCGCTCGCGCGCCTGCGATCTCGCGCCAGGCGGCCGAGCCTGCAGAACCGCGAGCTGTCGGCCGCGCAGCATCTGCTTGCCCTTGGTGCGCTTCCACATGCTGTCCGGTTCGGGATAATAGGTCTGCGGGTCGGCGAGGGTCGCGAAGTCGGCGGCCAGCCACTGCAGGCGTTCGCGATCGAACAGGTGGCCGCGCATGTGCAGGTAGAGCTGGCCCAGGTAGACCACGTCGTCCAGCGCATAGCGCAGTCTGCTGTTCGTCCAGCGGTCGTCTGCGACCAGTCGGTGCGCGACTGGTCCTTGGGCAGCTCGACGTCCAGCAGTTGCTTGACCAGGTTGGCATAGCCGATCTGGTCGCCGTGCCCGAGCAGTGCGGCGGCCGGCTGGGTGTCGAATACCGGCATCGGGAGTCGCCCGATAGTCGTGCAGAAAGATCTCCAGGTCCTGGCGTGCGGCATGCAGCACCTTGAGCATGCTGCCGTCGTAGAGGACGTCGAGCAGCGGGCTGCAGGTCGTCCAGCTTCAGCGGGTCGACACAGGCGGCCACCTCGCCGTTGCAGACCTGCATCAGGCACAGCCTGGGGTAGTAGGTCTTCTCGCGGATGAATTCGGTATCGAGGGCCAGCCATTCGCTGCCCTTGCAAGCTGCTCACAGAGTTGCAGCAGGCTTTCGTGCGTGTCGACGAATTTTTCTTGCATCGGTCCCTTCCTTGTCGTGGCCGCAAGGATAACATTGCACCGCACGCTGAGCCGGCTGACGGCGAGGTAAGATATGCCCGACTGTTGCTGCTGGAACGCTGACCGATGCAGGCCTTGATCCGGTTTTTCGTCGATCTCGCCCTGCTGCGCCGCGGCCCGCAGGATCTGCCGGCGTCGTCGGCGCTGCTGGCTGCTGCTGGCGGTGCTGAGTGTTCGTCGTCGGCGCTGCTCAACGGGGCCGACCTGTTCGGTGGTCTGCCGGCCGGCGCTCGGCGCCAACCTGCTCGACCTGCGTACTGACCTTGGCCTGCTGTTCGTGCTGCTGCAGTTCAAGCGGTCATGCGGCGCGCTGGCAGCAGACCGCCACGGCCTTTCTCGGGCTCGGTGTGCTGGCCGGTCTGATCATGCTGTTCGTCGCGTTTGCCGGCCGAGCTCATGGGCGTGGTCCAGACTGGCCATGCTGATCGACCTGGTCGCTGGCGGTCTGGCTGCACGTCGCCCTGGGCAACGTCCTGCGGCATGCGCTGGAGGTCCCGCTGCTGGCCGGTGTACTGATCGTGCTGAGCTACACCATGATTGCCTTTAATCTGATCGCCCGGGTCTTTCCGCCGGTCTTGGCGCTGCGTACATGAAGATCCACATCCTCGGTATCTGCGGCACCTTCATGGGCGGCATCGCGCTGCTCGCGCGCGCGCTCGGCCACGAGGTCACCGGGTTCGGATGCCAACGTCTACCCGCCGATGAGCACCCAGCTGCGAGGCCGCCGGCATCGCGCTGATGGAGGGCTACGATCCGGCGCACCTCGATCCCGCCACCCGATCAGGTCGTGGTCGGCAATGCCATGTCGCGCGGCAACCCGGCGGTCGAGTACATGCTCGAGCGCGGCCTGCGCTATACCTCCGGGCCGCAATGGCTGGCCGAGAATGTGCTGCAGGACCGCTGGGTGCTGGCGGTGGCCGGCACCCACGGCAAGACCACCACCGTCGAGCATGCTGGCCTGGATCCTGGAGTATGCCGGCCTGGAGCCGGGGTTTCTGATCGGCGGCGTGCCGGAGAACTTCGGCGTGTCGGCGCGCGCCGGCGAAGCGCCGTTCTTCGTCGTCGAGGCGGACGAGTACGACACGGCGTTTTTCGACAAGCGTTCCAAGTTCGTGCACTACCGGCCGCGCACCCTGGTGCTGAACAATCTCGAATTCGATCACGCGGACATCTTCGACGACCTCGAGGCGATCCAGCGTCAGTTCCATCACCTGGTGCGCACCGTGCCGGGCAACGGCCTGATCATCTCGCCGCTGAACGACGGCAACCTGCACGATGTGCTGGACATGGGCTGCTGGACGCCGGTCGAACACTTCGACCCGGAGTTCGAGGCGAGTTGGCATGCGCGCCAGCGTCAGCGCCGATGGCAGCGCGCTTCGACGTGATCTGCGAGACCGCAGAACGCCGGCCGCGTCGAGTGGGCCCTGACCGGCCAGCACAACGTCAGCAATGCGCTGGCCGCCCTGGCCGCAGCGCGGCATGCCGGGGTGCCGCCGGCGTCGGCGTCGAGGCGCTGGCGGCGTTTCGCAACGTGAAGCGGCGCATGGAACTGCGCGGCGAGGTCGCGCGGGATACGGGTCTACGACGATTTCGCCCACCACCCGACCGCGATCCGCACGACCCTGGACGGCCTGCGCAAGCATGTCGGCGAGCAGCGCATCCTGGCCGTGCTCGAGCCGCGCTCGAACACCATGCGCATGGGTGTGCATGCCGGCCAGCTGGCCGACTCGCTGGACGAGGCCGACGCAGGTCTTGGTGTATGCGCCGGACAGCCTGGATTGGGATGCCGGCCGGCGTGCTGCGCGGTCTGGGTGAGCGTCTGCAGGTGCAGCGATGCGACCCAGGCGATCGTCGATGCAGGTGGCGGCGCTGGCCGGTCCCGGTGACCAGGTGCTGGTGATGAGCAACGGCGGCTTCGAGGGCATTCATCAGCGCCTGCTGGATGCGTTGGCGGGGACAGGTCTCGGCCAAGCGCCGGTGATTCCGGTGCAACGGAAAATCCCTACAAACCCGATCCTGTAACACCCTATCGGCATGCTTAAATAAGGCCTATGAGTACTCCGCAGCCACCCATCGCCGTCGCCCTCACCGGCGCATCCGGCATCCAGTACGGCCTGCGCCTGATCGAATGCCTGCTGCAGGCCGGTCGCCAGGTGTACGTGATGGCCTCGCAGGCGGCGCAGGTCGTGGTCAACATGGAGACCGATCTGCAGCTGCCGGGGCGTCCGGACGAGATGCAGACCTTCCTGATCGAGCATTTCGCGGCCAGGCCCGGCCAGTTGCAGGTGTTTGGCCGGCAGCAGTGGACCGCGCCGGTGGCCAGTGGCTCGAATCCGCCCGAGGCCGTGGTGATCTGTCCCTGTACCACCGGCACCCTGGCCTCGGTGGCCAACGGCATCTGCGACGACCTGATCGACCGTGCCGCCGACGTGGCGCTGAAGGAGCGCCGCAAGCTCATCCTGGTGGTGCGCGAGACGCCGTTCTCGACCATCCACCTGGAGAACATGCTGCGCCTGGCGCAGGCCGGTGCGGTGATCATGCCGGCCAACCCGGGTTTTTATTTCCGTCCGACCTCGGTCGATGAGATCGTCGACTTCATGGTGGCGCGCGTGCTCGATCACCTGGGGGTGCCGCATCAGCTGACCGCCCGCTGGGGCGATCCGAATTGACCACGGATCCTGTATCCGACGCGCCCGAGGGGTGGCGGTCTTCCCGCTCAATGTGGTGCTGTTTCCCGGCGGCCTGCTGCCGCTGCGGATCTTCGAGCCGCGCTATCTGCGCATGGTCAGCGAATGCATGAAGACCCAGTCGCCGTTCGCGGTCGCCACCATTATCGAAGGCGCCGAGTCGGGTGACGCGGCCC
>CAVRBK010000097.1:0-27575 GCA_963719025.1 uncultured Gammaproteobacteria bacterium | reverse complement strand
CCCGCGCCCCGGCGACGGCACCGAAGGCCGGCAGGCGCAGCACCACGCGACCGCCACCCTCGGCGTTGTTGTCGGCCTCGATCATGCCACCGTGTTCGGCGATGATGCGCTTGACGATCGCCAGCCCCAGCCCGGTGCCACGGCTCTTGCTGGTGACGTACGGCTCGAACACCTGGCCGATCAGTTCCGGATCGAAACCCGGTCCGTTATCGCTAACCGCGATCTCCACGTAGGCTCTCCCCTCTTCAATGCGCTGATGGCTGCTGATACAAATGAGGCCGCCTGCACCGGCCGCCTCGAGCCCGTTCTTCAGCAGATTGTGCACCACCTGGCGTAGCCTCACCGGATCTGCCTCGATCATGAAACCGGGCGCACCCAGGTGCAGTTCGACGCGCTGCGTGCCCCCCTCGTAGAGGGCCGCAACCTCGCTGAGAAACGGGTCGACGGGCAGCGGCTTGATCTGCAGCTTGGCCGGCTTCGCATAGTCGGAGAAATCATTGACCATCGCCTTCATCGCCTCGACCTGCTGCACGATGGTATGGGTTGCGCGGTCCAGCACCTTGGCATCTTCCGGCGGCAGCTTGTCGAGGTACTTGCGCCGCAGGCGTTCGGCCGACAGCTGGATGGGCGTCAGCGGATTCTTGATCTCGTGCGCGAGGCGCCGTGCCACCTCGCCCCAGGCCGCATCGCGCTGCGCCTTGACCAGCTCGGTCACGTCGTCGAACACCAGAATGTGTCCGGCCGCCTCGCCGCTGCCGGTGTCGAGTGGCGAGTGGCGGAAGAGCAGCACCTGGCGACCGCTGCCACGGTACAGGGTGATCTCGTCACGGCCCTCGCGGGTGCCGCTCTCCACCGCCGCGACCACGTGATCGACGAACGGCTTGAGCGATTCGCGTGCCGCAACCAGGGCAGTCATCGGCGCCCCCTCGAGATCCGTCAGCCGCACCCCCAGAATCTGATCGGCTGCCCGGTTGGCGGTCTGGATCCGGCCCTGCGGATCGAGTGCCATGACACCGGTCGACAGGCCGCGCAGCACCGTCTCGAGATAGTTGTGCTGGACCTGCAGCTTGCGCCGGTTGTCCTCCAGGGCGTTGTGCGCGCGCGCCACCCGCCGCGTCATCGAGTTGAACGACGACACCAGCAGGCCCAGTTCATCTTCGACCTTGGGCAAGGGCAGCTGCTTGTTGTAGTCGCCCGCGGCCACCGCGCGGGTACCCTCGGCGATATCACTGATCGGCTTCACCAGGCGACGCGCCGTGAACACCGCGGCCCAGGCGGCGGCAAACAGGCCGAGCAGGGCGACCAGCGACAGGCTCAGGGCAAAGCTGAACTTGATCTGGCCGCGCATATAGGCACGGGTGCGGTAGGTTTCGTAGGCATCCTGAACGTTTGCCGTCAGCTCGCTCAGCGAGTGCGGCACCGGGAACATCGCCTGCAGCACGATATTGCGCTGCGCCTTGTCGAGCACCAGGCAACGTACCATCAGTTCACCATCGGTCATGGTCGCGACGCCGACGTAATCCTCGCCGGATACCACCTGCTGCACCATGCCACTGTCGGGTGGCGTCGGCACCAGGATCTCCGGGTTCGCGTGGCTGACCGCGAGCACCTTGCCCTGCACGCTGAACAGGGTCATCTCGCTGGCGCCTGAGCGCGCGCGCAGATCATTGATCCCGAGCGCCACGGCGGTCTGCGAGGTGTCCTCGATCGAGGCCAGCAGACTGTTGGCGAGCTTGAGGCGCTCACGCTTGTGCAGATCGAGCGATACCTTGCTCAGCGACAGGGCGTCCTCCATCGCGCTGTCGACCTGCAGATCGAACCAGCTGTCGATGCCGCTGGAAAGAAAACGGATCGAGTAAAAATACACCACGGCGACCGGGACCAGCGCCAGCACCATGAACAGCGCCGAGAGACGCGCACTGAGCCGCGAACCGACCACCCGTTTGCGGTAGTCGCGCAGCAACTGCCACAGGTTCCAGCCGACCAGCCCGAACAGTGCCACCAGGCCGACCACGGTGAACAGCAGCAGCGGGATGAACCATTGCCCGAGTTCCTCCGAACGCTGCACGGCGGCGCTGATCATATGCAGCGATCCGAGCAACAGCGCGACCAGCATGGCGGCCGCGAGCACGTCGAAGCGTCCGCGTCTCACGGCCGCAACCTCCACTCCCAGGGCTCGCTGTCGATCGACCAGTCACGTTGCAGGTAGGCCATCGGACGCATCGGCAGCGGCAATGCCTCGATGTCGAGCTGCACGTTGACCGTCACCACGTAGTCCTGATCGAGCTGCAGGTCGGCGCGCGCGACGATCGGCATACCGACGATCCGGCCCAGCGCGCGCAGTGCCGCGGCGCGCGTGGCAAACGAGATCTGCTCGTCACCGTGCAGGTTGCGCAGTTCGTACAGGTCGGACAGGGGCCGATAGCGTAAAACCGTGCGCAGCCGACGTTCGACCTTGTCACGCTCCCAGATCCAGGCCTCGGCGCGGCGCATCTGTACGTGCGTCTCAAAGGTCAGTGGCACACCGTTTTCGAGGGCCTCGGAGACGGTGTCATTGAGCTGATAATCGATGTCGGCATCGAGCAGGATGCGACCATCCTCGCTCAGGGTGAGGGCAACCCGGCGGAACTCGACGCCGTCGGCGAACACGGCCAGCGCCAGGCACAACAGGACAGCGGTGACGATGGTGCGTGCGAATCTGTTCATGCTGCGTGCTCCGCCACCTTGTCCAGCGCGGCGTAATAAAACCCGTCCGTATCGTCCATACCGGGGAGCAACTGTACACCCTCGCCACTCGGCGTTCCGGGCGTGGTCGGCAATCCTGCTGCGCGGGCGTCGCTGTGGCGCTGGAGAAAGGCCTCGACCTGCCCGGCATTCTCCGCCGGCAGCAGCGAGCAGGTCACGTACAGCAGGCGACCGCCGGGCACGAGCAAAGGCCACAGGGCATCGAGGATGGCGGCCTGGCGCTGCACCAGCCCGGCGATATCACTGGGGCGGCGCAACAGGCGGATATCCGGGTGACGGCGCATCACCCCGGTGGCTGAACACGGCGCATCGACCAGGATCCGGTCATAGGTCTGCGTGCCCCAGGCCTGGCCTTGCGGCTGCGCGGCATCGCCGGCGCACAGCGTGGCGGTCAAGCCGGCCCGATCGAGATTCTCGGCCACCCGTTGCAGGCGCGACGCGTCAACATCCAGCGCCGTGACCTGCAGCCCGCTTTGCTGCTGCAGGATACCGAGCGTCTTGCCGCCGGGTGCCGCGCAGGCATCCAGCACGCGCTGCCCGGGCCGCAGATCGAGATAGGGTGCCGCGAGCTGGGCGCCGGCGTCCTGCACCGAGACCAGGCCGCTGGCGAAGCCCGGCAGGCGCCCGACCGGCACGGCGGTCTCGAGCACCAGTGCCGAGGCGACGCCAGGGTGCGGATGTGCCGTCAGCCCGGCATCCGCCAGTTGCGCGGCATAGGCCGTCCGCTCGATCTGCAGCAGATCGACCCGCAACACCATGGGCGGACGTTCCTGCAGCGCAGCGCAGACGCTCGCGGCCTGCGCCGGCCAGGCCGCGCTGATCGCCTGGAAAAGCCAGTCGGGCTGCGCAAACCGCACCGCCGGATCGGCATCCACGGCGGCCTCCAACCCGGCCTGCTCACGCTGCAGGCGACGCAGTACGCCATTCACCAGTTTGCTGGCCCAGGCCTTCTTCAGTCGTCGACTGGTCTCCACCGTAGTGGACAGCGCGGCATGCGCGGGAACCCGGCTGTACAGTAATTGATAGGCGCCGATCATCAGCAACACCTGCAGGTCGCGATCCCTGGCCTTGAACGGTTTCTGCAGCAGGCGGCCGAGCAGCGCATCGAGCCGGCGATACCAGCGACACACGCCGTAACTGAGTTCGGCGGCCAGCGCACGATCGCGATCATCGGCCTGTTCCGGCGCATCGGCCAACACGCTGTCGAGCGACCGGCCATCCAGTACCGCGAGGATATTGGTCACCGCGGTCTTGCGTGGATCAGCCACGCGCACCCCCGGCGGGGTGCACGGCATGCGCCGGAGACATGGCCGGCGGCTTACCACTCACCCGGCACCCCCGGGATAGCGCGCGAAATCCGCTCCGATCGAAAGGGCATGCAACACCAGGCGTTCATTCACCGCCCAGCACCGTGCCCTGGATGCTATTGGCGTTGATGAAATCCCGTGCGCCCATCGGTCGCTTGCCCGGCAGCTGTAACTCGGTGATGCACAGCAGGCCGTCACCGGTGGCGACCTGGATGCCGTTGCGGTCGGCGTTCATGACGGTGCCGGGCGCGGCGCCGGTGCCCTGGCCCGCATGGGCCCGCCAGATACGCAGGTTGGCATCCTCGTAGCGGGTCTGTGCCACCGGCCACGGATTGAACGCCCGGACCTGGCGTTCGATGTTGCGGGCCGGCTGGCTCCAGTCGATCCAGGCCTCGGATTTATCGAGCTTTCTCGCGTAGCAGGACAGGGCGTCGTCCTGTGCCTCGGGGGTCAGGCTGCCGTCCAGTATCCCGGGCAGGGCCTTCATCAGCGCCTGAGCACCGAGTGTCGACAGGCGATCGTGCAGACTGCCGCCGGTCTCGTTCTCGCTCAGCGACACCTCCTCGACCAGGTACATCGGACCGGTATCCAGGC
Organism: uncultured Gammaproteobacteria bacterium; assembly: GCA_963719025.1. GTDB lineage: Bacteria > Pseudomonadota > Gammaproteobacteria > Chromatiales > Chromatiaceae > Thiosocius. The sequence continues at coordinate 22,929 of CAVRBK010000097.1, read as the reverse complement.
CCTCCTCCATCTGCATGATGGTCACCCCGGAGGTCGCGTCACCGGCCAGCACCGCGCGCTGGATCGGCGCCGCACCACGCCAGCGCGGCAGTACCGAGGCGTGAATATTGACACAGCCCCGGCGCGGTGCATCGAGTATCCGTTTGGGCAGGAGCAGGCCGTAGGCAACCACGACCATCAGGTCGGCGTTCAGGGCCTCGAGTTCCTCGGCCGCCTCGGGCTGCTTGAAATTGACCGGCTGGTGCACGGCTATGCCGGCATCCTGCGCCACCTCCTTGACCGGGCTGGGGCTGAGCTTGCGTCCCCGACCGGCCGGCCGGTCCGGCTGGGTGTAGACCGCGACCACCTCGTGCGGCGACGCCAGCAGGGCGCGCAAGGGGGGTACGGAAAAATCCGGCGTACCGGCAAACACGATGCGTTTTGTTTCGGTCATGGTGGGCTCAGGTTTGGGAACCGGGTCTCATCGATACGGCGACTGCCCGCCTAAGCTAGAGCCTAAGCAGCCGCCAGTAGCGGTGGGCAGTGATCAGATGGCGCGGCTGCGCGCCATCTTGTCGCCGGACTGACGCGCCTCCTTTTCCAGTTTCTTGCGGATGCGCTGGCGCTTGAGACTGGACAGGTAATCGACAAACAGCTTTCCGTCGAGGTGATCGATTTCGTGCTGAATACACACAGCAAGCAGGCCGTCAGCGTCCATTTCGACGACGTTGCCGTCACGATCCAGCGCGCGCACCCGAATGCTGTCGGCCCGCTGCACGGTTTCGTAGATACCCGGCACCGACAGGCATCCCTCGTCCATCTCCTCTTCGCCGTGTTTCTCGAGGATTTCGGGGTTGATCAGCGCCAGTGGCTGATCGCGCTCTTCGGAGGTATCGATCACGATCACCCGGCGCGGGTCGTTGACCTGGATGGCCGCCAGGCCGATGCCCGGGGCGTCGTACATGGTCTCGAACATGTCGTCGACCAGTCGGCGGACGCTGCCATCCACCTCGGCCACCGGCTTGGCAACATTGCGCAAGCGCGCGTCAGGAAAATGCAGAATGTCGAGGATCGCCATGGTTTTACTCGCGTTTTACGGTTTTCGCTTAACTATGACCGCTAGACAGCTGTATGCGCTAGAATTTCACGACAACAAAGCCATCAAATCGTATTCCACCTAAAGGGTGGGGGCCAACAGGCCGTAAATAATAACGCAAACCCAATGAATTGACCGACCGAAAGTCGTCACTACGCCAAGGGAATCCCATGTTTAGAGCCTGTAAAAGACTGATCCTGCTGCTGTCCTGCGCCATGATGACGCCTCTGGCGATGGCTGACACGCTGCTGCGTGCCGACCACCCGGATTCCTATACCGTGGTCCGCGGGGACACGCTTTGGGACATTTCCGGTCGATTTCTGCGCAGTCCCTGGCGCTGGCCGGATATCTGGCATGTGAACCCGCAGATCGCCAACCCGCACCTGATCTACCCCGGTGATCAGCTCGACCTGGTGTACATCGACGGCAAGCCGCAGCTGCGCCTGCGCCGCGGCCCGCTGAAACTGTCGCCGAGCGTGCGCTCAACGCCGTGGAGCGGCGCCATCCCGACCATCCCGGTGGATGCGATCGGCCCGTTCCTGACCCGACCGTACGTGCTCGAGCAGGGCGAGCTCGACCGCGGCACCCTATATCGTCGACTTCGCCGACGAGCATATTCTCGGCGGGGCCGGCCAGAAGGCCTACGTGCGCAGTATCGAGCAAACTGAACCGCTGGAGTTCGAGATCGTGCGCGCCGGCGGCCCTTACAAGGACGCGCGATACCGGCGAGATTCTCGGTTACGAGGCGACCTACATCGGTACCACCCAGCTGCAGCGGACCGGCGACCCGGCGACCGTGTTCATCAACGCCACCGAGCGCGAGGCCGTCATCGGCGATCGCCTGATCCCGGCGGGCGAGGAAAAGGCCACGGCCAACTTCACCCCGCACGCCCCGGCCATGCCGTTCGAAGGCAACATCATCTGCGCTGCTCGACGGGGTCAACCAGATCGGCCAGTACAACGTCGTGGTGATCGACCGCGGCAAACGTGACGGGCTCACCCCCGGCACCGTTCTGCGCATCGACCAGCGCGGCGAAACGATCCGCGACGTGGTCACCCCGAACTCCCGCGACACCGTCAAGCTGCCGGACGAAGAGGCTGGGATGCTGATGGTGTTCCGCACCTTCGACAAGGTCAGCTTCGGCCTCGTGATGCATGCCAGCCGTGTCATGCACATCCACGACAAGGTGCGTAACCCCTGACAAACCGCTAACGTGAGGTTGAATGGACTCAACCCCCAATGATGAAGCCGCCGCCTGGTGCGCCCTGCTGCGCGCACCGGGCGTCGGCTGCCAGACCCTCAACCCGCTGCTCGCCGACGGTACCGCAGCGCGCGCGCTGCTCGACCGCCCTCCGCCAGTGCTGCCTGCCGCCCTGGCGGACTACCTGCGCGAGCCCGACTGGGCCGGCGTCGAGCAGGACATGCGCTGGCTCGAACAGCCGCACAACCACCTGTTGCGGATCACCGATCCGGCCTACCCCGGTCGCCTGCGCGAACTGGCCAATCCACCGACCGCGCTGTTTCTGCATGGCGATCCCGACCTGCTCGACCTGCCGCAGCTGGCGGTCGTCGGCAGCCGCAACCCGACCGGCGGCGGGCAACGCACGGCGCTGGAGTTCGCCGAACATCTCGCCACCGCCGGGCTGGTGGTCAGCAGCGGCCTGGCCAGGGGCGTGGACGCGGCGGCCCACGAGGGCGCACTGCGCGCCGGCGGCCTGACCCTGGCGGTGACCGGCACCGGACTCGACCGCGTCTATCCGGCGAAAAACCGCGCACTGGCCCATGAGATCGCTCAGCACGGCCTGTTGATCTCGGAGTTTCCCAGCGGCACGCCGCCGCTACCGGCCAACTTCCCCCGCAGGAACCGCATTCTGGCGGCGTTGTCGCTCGGCGTCCTGGTGGTCGAGGCGGCGCTGAAAAGCGGCTCGCTGATCACCGCCCGCCTCGCGGCGGACAGTGGACGGGAGGTGTTCGCCATACCCGGGTCGATCCACAACCCGCTGGCACGCGGCTGCCACGCCCTTATCCGGGATGGTGCAAAACTGGTTGAAACCGGTCAGCACGTGCTCGAGGAACTGGCGCCGCTGCTCGGGATGCCCGCGCCCCAGCCTGGTGCACAGGAACAATGCATATCACCCGGCACAGAACCGCCCGATCCCGGGCACCAGGCGGTCCTCGACGCCATGGGTTTCGACCCGGCAACCACCGACCAGATCGTTGAAAGAACGGGTTTCCCGGCCGGTGAAGTCTCATCAATACTGTTGTTGCTCGAAATGCAAGGTCATGTATCATCATCTACAGGTGGACTGTTCACACGACTTGGAAATAGCCCTGAGTGAACCCATATCCCGCCTTAACTGGCCAAGAACCGGGACACGCCCCGCTGTCCCTTGAGGCCCCTCATTCTCCGCCAGGAAGATTGCCGTGAACGAAAACGTCATAGATGTCCTGATCTACATCTACGAGAACTACATGGATGCAGAGGAATCTGTGCCGACGGACCAGATCATGCTCGAAGAAGAACTGGTACAGGCCGGTTTCCCGCAGGGAGAAATCAAGAAAGCGTTCAACTGGCTGGACGAACTGGCCTGGCGCCAGGGCAGCCTGAGCTATACCGAGGCGCAGCCGAACCGGTCGATGCGCATCTACAGCGAGCGCGAACAGCAGCGCATCGATCTCGAGATCCAGGGCATGCTGCTGTACCTCGAGCAGACCGGCATCCTCGACCCGATGAGTCGCGAGCTGGTGATCGAGCGGGCGATGGCGATCGAGACCGAAGAGCTCACCGCGGATGACGTGAAATGGATCGTGCTGCTGGTGCTGCTGAACCAGCCCGGCCAGGAAAACGCCTTCGCCCTGATGGAAGAGCTGGTCTACAACGGCGAGCCGGTCTACCTGCATTGAGCCCCCGCGACAGGCCTTGCGAGACCGCTGGCGGACCCGGCGATCGATACAGGGTCCTTGACACAGCGGCCATCGGCCGGCTATCCGTATAAATAGAGCGGCGTGCCACCACGATCCGGAAACGGAGTCGCGGCCCACCGTCCGATAATCGAATAAACCCGTGCCCCAGGGCGCGGGTTTTTTAACCGCGAAAACAGCCTATCCCATGAACCTGGTAATCGTTGAATCACCGGCCAAGGCCAAAACGATCAAGAAGTATCTCGGCAAGGACTTCGATGTCCTCGCCTCGTATGGCCATGTCCGCGACCTGGTGCCCAAGGAGGGCGCGGTCGACCCCGACCGACGACTTCGCCATGAAGTACCAGGTGATCGAACGCAACGACAAGCACGTCAAGGCGATTACCGCGAAGCTGAAAAATGCCGATGCCCTGTACCTGGCGACTGACCCGGACCGCGAGGGCGAGGCGATCTCCTGGCACCTGTACGAGCTGCTGAAAAACAAGCGCGTGCTCAAGGACAAGCCCGTGCACCGGGTGGTGTTCAACGAGATCACCAAGAAGGCGGTACAGGACGCCGTCGCCAACCCGCGCGAACTGTCGATGGACCTGGTCAATGCGCAGCAGGCGCGCCGCGCCCTCGACTACCTGGTCGGCTTCAACCTGTCGCCGCTGCTGTGGAAAAAGATCCGGCGCGGCCTGTCGGCCGGGCGCGTGCAGAGCCCGGCGCTGCGCCTGATCTGCGAACGCGAGGACGAGATCGAGGCCTTCAAGGCCCGCGAATACTGGACCATCGAGGCCGACACCGAGAAGCAAGGGCAGGCATTCAGCGCCAAGCTGAGCCACTTCGAGGGCGAGAAACTGGCGCAGTTCTCGGTCACCGACGGCGAGCGGGCGGCGCACGATCGAGCCGACCCTGAACGCTGCGGCGAACGGCCAGCTTGATGTCCTCAAGGTCGAAAAGAAACAGCGCAAGCGCAACCCGGCGGCACCGTTCACCACCTCGACCCTGCAGCAGGAGGCCTCGCGCAAGCTCGGCTTCACCGCCCAGCGCACCATGCGCATCGCCCAGCAGTTGTACGAGGGCGTGGATATCGGCAGTGGCGCGGTCGGCCTGATCACCTACATGCGTACCGACTCGGTCAATCTGGCCGACGAGGCCATCGCCGAGTTGCGCGGCTTTCATCGGCGACAAGTACGGCAGCGACCAGTTGCCCAAGGCGCCGCGCGCCTACAAGACCAAGGCCAAGAACGCCCAGGAGGCCCACGAGGCGATCCGCCCGACGTCCGCGCTGCACACCCCCGAGCAGATCGGCAGACACCTCGACAAGGACCAGCTCAAGCTGTACAGCCTGATCTGGAAGCGCACCGTCGCCTGCCAGATGGTCCACGCGACGATCGACACCGTGGCCGCCGATCTCGGCGCCGGCGAGGGCAACGTGTTCCGCGCCACCGGTTCGACCATTGCCAAGCCCGGCTTCATGGCGGTCTACCTGGAAGGCATCGACGACGCCAAGCCCGGCGATGGCGACGAGAAGATGCTGCCGCCGCTGGCCGAGGGCGAGAAGATCAGCCTGAACAAGATCCGCCCGGAACAGCACTTCACCGAGCCGCCGCCGCGCTACAGCGAGGCCAGCCTGGTCAAGGCGCTGGAGGAATTCGGTATCGGCCGGCCGTCGACCTATGCCTCGATCATCTCGACCCTGCAGGATCGCGAGTACGTCGAGATGGACAAGAAACGCTTCATCCCGACCGACGTCGGCCGCGTGGTGAACAAGTTCCTGACCAACTATTTCACCCAGTACGTCGATTACGATTTCACCGCGCGGCTGGAAGACGAGCTCGATGCCGTGTCGCGCGGCGAGGAAGAGTGGGTACCCCTGCTGGAGAAGTTCTGGCAGCCCTTCAAGGACCGCATCGATCACACCCTGGAAAACGTTCAGCGCTCGGACGTGACCCAGGAAAAAATCGACGAGAAGTGCCCCAAGTGCGACGGCCAGCTGGCCAAGCGCCTGGGCCGCAACGGCAGCTTCATCGGCTGCACCAACTACCCGGAGTGCGACTACACGCGCAACCTGGATGACGATGGCAGCGCCGGAACCGAACCCGAAAAGGTCGGTCGCGACTGCCCCGAGTGCGGCTCCGAGCTGGTGTTCAAGCAGGGCCGCTACGGCAAGTTCATCGGCTGTTCGGGCTACCCAAAGTGCCGCTTCATCGAACCCCTGGAAAAGCCCAAGGACACCGGCGTGAAGTGCCCCAAGTGTCACAAGGGCACCCTGATGCAGCGCAAGTCGCGCCGCGGCAAGGTCTTTTACTCCTGCTCGACCTATCCGAAGTGCGATTACGCGGTATGGAACGAGCCGGTCGCCGAGCCCTGTCCGACCTGTGGCTGGCCGGTGTTGACGATCAAGACCACCAAGCGCAGCGGTACCCAGAAGGTCTGTCCGCAACAGGAATGTTCGTTCGCTGAATCCTACGATCCCCCGGCCGAGGCAAAAGCCAGCGAAGAGAGTTGAGGGCACCTCTAACAATCCATGGATTATGAGAGATGCCCTTGAGTAACGGGAGCGGAACAATGGAGACAGGAACACCTCGTATCCCACAGCGGAGTCCGAGAGCCGGGGGATTCACCCTGGTCGAACTGGTGGTCGTTATCGTGATCCTCGGCATCCTCGCCGCGACCGCCCTGCCGCGCTTCATGGACAGCCAGGTGCAGGCCCATGAAGCCAAGGTCGAGGGCGTCGGCGGCGCCTTTGCCGCCGCCGCGCAGATGGTGCATGCGCAATGGCAGGTCAACGGTGCGGTGCCCTCGCAGGACAACGTGGTCGGTTTTGGCGACGGCACGGTCGATGTCAGCGCGAGCGGCTGGCCCACCGATACCGCCGGCAACAACAGCATTACGACAGGGGTCACCGGGCGCAACCGCTGTACCCGCCTGCTCAACACGCTGCTGCTCAACGGCCCGAGCGTATCGCAGGCCGAGCCGTCTTCCTGGTCGCCGATCGGAACAGCACATGCCGGGGGCGGCGCCCCGCCGGCCGATCCGGATGATGACTTCTGGGCCACCTCGACCGTCGCCAACGAGTGCAACTTCGAATACAAGCCGCTCGCCAATATGAGCATCACCTACAACTGCGTGACCGGCCAGGTCGTCGTCGATGCGGACTCCAGCAGCTGATCCTGCGAGCGGCCCGCGCTTTTGCGGAGGCCGGTGGAGGTGACCCGTTTCATCCTGCAACGCACCGCCCACGCCCTGCGCGATGGCGAGGTGATCGCCTATCCCACCGAGGCGGTGTTCGGCCTCGGCTGTGATCCAGGCAACGGCGATGCGGTTGCCCGACTGCTGCAAATCAAGCGCCGACCGGTCGACAAAGGCCTGATCCTGCTGGCCAGCCGCTTCGAACAACTCGTCCCCTTTGTGCTGCCAGTCGATGCCGACCTGCAACAGCAACTGGACGCAAGCTGGCCCGGACCCACCACCTGGCTGCTGCCGGCACGGCCGCAGACCCCGACCTGGTTACGCGGCCGGCACACGACGCTCGCGGTGCGGGTAACCGCGCACCCACTGGCCGCCGCCCTGTGCGATGCCTTCGGCGGCGCCATCGTGTCGACCAGCGCCAATGTCAGCGGCCGCCCACCGGCACGCAATGCCCTGCAGGCGCGCCTGCGCTGCCCCGGCATGGATCGCATCCTCGCCGGCCCCACCGGGGGGCAAAACGCCCCAGCACCATTCGCGACGCACGCAGCGGCGCCGTTGTGCGCGCCGGCTGACCCAAGGCATCCCGATTTTGCCGGCGAAACCCGCCTGAGTTGACCGGCGACACGCCACCCAGCCGCGAACTGCGATATCTTAGGGGGCATCTTTCACCAACTGGTGGCATACCGCCCGCACCGTGAACCGGCTCATTCGTCTCTTCCGCACCTCGATCGGCAGCAAACTCGTCGTTGCGGCAAGCGGTGCGATGCTGCTGGGATTCCTGTTCGTGCACGCCGCCGGCAATCTGCTGATCCTGAAGGGCCCCGACGCGCTGAATGCCTATGCCGACTGGATGCAGGGACACCCGCTGCTGTGGGGCTTCCGCCTGGGCCTGCTGACCCTGTTCGTGGTGCACATCGCCACCGCCCTGCGGCTGGCACGGGAGAACCGCCTCGCGCGCCCCAAGCGCTATAAAAAAATAGCCCGCCTCGGTATCCGTCTGCCCGGTCGCCTGATGCTGTTGAGCGGCCTGTTGCTGCTGGCCTTTCTGATCTTTCACCTACTTCACCTGACCACACGCTCGGTGGGCCCGGTGGTCCAGCCGCTGTTCGACGGCGCCGAGCGGGTCGATGTCTACGGCATGATCCTGCTGGGATTCAGCGAACCATGGATTGCCGCCCTCTACCTGGTCGCAATGGCGCTACTTGGCCTGCACCTGGTGCATGCCATCGAGGCCATGTTTCAGACACTGGGCTTCCACCACGAAAGCTACCAGCCGTTCGTCCGCCTGTTTGCGCCACTGCTGAGCCTGCTGATCGTCAGCGGTTTTGCCGCCATTCCGCTGCTGGTTCTCAGCGGCAGCATCGCAGGCACGGGAGGCTGAGGTGACGATACCAGGCTTCGATGCAGGCATACCGGACGGCCCGCTCGCCGGCAAATGGCAGCGCCATCGTGCGGACGTGAGGCTGGTCAGCCCGAACAACAAGCGACGCTTCCGGGTACTGGTTGTCGGCAGCGGCCTGGCCGGCGCATCGGCGGCCGCCAGCCTCGCCGAGCTGGGCTACCAGGTGGACTGCTTCACCTTTCATGACAGCCCGCGCCGCGCCCATTCGGTGGCCGCACAGGGCGGCATCAACGCCGCCAAGAATTACCGCAACGATGGCGACAGCGTCGAGCGTCTGTTCCGCGACACGATCAAGGGTGGCGACTACCGTTCGCGCGAGGCCAACGTCTATCGCCTGGCCGAGGTGAGCAACCAGATCATCGATCACTGCGTCGCTCAGGGCATTCCCTTTGCGCGCGACTACGCCGGCTATCTCGACAACCGTTCGTTCGGCGGCGCCCAGGTGTCGCGCACCTTCTATGCGCGGGGCCAGACCGGCCAGCAACTGCTGCTGGGCGCCTATGGCGCGCTGAGCCGGCAGATCCACAGCGGCCAGGTCAAACTGCACACGCGTAGCGAGATGCTCGACCTGGTGGTCGAGGACGGCGTTGCCTGCGGCATCATCACCCGGCGCCTGACCGATGGGCGGATCGACCGGCATGCGGCCGATGCCGTGGTACTGGCGACCGGCGGCTACAGCAACATCTATTACCTTTCGACCAACGCGCTGGCGAGCAACGTGACCGCGACCTACCGCGCCTACCGGCGCGGCGCCTGGTTCGCCAATCCCTCGTTCACCCAGATCCACCCGACCTGCATCCCGTCGGTCGAGGATCACCAGTCCAAGCTGACCCTGATGTCGGAGTCGCTGCGCAACGACGGCCGCATCTGGGTGCCGCAGACGCCGCACGACGGGCGTCGCCCGGCAGACATCCCGGAGACCGAGCGCGACTACTACCTCGAGCGCATGTACCCGGCCTTCGGCAATCTCAGCCCGCGCGACATCTCCTCGCGCGCCGCCAAGGCGGTGTGCGACGAGGGCCACGGTGTCGGTCCGACCGGCCAGGGCGTCTACCTCGATTTCGCCGAGTCGATCGGCCGCCTCGGCAAACGGGTTATCAGCGACCGTTATGGCAACCTGTTCGAGATGTACCAGCGCATCACCGGCGAGGATCCCTGGCACACGCCGATGCGCATCTACCCGGCAGCGCACTACACCATGGGCGGCCTGTGGGTCGACTACGACCTGATGACCACGGTGCCCGGCCTGTTCGCCATCGGTGAGGCCAACTTCTCCGACCACGGCGCCAATCGGCTCGGCGCGAGCGCCCTGATGCAGGGCCTGGCCGACGGCTACTTCATCCTGCCGCAGACCATCGGCACCTACCTTGCGCGCGCACCCCCCGGTATCCGCCGCAGACCGACAGCAGCGCCTTCGCCCAGGCCCAGGCCGAGGTGGATCAGCGCCTCGAACGCCTGGTCGCGATCGGCGGCCGCACACCGGTCGAGACCTTTCACCGTCGCCTCGGCGAACTGATGTCGGAACACTGCGGCATGTCGCGCGAGCGCGCCGGCCTGGAGACCGCCCTGGCCGAACTGCCGGCACTGCGCGAGGAGTTCTGGGCCAACATCTGCGTGTGCGGTGGCAGTGACGAGTTCAACGTGGTGCTGGAAAAGGCCGGACGGATCGCCGACTACCTGGAGTTTGCCGAGGTGATGGTGCGTGACGCGCTGGCCCGCGAGGAATCCTGCGGTGCGCATTTCCGCTGCGAATACCAGACCGGCGATGGCGAGGCACAACGCAACGATGCAGATTTCGCCCACGTCGCCAACTGGGGGTTTCGCGGCGAAGGCGAGGCACCGCAACTCGCCACCGAGGCGCTGCACTTCGAGCACCTGCAACTGGCCGAGAGGAACTACAAGTAGTGAACTTCACCCTGCACATCTGGCGCCAGCGCAGGCGGGACGACGCCGGCGGTTTTGTCACCTACACGGTGCGCGGCATCAGCCCCGATCTGTCGTTCCTCGAGATGCTCGACGTGCTCAACGAAGAGATCGTCGGCGAGGGCAATGCCACCGGTCGCCTTCGACCACGACTGCCGCGAGGGCATCTGCGGTTCCTGCGCGATGGTGATCAACGGCGACCCGCACGGCCCACTCGAGGGCACCACCACCTGCCAGCTGTACATGCGCCACTTCGACGACGGTGCCGACATCACGGTCGAGCCGTGGCGCGCCAGGGCGTTCCCGGTGCTGCGCGACCTGATCGTCGACCGCGGCGCGCTCGATAGCGTGATCCAGGCCGGCGGCTACGTCTCGATCAACACCGGCGCCGCGCCCGACGCGCATACCGCGACCGTCGCCAAGCAGGCCGCGGACGCGGCCTTCGAGGCCGCCGCCTGCATCGGCTGCGGCGCCTGCGTGGCGGCCTGTCCGAACGGCTCGGCCATGCTGTTCACCGCCGCCAAGGTGGCACAGTTCGCACTGCTGCCACAGGGCGCACCGGAGCGCAGCCGGCGCGTGATCGGCATGGTCGAGGCGATGGACGATGCCGGCTTTGGCAACTGCAGCAACCACTACGCCTGCGTCGAGGCCTGCCCGAAGCAGATACCGCTGTACGCGATCGCACGCCTGAATCGCGAATTTCTCGGCGCCGCACTGACCAGTCGCGAGTTTGTCGAGCTGGCGCGACCGAACGCCCACGAGGAATGAAGCCGCCCGCCGGCGCCCCGCCGGTTGAGCTACCGTGCCCGCGTCTGTTTCAATGGCGCCTTGCTCCCGTTCAACGAGTCGCCACGCATGCCTGACAGCCCCGACATCAATGCCGTGAAAACCTACCTGCAGGGCCTGCAGGAAGGGATCTGTGAAGCGCTCGCGGCAGAAGACGGCCAGGCATTCCGCGAGGACAGCTGGGACCGCCCGGGCGGCGGTGGCGGGCGCTCACGTGTCCTCGAGGGTGGCAATGTCTTCGAGAAGGCCGGGGTCAATTTCTCGCATGTGCATGGTGACGGATTGCCGCCGTCGGCCACGGCGCAGCGCCCCGAGCTGGCCGGCCGCAGCTTCCAGGCCATGGGGGTGTCGCTGGTCATCCACCCGCACAACCCGCACGTGCCGACGTCGCATGCCAACGTGCGTTTCTTCATCGCCGAAAAGCCCGACGCCGAGCCGGTCTGGTGGTTCGGTGGCGGCTTCGACCTGACGCCCTACTACGGCAACCGCGAGGATGTGGTGCACTGGCATCAGACGTCCAAGGACGCGTGTGATCCGTTCGGCGCGGACATCTACCCGCGTTACAAGAAATGGTGCGACGATTACTTTCACCTGAAGCATCGCAACGAACCGCGCGGCGTCGGCGGCCTGTTCTTCGACGACCTGAACGAACCGGGCTTCGAGCAATCGTTCGCCTTCATGCAGAGCGTCGGCGACCACTATGTGCCGGCCTACCTGCCGATCGTCCAGCGCCGCCGTGAGCAGCCCTTTGGCGAACGCGAGCGCGAGTTCCAGCTGTACCGGCGCGGCCGCTACGTCGAGTTCAACCTGGTCTACGACCGCGGCACGATCTTCGGCCTGCAGACCGGCGGACGCACCGAATCGATCCTGATGTCCCTGCCGCCGCTGGTCAGCTGGCGCTACGACTGGCAGCCGGAGACCGGCTCGGCCGAGGCCGAGCTGTACGACGTGTTTCTGCAGCCCCGCGACTGGTTGGCGGAAAACAGTTGAAGTGATGGCGGACCGTCCGGCTGGGTCAAGCTGCCAGGCAGTTCATGGTGCGTTGCGGTGGCCGGTCAGTTGCAGAAGCCCATACAGGCGCTTGATCAACTGATCCCGCAGATCATGCAATTCGTTCAGGCGCGCCACCGCCTGCATTCTTTGCCCGATAGCCCTGAGTTCGATCAGCTCCGCGGCGAGCGCGTGTGCGTCCGCATGCAGCGGCTGGATCACCTCGAATTGCGCAACGCCGGCGTAACGCATCCTGCCGGCACCATCCAGCCAGTGGCCGAAGCGGCATTCGTGTACATCCAGCACCGGGGCAGGGCCTTCCTCCTGCAGACAGGCCTCAATCCGGCTCACCCAGGCACGGTGCTCAACGCCGGCAAACAGTACCGGGAAGTCCTCGCGACCGATCGGCAACGTTTCCCGCCACACGGCCTCGACCTGCCAGCGCCCCGTCCAATCGACAAGGTCGCCGGCCGGCATCGGCCGCGCGATCGCATATCCCTGGGCCAGCTCACAACCGAGGCGAAGCAGCATCTGGCCATGCGCAAGCGTTTCCACCCCCTCGGCCACAACACCACGCTGGAAGGCCGTGGCCAACCCCAGCACACCCTCAAGAATCGCCAGGTCTTCGGGATCTTCCAGGCAATCACGGACAAAACTGCGGTCGATCTTCAGCTCGCTCGCTGGCAGGCTCTTGAGGTAGGTGAGCGACGAATAGCCGGTACCGAAATCGTCCAGCGAAAATTCGACGCCAATCTCGCGGCACCCGGCGATCACCCGCGAAACCACGGCGAGATCGGCCAGGGCGCTGGTTTCGAGCACCTCCAGTATCAGGCTGTCGGCAGGCAGCGCTGGATGGTTTTGCAGCTCCCTGCTCAACCAGGCGACGAAGTCCGGCTGCTGCAGGTGAAAGCCATCGACGTTGACACTGATCGGAATCTTCAGGCCTGCTGAGCGCCACTGCTCGAGCTGCTGCAGCGAGGAGCGAATGGCCAGTTGGCCGAAAGCCACCATCATCGGCTTGCCGTCGACAAAGTGCAGGAAATGCGCTGGCGCGAGTAGCCCCTGCTCGGGATGATCCCAGCGGATCAGGGCCTCGGCACCGACAACCTCGCCAGTGCGCATATTGACCTTGGGCTGGTAGTGGAAGATGAACTCACCATCCACCAGGCCCTGGCTCATGCGTTCGATGATCTCGCTGGTGCCGCGCAGATTGCGGTACTGTTCATTGTCGAAAACATGGTAACGATTGCGTCCGGCAAGCTTGGCCTGGTACATCGCCTGATCGGCCTGGCGCAGCAATAGGTCGGCATCCACATCTTCATCCTGCGGATAGAAGGTCACGCCGATACTCGCCGACACGCTCACACTGACGTTGTCTATCCGGAACACCTGCGAGGCGGCCTCCAGCAGGCGGCCCAGTTCCGGCACCACGGACTCCCGGTTCTTGAGATCGGGCAGGACGATCACGAATTCGTCGCCACCGAGGCGCGAAATCGTGTCACCTTCGCGCAACATCAGGCGCATGCGCGAGGCGATGGTGGTCAACAGCTGGTCACCGACCCCGTGGCCATGCATGTCATTTACCGCCTTGAAACCGTCAAGGTCGAGATAGGCCACCGCCAGGATCTGCTCGCGGCGTTTGCTTTGCAGCATTGCCTGGCGAATCCGGTCGCCGAGCAATACCCGGTTTGGCAGGTTGGTAAGCGCATCGAAATGCGCGATATGTTCGAGCTGGCTCTGGTACTGCTTTTGCTCGCTGATATCAGACATCAACGCGACATAGTGACGCACCTCACCGTTCTGCTTGTACACCGCACTGATGGTCAAGACCTGCGGATAGTCCCCACCATCGCGCCGCCGGTTCCATATCTCGCCACTCCAGTGACCGTCACGCAGCAGCGCATGCCACATCTGGGCGTAAAACTCGTCATCCTGGCGTCCGGATTTGAGCATACGCGGGTTGCGACCAATCACCTCGTCACGCGCATACCCGGTGATCGCGACAAAGGCGTCATTGACATCGACGATCCCACCGGCCGGATCGGTGATCAGGATACCTTCGAGGGCGTGTGAGAACACACTCGCCGACAGTTCGAGTTTTTCCAGGCTGCGGCGTCGCTGTACCAGTCGCCATATCTCGTTCGACACCAGCTGCAGGGTCTCGACATCCAGTGGATCGTAGTCCGTCGCCTTGTTGCCGACACCGGTCAGCATCACGACCCGGCCGTTCTCCACGACCGGCAGGCTGACCAGTCGGCGCAGTTCGGCATGCCCCTCGGACAGACCCATGGCGTTCGTGTCATTCGAATAATCATTGAAGACGACAGGCGCCTGCCGGCGCAGGGCGTCGGCCCAGGCGCCCGCCTGCTCGACCGGGTAGTGCCGGTCGCTCACCGCGTCGCAATGATCCACCTTGGTGCGGCGCGACCAGGCCACCAGTTCGATGGACCGGTCATCGTCGTTGATGAAGTGGATAAAGGCGATGTTGCTGCCGGTCAGCTCCTCCGCGATCTCCATGCCATGCTGCAAAAACGCCGTTTCCTCCAGTTCCTCGGCGAGACGCGGCAGCTGCAGCAGCGCCTCGTCGCGCCGCGCCGTGAGACGTAGCAGCCTCTCCTGCAGATTGCGCTCAGTGATATCCGCCACGGCGCCGATCAGGCCGGCCACCCTGCCGCGACCGTCACCGTACAGCGTCTTGCTAAACAGCACGTCGCGCAGTCCACCGTCCGCACTGCGGACCTGTGACTCGTACTCCTGCAGCCCGCCATTGGCAAACAACTCCTGGTCCTTGTCGTAATAGATCCGGGCCAGGTCAGGCGGGCTGATATCGAACACTGACTTGCCGACAAGGTGTGTGCGCTGTGCACCGAAGAAGGTCTCAAAGGCCCTGTTCACCCCGCGGTAGATGCCGTCCCTGTCCTTGTAGAACAGCGGCATCGGCACCGACTCGAACAGGGTCTCCAGAAGATCGCTTTTTTCCTGCAAATTGTCCTCGGCGTCCCAGCGCGCCAGGGCATTGCTCAATGCCTCGGTCATGGTCTCCAGCGGAAGGATTTCCTCACTGCTCCAGGCACGCTGTGCACGCACGGCGTCGAAGCCGATAAATCCGTAGGTCACGTTGTTCTTCTTCAGCGACAGCGCGAACAGCGATTGGATACCCTGCTCGATCAGGTGTGCCTGCACCCCGCCCGTCTCATGCGGCAGGGCATTGACGTCGTCGATCACCAGCGCGCGATGTCGAGCCAGCTGCTCCCACCACCATGGCATCGCGTCCATTGGCAGGTCCTGGTTGAAATCCAGCTGCGCGCTGACCCCCGGGGCACACCATTCGTGGGTATTGTCGAAGCTCTGCCGGTCACCGGAGATCAGAAACAGGTAACCGCGGTCAGCATGCAGATGCCGGGCCGTCACCTCCAGCATGTGGTCGATCGCCTGGTCTTTTTCTGCGGCCGAGGCATCCAGCAACTGCGCCGTGCTGCGGGCAACCAGGCGTTGCATCTCATGCATTCCCCCCATGCGGGCAGCGCTGTCGGTCAGCGCCAGCGAGCTGGCCAGCAGGGCCCGGTTGCGGGTGACCAGTAGCAGGCTCAGGGCGAGGATGGCGGCGATCGCAACGGCCGCTGCGCTGACAACCCCGGAATGCGATCGCCAGACATCGCGTAGCGTGAACGCGGGGATGTGATCGAAGGGAGAGAGGCGCAGCGCGCGCAGCGCGCGCTCGACCGGCCGGTAGTCCGCCGGGGGGACGAACCCCGGCATGCCTCTGGTGCCCGGATCGGAAGGCCCGGTCAACAGCAGCGCTGCGGTAATGCGTGCAACGGTGCGCTCATCGACATGCGGCAGCGCAATGAACGGCCATTCCGGGTACAGGCGGGTGGAGCTGGCGAAGGGAAAATCACCAAGACGCTGGGCATTGATGATCTTGATATCGGCCATCACCAGGCGCCCCTGCGCGACCAGGTCCTCGAGTACCTCGGTGCGAACGAAACCGACGTCCGCCTTGCCGGCCAGCACCCGCTCGACCACCTGGTCATGGTTTCCTACCGCCATGAACCGGCGCGGTTGCGGCAATTGTGCACCGGCATCGTAAATCTCGAATTGCGGCGCGAGGAAACCACCCAGGTGGCGCTGATTGGGTATGGCGATCCGCAGAGGCTGCAGATCGGCCAGATTGCGGATGTCGTCACGTCCGGCCAGGGCAAAGATCACGCCACCGAGGCTACGGGTCGTTGCCCCATCGGCACTGCGCTTGACCATTGTGGCCACCGCACCGGTCAGGCTGTTGGCGCTGCGCAACGACATGAAATGCCGGGGATTGGTCAGCACCAGGTCGATCCGGTGATCCTGCAGTCGACGCTCCAGTTCGTCCAGGGCGAGAACCTGCAGGTCGATCGTGATACCCGGCAGTTGTGCGCTGAGGTAATCGGCCAGTGGCTGGTAACGTGCCGTCATCAAGTGCGGGGCGCGATACGCGTGGACGCCCAGGGTAAGGGTCTGTTCCACCGCCGGGGTAGCAAGCGACCACGCCAGGCCGATAACGGCGAGCAGACAGCGGATCACCAGCTGCCACTATCCGGTTTGGGCAGATAGCGATCATCGAAGAGATCGATCAGGTCGTCCTCGATGGACAGCAACCCACGCGCCAACATCAGCCTGTTCAGTGTCCGTGCCGCCGCGTAGGCACTGCCGTTGTCCGCCAGGTAGTGCCGATTGCGTTGCACATCAGGCAGGGTGATGCCGGCCAGCGACTGGATCACGGCACGGTAAGAAACCCCCTGGCGTTCCGAGATCCGGTACAGGGCGTCCTCACGGCTGCTGCGCAGGTGCTCGAGCGCGCGAAAATGTGCCGCAATCAATCCGCGAATCGCGGGGTGATCACGCCTGTCGGCGCGTACCGCCAGGACATCCAGAATCGTACCGGGCATCTCACGACTGTCGAACAGGCGCCTGGCGCCAAGCGCCTCGAGCTGACCGATCGTCGGTTCGTAACACACCAGGGCATCGATCTCCCGATCGCGCCAGGCCGCCAGTTGACGTTCCGGCGGCACATCCCGGAGTTCGACCTCATCCATCACCAGGCCAACGGATTCAAGCGCCCTGCTGAGCACCAGCGAGCCGAGCGCCGAGGGCTCGATACCGACCCGCCGGCCGGCCAGCGCCTTCAATCCGGCGATCCCGGGGCGTGCCAGCAGCGCATCGGCACCACTCGACGCGTTGAAAACCAACATGACGGTCAGGGGGATGCCATCGTTTCTTGCCAGCAGCACCTCGTCGAGCGTCAGGGCGGCCGCATCCACCTTGCCATCACGCAGCGCAGCGACCGAGTCACTCAGGCTGCTTGCCTCGTGCAGGTACGCATCTTCCGGCAGCGAGCCGACGTCACGTGCCAGGAACAGGGTCTCGTAGCCGATCCAGGGATGGACCGAGACGCGCAGCGGCCCTTCCGCTGTCGAGCAGCCGTAGGTGAGGAGAAAACCGAGGAAAAGCAGGCCGAGCCTCGCCATAAGGAAAAGCGTTCTTCCGATCCGTTGACAATATCTTCCTATCGGCACGCCGGCCGCAGAATGAAGCGAGGAGGGATCCCCTGCCACCCCACCGGGCAAGCGGGCGCCGTCGCGTGTACCGCCACTTGATGACGCACAAACCGGGTCCAGCCCCCAGCAGCGGAAAGCAAAACGGCGAGGCGGTGAAAAGAAACCCACCCCACCCGGGTCTCTTTTCGCAAGGACGCAACCAGCGTCTCAACCTTACAGACCCGAATTGGAGAAACGATCATGAAAACCATCCTCGCAACCGCCCTGATTCTCGCCGCCGGTATCGCCCAGGCAGCACCGTTCGATTACCAGGTACAGAACGGCTCGGCCGACCTGTACTCCGACCTCGCCAGCCAGGGTGTCGTCAGTATCGACCATGGCAACAGCGGCAACTTTGCGTATCAGGAGGCGGTGGGCTCACATGAACTGTTCCCGACCCTGCACACCGAAGGGGCCGGTCCGGCCATCAGTGGCGGACGCACCGTGTTCACCTACCAGCTGAATATTGGTAGCCCGGAACTCGATCCGTCACTGTCGTAGTTGCGGTGGGACGTCCGCTGAGCCGGGGTAAACCAAGAGAAAAAAGGGGCTGCCCGGGGAGAGGGCAGCCCCCAAAGCGCTTGTAAACGCCGGAGGAGAATCGACCTCGCGATGCATGCCGCATCGATTGAGGCTGACGCTGTAACATTGGGCGGCCGGCGCCGGGAAAACTGAAGCCCTGGGAGAAGGCGATTCCTGCTCAGCCCAGATGCTCGTCGATCCAGTGCTCGATCCAGTGCGCCGGTCGGGCACCGCTGAAACGCGCCAGTTCCTCACCCGCATTGAACAGCATCACCGTCGGGAAAGCCGCGCAGCCGGTAGTGCCCGGCCAGTTTCATGTTCTCGCCGTCATCCACCTCGACCTTGGCCAGCCGCACGGCGCCATCCATCTCGCTGACCACGCGCTGCAGATGTGGCGCAATCGCATGGCAGGGCGCACACCAGTCGGCCCAGAAATCGACCAGTACCGGTCCATCGGCGGACGCGGCAACCACCTTGGCATCGAAATCATCGACGCCACATTCAAAAATCAGTTCTTCTGCCTTCACTCAACGACCCTCT
Source organism: uncultured Gammaproteobacteria bacterium (assembly GCA_963719025.1). Taxonomy (GTDB): domain Bacteria; phylum Pseudomonadota; class Gammaproteobacteria; order Chromatiales; family Chromatiaceae; genus Thiosocius. The sequence goes on along the minus strand of CAVRBK010000097.1, from coordinate 4,018 downwards.
GCAGCAGCTACCGCGGCAAGCAGCGCGTTGCGATTCAGATCATCGCCCCAGCGCTCGGCAAAACCGGCCATGCTGGCGTGCAGATCGGCCTCGAACACGACCCAGAAGCGGGCCTTCTCGAGCGCCGTGGAAACCGCGCGATAGGTCTCTGCCATGGGTGCCCTGGCATCCAGGCGCAGCACGCCGGGGGGTGCCGCGTGCGCGATCATCGGCGCGACCAGCAGAATCCAAGCGAACAACTGCGTTTTCATCGTTCATCTCCGGGAAATCAGCCGGTAATGTTACCCCGAACCCTGTTTATCTTTCCCGCCGCTTTGTCAGGAAAGCCTTCTGCCAGTAGCATTGGCGCCTCCTTGGCCAAAGCCAGCCAACCAGAGCCCGTCAAGCAGCCCATGTCCGACCAATTGATTCGAATCGCCACCCGCAAATCCCCGCTCGCCATGTGGCAGGCCGAACACGTCGCCGCCGCCCTGCGCGAGGCACATCCCGGCCTGCGAGGTCGAAATCCTCGGCATGAGCACCCAGGGCGACAAGATCCTCGATACGCCGCTGGCCAAGATCGGCGGCAAGGGCCTGTTCGTCAAGGAACTCGAGCAGCGCATGCTCGAGCGGCGACGCCGACATCGCCGTGCACTCGATGAAGGATGTGCCGGTGGAGCTGCCCGACGGCCTGCACCTGTCGGTGATCCTCGAGCGCGAAGACCCGCGCGACGCCTTCGTGTCCAACCACCACGCCAGCCTGATCGCGCTGCCGCGAGGGCGCGAGGGTCGGCACCTCCAGCCTGCGCCGCCAGTGCCAGCTGGCCGACCGCCGGCCCGACCTCGAGATCATCCCGCTGCGCGGCAACGTCAACACCCGCCTGCGCAAGCTCGACGACGGCGAATACGACGCCATCATCCTGGCCTCGGCCGGCCTGCTGCGCCTCGGCTTCGCCGAGCGCATCCGCAGCTTCATCGATCCACCGAAGACAGCCTGCCGGCGATCGGCCAGGGCGCGATCGGCATCGAGTGCCGCAGCGACGATGCGCGGGTCAACGCACTGCTGCAGCCGCTGCACCATGCCGACACCGCAGGTCTGCGTCATGCGCCGAGCGCGCCATGAACCGGCGCCTCGAAGGCGGCTGCCAGGTGCCGATCGGCGGTCATGCCACGCTCGATGGTGACGAACTGTTCCTGCGCGGCCTGGTCGGCACCGTGGATGGCAGCGAGATCGTGCGCGCCGAGATCCGCGGCCCGCAGGGCGACGCCGAACGCCTCGGCACTACGCTGGCCGAGGAACTGCTGGATCACGGCGCGGCAGAGATCCTGCGCGAACTCTACGCCGACGCCTGACCGCAGGCGGCGAGCAAGCCGCGCTGCAACCTCGCCGGCCTGAGCGTGCTGGTCACCCGTCCGGCGCACCAGGCCGAGGGCCTGTGCGATCTGATCCAGGCCGCACACGGCCGCCCGATCCGCTTTCCGGCGCTGGAGATCCTCGGTCCCGCCGACAAGCACGCGGCACGCACCGCGGCTGCAGGCGGCGAAGCCACGCCGACATGCTGATCTTCGTCAGCGCCAATGCCGTGCAGTACGCCTTTCCGCTGCTGCCCGAACAGTTGCCGCTGGACATCGCGATCGCCGCGGTCGGCAGCGCGACCGCACAGGCACTCGGCGAGGCCGGGCTCGACTGCACGCTGCGCCCCGAACGCATGGACAGCGAGGGCCTGCTGGCACTGCCCGAACTGCAGCAGGTCGAAGACAAGCGCATCATCATCCTGCGCGGCAACGGCGGTCGCGAGCTGCTGCACGACACGCTGAGCGAACGTGGCGCCAGGGTGCAGCCAGGTCGAGGTCTATCGTCGGCAGATGCCGCAGCGCGAGGCCGCGGCACGCAACCTGGTGGCCGGCTGGGAGCAGCTGGTCGACGTGGTGATGGCCACCAGCAACGCCATAGTCGACAACCTGTTCGACATGCTCGGCGAGGCGGGTGAACCGCTTCTGCAGCGCACGCCGATGGTCGTGGTCAGCCAGCGGATGGCCGAATATGTGGTCGGACGCGGCTGCGAAATCGTGTTTCTGGCCGACTCGGCGCGCGACAACGATATGCTCAATGCCTTGTGCGAAGTAAACGAAGATGTCGCCTGAACCGTGCCTTTGCTAGTCTTAGGCATACGGTTGCGCGAAAAACTAAAGATAACGCCGTACAACACTGATCCGGTGAACCACCCAGCATGAATGATGATGATCCAAAACCGGGCGTCGTGATCGACGTCGAGCCCGAACCCGATACCAGCCCGGTCGAAGAGGCAAGCGACGCCGCCGCGAGGCCGCGGAGGCACCCGCCGAACCTGCCGCAGAAGCCGGCACGTGGTGGCAACGCCCTGCCTGTCGCACTGGCGGTGATTGCGTTGCTCGCCGTGGCGATCGGCGGTTTCTTCGGCTACCGCTACTGGATGCAGCTGAACAGCGACCTGGCGACCATCAACGCCCGGCTGAGCGATGCCGGGCGGCAGCAGCTGGAGCTCAAACGATCCATCGGCGACGCCACGCAGGCCCTGCAGGCCCAGGGCGGCACGCTGGATGAGCAGAAGGCGGTGCTGGCACAACAGCGCCTCGCGGTCGACGAGGCGCGCAGCGCCTTCGAGACACAGGAACAGAAGCTGGCCGACGAAAACCTGCGCCTGCAGGAACGCGAGGCCGAACTGCGCGCGGCGGTGGCCGATGTGCATCGCCGGGTCGGGCGTTCCGGCACCCAGTGGATGATCGCCGAGACCGAGTACCTGCTGCGCATCGCCAACCATCGCCTGATCCTGGCGCGCGATACCGAGACCGCGCGGGTCGCCCTCGAACTGGCCGACCAGCGCCTGCGCGACACCAAGGACCCGGGCTGGGCCGGCGTGCGCGAGCAGATCGCGCGCGATATCGCCAGGCTCAGCGCCTTCGAGTCGCCGGACAGCGCCGGTCTGGCGGCCCGGCTGGCGGCCCTGGTCGAACAGATACCGCAACTGAAGATCGCGCGCGCCACGATCGGCCCGGAGCGCACGCTGCCGGAACAGGTCGCGCGCGAGCCGGCCGAGCGCAGCTGGAAGACGCTGCTCGACGACCTGTGGTCCGGTTTCAAGGATTCGGTGCGCATCCGCGAACGCGACGAGCCGGTGCAGGCGATGCTCGCGCCCGAGAACCAGTTCTTCCTGTACGAGAACCTCAAACTGCACCTCGAGGCAGCACGCCTCGGCGTGGCGCGCAACGACCAGGCGATGTTCCGTGACAACCTGGGTACCGCGAGCGAATGGCTGGCCACTACTTCGGCACGAGGACGGCACAGCCGCGCCATCGCCAGCGCCATCGACGAGATGCGCGCGATCGACATCAAGCCCGAGATGCCTGACATCAGCCAGTCGCTGCGCGCCCTGCAGGTTCGCAAGAAGCTGCTGGACGACGTGACGCCCGGCAGCGAGGCCGACGCAAAATGACCGCGCTGTTCAAGATCTGGCTGTTCGTCCTCGTCGGCGCCGGCATCGGTGTCGTGCTGAGTCGTGACAGCGGCTACGTGCTGCTGTCGTTCGGCAAGTACACGATCGAGACGAGCCTGGCGCTGCTGCTGCTGTTTCTGGTGGCCGTGTTCGGTGCGCTGTATTTCGGCATTCGACTGATCGTGCGCACCCGTGCACCTGCCGCAGGACGTGCGCGACTGGAAGCAGCGACGCGGCTCACGCCTCGCCCAGCAGGCCATGACGCGGGGCCTGCTGGAGATGTCCGAGGGCAACTGGCGCGGCGCCGAGAAGCGCCTGGTGCGCTTTGCCGACCGTTCCGAGACCCCGTTGCTCAACTACCTGGCCGCGGCCCGTGCCGCGCAGCTGCAGGGCGCACATGATCGGCGCGACGGCTATATCCGCCTGGCGCACGAAACCATGCCGTCGGCCGATGTCGCCGTCAGCCTGACCCAGGCCGAACTGCAGCTGGCCGACCACCAGCTCGAACAGGCGCTGGCCACGCTCAAGCACCTGCGCAGCGTCGCGCCGAAGCACACCTACGTGCT
>CAVRBK010000096.1:0-25630 GCA_963719025.1 uncultured Gammaproteobacteria bacterium | reverse complement strand
AAGAAGCTACACGTGGACATCAGTCCGAAGGTAATCGGTCGCTACGTGATCTCCATGGCCCATAATGCGTCAGACGTCATGCACGTCATGTTTCTCGCCAGCGTCAGTGGCCTGTGTGGACAGCAGGGCGAGGCCTTCATCTGCCGGATCGGCGTGTCGCCACTGTTCGAAACCATCAATGACCTGTCGCGCATCGAACCCGTCGTATCCGAACTGCTCGACGATCCTGTCTATTTGCGCCTGTTACGCAAGCAAGCGACCGGTCTGCAGGAAGTCATGCTGGGTTATTCCGACTCGGCCAAGGATGGCGGGATAGCGGCATCGACCTGGCTGCTGTACCGGGCCCAACAGCGCGTAATTGCACTCGGAAACGCACGCGGGGTTCGCATACGCCTGTTCCATGGACGCGGCGGCACCATCGGCCGGGGTGGTGGCCCGACCCACGAAGCGATCCGCGCGCAGCCCGCCGGCACCCTGCTCGGCCAGATCAAGTTCACGGAACAGGGCGAGGTGCTGTCGAACAAGTACAGCAATCGCGAGACCGCGATCTACGAGCTGACGATGGGCCTGACCGGGGTTATCAGTGCGAGCACCGGGCTGATCCGGGAAACAATTCCGGATGACCCGTCTTTCCTGAAGCACATGCGCCTGTTGGCGGAAAAAGGTGAGGCCGCCTATCGCGATCTCACCGAGAACACCGAGGGTTTCCTCGATTATTTCTACGAGGCCACGCCGGTTGCGGAGATCGGCCTGCTCAATATCGGCTCAAGGCCGTCTCACCGGGCCAAGGGCGACCGGTCAAAATCGTCTGTCCGCGCTATCGCCTGGGTATTCGGTTGGGCACAGGCGCGTCAGACACTGCCGGCCTGGTACGGTCTCGGCAGCGCCCTGGAAGGGTGCTGCAAGGACGAGAAAAAACGCCTGAAAACACTGCGCCTCATGTACCGTGACTGGCCGTTTTTCCGTGCGCTGATGAGCAATACCCAGATGGCCCTGTTCAAATCGCGCATGGATATTGCCAGCGAGTATGCCGAACTGTGCCGCGACGAAAAAGTGCGCAAGGAAGTATTCGGCAAGATAAAGGCCGAGTACGAACGCACCAGTAAATGGGTGAGGCGGGTCGCGGAGATCGATGATCTGCTGGACGAAAACCCGACTGCTCAAGACATCGCTGACGCGGCGCGATCCGTATCTCGACCCCCTGAACCATATCCAGCTGGAGTTGCTCGAGCGCTACCGCGATCCGGAGACCGGCGACCACCGACCGCGAGGCGAGTCTCGACCCGCTGCTGCGTTCGATCAATGCGATTGCCGGTGGCATGCGCAACACGGGTTGATCACCGGGATTGCAAACACGGGGCTGGCTTTCAGCCCCGCCAGCATGGGATCGAGTAAAAAACAACGCTAGCGCGACACCTCGATGTTGTCGATCAGGCGCGCCTTGCCCAGATAGGCTGCGACAAGCACCACCAGCTCTGACTCGCCGGCCTGCGGCTCCTCGAGATCGCTTGCCCGGCGAATCGCCAGGTAATCCGTGCGCAGACCGTTGGCGTCGAACTCGCGGGCCGCCTGCGCCTGCAGTGCGGCCAAATCATCGTCGCCGTCCAGCAGCTTTTCGCGTACCCCGCTGAGCACCCGGTACAAGACCGGCGCCAGCGCGCGTTCCTGGTGCGCTGAGATAGCCATTGCGCGAACTCATCGCCAGCCCGTCCGGCTCGCGCATGGTATCGACGCCGATCACCTTCACCGGCAGCGCGAGGTCTTCGACCATCCGGCGAATCACCATCAACTGCTGAAAATCCTTCTTGCCGAACAAGGCGATATCCGGCTGGACCATGTTGAACAGCTTGCACACGACGGTCGCGACACCGACGAAATGGCCCGGGCCGACTGGCGCCGCACAGCAACTCCGAGATACGCCGGGCACCTCGACCCGCGTCTGCTCGGCCTGCGGCTTCGGGTACATCACCGTGACCGGCGGCGCGAACAGCAGGTCGGTCCCCTCCGCAGACAGCATCGCCGAATCGCTTCTCCAGGGTCCGCGGGTAGTTGTCGAAGTCTTCGCCTTCACCGAACTGCATCGGGATTGACGAAGATACTGACCACGACCCGATCGGCCACTTCTGCGCGCCGCCTGCACCAGCGACAGGTGTCCGGCATGCAGATTGCCCATGGTCGGCACGAATGCCACATTGCCACCGCGTCGCCACGACTCGATCCGGCTGCGCAGATCGGCGATTTCATTCACGGTGATCACGAGAAGGTATGCTCCTTGGCCGGGAAGGACTCAGTCCTTGACCGCCTTGACATAGGCCGCCAATGCGCCCTGCACACTGCCCGTCTTCGGCCAGAAAGTCGCGCACGAAACTCGGCGTGCCGTGCATCGTGATCCCCAGCATGTCGTACAGCACCAGCACCTGGCCATCGGTATCGACGCCGGCGCCTATGCCGATAACCGGGATGTCGAGCGCCTTCGAGATCTCCGCGGCGAGCACGGCCGGCACGCATTCGAGCACCAGCATCTGTACCCCCGCATCCTGCAGCGCGACCGCATCATTGAGAATCCGCTCGCCCGCGTGCTCGCCGCGACCCTGCACCCGGTAGGCGCCGAGTTGATGGATCGACTGCGGCATCAGGCCGAGATGGCCGCACACCGGCACCGCACGCGCGGTCAGATGACGCACCGTATCGACCTGCGGCGCGCCACCCTCGATCTTGACCATGTGCGCGCCGCCCTCTTTCATCAATCGCCCGGCAGTATCGAGTGCCTGTTCGGGCGAGCCGTGACTCATGAACGGCATATCGGCGATCACCATGCATTTTTCGCTGACCCGCATCACGTTGGCCGTGTGGTAGACCATGTCGCTGACGGTCACCGGCAGCGTGCTTTCGTGGCCCTGTACCACCATGCCCAGCGAGTCGCCGACCAGGATCACATCCATCCCGGCCTTTTCGATCTGCTGGGTGAAACTGGCGTCATAACTGGTGATGACGGCGATCTTCTCGCCGGCCTCTTTCATCCGATTGAGTGTACTTATTGTGTTCTTGCCCACCTTTCCTCCTCAGGGACCCAACCCAGTCAGGTTATCTTGTGAGTGTATCGCCAGCGGTGAGGGGTTGAAATAGCGCTTGCCGCCCTGAGGGCGACAGATCTCTTCGAGCAGCAAGCGGTAATCGTCATCGTTGTCGATCGGATTGATCTTCTCCGCATTCACGATCAGTACTGGCGACGCCGTGTAGAAATAGAAAAACCGGGTATAGGCCTCGACAAGGCGGGCCAGGTAATCCGCCGAAAGGGTCCTTTCCTGCACCCGATTGCGCTTGCGTACGCGTGTCATCAGCACGTCAACCGGCGCCTGCAGGTAAACCACCAGGTCGGGTGCCGGCGCGTCCATCGCCAGGCGTGCATACACGTCGTCGTACAACGCGAGTTCTTCACGTTGCAGGTTCAACTCGGCAAACAAGCGGTCTTTCTCGAACATGAAATCGGCGACCAGTCCGGTGGCAAACAGATCGCGCTGGTTCAGCTGTTCGAGCTGACGACTGCGTTGAAACAGGAAATGCAGCTGCGCCGGAAAGGCCGCCGCGGCTGCATCCCGGTAGAAGCGCTCGAGGAAAGGGTTTTCCTCCGCACGCTCCAGCAGGCTTGGGCAACCCCGGCTGGCGGCGAGACGATTGACCAGGCTGGTCTTGCCGACGCCAATCGGACCCTCCACAACGATGAACTCGGGACCATTGGCACGGCCATCAGCGATCATCGCGCGGCTCCAGCCGTTGCAGACCGTGATCGCGCGCCGATCCCAGCAAGGCCTTGAGAGGACCGAATTCGGGTAACACGAGATCCGGATCGAGATCGAACAGTGGCACCAGCACGAAAGGCCGCTTGTGCATTTCCGGATGTGGCACCCGAAGATCGGGCAGATCGATCACCTGTGTACCGAGCAACAGCAGATCCAGATCGAGCGTTCGCGCACCCCAGCGCTCTGCCCGCACACGCCCGTGCCGATTCTCGATCGCCTGCAATTGGCCGAGCAACGCGGGGCCATCCAGTCCGGTATCCAGCCTGGCAACAGCGTTGACGTAGTCGGGTTGACCCGCTGGCCCCAGAGGGGGCGTCAGGTACAGGGGTGAGGCGTCGATCAGGTGGCTGGCGGGTATCCTGTCCAGCTCACAAAGCGCGCTTTCAACCTGTTGCACAGGGTCTTCGAGGTTACTGCCCAGCCCGATATAGGCGCGCTGGCTGGCGCCGCTCATTCGCCCTCGACGGCAGCCGGCTTGCGCCGCCGGCGGCGGCGCCGGGATGAACGGCGACCGGCCGATCCCGACTCAGTCGGCGCTGGCGCCTCAGCGTTGCCTTCCTGAAACTTGGTCCACCAGTCGGCCAGTTCCGGGTCGGCCTCACCAGAGGCCGCACGCAACAGGAGAAAATCGTAGGCGGCACGGAACCGGGGATGGGCCATCAACCGGCTCGGGCGCTTGCCCTTGGTGTTGGTGAAACGCGCCTGCAGGGCCCAGATTTCCTGCATCGGGGTACTGAACCGACGCGGCAGGGAAACCCGCTCGATCTGCCGCGAAACCACTTCGCTGGCGGCACGCATCACCGCCTGGTAGGGCGCATCGCCTTTGGCCTGCAGAACCTCGGCACGCTGCCTGACCGGCTCCCAAAGCAGGACCGCGAACAGGAACGCCGGGGTAACCGGCTTGTCTTCGCGGATGCGGTTGTCGGTATTTTCCAGTCCCTTGGTCACCAGGGTCAGGGGGAACTCGTGATCGAGCTGGGCCAGGCTCGATTCCGTGTCGGGGAACAGATGGGCAAACAGGCCAAACTGGCGCAGGCGTTCAAAGCCGCCCACCGCAGTACCCCCCATGAACAGCTTGAGGATCTCCTCGAACAGACGCGCGGCGGGGATATCGCCGAGCAATGGCGCCAGATCGGCAATCGGCGCCTCGGTCTCGGCGTCCAGGCGGAAACCCAGCTTGGCGGCGAAGCGCGCCGCACGCAGCATGCGCACCGGGTCTTCGCGATAACGCGTCTCGGGATCGCCGAGCAGGCGCAGCACGCCGTCCTGAAGATCCTGCATGCCGCCGGCATAGTCGATGATCGAAAAATCCGCGATATTGTAGTACAGGGCATTGACCGTGAAATCGCGGCGCAGGGCATCCTGCTCGATCGTGCCGTAGACGTTGTCGCGCAACAGCATGCCTTCGTCGGTCTGCTGCGCATCGCCCGGTTGCTCGTCCTGACCGGCCCGGAACGTCGCCACCTCGATGATCTCGCGCCCGAAGTGCACATGCGCCAGGCGAAAACGCCGCCCGATCAGTCGGCAGTTGCGAAACACCTCCCTGACCTGCTCCGGACTCGCGTCGGTCGCGACATCGAAATCCTTGGGTTCGCGGCCCAGCAGCAGGTCGCGCACGCCGCCGCCGACCAGGTGTGCCTCGTACCCGGCCGATTTCAGCCGGTACAGCACCTTGAGGGCGTTCGGAGAGATGTTCGCGCGCGACAGTGAGTGTTGATCGCGGGAAATGACGACAGGGTTGGCGATGGCCGTTATCCGTTACAAATCAGGGCAGAAAGCGCAATGATACACCGGCGCGCGGCTGAGATCAGTGCGACCGGTCGCGCCCGACCGGTCGGCCGGGACATCCGGCATCAGTAGTGCGAGGCCTCGGTCAGGATTTCCATCACCTCGGTCAGATTCGAATCAGCATTCTCGACCGTGCAGACGAGGTTCGCGACACTGCATACCGACATCTTCGCACCGCGCACGATCCAGCCGCCCGGCGGTGTCCAGCCGTTGATCCCGGTGAACATCGACAGCTGGTCGGCATTGCCCTGCACGATACGTTTGTAGTCGTGGGCAAAATGCGCCAGTGCCTCCAACTCCTGCTGAGGCAACAGGCCGTAGCCCTCGATGAATGCCCCATCGTCACGAAACTGGCAAACCGCCATCACGCCATCCACGGCGAGCAGCTGCTTTATCACCCGGCACCTCCCTGCTCCGCCAGGGCCTGGTAGGCCGCTTCGTAGTCGGCATCCTGATTACCGATGACAACACCGAGGTTGCGGTCGGTTACGGCCGACCACTCCATGCCGATCAGCGTGAAGCCGTTGATCGGATAAAAGCCCTTGTTTTCAGAGCTGGCCTCCCAGCCACGCGCCTGCATGGTCGCGATGGCATTGTTGGCGACACACATGTGGGCCAGCAGGTCGAACGCGGTTTCGTTCAAGACCGTACCATCACCGAGTACATGCTCCTGCAGCTCACCACGATCATTCATCCGGAACGCCGCCTGTGCACCCTTGAGCGCCATCAGCTGATTGAGATCCGCCATTTTTACTTCCCCCGAGATCTTGTTTTTGCGATTCACACGAGATCGTGCGATGCACCAGCAAGGCGCTTGCGCATCAAGGCTACGACCGCGTTCAGTGAGGCGTTCTGATTTTCAATGAAACAAAACACGTTTGCGATATTGCACACCGTGAAGGCCGGCCCGCGAACGATCCACCCCTGGGGGGGGCTGCTGCCGCAATCCGGACAATGGTGCTCGAGCATACCCACCTGCATGTGTTCGCTCATCGTGGTGGCACGACACATGATCGCCGCCATCCGGGCCATCTCGTCGTTCATGTCACCCTTGTAGGAAAACCGGTCACCGCGGTAGGAATACTCCCCCGCAGCGATGACCCCTGGCATATTCGCCAGTTCGGCGGCCACCGTCATAGTTCACACCCCTAGTGGTACTGAATTGTTGTTCGTCGTTGTTATTTTTTTTCGCCGGACGCTGCCGGCTTGACCGAGATTAGCATCTGCACGGGGCTCACTGGAACCACCAACCGTGCGGAGTTGGGATGGCGCCTGAACGAGGGCGTCGTACATTAACTGGAACTGATATTTGACCGGCGGCCCGGATGTTGGCCAACGGCAGGCGGGAACCCACTGCGTAAGGCGGCCCGCCGGAGCCCGTCACCCCCCGGCGCGCGGCCCGAACCGGTATAATGCAGCGCTTTGACTTTGCAGCACTGGCCGGATCCCCTCTGATGGAAAAAACCTACAACCCCCACGAAATCGAACAACGCTGGTATGAAACCTGGGAGAGCCGCGGCTGGTTCGAACCGACCGCCGGTGAGGGCAAGCCCTACTGCATCATGATTCCGCCACCGAATGTGACCGGCAATCTGCATATGGGTCATGGCTTCAACAACACGGTCATGGACACCCTGATCCGGTTCAACCGGATGCGCGGCCGCCCCACCCTGTGGCAACCCGGCACCGACCATGCCGGTATCGCCACCCAGATGGTTGTCGAACGCCAGCTCGAGGCCGCCGGGCTTACCCGCCACGACCTCGGCCGCGACAAGTTCATCGAACGCGTATGGGAATGGAAGGCCGAGTCGGGAGGCAACATCACCCGCCAGCTGCGTCGCCTTGGCTCCTCGCTGGATTGGCAGCATGAACGCTTCACCATGGACGACGGCCTGTCCTATGCCGTCAAAGAGGTGTTCATCCGCCTGTACGAAGAGGGCCTGATCTATCGCGGCCAACGCCTGGTCAACTGGGATCCCAAGCTGCACACCGCCGTTTCCGACCTGGAGGTGATCTCCGAAGAGGAAAACGGCCACATGTGGCACATGCGCTACCCGCTATCCAATGGCAAAGGACACCTGGTGGTATCGACCACCCGCCCCGAGACCATGCTCGGCGACTGTGCGGTTGCCGTGAACCCCGAAGACGAGCGCTATCGGCACCTGATCGGAGAACTGGTCGAGCTGCCGCTGACCGGCCGGCGTATCCCGATCGTCGCCGATGAACATGCGGATCCAGAATTCGGCACCGGTTGCGTGAAGATCACGCCGGCGCACGATTTCAATGACTACGCCGTGTGGCAGCGGCATCGCGACGAAACCGCCATCAGCGGCCAGGCGCACGGCGGCCTGATCAATATTTTCACGATCGATGCCGCGGTCCGCGAAAACGAAGACGACGAAGATCAGCTGATACCCGCCGCCTATATCGGCATGGACCGTTACCAGGCGCGTAAGCAGATCGTCACCGATCTGGAGGCCCAGGGCCTGCTGGAGAAGATCGTCGACCACAAGCTGATGGTGCCGCGCGGCGACCGCTCCGGCGCGGTCATCGAGCCTTTCCTGACCGACCAGTGGTACGTCAAGGTCGAACCGCTCGCCAGACCGGCGATCGAGGCGGTCGAAAACGGCCAGATCCGTTTCGTACCGGACAACTGGAAGAACACCTATTACGAGTGGATGCGCAACATCCAGGACTGGTGCATCAGCCGTCAGATCTGGTGGGGACATCGCATCCCGGCCTGGTACGACGACGAGGGCAACATCTATGTCGGCCGCTCGGAAGCCGAGGTGCGCGAAAAGCACGGACTGGCAGCCGACTATGCACTGCGCCAGGATGAAGACGTGCTCGACACCTGGTTCAGCTCGGCGCTGTGGCCCTTCTCGACGCTCGGCTGGCCGGAAGAGACCGAACGCCTGAAGCAGTTCTACCCGACCAACGTGCTGGTCACCGGCTTCGACATCATCTTCTTCTGGGTCGCGCGGATGATCATGATGGGCCTCAAGTTCATGGATGGGCAGGTGCCCTTTCACGAGGTCTACGTACACGGCCTGGTGCGCGACTCGCTGCGGCAACAAGATGTCCAAATCCAAGGGCAACGTGCTCGATCCGACCGACCTGATCGACGGCATAGGTCTGGAGGAGCTGGTGCAGAAACGCACCGGCGGCATGATGCAGCCCCAGCTGGCGGAAAAAATCGACAAGCAGACGCGCAAGGAGTTCCCCGATGGCATCGCCAGTTTCGGCACCGACTCGCTGCGCTTCACCTTCGCCGCGCTGGCCGCCACCGGTCGCGACATCAAGTTCGACATGGGCCGTATCGAGGGCTACCGCAACTTCTGCAACAAGCTGTGGAACGCCGCGCGCTTCGTGCTGATGAATACCGAGGGCGAGGATTGCGGTATCGACAGCAACGATCTCGAGCGCTCGCTCGCCGATCGCTGGATCCTGTCACGCCTGCAGAAGACCAAGCAGACGGTCACCGATGCGATCGAGAACTATCGCTTCGACCATGCCGCCCAGGCGATCTATGAGTTCACCTGGAACGAGTATTGCGACTGGTACCTGGAGCTGTCCAAACCGATACTCAACAACGAGCAGGCCTCGGCGGCGGCCAAGCGCGGCACCCGCCGCACCCTGGTGCGCGTACTCGAATCCCTGCTGCGCCTGACTCACCCGATCATGCCGTTCATCACCGAAGAGATCTGGCAACGGGTGGCCCCGCTGACCGGCAAGATCGAGGCCTCGGATACAGTCACGGCCACGATCATGCAGCAGCCGTTTCCCGACCTATCGCGCCCCCCTGGTCGACGCCGGCGGCAGAGGCCGAGATGCAATGGGTGATGCAGTTCATCCTCGGTATCCGCAAGATCAAGGGCGAGATGAACATCGCACCGGGCAAACCGGTACCGGTCCTGCTGTCTGATACCAGTCAGGACGACCGCGACTGGGCGGTCCGGCATCGGGCCTTCCTCGACTTTCTTGCACGCACCGCGTCGATCAGCGTACTCGAACCGGACGACGCCGGCCCGGAGTCGGCCACCGCGCTGGTCGGCAACATGAAGGTACTGATTCCGCTGGCCGGCCTGATCGACAAGGACGCCGAACTGGCACGGCTCGAGAAAGAGATGGGCCGATTGACCCAGGACATCGAACGCACCGACAAGAAGCTGTCGAATCCGTCATTCGTCGACAAGGCGCCAGAGGCCGTGGTGCAGAAGGAACGCGACAAGATCGCCCAGGCCCAGGCTGCGCTGCAGGACCTTGGCGCCCAGGCCGACAAGATCCGGAGCCTGTGATGTGTATGGCGCTGCCAGGTGGGCAGGACCCGCAGGAGCCCCGCTCGCGCTGGCAACAGACAGTTGACTGGATCGTTTTCAGTTTATTGCTGAGCGGCTTTCTGGCGACCGGCCTGTGGCGCTGGCTGGTTCATCGGCTGGCCGCCTATCGCGTGCCGATTCGGTAGACCCTGGCGGCTGTTTCTGCCGCCATGGGGTTGAGGCACTGCAACCACGCCAGGCGTTAGGGGTTTGCCTCTCGAGTGGCGCTACTTCATTACCACGATACGCACTGCATCCAGCCGTACCCTGGTGTCCGCCAGATGCGCCGAGATCAGGTCGCGGCGAAGCGCAAGATGCTCGATTTCCTCGTCCCGCACGTTCGGGTTGACCGATGCCAGCGCCGTGAGGCGTTGCAGCTCGGCACCGAGTTCCCGCTCGACCCGCTGGTGCGCATGCTCGACCAGCGCATCGCTGTCCGCATGGGCCAGCTCCTCGGCCCGCCGCAGCAGCAGTTTCAGACGCCCGGCCTGCGACTTGACCACTGTATCGCTGAGCTTGCGATTCTGCGCCAGACACAGGCCCTTCAGCTGCTCGTGGGCCAGCAGCGCCGAGCGATCCTTGCCCTGCGTATCCAGCAGGTAGCGCAGGCAGGTCGGCGGCAGGTAACGCTGGATCTCCAGGCCCGATGGCGCGGTGCACTCGACGATGCACAGTGCCTCGATGAGCACGGTGCCGGCACGGTAATCGGGGTGACTGCAGACGGTTATCGCGGCGCCGCCCAGTTCACCACTGGTCAGCATCTCCATGCTGCCGCGCACCATGGGGTGTTCCCAGCTCAGGAACTGCCGGTCCTCGTGCGCCAAGGCATCACGCCGGTCGAACGTGACCGTCATCGCCTCGCCGCCGAGGCCGGGAAAATGATCATTCAGCATGTGCGCGCCTGAGCGCAGGATCGTCGAACGCCCGGGCCCCGATTCATGCTCGATACCGAAGGCATCCCAGAAGGCCGCCATGAAGTCCGCAAGTGGCGCGACCTCGTCGACAAGTTGCAACTGATCGACCAGTCTGGCGGCGCGCTCGGGCTGGTGGGAATGCAGCTCGAGAAGCCGGTCTCTGCCCTGCTCCAGTTCCTGGTTGAGCTGTTCTGTCCGCCGTCTTGCGCTGTCCACCAGTGCCGCAGCCTGCCCGGGCGCCGACATTGTCGCGAGCAGTTGCTCTTTCATCTCGTCGAACACCGCGGCGGCCGCCGGACAGGTCGACTCGAAACTGTCCAGGCCATCACGGTACCAGCGCATCAACACCTCGCTGGCGCTGCCGTGCATGTAGGGGACATGCAGTTCGATCGTGCTGCGCTGACCGATGCGGTCGAGCCGACCGATGCGCTGCTCCAGCAGGTCAGGTTCGATCGGCAGATCAAACAGCACGAGGTGATGGGCAAATTGGAAATTGCGCCCTTCACTGCCGATCTCGGAACAGATCAGCACCTGTGTACCCTCGTCTGGATCGGCGAAGAACGCAGCCGCCCGATCGCGCGCCACGATCTCCATACCCTCGTGGAACATCGCCGCATGCAGCGCCGCGCGTTCCAGCAGGTAGTCGCGCAGGGCGATCGCCGTCGCCGCATGCGCACAGATCACCAGCACCTTTTCGGGGGCCTGTTCGCGCAGCAGTGCGATCAGCCAGTCCACGCGCGGGTCCACACGCTCCCAACCAGCGCCAAAGGCGAACTCCGGCTGTGGCTCGGCCAGCATGTCCCGGTATTCTGCTGGCAAGTCCAGGGCATAGGTTGTCAGGTGGCGCGACGGGAATCCCTGAATGGCCTGGCGGGTATTGCGAAACAACACCCTCCCGGTACCGTGACGGTCGATCAGGCGCTCGATGATCTGTGCGTTCGGCAGTGCGGCCTCATCGCCGAGCAGGACCTGCAGCCGATCGCGTTGTTGTGTTGTCAGCGTCCGATCATCCAGCAGACCGGCCGCGATGGCCGCCACCTCGCCATAGGCCTCTTCCTCGGCGACGAATTGCGCATAGTCGTGAAAGCGTTGCGGATCCAGCAAGCGCAGGCGGCCAAAATGGCCGACCCGACCCAGCTGTTCCGGTGTCGCGGTGAGCAGCAGTACGCTCGCGGTCTGCTGGGCCAGTGCCTCGACCAACTGGTAGGCCAGGCTGGTCTCGTCCTCGCTCCAGGCCAGGTGGTGTGCCTCGTCCACGATCAACAGGTCCCACTCGCCATCAAGCGCGGCCTGGGCAACCTGTGGCGATCCGGTCAGGAAGGACAGGCTGCACAGCACCCGCTGTTCGCTCTGGAACGGGTTGGACCCGCCCGCCGCGTCGAAGCGCTCCTGGTTGAATACCGAGAAAGGCAGATTGAAGCGCCGCAGCATCTCCACCAGCCATTGATGCACCAGCGCATCGGGCAGCACCAGCAGAACACGCTGCACCCTTTCGGTCATCACCAGTCGATGCAGAATCAGGCCGGCCTCGATGGTCTTGCCAAGCCCCACTTCATCGGCCAGCAGGACCCGCGGCGCCGCGCGGCCGGCCACCTCGGTGGCAATGAACAGCTGATGGGGAATAAGGTCGATACGCGGCCCCTGCATCCCGAACAGCGGCGAGCGCCATTGGCCCGCGGTCTGCAACCACGACTGGTATCGCAAGGTAAACCAGATGTCGGCATCGATCCGTCGCGCCAGCAGCCTGTCCTGCGGTCGATTGAGGCGCATCCGGTCGTTCAGTTCCTGCTCGGTGACGACGCAGACCTCGTCAGCATCGGGCGCAATGCCGTGGTACGTCAGCAAACCATCGTGTTCATCCACGGCCTCGACCGTGAGCTGCTGCCCGGCACTGTCCTCAATACGGTCACCTGCTTCAAAACGGACCCGACTCAGGGGCGCGTTGCGCGCGGCGTAGTTGCGCTTCTGCGCGGCGGCAGGGAAATCCAGCAGGACATGGCGCGCATCGGCCTCGACAACCAGTCCGAGACCGAGATCGGGCTCCGCCTCGCTCAGCCAACGCTGGCCGGGAACAAACTGTACGGGCACGGGTAACCTTCCGGAGATGCAAAAACCAGTCATTTTAACGGCAAACGGCTGCACCGCGCTGGGCTTGTTGAACAACAAGAAAAAGCGAGTGGCATGCAGCCGGTCAGTTAGCCATAATCCCGCCCCTTTGCCGGCAGGAGAATTCAGCGCATGTGGTTCCGAAATCTGCAGTTGTACCGTTTGATCGAGGACTTCGGGCAAAGCGCAGAATCGCTGCATGAGGCCCTCGGGCAACGCAGTTTCAAACCCTGTGCCGGCCTCGACACGCATAGCATGGGCTGGGTGGCACCCACCGGGCGCGACAGCACCCAACTGGTGCATGCCGGCAATGGCCGCCTGATGGTGTGCCTGCGACGCGAGGACCGGCTGCTCCCGGCATCGGTGATTCGCGAGCATGTCGAAGAAAAGGCCGAGGCCATCGCCCACGCCGAATCACGCCCGGTCGGCCGCAAGGAGAAGCAGCAGATCAAGGACGAGGTCATCATCGACCTGCTGCCCCGCGCGTTCACCCGCTCCTCGCACCAGTATGCCTACATCGATCCCGAGGGCGGCTGGGTGGTTGTCGACAGCGGCACCGCCAAGAAGGCCGAGGAAATGCTCAGCGTGCTGCGCGAGACCCTCGGCAGCCTGCGCGTGAAGCCGCTCGCGGTCGATCGTGCCCCGGCATCGGTGCTGACGGCCTGGCTGGAGAGCGAGCCACCCGCCGGGTTCGTGCTGGGCGACGAATGCGAACTGAAGGAACCGGTCGACAAAGGCGGCGTTATGCGTGGTCGTCGCATGGATCTCGCCAGTGCCGAGGTGCGCTCGCATCTCGACGCCGGCATGCAGGTCTCCAAGCTCGCGGTGGATTGGCAGGAACGCATCGGCTGCATCCTGTGTGAAGACCTCGGCATCCGCCGCCTGCGTTTTCTCGACCTGGTGATGGAAGAGGCAGCAGACGTCGATGCGGATGACGCATTGGCCCGCTTCGATGCCGATTTCGTCTTGATGGGCATGGAACTGGCGCGCTTCATCCCGGCCGTGATCGAGGCCTATGGCGGCCTGGACGAGGGATGACGAGGCGCTTTTCGCGGCAGCCGTTGCCGCACCCTTTAGCGCTGCCTGCCGGCGCCGACCAGCCGATCGATGACGTAGCCCGCGGCGACCATCCCAAAGGTCGCGGTGACCGGCATGCAGGAACCGTAACCTGCGCAGTTCAGCGACCCCTCGACCCCTGACCCGCCGTTGCGCTGCGGTTTGACCGGCGGCTCGTCGGACCAGACGCAGGGCACACGGAACTTCCGCCCGGCGTTGGAAGGAAACCCGAAATCCTGGCGCAACAAACGGCGGGTGCTCGCCAACAGGCGATCCTGCTCGGTCTTGCGCAGATCGCTGACCCGCACACGCGAGGCATCGCGCTGTCCCCCCGCACCACCGGTGGTGAGAATAGCCTGGCGCCGCTGGCGGCAAAACGCAATCAGCGCCGCCTTGATCCGAAAACTGTCGATGCAGTCCATCACCCAGTCGTGGGTCGGCGAGATCAGGGTCTCGAGGTTCTGCGGCGTCACGAAGTCTTCGATCGTCTGTACTGTGCAACCGGGGTTGATGGTCGCGATCCGCTCCCGCAGCACATCAACCTTGGCACGACCGATCGCCGGCCCGGTCGCGACCAGCTGGCGATTGATATTGGATTCCGCAACCTGGTCGAGATCGATCAGGGTAATCGCGCCGACCGCGCTGCGCGCCAGCGCCTCGGCCGCCCAGGAACCGACCCCGCCGATACCGATCACGCACACGCTCGCATCCATCAGGGCCGACAGGCCCGAGTCCCCGTAAAGTCGCGCAATGCCGCCGAAGCGCCTTTGTAGATCCACTCTCCGTTTCCCCGAAACGCTGCCAACTCCGCTTGCGATGGTCGTTTCCAACCCCGCCGATCACGGGCATCGGACTGTCCGATACACCCACCGCAACGCTGCGACCGCCTGTATCCCGACCAACCGCCAGCACCAAAGATGCTGGCGATCGTTGTATATTAACCGCAGATGAGAACGCCGGTACCGCCCGACAAAGGCGATCCTTCCAGGCGTTTGACCACTTCCAACCTGCCGAGGCAAAACTCTGCATCCGCCACCAGCGGCCTGCCCTTCACTGCCACCATGCCATCCGCCGATCTGCCCCTCGTTGACGATCTACGCGCGCTGTTCCTCAGCGATACCCCCTTGCTCGATGTGCGGGCACCCGTCGAGTTCGCCGACGGGGCATTCCCGACCGCCAGGAATTATCCCCTGATCGATGATGTGGAACGCCACGAGATCGGGCTCACCTACAAGGAAGCCGGGCAGGATCAGGCCATTGAACTCGGCGAACGCCTGGTCAGCGGTGGGATCAAGGCATCACGCGTGGCGGCCTGGGCCGATTATCTTCGCGAGCATCCCGACGCCGTGCTGTATTGCTTTCGCGGTGGCATGCGCTCGCGGATCAGTCAGCGCTGGCTAGAGGAAGAATCGGGTATTCGTTGCCCACGGGTCAATGGCGGCTACAAGGCCATGCGGCGCTTTCTGATCGATCAGATCGAGGCCAACAGCGCGCTGTGCGAGCCGGTCGTGATCGGCGGCCGCACCGGTGTCGGCAAGACCCGGCTGCTGGTCCGTTGCGCTGCATCGATCGACCTGGAGGGCCTGGCCAACCATCGCGGTTCGGCTTTTGGTCATCACCCGCAGCCACAGCCCACCCAGATTGCCTTCGAGAATGCGTTCTCGATCGCCCTGCTGAAACGGATCGCCGACGATAACCGGCCCTTCGTCGTCGAGGATGAGAGCCGCAACATCGGCAGCCGCCACATTCCCCCGGCGTTCTACCAGCGCCTGGAACGGGCGCCACTGGTGTTGCTTGAGGCCAGCGTGGAACAGCGGGTCGAGATCACCCTGCAGGAATACGTGCACGATTCGCTGGCCGTTTTCACCCGGGAATTTGGGGAATCGGCAGGCTTCGAGGCCTGGGCCAGCTACCTGCAGAATGCGCTCGACCGGATTCAGCGACGCCTCGGCGGCGACCGCTATCAGCAGGTCAGCAGGCTGCTCCAGGACGCCATTGCCGAGCATGCCGCAGGTAACGGCGTGGACCTTCATCGTGCCTGGATTCACTTCCTGCTGGTCGAATACTACGACGGCATGTACCAGTACCAGCTCGACAAGAAGCGTGACCGCGTCGTTTTCAGCGGTAACAGCGACGACGTGCTGGGTTTTCTACGTGACAGGTTTGGTATCGGGTCGGACGACGCCAGCCGCTGACGCAACCAATTGCCGCATCACCTGTCTCACGATCGATCGATAAAAGGAGTAGCCAAAACCATGTTTCGAAGCCTGGCAGCATCCCCTTCGGCCGGGGTTGCCGTATATCTGCTGTTTGTGTTCGCTGCGTCGACCGTGCATGCCCTCGATTCACAGGCGGTCTTCGAACGCAATGAACGGGCGGTGTTCCAGATTCGGGTGGTGCACCGCGAAACAGGCAAGAAAAGCAGCATCGGCTCGGGCTTCATATTCGACAGCACGCAACGGCTGGCCACCAACTATCACGTTGTCAGCAGCTATATCGAAAAACCCGACACCTATTCACTCAGTTATCTCACCGCACAAGGCGACGAAGGTCCGCTGCGCCTGGTCGCAGTGGACGCGGTCCACGATCTGGCCCTGGTAGAGGCCGACGAGGCACTTGGCGCACCGCTGCCAATTGGCGAACCGCCGGCCAAGGGTGCCAGCCTGTTCGCCATGGGCAATCCGCTCGACCTGGGCCTGACCCTGGCTGCCGGCACCAATGGCGGCCTGCTCAGCCAGACCGACGACAGCCGGATTCTGTTCTCCGGCAGCCTCAATCCAGGGATGAGTGGCGGACCGACCTTCGACGATGCAGGCACCGTCGTGGGCATCAATGTCGCCACCGCACGCAACGACATCAGCTTCATCGTACCGACCCGCTACCTGCGAAAACTGGCAGAGACAGAGCCATCACCGACGTCCTTTCTCGAGACGATCAGTGACCAGATCCGTCGCTACCAGAGCGGTTATCTCGATGCGATCAGCGCCGCAGAGTGGCCATCCACCAGCCTGCGCTCGGTGCAGGTACCCGCGGCGATCTCACCCACAATCCGATGCTGGGACGCCAGCCCGAAACCAAAGCCGGAACATCTTTATCGCCGGTTCAGCATCAGCTGTAAGAACGAAAACGACATCTACCTGACCAGGAAACTCGAGGTCGGCAAGATTCTCTACGAATTCTTATGGGTCGAAAGCGATCAGCTTTCACCCGCCCGCTTCTATCGGCTCTACCAGGCAATCAACGTGAGTCAGTTTGGCGGCCGCGCCGGCGAAGACGAGGTCGAGCGCTTTCGCTGCGATACGCACTTCGTCGATGTCAACGGCATCGATTTCAAGGCGACCCTGTGCGCGCGCCCCTACAAAAAATACCCCGGGATCAGCGATGTGTTGTTTACAGCCGCGATGGTCGGCAAACCGGACCGGGGGTTTATTTTCAATCTTGACCTTTACGGCACGGCTTTTCCCGCAGCGACGGGTCTGATCTCACGTTTTCTGAAAGAAATCTCATGGCAGAAATAGTCCTCGAGGTAAACGAACGCGCCGGTGTGCGCTACCACCCGATCACGAAACCCGTGGTACGGGTCGGGCGTGCACTCGACAACGACATCATCATTGCCGATCCTACCGTCGCCCCACATCATTTCATCATCAAGAAAGATGATCAGGGTCAATATGGCCTGTTCCCGATTTCCGATGACAACCGGATACATATCGGGAAACAGCCGCTGATCGATCCTTTATCACTGGCCGAACTGCCAGTGGCCTTCAACGCCGGACGCACGGCGGTAAGAATACTCAGCATCCACCACCCGGTCGCCCCAACCCGTCCGCTCAGTTGTCAGAATGGGGGGCACTGTCTGTTCGGAAGCTGGCCATGGGCATTGGCAATGTTCGGCCTTTTCCTCTCGCTCAGCGCCGTGGACAATTTTCTCTCAACCCCTGAGCAGATCACCTGGCAGTCGTTCGGTCGCGACCAGGCGTTGATCCTGATCACAGCACTGGGCATCGTGTCGGGTCTGGTGCTGATAAACCGCTTCACATCACATCGCTGGGAGTACCCGGCGTCCCTGAGCTACATCAGCCTGCTGCTGATCGCGGCCACCCTGCTCGACCAGGCCTCTGCTGCCGCCAACTATCACTTCACATCAGCGACACCGGGTTTCCTGATAAATCTCGGCTGGCATCTCGTTATTGTCCCGCTGACTCTGGCCTGGTTTCTCATACGCTTCAATCATGGCAATACCGCGACCAGCCTTGTTGTGATAGCCACCCTGCTGACACCAGCCGCCTATTTACAGAGCAAGGAAACGGCAATCTACTTTGGCTGGTTTGACAGCTTCAGCAAAACCGCTCACTACAGCGATGACCTGATGCCCTGGGACTGGCGCGAGCAACACACCCTGACTATCAATGAGTTTCACAACGTGATTCAGGAACTCGCACCGCAGCGAGAAACACCACAAGAGTGAACAACGTCAGGCCTCTTCTTTAGGTATTGACAGGTTTGCAATATAACAGTCACAAGGCTATATTTTCTCCGGTAACGCCAGTTACGTTTATATGCATCGCAAAGAGTTGGCAAACTCTCAATTTATTCCGGAGCAGTTGATGGCTAAGAAAGGTTTGACAGGCCTGAGTTCAGACGAATTATATGAATTGGCGCGCGAGCGCGAAGAACAGGAGGCCGCTGAAGCAAGGGAGGCGGCACGTGCACAGATCGACGCACTGCGCGAGCAGCGGCGTGAAATGGTTGCGCGGCATCGCAAGGAACTTGCTGCACTCGACGCCGAAATCCGCGGCCTGGGCGGGCGCAGTGCGCGTGGCCGCAAGCGTGGCTCCGGTGGCACCAATGTGACCGAACAGGTTCTCGATATCGTCAGTCAGTCGAAGAAGATCTCGACCAAAGACATCAAGGCCGAGCTGGAGAATCGCGGCGTCGTTGCCAATAATCTCGCGCAGACCCTCGCCTACCTGAAACGGCAGGGCAAGGTAAGTTCACCGGCGCGCTCGATCTACTCTCCTGCCTGAGCCGGCGGCCTCGCAGTGACCCCATGGAGCGAGGTCACCGGCGTGACGCCCGGCATGACAGAGCATCATCTCCGCAGTCGCACAAACCTTGCTGACGTTATACTCAGCACATGCGACGACAGGCAGGACCGTATCAATCCGCAATGAACGACGCGCCGAATGCGCGGCGCCTCGAATTCGAAAAACCGCTGATCCTTTCCGCTGTCCAGGCAGGCGAGCGCCTGCTGGATTTCCCCTCGGGGGCCTGCTTCCTCAAGCGTTTCGTTCCGCAGGGCGTGGCGTACATTGCCGCCGAGACCGTCGCCGACTATCGCGGCACGGCCGACATGATTGTCTGTGACTGGACACCGGTCCCGCTGGCCACGCAGAGTATCGATGTCGTCATCAGTATCGCCGCCCTGCACCATCTGACTGCCGATCGTCTGGCGTTCTACCGTGAGGTCCATCGACTCCTGAGACCCGGCGGGCGACTCGTGATCGCCGATGTCGCCGCGCGTAGCCAGGCGGCCAACTGGCTCGATGCCTTTGTCGACCGCTACAGCTCCGAAGGTCACGAGGGATCTTTCTTTGAGCAGACCGAAGAGACCGCCCTGCTGCGTCATGCGGGTTTTAAGGTCAGCAGCTACGGAGAGGTGAGCTACCCGTGGTTCTTTTCATCGCATCAACAGATGATCCGATTCTGCCGCGGACTTTTTCGCCTCGACCTGGCGCGCGACGAGGAAATTGCGGAAGGACTGGAGACCCTGCTTGGCGTGAACGATCACGGTGACGGTGACGTAAGACTCAACTGGTCCCTCGCCCTGATCCGGGCCGATCGGGAACAGCAGGAAACACAGACAACATGACATCACGCAAGACAAATGCACCGCCTTCGACAGGGCGCCAGCCATGAACCTGCCGCGCAGCGTGCGCGTACTTATCGCGCTGGCCATGCTGGTGCTTGGCCTCGCAGCACTGTTGCTGGTGCTGACGATCAGTGAGGCAACGCTGTCTATCCAGGCCCACCTGGAGGCGCGTCCGGCCTGGATTTCTTTCATGTGGTGGGGCGCGCTGGCAGGCGGAGGGCTGGTATTCGGCTGGATCCTCTGGCGGCTGCTCCGACCGCGACCGGCAAAACCCTCGCCAGCCAACGCGGCCGTCGAGGTGATCTCCGAACAGCAGGTGGAGGCCGCACTGGAGAAAGCGGAAACACTGGGCGCCGATACCCGCGGCATTCGCCAGGAACTGGAAGAGCTGAATCGGCGGCGCGAAGTCGGTGATATCCATGTCGCACTGTTCGGCGAGGTATCCACCGGTAAGTCCGCACTGGTGCGCGCTCTCCTGCCAGGCGCGCAGGCACACAGCGACGTCCTCGGCGGCACCACCCGCGAAATCGTCCAGTATCGCTGGAGCAGTCCCGGTGGCGACGCCCTGATCATCTCCGACATGCCCGGCACCGATGAGGCCGGCGCGACACTCGACACGATTGCCAGTGAAGAGGCGAAACGCGCGCACATCGTCGTTTACGTGGTCGACAGCGACCTGAACCGGCGCCAGCACGCGGCACTGCAGGAACTGCTTGAGCTCGGCAAACCCCTGGTCCTGGTCCTGAACAAAACCGATCGCTACAGCGCGCAGGACGCCGAACGCCTGGCAGAAAAGATGCGCGCGCTGCTCGCGGATCACGACAATGCCCGTTTTGCCCAGGTATCTGCGGCGACCTCACGCCAGCTTGTCCGCCAGCTTCCGGATGGCAGCGAACAGACCGAGACGCGCATGGTCGCACCGCAGGTCGAGGCATTGGGTAAGGCGCTGCAACGCCTGGTCGACAATGACCCCGCCATCCTCGACCGCTTGCGCGACAGTGCCACCTTTGTGCTCGCGCAGCAGAAGCTCGACCACGCCATGACCGAGTTGCGGCGGGAAAAGGCCGACAAGCTGGTGGACAGCTATGCGCTCAAGGCGATGGCCGGCGCCATGGCGGCGATCACTCCAGGCTCCGATCTGGTCATCCAGGGCTGGCTCGGCACCCGGCTGGTCCGGGAACTTGCAGCGCTGTATGACACCAAACCTGGCAAGGTCGATACTGAACTCCTGCTGAAACTGGTGCAGCGGCACGTCGGCAAGGCACATACCCTGCTACTGGCGGTGGCCGGCAACGCGCTCAAAGCCTTCCCCGGTATCGGCACCCTCGCCGGCGGCGCACTGCACGCGGTGGCCTACGGCATCATTTTCCGCACACTCGGCCGGGCACTGACCAGTACGCTGGCCACCCGCGGCGAACTGCACCCACGACAAGCAGCGAAACTGTTTGAGGAGTCCCTTGGTGAAGATCTGGAATCGTCTGCGCGACGCCTTGCCCGAGTGGCTGTCGAGCAGGTCCGCTCAGACACCAGGTGAGGCCGCCGACGACGGTGAGGCCCACCTCGCCCTGGCGCGCGAAAGCCTGCAGGAGCTGCTCGACGACGAGCGCGTTCCGGCAGAGGTGCGCGATTCTCTGGCCGACGACTACGCGCAGGTCGAAACCCTGCTCGACAAGCTCGAGAACGGGCATATCCACATCGCGGTGTTCGGCAGGGTCAGTGTCGGCAAATCGGCCCTGGTCAATGCCCTGCTCGGCGAGTCCCGGTTCGCCACCAGCCCGCTGCATGGCGAGACGCGCAGTGTTCAGCGCGGCCAGTGGCAGGAGTACCGCGATGGCAACGTCTACCTGATCGACACACCCGGCATCAACGAGGTCGCCGGCGAGACGCGCGAACAACTGGCCCGCGAAGTCGCCAGCCGGGCCGACCTGGTGTTATTCGTCGTCGATGGCGACCTGACCCAGGCCGAACTGCTGGCACTGCAGGCCCTGGCCGAAACGCGCCGTCCGCTGATCCTGGTTCTGAACAAGGCGGATCGCTACAGCGAGCAAGAGCGCGAAAGCCTGGGCAGGGTGTTGTTGCAGCATAGCGCCGGCCTGCTCCAGGCCGACGACCTGATATTCACCGCCGCCCAACCTGCCATGCAATGGGTGATCCGAACGGATCCCGACGGCACCGAGCATGAATCGCAGCGCCAGCCGCCACCCGACGTCGAACGGCTCAAGGCGCGTCTTTGGCAGGTGCTTGAAGACGAGGGCAAAACCCTGTCCGCGCTCAATGCCACGCTGTTCGCCGGCCAACTCAGCGACACGGTGGCGGAACGCGTCCTGACCGCACGCCGCACGCTCGGTGATCGCGTGATCCGCACCTGGTGTATTGCCAAGGGCGTCGCCGTGGCGCTGAACCCGGTACCGGTGGCCGACCTGGTCGCTGCCGCCGTGGTCGATATTTCCATGGTGGTGCACCTGTCGCGTACCTATGGTCTGCCGCTAACCCGCAGCGAGGCCGGCGGCCTGATCAAGACCATCGGCGCCCAGATGGTTCTGCTGATGGGCACGGTGTGGGCTGTCCACCTCGTTTCGTCGGCCCTGAAACTCGGCACCGGCGGCCTCTCCGCCGCTGGTCACCGGCAGCGCCCAGGGCGCGGTGGCCTACTACAGCACCTATGTTGTCGGCCGGGCGGCCGAACGCTATCTGGCGAACGGCAAGATCGTGGGGCGAGGCCGGACCAAAACTGGCGGTGCGGGAGATCCTCGACAACCTCGATCGCGCAATCCATTCTCGACCAGGCGAAGGCCGACATCCGCGCCCGGCTGGGACTCGCGCTGAACCCGTCGGCTGCATAGTAAGTATTTTATTATTTACTAATTCTTATGTCGTAGACTGCGGCGATACACTCGCAGGCCATTCGACCTGCACTGCCTATCAGAATACAATTGCCGGGAGAAAAATAATGCCAGTATGGACTCTGCTTGTTTGGTTGATCATCGGCGGTGCCGCCGGATTCCTTGCCCGCCGCATCATGGGCGGCACCTCGCCGGGCGGCCTGCTTGGTGACCTCGTGCTGGGCATACTCGGTGCCATCGTTGGCGGTTACGGCCTTTCCCTGTTGGGTATCGCCGGCAACGGCGGCCTGATCGCGACCTTGATCGTTGCGCTGGTCGGTGCCCTCTTCCTGGTCTGGCTGGTCCGCCAGTTCAAGAAATCGGCCTGAACCGGGAGTAGATCCGAATGAGCGACAAGAGCTGGTTCGACAACCTGTCAGAGATTCTCAGCAAGCCGCTACCGGGCACCGAGCAGGATGCGCCACGCGCGGCAGAGAAACCCGTCGTCTTCACCGACGACGACGATGACGACTCGCTGCTCGACAAGATCACTGACATTCTGAGCAAACCGCTGCCGGGTACCGAGAGCACCGCGCCGCGTCTTCAGCCGAACCACAGGCGCCGGAGAATCCCGGGCGAATCAGCGGTCCGTGATGCCGAAGAGCCTGATGCCGATCCGGTGTCGACCACCGCGGCCGCCGGTGCCGACTGGATGCAGCGCGAGTACGAGCGCTTCAATGCCCACCAGGAACACAGCCGGCAGGGATTCGCCGAGCAACAGCGGGTTGAACAGGAACGCTTCGCGGCCTATCAGCGCGCGCAACTGCAGCAGTTCATGACATCGCAGGAGCGCGAACGCGGGGTGTTCAAACACCACCAGGAGGCACGCTTCCAGATGTGGCGTCACGATCTGCGCCATGCCTACGCACCAGTCCCCGGTATGCCGCCGAATGCCCCGCCTCGCTCCGGGGATGCGGCCACCCCCGCCGCCACCACCCTGGTGGCGCAAGCGCTAGCGCCCGATCACGCCGGGCAGACAAAGAAAGGGGTGCCGAAACGCACCCCTTTTATGTCCTTCACGGATTTATCGTCAAAAGATCAGCGTAGAAACCTGCTCGCCATACCGAGGATATCGTCCATCGCGGAACCGTCCTTGTCGGCATCGAGGAAGCCGCTCAGCATATCGACGATGCCGCCGCCCTGCCGCCCGGCGAGCTGATTAACCCCCGCAGCCCCGGCCGCACCGCCGAAACCGTTCTTCGACAAGGCGCCCATCGCCACGCTGGCCAGCATCGGCAGCATCTTTTTCAGCACGCTGCTGTCGACACCGCTGCTCTCTGCCGCCCTGCGCGGCAACGTTGCGACTGACCTCTTTGCTGCCGAAGATATGCCCCAGGATGCCGTTGCCCTCTTCGACTGCGACGGCTGGGTCGCGCACCGGGGCATCTCGATATAACGCCCATGGTTACCCTTCTGCAGCGCGCCGATCAGGCCATCCAGCCCTCCCAGGACTTCTGACGTTGTTGCCGATGCCGCGCGTCAGTGCCGGTATCAACGCACCCACCGCTGAGCGCGCCTGCCCTTCATCCAGTTGAAAGTTGGTCGCCATCTGACGCACCACATCGCCATTCTGTGCATTGAGAATGGTCTCGAGCATATTCATTTCCCGGCTCCTTCATTTTGGTTGTGTCGGCTCGAACAAGGCTTGGGTGCGCGACACGCGCATGGGCCTGCAAAAAAACGGCCGACTCGGTTGAGCATCAGATGTGATCCGGCTGACCTGCTGGGGACACGCCGGCGATAAAAAAGGCCGGCAGCAGGCAGAGAATTACATGGGCGGCCAGATAGTCTAGCAGGCTGAGCCAACCCGCTTCAAATACCTGCCCGATGAATAGAAAGGCAGCACCAGCCATAAATAATCGTCCTATCCGGCTGCCATGGCGGCGGTGGTGAACCAGGTTGAGACTTCGGCGACGGAGGGAATCCGTCCGCTGCAGACTACTTCATCGTTGACCACCAGCCCGGGTGTGTTCAGGACTCCCAAGGCGAGAATTTCATCATAGTGGGTGATTTTTTCGATCTCGCCATGCAACCCCAGTTCGTTGAGGGTCTGGTGCGCGATTTGATCGACGCGTTTGCAGTTTGCGCAGCCGGGGCCGAGTACTTTTATGTTTAGCATTTTCCCTCCTGTATGCTGCTGGGCTATGAAGAACTTTATTCTGTGCAGTGCGGACAAGGGCAGCCGCGCGACTGGATCTGGCAGGATGTTTAGTGATGGTATTTCATCCGAAACAACCGCAATCCTCATAGCCATGGCGATTAAATCCAGGGTGCGAGGGTCCGCGAGGCGGTAATAAACATACCGCCCTGCCCGCCGGGTGGTGAGAACCTCCGCTTTTCGCAATGCCATCAGGTGCTGGGAAATCAAGGCCTGCCTGAGGCCGAGACGGGCCTCCAGATGGCAGACACAGGCTTCCTCAGCGCCAATTTCCGCCAGGATCTGCAGGCGGATCGGCTGCCCAATGGTGCGGAGGAGTTCACTTGTTGTGGATTGTGTCGATTTTTTTTCGTCCATCGCCCAAAGTTGGGTTCGGGGTTGGTTTAGTGAACCCAGATAACATATTCAAATTTGTGAATATATTAACCCGCGGAGGCATCAATGCCATGGGGCGGATGTCCCGTGAAATGGTCGAGGTCTTCGCGCCGCCGGGGCCACCGTCATCACCGTCAGTTTGCGCAGACCGCCGGCCGTCGACCTTCCGGTCGACGACGCGGACGTGACGGTATACGCCGCGCCAAGGCGCAGCACCGTGTCCTTTCTCGTCGAGGCGATCTGCCACCCGGTTTCGAACCGCAACGACCGTCGGCCTCGGTAACGCTCGACGCCCTGGCGCCGGGCTCGACACTGACGCTCGCAGGGCGCCTGAAGACAGCGATGCAGTCCGCGGCCGGG
>CAVRBK010000095.1:0-7711 GCA_963719025.1 uncultured Gammaproteobacteria bacterium | reverse complement strand
ATTGATCGGGGCCTGGACATCAGCTTCATCGAGGAGATGCCGCTTGGCGTCGTCGGCGATCATGACCGCGCGGAGTGCTATTACTCCAGCGACGAGATCCGTGCTGATCTAACCAAAAAGTACCCGCTGGTCCCGACGACGGAGACCACCGGTGGGCCCTCGCGCTACTACCGGATCCCCGATGTCGACACCCGGATCGGTTTCATCTCGCCGCACAGCCACAATTTTTGCGAGCAGTGCAACCGGGTGCGCCTGACCTCAGAAGGTCGCCTGCTGCTGTGCCTGGGGCAGGAACACAGCGTGGACCTGCGTCGGGTGGTGCGGGCAAACCCCGGCGACGAGGAGGCCTTGCGCAAGGCGATCCTGGCCTCGATGGATATCAAGCCCCGCGGCCACGATTTCAACCTCGAGGCCAAGCCGGTGATCTTTCGCCACATGAGCCACACCGGGGGTTGAGGCACCATGAGCGGTGTGCAGACAAGGGACAATGATGCGTGCGATGACGCACGCTCGCCTTACCGACCGGAAATGACCGACCTCGGTCTGCGACCTGCGCATGAGGTCGTCGCCGTTGATGAGTACGGCGAGGCGCGCAGCGGTTTCGTTGCCGGGGAAAGGGCGTTGACCCTGTTCCTGGATGATCGCGAGATCGTCACCCTGATGACGCTGGGCACCCACCCCGAGATGCTGACGCTCGGGTATCTGCTCAACCAGCGCCTCGTCCCCTGTCTGGAGTCGGTCGATTCGATCCGGGTCGACTGGGACAAGACCGAGGTGCGGGTCGAGACCTTCGAACGCATCGCCGATCTCGAAGAAAAGCTGAAGCACCGCACGGTGACCACCGGTTGCGGGCAGGGCACCGTGTTTGGGCGCATCGGCGAGCAGATCGAAAAGATCCGGCTGCCACGACGCCAGATCTCGCAGTCGCTGATCTACCGCCTGCTGTCCGGGATCAGCGATCACAACGAGGTCTACCGACGTGCCGGCGCCGTCCACGGCTGTGCCTTGTGCAGCTGCGATGCGGTCGCCGACCCGGATATCCACCTGTTCGTGGAGGATGTCGGCCGACACAATGCCGCGGATGCGATCAGCGGCTTCATGTGGCTGAACGCGATAGAAGGCAAGGACAAATGGTTCTACACCACCGGCCGCCTGACCTCCGAGATGGTCATCAAGGTCGCGCAGATGCAGATCCCGATCCTGCTGTCGCGCTCCGGCGTGACCTTTCGGGGGCTTGAACTGGCGCAGAAGATCGGTGTGGTGCTGATCGCGCGTGCCAAGGGTCGGCACTTTCTGGTCTACAACGGCGCCGATCAGATCACCTTCGACGCCATTCCGTCGCATGCACGTACGCGGAATCACGCGGCGGCAAGGGCAGGCATTTGAAAGCGGATCACACCATGTCCGCTGTGATGCTGCCGCAGAGCGATGTATTCCTGAGCGTCAAGCAGGTCGCCGCTTACCTGCAGCTGAACGAAAAGAAGATCTATACGCTGGTCAACGAGGGCAAGATTCCGGCCACCAAGGTGACCGGCAAGTGGATGTTTCCGCGTGAGCTGATCGATCGCTGGATGATGGATTCGGCCCACGGCGGCCTGCTGACCGACCGCCTGGTGATCGCCGGCAGCGATGACC
Organism: uncultured Gammaproteobacteria bacterium; assembly: GCA_963719025.1. Lineage (GTDB taxonomy): Bacteria > Pseudomonadota > Gammaproteobacteria > Chromatiales > Chromatiaceae > Thiosocius. Next base: position 6,076 of record CAVRBK010000095.1, on the reverse strand, counting down.
CGCTGCTGTACCGGGTGGTGACCGCATTCGCGCGCGACGTGAACGCGCTGGCCCAGGTCAGCTACACGCCGACCGGCACGCGCCTGGGCCTCGAACTCCTGCAGGCGAGCCGGGTGGACGTCAGCGCCCTGCACTGGGGACCGTGCGAGGAGAGCCGTACCCGCCACCCGGCGTTGCTTCGACAGCACCCGCAGCACCGCAACTGGGTGCTGATCCGGGCCTTTACGCGAGAACAGGGCCTGATCGTCAGGCCCGAGGTCGCGCGTCGTACAACCGATCCTGAGCGCCTGATCGGAGCGGATTACCGCTGGGTTCAGCGCCAGCCCGGCGCGGGTGCGCAACGTTTCCTCATGGAGATCCGCAAGATGGCGACGCGCGGCTGATTCCCTGAATGTCACGGCCACCGCGCTGTCCGAGCGAGAAGCCGCCGCAGCCATCGTCCTCGACCAGGCGGATGTGGCACCGGGCGCACGCGCTGCGGCGACCGAGGCTGGATTGGCCTTTCTCCCTTTCGGCGTCGAGGCATTCGATTTCGCCCTGCCGCGCAACATCTGGTTTCGGCGTCTGTTCCAGGAACTCCTGAATCGCCTGCAGTCCGGTGAGTGCCGCCTGGTCGCAGACCTGCTTGGCGGTTACGATTTCAGCGAAAGTGGCGAACTTGATCTGGGGCGAGGATTGAGACGCCGCTGTTCGTATTGGATCGAAGAAGGGGGTGCTCAGGAGTTACCGCAGACCGGGCAGTCCGGCGTGGCCGGTACCCGGACGCGTTGCCACTCCATGCCGGCGGCGTCGAACAGCAGCAGCAGGCCGCGCAGGCGCTCCTGGTGCCCGGTCAGAATACGCACGGCCTGCAGGGCCTGCAGGCTGCCGATCACGCCGACCAGCGGCGCCAGCACGCCCTCCATGGCGCAGGTCTCCTCGTGCTCGAGCTGTTCCGGATAGACGCACTGGTAACAGGGTCCGCCGTCCGCAAGCGCGGTCATGACCTGGCCCTCCAGGCGGATCGCCGCGCCGGTGACCAGCGGGGTGCGGTCGGCCATGGCAATCCGGTTGAGCTGGAACCGGGAGGCAAAATTGTCGGTGCAGTCCAGCACGACATCGGCGGCTCCGATCTCGGTGGTCAATTCCGCCGGTTCGAGTTCCCAGTCCAGTGCGATCGACCTCGCAGGCCGGGTTGATGTCCTGCAGGCGTGCGTTTGGCGGAAGCGGCCTTGAGTTCGCCGATGTCTGATTCGCGATGGATGATCTGGCGTTGCAGGTTGGAGGACTCGACCCGGTCGAAATCGCTGAGCACCAGGGTGCCGACACCACTGGCGGCGAGGTACATCGCCGCGGGGGAGCCGAGGCCGCCGAGGCCGACCACCAGGACCCTGGCGCGCAGCAGTGTTTCCTGCCCGGCCGCCTGCACCTCATCAGTCGGATCTGCCGGGCATAGCGTTGCCGTTCGCTCAGGTGTCATCTGTTCCGCCCTGTAGGGGTCTGCCGGCCGGATCAAAACGCCCGGGTACAGGCGGCACGGGGGCGCAACCGGCTCTGTCGTCGTCCGCGCAGGTCAACCGGTCACGCCCCAGGCCTGGCACTTGCGTTCCAGCGTCTTGCGCGAAACCCCCAGGCGGCGCGCGGCGGCGGACTTGTTGCCGCCCTCGATGTCGAGGACGCGCAGGATGTGCCTGCGCTCGACCATCTCCAGCGTCAGGTCGTCCGTCGGCGACCGGCTCGGTGCCCTCAGCGGCGGCCGCCGGCGCAACCGGCAGGCTCTGACTGGGCTGATGGCTGAGCAGCAGGCAGCGTTCGATCACGTTCTTCAGTTCACGGATATTGCCCGGCCAGTCGTACTCGGCGAGTCGCTGCAACTCGGATTCGGGTATGTGCGGGACGGCTACGCCCAAGTCGGCAGCGATCGACGTCGGCGAAGTGCTCGATCAGTTCCGGCAGGTCCTGGATGCGCTCGCGCAGCGCCGGCATGCGTATGCTCAGCACGTTGAGCCGATAAAACAGGTCTTCGCGGAAATTGCCCTTGTCGACCTCGGCCTTGAGGTCGCGGTTGGTCGCGGCGACGATGCGCACGTCGACCGGTGTCTCACGGTTTCCGCCGACCGGTCGTACCGCGCGATCCTCCATCACGCGCAGCAGCCGGGTCTGCATCGCCAGCGGCATCTCGCCGATCTCGTCCAGAAACAGGGTGCCGCCGTCGGCGTAGGAGAACAGTCCCTCGCGGGCCTTGACCGCACCGGTGAAAGCCCCCTTGGCATGGCCGAACAGCTCGCTTTCGAGCAGTTCGGCGTGCATGGCGCCGCAGTTGATCGGCACGAAGGAACCGCTGCGACCGCTGAACCTGTGGATCGCGCGCGCGGCCAGTTCCTTGCCGGTGCCGGATTCGCCCTGGATGAGCACGGTCGACGGCATCGGCGCGACCCGCTTGATCACCTCGCAGACGCCGTGAATCAGATCGCAGGAGCCGATGATGCCGCTGCCTTCCTGCATCTGCGACACCTGGCGGCGCAACAGGAAGTTCTCACGCTGCAGCCGCTGGCGCTCCATGCAGCGCCCGACCGCTGTCTGCATCTGCTCCATGCGGAACGGTTTGAGAATGAAATCCGAGGCGCCGGCGCGCAGTGCGGTGATCGCGGTCTGCAGCTCGGCGTGCGCGGTCATGAAGATCACCGGCGTCATGTGGTCCTGATCGCGCAGCTGGGCGACCCATTCGACGCCGGAGCGCCCCGGCAGTCGGATGTCGGAGATGATCAGGTCGAAGTGACAGCGATCGAGCAGGGCATCGGCGGCATCAGCATCGGCAGCGATCTCGACCAGGCTGAAGCGTGCCGACAGGCCCTTTTGCAGGAAGCTCAGAATACCGGGTTCATCGTCGACGATCAGCACCGAGCTCAGGCGTTGAGCCGTGCTGCGGGTCACGCCCTTCGGCGTGGACGGGCGTTGAAGCGGGTGTCGGAGGTTCTCGGTTGGTGTTGCCATGGCTGCCGCTCATCGAATCTGTAGGTGAGAAGACAGGCCCCGCGGTTTCCTGCACCCCGGGAAAGAAACGGAAACTAGCACCCGATTCCCCGAGGCCGGCAGCAGGCAGTCAGTATTGCTGGGCCATAGTGTCTCTGAGAGTCTAGTTGAGTCTGGGACATTTTGTCGCGCGCAAATAACTTATTCTGCCAGCGCCGCTGCCCATGACAAACGACAGGTCCTGCCGCGCCGCCCGATGGGGCCAGACTTTCAACGGATGGCATCGGTCTTGCACCGTTCGAGGGCAGACAGACTCGGAACCCCGCCGGAGGGAATAATGCTGCAGAGGCCTTGGGTTGCGCTGAAACAGGTACTGATCGCTGCGGTGCTGATCGCCGCCTGCGGAAGCGCACTGGGCGATTTCGATCGTGCCGGCACAGTGCGACTGGCGACCACTACGAGTACCGAGAACTCCGGCCTGCTGAACGATCTGTTGCCACGCTTCAAGGCCGCTACGGGTTATGAGGTCCACGTGATCGCGGTGGGCACCGGTAAGGCACTGCGCATGGGCCGCGACGGCGATGTCGACGTCGTACTGGTCCACGCGCCTGCGGCGGAACAGCGTTTCGTCGACGAAGGATATGGCGAGCAGCGGCTGCCCGTGATGTTCAACGACTTCGTGATGGTCGGGCCGCCCGCGGACCCGGCGGGACTGGAACAGGCCGCCAGTGCCAGGCGACGCGCTGAGACGCATCGCGCAGACCAAGGCGTCTTCGTCTCGCGCGGCGATGATTCCGGTACGCACAAAAAAGAGCGCACGATCTGGCGCAGGCCGGCGTGGAGCCCGAGGGCGGCTGGTATCGAGAGGCGGGTCAGGGCATGGGCAAGGTGCTGCAGATGGCCGACGAACTGGACGCCTACACCCTGACCGACCGCGGTACCTGGCTGGCCTACCGTGACAAGAGCCGGCTGAAGATCACCTACCAGGGACACGAGGAACTGTTCAACCCCTACGCGATTATCGCGGTCAGCGCTGACGCGCTACCCCGATCTGAATCACCAGGGCGCAAGGCCCTGATCGAGTGGATCCGGGGCCCCGAGGGTCAGCAGGCGATAGCGGCCTATCGCAAGTCGGGGGAGCAGTTGTTCACGCCGTCGGCGGCGACGCTCGCGAGACGCTGATCGGGACCGGGCCGGCCAGCACGATGGGTTCGATTGCCGAGAGCACGCAACAGGCACTGGTCCTGCTGTTCGGCGGTGACCCGGGGCTGTGGGAGATCGTCGGGATCTCGTTCCAGGTGTCGCTGACCGCGATCGCGATCGCCACCCCGGTCGCGGTCGCGCATTGCCTTTCTGCTGGCCTACGGGCGATTTCCCGGCCGGCGGGTGTTGATCACCGTGTTCAACACCCTGCTGTCCTTTCCGGCGGTGGTGGTCGGCCTGACGTTTTACATGCTGCTGTCGCGGCAGGGTCCGCTGGGCGACTGGCACTTGTTGTTTACCCAGCCGGCCATGGTGATCGGCCAGATCGTCCTGGCGCTGCCGATCCTGGTTGCCATGGGGCACTCGTCGCTGCAGGCGACCGACCGGCGCGCCTGGGAGACGGCGCGCACCCTGGGTGCGAGCCGGACCAGGGCGGTGCTACACGCTCATGCGCGAGGCGCGCTTCGGCCTGTTGGCCGCGCTGCTGGCCGCCTTCGGTCGAATCATCGCCGAGGTCGGCGCGTCCATGATGCTGGGCGGCAACATACTGCACTACACGCGCAACATCCCGACCGCGATCGCGCTGGAGACCAGCAAGGGCGAGTTCGCCCAGGGCATCGCCCTGGGTCTGGTGCTGCTGCTGATGGCATTCTTTCTGAACGGGCTGCTGCAGGTGGTGCAGGGCAAGGGGAGGCCGGTGACGTGAGTCGTTTGTCGTTCGCCGGGATCGACAAGCGCTTCGGTCGACGCGAGATACTCGACGGGGTGGATATCGCGCTGGCCCGGGCGAGTGCCAGCTGCTGTGCGGTGAGAACGGTGCCGGCAAATCGACCCTGCTGCGCATCCTGGCCGGTATGGAGCGCCCCGACCAGGCACGAGGTCGAGCATCGATGGCGCGACCGCATCGCTGGCGCCAGGTAAAACGCCGCCTGCTGGCCGACTGCATCTATCTGCATCAGCAGCCCTATCTGTTCGAGGGCAGCGTCCGTTACAACCTGAACTATCCGCTCAGCGGCACCCGAGCGAAACCGTGATCACGGGTCCGTGAGGGCCTGGAATGGTCCGGCCTGGAGAGGTTGGCCGAACAGCCGGTCCACCAGCTCTCCGGCGGAGAACGCCAACGCGTCGCCCTTGCGCAGGGCCTGGCTGCGCCGCCCTCGTGTGATGCTGCTGGACGAACCGACGGCCAACATGGACTCGAAGTGCCGCCGACGGACCATCGAACTGCTCGGGGCGCTGCAAGCAGGAGGGTCTTGCCCTGCTGGTCGCCACTCACGATCCGTCGCACTTCGCCGCCCTGGCCGATCGCGACGCTGCACCTGAGCGACGGACGGCTGCATGACGACGATGAACCGAACGCCGGCGAGTTGCCGAACAAGGTCACGCCGATCGGCGCCGCGCATCGGGGTCACGGCATGATCGAGCAGTGGACGCGATCACCGCTCTGGATGCTGGCCGGCGGCAAGAGCCGGCGCATGGGCGGCCGGGACAAGGGTCTGCTGCCATTCGGGGACGGCCTGCTGGTCGGCCACGTGGTCGATGCCATCCGCCCCCAGGTCGGGGCGGTACTGATCAGCGCCAACCGCAATCAGGAGGAGTACCGCCGGCTCGGATTTCCGGTGATCGCCGACCCCCTCGACGATTTCCAGGGTCCGCTGGCCGGTTTTCTCGCCGGTCTGGAGAACATGCCAGACCGACTATCTTTTGACCCTGCCCTGCGACGGGCCGGTGATCGTCGCCGATCTGGCACCCCGTCTGGCTGCCGGGCTGAGCGCGGCGAGGCCGATATCGCCGTGGCCCACGACGGACAGCGTCTGCAGCCGGTCTATGCGCTGTTGCATCGTCGCGTCCTGCCGGACCTGCGTGCTTGCGCTCGCGGAGGGCGAACGCAAGATCGACCGCTGGTATCCGCGCAACCATT
>CAVRBK010000094.1:0-7412 GCA_963719025.1 uncultured Gammaproteobacteria bacterium | reverse complement strand
CGTCCATCGCGGAACCGTCCTTGTCGGCATCGAGAAAGCCGGTCAGCATATCGACCATACCGCCACCCTGCCCCCCGGCGAGCTGATTGCCCCCCGCAGCCCCGGCCGCGCCGCCGAAACCGTTCTTCGACAAGGCGCCCATCGCCACGCTGGCCAGCATCGGCAGCATCTTTTTCAGCACGCCGCTGTCGACACCACTGCTCTCTGCCGCCTTGGCCGCAACGTTCCGGCTGACCTCTTTGCTGCCGAAAATATGCCCCAGGATGCCGTTGCCCTCTTCGACGGCGGCTTGCTGGGTCGCTGCAACCGGCTCTTCGATATAACGCCCATGGTTGCCCTTCTGCAGTGCGCCGATCAGACCATCCAGCCCACCCGGGCTACTGACGTTCTTGCCAATGCCGCGCGTCAGGGCAGGTATCAAAGCTCCCACCGCCGAGCGCGCCTGCCCTTCATCGAGTTGAAAATTGTTCGCCATCTGGCGTACGACGTCGCCATTCTGTGCATTGAGAATGGTTTCGAGGATGTTCATTTCCCGGCTCCTTCATTTTGGTTGTGTCGGCTCGAACAAGGCTTGGGTGCGCGACACGCGCATGGGCCTGCAAAAAAACGGCCGACTCGGTTGAGCATCAGATGTGATCCGGTCTACCCGCCGGGGACAGCCAGTCGCATCACCAACTGCACGATACCCCAAACAATCAGGATAAAGGTGACCGTCAGCACCACGCCGACGATGATGAAATCGCGTGCCCGACCGTGCTTGAAATCGCGCTCACGTGTGGCGTTCTTCTGCACCCCGAGGAAAGACGCCGAGACACTGCTGAGTACCTGGAAAAACGTCAGTTTCTCTTTTTCGTCGGTCATTTCTGTTCACGTCGCTGACTATTGGCCCTGGATGGCGCTCAAGTGTGCCAGAAATTGCCCGGTCCGTCCGGCGATAAACAACCGTAAAGTCGCGTAGAAACATGCCGATACGTGTTGTACAAGAAGAGAAATCCGGAGACAGCGAGAATGACCGACCTGAGCTTGTCAGATCTGCTCGTGATGGTGGTCGAACCTTCGGCGATGCAGCGTCGTCTGATCTGCCGCTCGCTGAACAACAATGGCGTGAACGAGTTGATTGAAACCGAAACGGGGGCTCAGACGCTCGCGTCGATCGAAAGTGCGTCACCCGACCTGGTTATCAGTTCCATGTACCTGCCCGACATGACAGGGACCGACCTGATTCAACAGATCCGCGAGTCGACCAACGTCGCCGATACACCCTTCATGTTGATCTCCAGCGAGACCCGGGTTCTCTACCTGGAAACAATCCGCCAGGCCGGGGTGGTCGGCATCCTGCCCAAACCTTTTTCCGACTCCGAGCTGCGTACGGCCCTTTTTGCAACCGTGGATCTGATCGGCGAGGTGCCGGTAATCGCCGATGGCCTGGATACCGAGGCACTACATGTGCTGGTGGTCGACGACAGCCCGATGGCGCGCAATCACATCAGCCGTGTACTGGGTTCCATGGGTATCGTGCGGATCGATCTTGCCGCCGACGGCATCGAGGCCGTGCGGATGATCGATCGCCATTATTACGACTTCGTGGTCACCGGTTACAATATGCCGCGCATGGACGGCAAGGAACTGATTGAGCACATTCGACAGAAATCCACCCAGTCGTCGCTTCCGATACTCATGATAACCAGCGAGAACGACGACGAGCGCCTCGCAGCCGTGCAGCAAAGCGGCGTCTCCGCGATCTGCAACAAGCCTTTTGACCCTGCCATGGTTCACCGCATCGTCCACAACATGCTTTGCGGCTGATCAATCGTCGCGCATTCGTCGCTTGGTAAAGCGGGTCGCCCGGGCTTGGGCCGGATCATCCGGCCAAAAATGCTTCGGGTAACGACCGCGCATCTCTTTTTTTACGTCGTCATAGGTACCGGCCCAGAACCCGGCGAGATCCGAGGTCACCTGCAGGGGGCGTCCGGCCGGTGACAACAGGTGCAGTATCACCGGCACGCGGCCGTTGGCGAGCAACGGTCCGGTGGATTGACCGAGCATCTCCTGCAGGGGCAATGCCAACACGGGATCGCCCGTCGCATCGTAGCTGTAGCGGCGGCGGGTACCGGCGGGTGTTTCGAAGGTCAACGGCAACAACTGTTCAAGTTTTTGGGAAAGCTGCCAACCAAGCTGCGCCGACAATATCTCGTGCAGGTCGAGACGGCGTAGCTGGCGCACACCCTCACCATCACGCAGCCACGGCGGCAGCCATGTCTCGAGCGATGCCAGCAATCCTTTCTCACTGAAATCCGGCCATGGCCCGTCCGGGTCGGCGCGGCGCATGGTCGCCACCCGTGCCGTCAGGTCATCGGCCGACTTGAAATGCCCCGCCAGGCCATCGCGACGAATCTGCGCAATCAGCACCTCGCCGACCGGGTCCCCCCTGCGCAGCGGCCCAGGCTCATCACTGAGGACAATCGCATCGAGACGACGCACGGTGCGCGCCACCACGTCCGCGAGCGCGGCATCCCACCGCACCTCGCGTCGGACCTCGATCTGGCCTTCGAACAGCGACAGGAAGGTATCGTCTTCCAAAGCTGCCGCGAGCCAGACCCTTCCCTCGCGACGACCGGCATCCACCGCGCCAATCGCCAGGAAGGGACGGCCTCTCAGCGGGTCATGCTCATCGAGCATGGCGGCCCTGCCATTACGCATCAGATACCGTCGTCCATCCGCCGAGCTGCAGGCCGCGACCCGATCCGGATAGGCCAGGGCGATGCACTGCCCAACCGTCATGTCGGCCGGCTGCCGGCTATCGCTCTTGCGACAGAGTCGCAGAAACTGTTGCGCCACCTGGTCAATGCGACGCAGCAGGCGGCGATCACTGCGGCCGGGCAGGGGCCGCTTGTCGCGCATCGCATGCAAGGCCTCGAGTCGCATACCCAGATCGCTGCCCGCATCGTTGAACGGCGCGCCGGCCCGGCGCGATGGCAACGGATCACGCTCAGACAGCAGCGCTGCAACATCCGCGGCCAAGCGCTGATTGGCAGCACCCGAAGCGGAGGCCAGCACATGCGCCAGACGGGGGTGAACCGGGAAGCGCGCCATGTCGCGACCCAAGGCGTTGATGTTCAGCCGGTCATCCAGGGCGTCGAGGGTCTGCAGCAGGATCGTCGCCTGTTGCCAATGCGCCGGCGGGGGTTGATCAAGCCAGCGCAGCCCCGCCGACGAGTTGATGCCCCAGTTGGCCATTTCGAGAACCAGTGCAGCGAGGTCTGCGTGGCGTACCTCGGGTGCTGTCCAGTCATCCAGGCGCGCCTGACGCGCGGCCGACCAGGCGCGGCAGCAGACACCGGGGCCCAACCGCCCCGCCCTGCCGGCACGCTGCAGGGCCGACGCCTTGCTGATCCAGCGCGTCTCCAGCCGCGTCAGCCCGGTGTTCGGATCAAATACCGGCTTGCGCGCGAGCCCGCTATCCACGACCGCGCTCACCCCTTCGATCGTCAGGCTGGTCTCGGCGATGTCGGTCGCAGCGATCACCCGGCGACGCCCGCTCCGGTTGCCGCGCAACACAACATCCTGCTGCTCCGCCGACAGATCGCCATACAGCGGGAAGGCATCGACCGAGTCGCCCCAGCGCCCGCGCACCTCGTCCAACAGGCGCTCTATCTCCCGCCGTCCCGGCAGAAACACCAGCACATCGCCGGTGGCGACTCCCGACTGATCCCCCAGCACCTGCCCGAGCGCGCGCAGACAGGCCGGTAGCGGGTCGCGTGGATCGATATCACCGACCGCCTGCTGCACCTCCACCGGATAGGATCGTCCCTCGGCCGACACCGCACGTGCCGGCAACAGATCGACCAGCGGCTGCGGATCGAGCGACGCCGACATGATCAGCAGGCGCAGATCCTCGCGCAGACCGCCGATCACATCCAGGCTGAGGGCAAGCGACAGGTCACCCTGCAGACTGCGCTCATGGAACTCGTCAAAGATGACCAGACCGACATCCGCGAGTTCCGGGTCTGCCTGCAGGCGGCGTAACAGCAGGCCTTCGGTCAGCACTTCGATGCGGCTGGCAGCGGAGATCCGACGTTCAAAGCGCACCTGGTAGCCTACGGTCCCACCCGGCGACTCGCCCAACAGGTCCGCCATGCGGCGTGCCGCCATGCGCGCCGCAGGGCGCCTCGGTTCGAGGATCACGATCTTGCGACCGGCCAGCCAGGCCTCGTCCAGCAGCAACAGCGGCACCAGGGTGGTCTTGCCGGATCCTGGTTCGGCGGTCAGCACGGCATGTCCCCGCGACAGGGCCTCACGCAAGGCTGGCAAACACGTCTGCACCGGCAAATCGGGTAGCTTTTGTCGGGTGGCTTTTTGCGTCGGCAATGTCTATCTTCCGGGTTCGCTCAAGCAGCGTGGCTGCCAGGAAACAACGATGACTGGCCGGAACTATAACCGCACCACCACAAGGCATGTGGCACGGCTGCAGAATAACGATGCATAGAACCGAAAGAACCCGTCGAACGATCGCCATCTTCATCGCCGCCAGCCTGCTGGTGTGCGGTGCTGTTGCGTTGTCGGTGCTGCTGCGGCAGGAACCCATGCCCTTGCTCGAGCGTATCCGTGCACAGGGTGAATTGGTGGTCGCCACCCGGCATACCCCGTCGGTCCTGTACGAGGGGGCAAACGGCATCGATGGCTTCGAGTACGCGCTGACCCAGCGACTGGCAGAGGCCCTCGGAGTGAAGATACGCTACGTTTTCCCGCAGACCGTCGATGAATTGCTCGCGTCGGTGGCGCGCGGAACGGTTCACCTGGCCGCGGCCGGTCTGACCATCACCCCGCTGCGCGAACAGCGTGTGCGTTTCTCAATGCCCTACCAGTTCGTCACCGAACAATTGATCTACCGCCGAGGCAGCACGCGCCCGCGCGCGATCGATGACATCAACGATGGTGACCTGCATGTGGTCGCGGGATCGAGCCACGACGAAACCCTGCTCAATCTGAGCCAGACGGACTACCCTGCACTCAACTGGCAGAGCCATGCCGACGTCAGTACCGAACGTCTGCTGTCGGCAGTCGACCAGGGACAGTTGCGCCTCACCGTCGCCGATTCCAATGACGCCGCGCTCAACAAACGCGTGTACCGTCACATCGCCATGGCGTTCGAACTCAGCGAGCCGCGCCCCATCGCCTGGGCCTTCAGCCGTTCGATCGACCGCAGCCTGCTGCGCGCCGCCAATCGCCTGCTGCAGTCACTCGAACAGAATGGCGACTTGCGCAGGCTGCGCGCCCGCTACTACGGCCATACCGGACGTCTCAACTTTGTCGGCTTGCGTGAATTCTGGCGTGGCGTCCGTGACCGCCTTCCGCCGCTGATGGAACACTTCAAGCAGGCCGAACGAGGAGACCGGCATCGACTGGCGCCTGCTGGCAGCGATCGGTTACCAGGAATCCCACTGGCGCGAAGACGCCGTTTCGCCCACCGGGGTGCGCGGCATCATGATGCTGACCAAGGCCACGGCGAAACAGATGAAGGTAAAGGACCGCAATGACCCTGCGCAAAGCATTCTTGGCGGCGCGCGTTATCTTCGCGTCGTCGAAAACAAGATTCCCGAACGCATCCCCGAACCCCACCGCCTGTGGTTTACCCTGGCCGGTTACAACGTCGGCTTTGGCCACCTCGAAGATGCACGCGTACTGACCGAACGCGACGGTGCCGATCCCGACCTGTGGCTGGATGTGAAACAGCGCCTGCCGCTGTTGGCCAAGAAGGCGTATTACCGCACCGTGCGCCATGGCTTTGCGCGTGGCCGTGAACCGGTCAACTACGTGGATAACATCCGCAACTACTACGATCTGCTGGTGTGGTTCACCACCACCGATGACAGCGAGGCGCGCGAGCGGCTGATCGCCGCCGATAGCTGATCCGCCGGCACCCGATCCACCGGCACCGGGCAGTTGCGCTATTCGCCGAGCGCCTCGGCCTCCATCGACAGAAACACCTGGTAGGCATTGCGACGATGCGCGGCATCGAAGGCCGGCAGATCTTCATAGCGGCTCCAGTCCGCCGCATCGTAGGCGCTGGCGAAGTCCTGCAGTTCATCCACGGCTGCACCCATGACCTCGCGCAGATCGGCCAGGTAGTCGCGCGTGCGCGCCACCGCCTCATTGGGCTTGTCGGCCGCCGGACCATGCCCGGGCACCAGCGCAGCCAGTTGGTCGGTCTCGAGTGCCGTCAGGGTCTCCAGCCAGCGTTTGCTGTCGGCATCGCCGACAAAGGGCACGCGTCGTTCGAAGATGATGTCACCCGAATACAGCACGCGGTCCTGAACCACGTACAGGGTCATATCGCCCTCGGAATGCGCGCTGCCCAGATAGTTCACCTGGAAATCGATACCGCCGAGCGAAAAACGGTACTCATCCTCGATCAGCAGATCCGGGCGGACCAGGCGGGTGTCGTCGTTGACCCAGGGATCGAGCGACAAGCGGCGCTCATCCAGGCGTTCGGCGGACACTGGCGATTCGAGATATTCGTAGGCACCACGCGGCGCAAGAATCTCCGCCCCTTCATCCTTGAACACCTGCAGGCCGTAGACATGGTCGGCGTGGTAATGACTGACGATCACCTTCACCACCGGCTTGTCGGTCAACGAACGAATGTGCTCGCGCAGGGCCCAGGCCAGCGATGGCGAACCCAGGGCGTCGAACACCACCACCCCGGCATCGGTAATGACGAAACCGGCGTTGGAGATAAAACCCTCGTTGTCGGTGGCCGTCCCGGCCTTGCCCATCGCGTAATAGCTGTGCTCGGACACCTGGTATACGGGAAAGTCGACGCCGATCGGTGGATAGGGCGACGCGGCCTGCAGGCCGGCGGTAAAAAGGACACTCAGAATGACAATCAGTTTGCGCATGATTTCGCTGCTCCCGTCGTATTCAACGCTGGCGTCTGGCCCTGAAAAAATTGCGCAACATGGCGGCGCTCTCGTCGCCCAACAGCCCCCCCTCACAGCGCGTGAAGTGATTGAAGCGGGCATCCGACGGCAAAAGGTCGAACATGCTGCCGGCTGCACCGGACCGCGGATCTGTTGTTGCAAAAACCACCCGATCGACACGCGCATGCACGATGGCACCTGCACACATCGGGCAGGGTTCGAGCGTCACATACAGCGTGGTTCCAGGCAAGCGGTAGTTCTGCAACGACTCGGCCGCTGCGCGCAACGCAATCACCTCGGCATGCGCGGTTGGATCGTGTGTCCCGATCGGCCGGTTCCAGCCCTCACCAATGATTTGGCCATCGGCAACAACGACGGCACCGACAGGTACTTCACCCTGTGCCTGTGCCTCACCCGCCAGCTCGAGGGCGCGCCGCATAAAGGTCGCGTCGGTCGCCTCGTCTGGCGTTGCAGGTGGGGCCGCTACTCCCA
>CAVRBK010000093.1:0-16402 GCA_963719025.1 uncultured Gammaproteobacteria bacterium | reverse complement strand
TTGTAGTTGCTCGACTCGTTGCGTATTGCTGCCGAGTTCAGCTCGTCGACGCTGCCGAGGGCCTCGATGCGCGGCTGATCCTTGCCGATCCGTTTGCCGTCGGCCAGACCGGTGGTGCCGTCGTCACCACTGCGCGTGTAGATCCGGGTCAGGCGATTTGCCATGCGTCAGTCCCTCGGGCGATAGATGAGGCCGAGCCAGAAGTTGCGTTCCGGCGCCGGGATGAAGCCGTCGCCGGCAAACGAGCTGGCACCGGTCTCGCTGTAGATTTCGTCGAACAGGTTATTGATTTTGGCACTCAACCGCCAGTCGCCGAGATCGCGCTGCAGCACGAGGTTGGCGACCTGGTAGCTGTCCAGTCGCTGTGCCGTGTTGCTGAAATCCGAGCCGAGGAACTGCTCATCGACCAGCTCGACATCGAGTCGCAGCAGCCATGGCGCGGACGGGCGGTACTCGGCGTACAGGGTGCCGCGGTGCTCCGGTACCAGCGGGACCTGGCTGCCACGGTGCGTGCCGCTGCGGATCTCGCTGTCGATGTAGTCGTAGCCGGCCCCCAGCGCCAGGCCATCGGAAACCGCGAGGTCGGCAGACAGGGTCAGGCCGTTGCGCCGGCTGCTGGGCAGGTTCACGTTGGTGAAGGTGGTGGCATCGAAGCTGATCTCGTCCCTCAGCCGCAGCTGCCACAGGCGCGCCGACAGTTGCGTGGACGACCCCTGGTACTCGACGCCGCTCTCATACGATATGCCGCGCTGGGTCGCCAGGCCGACCGGCTGGCCGAACGGCACATTGGTGTGCTCGTCGACCTTGGCGAAGCGGTAGTTCTGGTCGGCGCGCAGAAACAGGCGCAGCGCCGGGTCTGGCCGGTAGCTGATGCCGAGCGAGCCGACGCTGACCGTGTCGTCCAGCTGTACCGGCGTGCCACCGTTGTTGATGGCGTTGTCGACCCGGGCGTGACGCAGGCCGGCGGTCAGCGACAACCCCGGCGACAGCGATTGGGTAACCTGGCCGTACCAGGCGGCGATTTCCTGATCGTTGCCCTGCGGGCCGAAGTCGGTGACCAGCAGGTAATCGGTGCGCAGCACGTCCAGGCCCAGGGTGAACGCGCTGTTGCCGATGTTGCCGGTCAGCCGTGGTGTGATCTCGATCGACTCGCGATCCTGCTGTGAAAGGGTACCGGGCAGGCCGCGGAAGCTCTGCACGAAGTCGCGATGATCGTCGCGCAGGGCCAGTTCGGCCTCCAGCCGCCAGTGCGCATTCAGGGGCTGCTGGGTGCCGACGCGCACCACCCGGCTGCGGGTATCGAGATAGTCGTTGGCAAACACGGCCTGGCGCCGGTTGTTGGCCAGTTCGCCGGCGAACAGGGCACCCGGGGTCTGCACATAGTCATCGAGAACCTGCGCTTCGAGATAGCTGTAGCCGCCGCCATGCGCCAGCTCGATGCGGCCGTCGATGCGCTCGACCCGACTCTCGTTGTGCTCGCGATAGTTGTCGCTGGCGCGCCGGTGCAGTTGCAGGCTGCCCCCGATGCGGTCGCTGAGCTGTCCACTGGCGCCGGCGGTGAACGCGACGCTGTCGAAGCTGCCGACCCCGAACCGCAGGGTTCTGGCGGCCTGCCCGGGACGCCGCGTGATCACGTTGATCAGGCCACCGACCGCCTGGTTGCCGTACAGGGTGCCGGCGCTGCCCTCGATGATCTCGACCCGCTCGATGTTCTCCAGATCGATGCTGTTCAGGTACAGCGTGGCGCTGTCGGCGGCGGGGTTGATCTTGCGGCCGTTGACCAGGATCGCGACGTTCGACGCGCGCGGTCGCGCCGAAGCCGCGCATGTCGATACTGGCGCTGCTGCCATCACCGATGCTGTCCGAGACGTGGATACCGGCGGTGCGGTGCAGCAGCTCGGCAAGATTGCCGGCGCCGCTCTCCTCGATCGTGGCGCGCCCGATCACCCGGGCTGCGGCCGGGATGTCGACACTCTGGTAGTCGCTGCGCGCGGCGCTGATCAGAATCGGCGGCAACGTGGTCTCGGCCACAGCCGGCACGGCGAGGAAAACAGGAACGGCCAGGCACAGGCCCGGCAGGCGGTAACGGTTCGGCATCTCGGCTCCCGGCGCAACGCCCACCGCGTCGCAGCAACTGGCCGCGGGAGGAGGGCGTGAGCGGGCGATAGCCGGATCGGACAGAACAGGGGATCTGACAGAGCGGGTGATAACCAGCCTCACGCGGCCCGCCGCGACGTGATGAATGATGACCTGGGGCCGGTATCCGGACTGACGGGGTGGCTGCAAGCCGTCACGCCGCGCCTTCCCGGGTCGGCAGACCCAGTGGCACAGAAGCGGTCGTGAAACCCGATCACCGTTGCGGGGGCAGTGCCGGACCTGGCGCGCGGGGCGCTTTCACCGACTTCCCGTTTAACCTTGGACTGATGCGAGCAGGAGTCCGAGGCACCTCAGGCGAGGTGCCGGACTCTACGTGGGGCGTGTAAGGCGGTCAACCCGACAGTGCGGGCCTGCCGCGCTACTTCATAAGTTCCTGTGTAACAAAGACGTAACCCAGGACCCCGGAGAGTGCGACCACCAGGATCATCTGCAGAACGATGCAGACGCCGGGAATATCGCTACAGACTTTACCGAAAGTACAACCCACCAATGACTTCAATTCCAATACCTCCAGATCGACCTTTCCCTAGTTTTAATTGTTACTCCAACTCTCGGTTTTTAAATTAGAAAATACTAATTTGCTGTACCCTTGAGTTGACCGATACTGGCATGGCTTAGCGCCTGTTACAAGACCGTCATACGATCCAATTGCACGAATGGCCTGATCTGGATTAAGTCACTGTCCTGGAATAAATTTTGACTGTTTTAGTCGGTTAAAAACCGTGCAAGGTTTCGCGGGTGGCGGTCATAGATTCAGTTGATGGTGGTTCGGCCAAGGGTCGTAAAATCACGGGTTTTTTGTCCCGGTCTTCACGTATTCTTGCGCACGGTTGTGCCGAAAGGCGTTTACAAAACCCGGATCGGGAGAGGAAAGATGGATATCAAGGGGCCGCTGAAGGTCGGTGTGGTGGAGCCGTCGCCGGAGGGTAACTACGAACTGCATATCGATTTTGCGGATGAATTCAGAACCGCAGAGCTGGCGGACCAGGGCACCCGGTTTCGCGGTTACCTCGATGAGCTGCACCAGGCGCTGGGCAAAGGCGACCTGGACGAGCGCAATGCCCAGGGGATGCTGTTGATCCAGCAGATCTGTGAGCAGCTGCAACCGCATATCGAGGCCGGCGAGGTCGCCCTGGGCGAGACCCTGGTGATCGAGGTGCAGCGCACACCCGGTGTCAACCTGGCCGACCTGCTCAGCTGATGGCCGCAGCGCAGCACATCCTCGCGGCGACCGAGTTCAATTTCGACGACCTGGTGCTGGAAAATTCGCGCCGAGGCCTGGTGCTGGTGGATTTCTGGGCACCGTGGGCGGGGCCCTCATTGCGTCAACAGAAGGTGCTGAAGCAACTCGCCGCGCAGTACCATGGCCGCTTCCTGCTGGTCACGGTCAATACCGACGAAGAAAAGGGCATCGCCAGTCGCTTCGGCGTGAAGAGCCTGCCGTCGTTCAAGCTGTTTCGCAACGGCAAGGTGGTGGAGGATGTGCACGGCATGCAGCCCGAGGCGGACTACCGCGCCATTGTCGATCGCTACCTGGTGCCGCTGGGCGACAAGGTGCGGCTGTCGGCCGGCAAGGCCTGGAACCAGGGCGATCACGATGCCGCGATCCAGGTGCTCGCCGAAGGGGCGGTGGCCGAGCCGGAAAATCCGGATATCCCGGCGATGCTGGCCAAGCTGCTGATCCGCCTGGGCCGGCACGACGACGCGCACGAGGTGCTGGTCTCGCTGCCGCCGGCGATGCGTGACAATACCGAGCTGGCCACCCTGCGCGCCCATCTCGACTTCATCACCACGGCGCAGTCGGTCGACGACGAGGCCGCCTTGCAGCGGCGCCTGGCGGTCGAACCGCCGGACCTCGCCGCGCACTTCCAGATGGCCGCGCTGCACCTGCTGAACGACCGCTACGAGGCGGCGCTGCAGTCGCTGATCATTATCCTGCGCGCCGATCGCGAATACGACGAGGGCGCGGCGCGGCGCGGCCTGCTGGCGATCTTCGACACCCTGGGTGGCGATCACGAGCTGGTCAAGCAATACCGCAACGAACTCGCCCGGTTGATCCACTGATGGCCCAGGATAGGAAAAAGGGGACAGACCCCGATAGCGCGGCAACGATCGGCTTCGTCAGCCTGGGCTGCCCGAAGAACCTGGTCGATTCCGAGCGCATCCTCACCCAGTTGCGCGCCGAGGGCTACGCACTGTCGCCGAGCTACGCGGGTGCCGACCTGGTGGTGGTCAACACCTGCGGCTTCATCGACGACGCGGTCAGGGAATCGCTGGACGCGATCGGCGAGGCGCTCGACGGCAACGGCCGGGTGATCGTCACCGGCTGCCTGGGTGTGCGCGAGGACGAGATCCGTGCAGCGCACCCGGACGTGCTGGCGGTGACCGGCCCGCACGACTACGAGGCCGTGATGAAGGCGGTGCACGCCCACCTGCCGGCGCCGCACGATCCCTTCACCAGCCTGATCCCGCCGCAGGGCATCAAGCTGACGCCGCAGCACTATGCCTATCTGAAGATCTCCGAGGGCTGCAACCATCGCTGCAGCTTCTGCATCATCCCGAGCATGCGCGGCGACCTGGTCAGCCGGCCGATCGGCGAGGTGCATGGCCGAGGCCGAGCGCCTGGTCGAGTCCGGCGTGCGCGAGCTGCTGGTGGTGTCTCAGGACACCAGCGCCTACGGCGTCGACATCAAGTACCGCACCGATTTTTGGCAGGGCCGGCCGATCGATACCCGGCTGAAGACCCTGGCACGCGAGCTGGGTCAGCTGCCGGCCTGGACCCGCATGCACTACGTCTACCCATACCCGCATGTCGACGACCTGCTGCCGCTGATGGCCGACGGGCTGATCCTGCCTTACCTGGACATGCCGCTGCAGCACGGCAGCGAACGCATCCTGCGTGCGATGAAACGACCGGCGGCGACCGAGAAGGTGCTGTCGCGCATTGCCCGCTGGCGTGAGACCTGTCCGGACCTGGTGCTGCGTTCGACCTTCATCGTCGGTTTTCCGGGCGAGACCGAAGACGATTTCGACCAGCTCCTCGACTTCATCCAGGCGGCGCAACTCGATCGGGTCGGCTGTTTCGCCTACTCGCCGGTGGACGGCGCGACCGCCAACGAGCTGCCGAACCCGGTACCCGAGGACATCAAGCAGGACCGTCTGCAGCGGTTCATGGAGGTCCAGGCCGATATCAGCCGCGACAAGCTGGCGGTGCAGGTCGGCCGCGAGATGGTGGTCCTCATCGACGAGGTGCAGGACGGGCGGATCGTCGCCCGTGGGCCGGGCGATGCACCGGAAGTGGATGGCCTGGTGCTCATCGACGGCGCCTGGGACGACGTCGGCCCCGGCGATTTCATCGAGGTGCAGGTCACCGGCTACGATCAACACGATCTGTTTGCCGAGCCGCTGTGATGTGGACGCCTCGCGTCTTGACCCGACCTCGGCGCCTCTGAGCCATGTCATTCACCGCATCGATCGGCATGCTGGCCGCTTTTCTCACCACGCTCGCCTTCGTGCCGCAGGTCATTCGGGTGATCCAGACGCGCGATACGCATGCCATATCGCTATTGATGTACCTGCTGTTTTCGGTCGGTGTGGCCTTGTGGCTGCTGTACGGCCTGTTGCTCGGATTGTGGCCGGTGGTGCTGGCTAACGGCATCACCCTCGCGCTCGCACTCGTGGTGATCGCCTTCAAGCTCGGCCACAGCTGAGGCCGGGTCGGTGTTCCCCTGTCGATTTTCGTTTTGTTATTCTGGCGCCATTGTTGCCGGTATATTGCTCATGGGTTGCGCTGTCGTGACGCTTCGGTGACCCCAGCAAAATCGACCTAAGATCGATATATCCAATGTTTGTCTCTACGGCTCGATGTCAGATTTCGGCCTGTTCGGCAGCTTGCCCGCAGTGGCCGAAAACTGCTGTCTCCGGCGCGTCTTCAGGTCGTTTTCGGCTCGGAAGAACGACAACAGATACTGAATGAAGTTTGCGATGACGCGGCATCGTTCAGCAGTAAACCCGGAGGAACTGATGAACGTCAAAAAGACCCTTTGCGCGGCCATGGTTGCGGCACTTGCGGCATCGAATGCCCTTGCAGCACCCTTTGGAACCACCGCTGATGCCATGATGGTTGGCCTCAACGGCGCCACAACCAAGGTGCTGCTCACCGTTGGTGAGACTTTTGCCGAAGGTACAGCAAATGCCTATACCCCCGTGGGCATCATCGATGGGCTCGGCGCCTATTCGCTGGATGCGAACACCGTAAGGGTGCTGGCGAACCATGAGCTGAGGCATACCCAGGGTGCCCTTTACGCGTTGGCAAACGGCACTTCACTGGCAGGTGCGCGTGTCAGTTACTTCGATATCGACAAGAACACGCGCCGGATCGTCGGGGCCGGGGCGGCCTACAGCACGATTTACGATCGTGCCGGTGTCGAGGTCACCAGTGCCAGCCAGCTCGATTTCGGCGGTTTCAACCGCTTCTGCTCGAGCGCGCTGACCGAGGCCAATCAGTTCGGCGGAAACAACGGTTTCGTCGACCGTATCTACCTCTCCGGCGAGGAAAGAGGTGGTGGTTCGATGTGGGCGGTTGATACCGATACCCATGAAATCTGGGGTGTTCCGGCGATGGGACGCGGTGGTCGGGAAAACGCCACCCAAATCGATACCGGCAATGAGAATACGGTTGGGATTTTGCTGGGTGACGATCGGCAAGGTGCGCCGCTTTACCTCTACGTGGGCAACAAGGACCGGGGTGCGGCAGCCGGTTTCCTCGCGCGCAACGGCCTGGCCGAAGGGAGACTCTACGTGTGGGCGGCCGACACAGCGACTTCGCCAACCGACTTCAACGGCACCGGCAGCACCGAGAGCGGGACCTGGAAAGAAGTCAATAATTTCGATCCGAGCAAGGCTGGTACCGCTGGATGGGATGCCATGGGTTACGCCGATCAGGACACATTGGATGACCTGGCGGATGCTGCCGGGCATTTCGCTATGTCACGACCGGAAGATGTCGCCACCGATCCGAACGATGGGGGGCGCGCTGTCATAGCGTCTACCGGCCGTGATTCGCTTTTCCCGGCGGATTCCTGGGGCACCATCTACACGGTCGACATCGAGTTCGATGGCAACGGGCAACCGACCACGGCGGCGCTGCAAATCCTGTACGACGGTGATGATGCCGGTAATCAGGATGATGGTTTACGCAGCCCCGACAACCTGGATTGGGCCGACGATGGCTCGATCCTGGTTCAGGAAGACCGTTCGATCGGCGGTTTCGGCCAGACGTCGGGGGAAGAGGCCTCGATCTGGCGTTTTGCCTCTGGTGCGGCGGGTATCGATCCTGTGCGTATTGCGCAGATGAATCGCCATGCGGTGCCCGCGGGTCAAACTGACCCGGTGCCAGGCGATATCGGGAACTGGGAGAGTTCAGGCATCCTCGACGTGTCGACCCTGTTTGGTGAGCGCGCCGGGACCTTGTTCCTGTTTGATGTTCAGGCGCACAGCCTGACCGACGGCATCATCGATACAGCAGGTCTCGTTCAGGGTGGACAGTTGCTGTTCCTGGATACCAGCGAGCTGCCGACCCCGTGAGCCGCACTGCTGCTGTTGGCCGGCCCGCCGCTGGTCCGTCGTTTGACGAAGTCAGCGCCGTCGGAATAAAAAAAGCCGGCGCAATGCCGGCTTTTTCGCAGATAGATCGGGGCTGCTCAGTAAGCGGTGCCGGGACGCTTGCCCATCGCCTTGAGGATCAGCGCCAGCGGGCAGAAGCCGGTGAAGGCCGACTGGAACAGGTTCAGGCCAATAAAGGCGGTGAAGTACAGCCAGTACTCATGGTGGAAGATCGGGCTCATCGGCAGGCCGAGTGCGACCGTGAGCATGATCATCACACCAGCAAATGCCAAAACAATGCGCTCAATGGACATAGGGTCTCTCCAGAATATTGGGTTTGGACGAAACCGCTGATACGGCTCGCGGTACAAAACGGCCCATATATTAGAATTATCTAATGTGTAAAGTCAAGTATTGTCAGTCGCTTAGCACTTGCTGCCCCGGCTGCGGGCATACGGGCACCGGTGTGCCGCGCATGCCCGTTTCGGCTGCGGTCGGGTTGCATCCCTCCCGCACAGGGATCAATTGTAGTCGCGCATCGCACGACCCATGCCTTTCTGCTGCATACGCTGGGTCTGCCAGCGCGTCAGTTCGTCACGGCTGATTGCGCCGTTGCCGTCGCCGTCGATCTGCTCGAAGCTGGGCGCCGACGCGGCATTGCGCATCGGGTAGCCGTGCTCGGCACGCCGTGCATGACGCTCGGTGCGTACCTGGGCGTGTTCCTCGGCGGTCACGACACCATCGCGGTCGAGATCGAGCAGTTCGAACGGCATCGGACCGCGCCGCTCGTAATAGTCTTCACGCTCGTATTCGCCCGGGCTGGCGATGACGCTGCCGCTGAGCAGGGCGATGCCGATTGCCGGGATAAGGAAGTTCAGTGTTTTCATGTTCGTCGTCCTATGGTTTCCGGCTGCCTGATCGATCCTGATCGGTTGCGCGCTGGTTGGGTCATCGTTCCTTCGGTGACTCACATACTGGGCCTGCAAACTGAAATCACGCTGAATCGGCTCAATCTTTCTGACTGGGCTGGCCGGGCTGGTGCAACGGCAGCGTGACGACCACCTCGAGTCCTCCCAGGGTCGCGGACCGGCTCAATGCAAGCTGTCCGCCGTAGTCATCGACGAGGTCCTTGACGATCGCGAGGCCGAGTCCGTGGCCGGCCTTGTGCTCGTCGAGCCGCACCCCGCGGTGCAGCAGTTCATCGCGCCGGTCGTCGTCCACGCCGGGACCATCGTCTGCCACCCGGATGGTGAGTGATCGGTCGATCACGATACTCAGGCTGGCGCGCTGCTTCGCCCATTTGCAGGCGTTGTCCAGCAGGTTGCCGAGCAATTCCAGCATGTCTTCGTAGTCCTGCGGCAGCCGGGTATCCGGCAGGGGAGCCGTTGAAATCTCGATGTGCTGCGCACGGTGCAGTTGCCCGACTGCCTCGATCAGCGGCGGCACATCGCGCGCCGGGTTGAAGCGTTGTCCCGCGCTGTTGCCGCCAATCCGGGCACGCTTGAGTTCGCGTTCGATCAATTGCGTGATACGGGTCAGCAGGTCACCCAGTCGCTGGCGGTCGTCGCCGCTCAGTGGCAGGGCCTCGATATCTTGCGTCAGGCGGCTCAATGGCGCCTTGAGCGCGTGGGCAAGGTTGCCCAGTGCCTGGCGTGAACGCTGCAGGCGTTGCTGTAACTGCTGCAGAAGCCGGTTGACCTCGGCGGTGAGCGGTCGAACCTCGGACGGCCCCAGTTCTCCGATCTGTTGGCGCTGGCCGTTCGACACCCGCTGCATCTCGTCGCGCACCGTGTCGAGGGTCTGGAAGCCGCGGCGCAGTACGTAGCGCTGAATCAGCACGATTAGCACCAGCGCCAGGCCGAGCAGGCCAAGCGCGGCTATCTGGAAGCGGCGAATCTGTGCCGTCATGGGGGTGATGTCTTCGGCGACCATCAGGGTGAAACGGCGGCCGGCCTTTTCGTAACCGGCCGAACGGGTGATCAGGCGTTGCCCGCCCGGTCCTTGCCGCTTCGCGAAGGTCACTGAGCCGAGGGGTTCCGGATCGACGGGCAGGCTTTCATCCCACAATGAGCGCGAGCGGATCTGCACGGCGTCATCCAGCAGGATCACGAAGTAGTGTCCGGACAGGGGCTGCTGGTAGATCGGGGTCACCCGCCCCTCGCGCAGCTTGACCTGGCCGTGTGGATTCGCCCCGAAAGCGGCGATCAGTGATTCGGCATCGTGCTCGAGGCGTGTCTGCACATAGCTCTCGCTGAGCGACCGTACCGCGGCCACCGAGCCCCAGAACAGAAAGCCGAAGGCCAGCAGCAGGGCGATGGCGAGGCCGGTGACGAACCGCCGTTCCAGCGAGATCACGGACCGCTCCGCAGGAGGTAGCCCTGGCCGCGCCGTGTCTCGATCAGGTCGCGGCCGAGTTTTTCACGCAGGCGCCGCACATACACCTCGAGCACATTGCTGTCGCGGTCCTGGTCTTCTTCGTAGACATGCTCGGTCAGGCGCTGTTTCGACAGGATGCGGTCGGGATGCGACATCAGGTAGCGCAACAGGCGGAACTCGGTGCCGGTCAGCTGCACCTCGGCGTCGTCTGCGGTTGTCACACTCTGCCGTTCCTCGTCCAGGCGCAGGCCGGCGACCATAAGCTGTGGCGTTGCGCGGCCGGTACTGCGCCGCAGCAGGGCATGCAGGCGGGCGCTGAGTTCTTCGACGTGAAAGGGCTTGCCGAGGTAGTCGTCGGCGCCGGCGCGCAGTCCCTCGACCCGTTCGCTCCAGGCGTCGCGCGCGGTAAGGACCAGCACCGGCATACTCAACGCGCTGGCGCGCCAGGCCCGCAGCACCTCCAGCCCGGATTTGCCCGGCAGCCCGAGGTCGAGAATAACGCCGTCGTAAAGACCCTCGCGGCCGAGGTACTCTGCTTCGATACCATCGGCGCTGTGATCGACCGCGAAACCCTCGGCGCGCAGGTCTCTGGCGATGCCCTTGGCGAGTTCGACATCATCCTCGACCAGCAGCAGGCGCATCTCAGTCGTCCGCTGCCCCGGCCAGGGGCTGGCCGCTTACCGCATCGAAATAGCGCTTGTGCACGCGCCCGGCGTCATCGAGCAGTTCGAGCTCGTAGACCAGGGTGCCGTGTTCGCGTTCCAGGTCCGCTTCAATGATGCGCAGACCGCCAAGGTTGGCCTGCTCGAGCAGTTGTGCCAGCGGCATGACATCGCCACTGTGGCGCAGTTCGTGTGCCTCGTCGTGGTCATCCGATGCGCCGACCGGGCCACCCGCCGAGAACAGGGTGAGTGCGGCGACGCCGATCAGGCCGACGAAAATCCAGGCCAGGCGCGATTGTTTGTTCTCAGACATCGCTGTGCTCCCGTTTCTTGTTACCGGTCAACATGGCGCGGACCAGGTTTTCCTCGTGCATCAGGCTGGCGATCAGAACACCGGCAACATGCACCACCACCAGGAGGATAGACAGGTTTGCGGCCGCCTCGTGTAGCTCTTCCCAAAGCTCGGATGCCCCGCCATCCATCAGGATACCGGTCGCACCCGTCGCCAGCAGCGCGAGGATCAATGCCACGATCATCCAGCCGCCGGCCGGATTATGCCCCAGGTAATGCCGCGGCCGGCCGGCGCGCAGCGAACGCAGGTAGGCCAGCGTCTCGCCGGGACTGCGGATAAAGTCGGTAAAACGGGCATGCCGGCTGCCGATGACGCCCCAGATCAGGCGCAGCACGACCAGCGTCATGACGAAGTAGCCGGACTGCTCGTGCAGCCAGTCCCAGTTTTCGGCACTGGCCCAGGCGATGGCATAGGCCAACACCAACGACCAGTGAAATGCCCTGACGAAAGGGTCCCAGACCCGGATTGTGTTTTGTTCGATTGCCATCTTCAGCCCCGCTTGGTGATTGGCCGGGGCGACTTGCCCGGCGACAGGTCGGGCCACAACAGGGCAAGGCGATGCCCTGCATGACTGGCCGACACGCAAAGCCTAGGGGGCCTGGCTGAACTGAAGCTGAAAGGCGTGTTTTGGTGACCGGTTGACCGGGGCGCGCGACCACCCCACGGGCGTGGGGCGGTCGGCAGTAGCGGGAATCAGTCCTGCGGCAGGTTCAGTACCGGGCTTCCGGCGGAGGCGGGTGCCAGTGGAAGCACGATGAACGCGTGGTCATTCTTGACGTGACAGGCCATGCAAGTGTCGTGCAGTTTCGCGAAGGCCGGCTCGAACGACTGCCAGCTGCGACCCTCGACCCCTTTCTGGATCTCGGGAATGCCGCTATCGAGAAATTCCTGGGCGGTCGCCGCGCGATTGGGGCGTGCCCGCTGCACCACCTGGATGAGCTTGTCGATCTCTTCCACCTGGTACTGGGCGAAATCCCATCTTTCCTGCCGGGCCGCCCAGTACAGGTTCTTGTAGCGTTCGCCAACCTCGAACATCCAATGTGCCGTGCCGGGCACCAGTCCCACGAGTTGCCGCAGTTGCTCGTCGGCGTCGGCGTCTTTTCGCCAATCGGCACTGGCGGACAGGGTGAGCAGGCAGCCGCCGACAAGGGCAGCGATAGCGCGTTGAATGTTCAATGTTCCACTCCTGGATTGTTTTTTTCGATCAGGCACCATGATGCCGGTGATGAATTGCATCGCATAGCTAAAATCCTGCCGTGATTCTCCCGCGGCCGCAATGAGCAAGCGCAAACGCGATGCTCGACCGCAGGTTCAGAGCAACTCGGTGTCGTCGTGCGAGTAGGGTGGGCTGCAACAGCACAGGATTACCAGCGGCTCGGTACCCTGGTTGCTCACCGAGTGGGCGCGTCGCGGTGCGATCGCGATCGTGTCACCCGGGGTGATCGGGAACTGTTCCTCGTCGAGGGTCATCACACCCTCGCCGCTCGTCACGTGATACAACTCCTCGCTTTTCAGGTGCCAGTGCAGCGCTGTGGTCTGGCCGGGGAGTATGCGCGCCTCGGCCAGGCTCTGGTTTCGATTGCCGTGCACGCCGGGGTGCATCAGTTCGCGAATCTCGGAACCGTCCTTGGTCTCGAACGGTGGCTGGTTGCGGTATCGGGTCAACATGGCGGCCTCCACCGACAGGTTTCTCTCGAAGCGGTTTTCCCGCCACGACATCTACAGCGCGATTGCGGCCACGCCGGCGACCATCAGGGCCCCGGCCAGCAGGTGCCGGCTGAGGTGTCGCTCACCGAAAAGCATAGCCCCATACAGCATGCCGAACAGCAGACTGGTCCGTTTCACCGCGATCATGTAGGCGGCCTCAACCTCGGACAGGGCAAGAAAGTGGGTGACCACCATGACCGCCATGAAGCCGGCGACGACCAGCAGCGGCCCGATGCCGTGGCGGCTGACCCGCAGCGAAACCGGGTGGCTGATGCCCACCAGTACCAGGGTGATCACCCCGAGAACGGCGAAATAGAAGGCCCCGAACTGCTCGGGTGGCATCCATTGCATGGCCGCCTTGCCGCCAACCGAGGTGATGGCATAGATGGCCGCGGTTGCCAGCATCAGGCGCGACCCCGGGTTGATCACGACGGCGCGCAACGGCGCGACCAGGGTTGCCGGGGACAGGCGCTCGGTGTGATCAAAATTGAGCAGCCAGGAGCCGGCGACCACCAGCAGGATGCCGAGCAGGCCGTTACCGCTGACGGTTTCTCCGAGCACCAGCCAGCCGGTGACAACCACCAGTACCGGCGTGAACGCCAGGTAGGGGACCGTCAAGGCCATCGGGTAGTCGCGGATGGCGCGCATGTACATCAGCATCGCGGCGATCTCCAGCGGCATGATCAATGCGAGCCAGCCCCAGAAGGGCAGCGGCAGTGGCGGCAGATCGAAGGTCAGCACCCAGGGCAGCAGGATCAGGCCGCTGAGGCCAAGACGCACCACCACCATCTCGCGTGCTCCGGCGGTGCGCAGCCAGTGCTTGGCCGCTGCATCCGAGGTGGCGAGGGTAAAGGCGCAGATCAGGCTGAGGCCGAGCCAGTGCAATGCTGATGACTACCGCGAGTGGGCGACTGGTTTGATTGTAGCCGGGTCACGCATGGCCGCGCCGCCGGCAACTGCAGGTGTTGGCTACAGGTATTGAGGACGCTGACGTCGTGAACGGGGACGGATACAACCCGCCCCCGCGCATCGCTCTCAGTCGTCCAGGCGTTGCAGTTCGACCCGGCGGTTGACCGCCCGCCCGCCGGCGCTGTCGTTGTCGGCCAGCGGCTGACTCTCGCCATAGCCCCTGGCATCGAGGGTCTGCAGCTGCACGCCCTTGTCGAGCAGGTAGCGGCGCACGCTCTCGGCCCGGCGTTGCGACAGGTCGAGGTTGTAGGCCGCGGCACCCTGCGCGTCGGTATGACCGGCGACCTCGAGTTTGAGCGACGGATGTTGCAGCAGGGTTTCGGCGACCCGGTCGAGGATCGTCAGCGACTCATCGGTAAGCGCATCCGAGTTGGTATGAAAATTCACACCCTCGAGGCGAATCGCCGCCTTTTTCGCACAACCGGTTGCATCGACGACGGTGCCCGCGGGTGTGGCCGGGCACAGATCGGCCGCGTTCTTCACCCCATCGGCATCGTCGTCCGGTTCGCACCCGATCGCGTTGACCTCGACCCCGACACCGGTATCCGGACACTGGTCGAGTGCATCGACCACACCGTCGCCATCGGCATCGAGTTCACAGCCGCTGGCGTTGACGCTGCGACCGGCCGGCGTTTCAGGGCACTGGTCGAGCGCGTCGACCACGCCGTCAGCGTCGCCGTCGCGTTCACAGCCGCTGGCATTGACGCTGCGACCGGCCGGCGTTTCAGGGCACTGGTCGAGTGCATCGACCACGCCGTCAGCGTCGCCGTCGCGTTCACAGCCGCTGGCATTGACCGTCCGTCCGGCCGGCGTATTGGGGCAGCGATCGAGGGAGTCGACCACGCCGTCGTTGTCGACATCGAGCTCGCAGCCATCCTGGCCGACGTGGTGACCGGCCGGCGTGTTCGGGCATTTATCGAGCGCATCGACAATGCTGTCGCCGTCACTGTCGAACTGGCAGCCGTCAACGTTCACGGTGCGTCCGGCTGGCGTTTCGGGGCACTGGTCGAGCGCATCGACCACGCCATCCGCATCGCCGTCCAGCTCGCAACCCTCGGCATCGACGGTGCGGCCGGGCGGCGTGTGCGGACAACGGTCGGCGGAATTGACGATGCCGTCGGCGTCGCAGTCGATCTCGCAGCCCTTGGCATCCACCACCGCGCCGGCAGGTGATGCCGGACACTGGTCGAGGCGGTCGATCAGCCGGTCACCATCACTGTCCGGTTCGCATCCCCGGGCATCGACCACGGCATCCTGAGGGGTCGCAGCACAGGCATCGAGCCGATCGACAACGCCATCGCCATCGCGGTCGAACTCGCAGCCTTCGTCATTCACCGCGGTATCGTCGGGGGTTTCGGTGCAGGCATCGTGCGCATCGATCACGCCGTCGGCGTCGCCGTCGAGCTCACAGCCGGCCAGGTCGACGACGCGGCCGTTTGGCGTCTTCGGGCAGCGATCGGTCGCATCGAAAACGCCATCGCCATCGCTGTCGCTGGCACAGCCGTTGGTGTCGACCGGGATCAGTCGTGCGGTGCCCGGGCAATTGTCCTGGGTATCGATGACACCATCGTGATCGCTGTCCAGCGCACAACCCGCGAGATCGACCGGGGTGCCGGGCGTGGTCTTCGGACAGCTGTCAGCCGCGTCTTTAACGCCATCGCCGTCGCCGTCCAGTTCGCAACCCTGTGCATCTACCAAATAGGTGGCCGGGGTGCCGTGGCACTGATCGAGGCTGTAGCTTACGCCGTCCCCATCAAAGTCTGGCTCGCAACCGCTGCTGTCCACCAGCACGTTGGCGCGCGATGCCGGACACCGGTCGGCCAGGTCGATCACGCCGTCACTGTCGCTATCCAGCGCGCAGCCCATGGCATCAATAGGAGCTCCCTCGGGGGTGGCGCCGCACAGGTCTTGCGCATCGACAACCCCATCGCCATCACGATCCGGCTGGCAGCCGGTTTCGGTAACCGCCAGTCCGGTTGGTGTATCGGGGCACTGGTCGAGCCGGTCGAGCACGCCATCACCATCCGCATCCGGTTCGCAGCCGTGGGCGTCGACCGCCAGCCCTTCGGCCGTGGCGGGACAATGGTCGGCGCGATCGACCACGCCGTCGCCATCGCTGTCTTTTTCGCGGTAGCGGATGGTGAAGGTGAGGTCGTTGACGTCGCTCGCGAAGAAACTCAGCGTGTTGTTGCGCTCGACCCATTCGCCTTCGCGGTTGCTCTCATAGCCGAGCAACTCGAAGTGTTCGGGGAAGATCCAGGCATAGCTGAAACGGCTGAAATCGTCGGGTTCGTGCCACATACCGAAATGACCGTCTTCACGCGTCACGCCATCCCAGCTGCGATACACGAAGCTGCCGTCATCTTCGCGGGTCAGCAGCGGCACTTCGAACCGGCCGGGGTACATCACGGTGAAGTCGCCACCACTGAAATTCAGCACGTTCGACTGTTCGTCGCTGTCGTCCCAGTTGAACTCATTCGGTTCGATATAGGCCAGCTGTTCGAGTGTCAGTGCCTTGTCGACATGAAACCTGTGCTCGGTCGCATCGGAGCGAATGGCCCGCTGGCTGAGATGC
>CAVRBK010000092.1:0-99977 GCA_963719025.1 uncultured Gammaproteobacteria bacterium | reverse complement strand
CCAATGATTCCAAATGACTGAAACAATCACTCCAGCCAGCAACACTACGCCAAATATAATAACTACCTTTGGATGTGTGTTTGGATCCAAGAACAAATCCAAAAATGTAGTATCACTCTCCCATCGTTCTCCAAACGTCTCGACATGAAATATCTTTATGTAGGTAGATATGAGAAGCGCAACAAATGCAAGCGCAATAAGAAACCAAAGTTTCTTAATCGACATTGGTTTTCTATTGCCTTTTTCTTCCATACTCTTTTACCTGGCTTAGGCGTTCTAACGTTTGAGGCTAAGGGCCGATCCGGATATCGACGGCGGCAAGGGCGAGCAGATCGTCCTCAACCAGTCGGGCAATGTCATCACCGGCAGCACCAGCGACGGCACTTACTTCACCATCACCATTGACCCCGATGGCTCGGTCACCACCGATGCTGGCGATGTGGTCTTCGTACTGACAACCGACCAGCCGATCTGGCACTCGGAGACCGGGTCATCTGGCGTCCGGTGATCTGGTCGCGACACCTCGACCCTGACGCTGGCCAACGCCACGCTTCTCAAGATCGTCCAGACCGTTACCGATGCCGATGGCGACACGGCGACCGCCGAGATCAACCTGGGCACCGGTGTGTTCAAGGTCGAAGACGACGGTCCGAAGGTCGCGACCGAGCTGACCCCCGCCGAGGCGGTCACCCTCGACAAGTTCCTTGCTACAGCCGATAGCCCGTTCTCGGGCCCGGCCGGATCGGGCTCTGACGGGATCAAAAGCGCGACTCTGGTTCTGGCCGACAATTTTGGAACGCCAACCTATGGCGCCGATGGCGCAGGCTCGACGGCCTATAAATTGGTTCTGAACGGAGACGATGTGCCCTCCGGCCTGTACGCGACCGATCCGGATATCGACGGCGGCAAGGGCGAGCAGATCGTCCTCAACCAGTCGGGCAATGTCATCACCGGCAGCACGCCGAGGCGCACAACGCCGCCGGCGCTGCTACTGGTGACGGTAATGATGCGGGGTTGGGCAGTGGCGCCAACCTCTGCCGCTGCCAGGGAGCTTGAGAGGGAGCTGCCGACGACGAATATTCCGGCGCAAACAATCGAGAAAAGGGGATAGTTCATTGACAAACGCTGGCTTCCTTATCAAGAGGTGGCGTTATCCTACTTTAACTGAAGCTCCCGGATAATTGGGGAGACTCATAATATGCCGCAGATCAGCTTTTGTGAGGGTCCGGGAGGCCATCTGGCCGACGAGGCGGGCCCGGGCGGGTGACCAGAGGCGCTCACGGGTCGTCGACAGCGTGTCCAATGCGTCCAAGGCCGGTGAGGCCCTGGACGAGATTGCGACAGCGGTACAAACGCCTGTCCGCCTGACCACGCAGATCGCCAGGGCGGCCGAGGAGCAGGGCGAAGTGGCTGGCGAAGTCAGTCAGAATGTCTGTAGCATCGATCAGTCCAGCGAACACCTGCTTGCTGCGGCGGAGGGTCTGGCCACGGCCGGACAGCAGGTTACCTCGCTCTCTTCGCGACTGGTTGAGGTCGGAAGACGGTTCCACCTTTAGCCTGCGAACGGTGGCTCAGCGCCGCGCGTCGAGCAGCCTTTCCAGGCGTTCAAGCTTGTCGCTGATGTCCTTCAGCGTGGGCTCGTGCGCTTCTTCGGCCTGCGCTTTCAGCAGCTTCTCATTTTCCGTGTTCATCACATTCACCACGATGCCGATCACCATGTTCAGAAAGGCGAAAGCGGTAAAGAAAATGAAGCTGAGGTAGTACAACCAGCTCAGGGGATAGACCGTCATGGTTTCGTACATGACGTCGGTCCAGTCCTCGAAGGTCATGACGCGGAAAAGGGTCAGCATGGAGATCGCGATGTCTCCCCAGAGGGTAGGGTTGATGGCCTCGAAAAGCGTGGCCCCGACCGCGGCGTAAATGTAAAAGATGATGAACATCAGCAGGATGACGTAACCAAGCTGCGGCAGTGCCTTGAGCAGCGAGGCCAGCAGCATGCGCAGCTCCGGGATAATCGAGATCATCCGCAGGACACGAAATACCCGCACCAGCCGTGCGACCAGCGCCATGTCGCTATGGTTGATCGGAATCAGGCTGATCGTCACTACCAGCGTGTCAAACAGATTCCAGGGGTTGCGGAAAAACAACCGCTTTTGGGGTTCGGCAATAAAGCGAATGGTGATTTCGGTGAGAAAGATAAGGGTGATCAGGCCGTCCAGCCAAACCAGCAATCGCTGACTGTTTGTCGGCAGTTCGTAGGTCTTGACGCCGACCAGCAGCGCCGAGGCGATGATCACGGAAACCACGAAGAGCTCGAAGGATTTCTTGCTGCGCAGGCGCTCGAACGAGGCCTGAAGTTCTGAACTGTTCACGATGGGTATGACTCTGGGTTGGGCGAGAGAAATTGCCGGCATTCTATCGCTGATCGTAGCGGTGGAGAACGTGTTCGCCAAACGGCAGTTAGCCGCTCGAGCCGGATGATTTGCGCGCGTGGCCGGCGCGGTTTCGCCCGTCCATGCGATTTTCCAGGACAATGCAGGGGCAGGCCTGCGAAGTCGCGGCGCGCAGGCAAAATCCCTTGTTTTCGGCAGCGATTATCTGTCCAGGCTTTGTGCGACTCTCAGCGCACAATTTTCAACGAGCTGATCAGGGGTGATCGCCATGAACGAAAGCAACGCACGCGAGCCGCTCGCTTACAACCCGATGCGTCTGCCTCCGCGGCGGACACTTGACAAAGGCGCGCCTGTGCGCTGGCTCAGCGAAGGATGGACCTACTTTTCACGAACGCGGACAGCCTCGTTCGCGTACGGTGCCGTGTTCGCATTGGTCGGCATGCTGATCACCGTGCTTGGCATGAACCAGCCACAGTTCATTTTGACCTTTTGGACAGGTTTCCTGCTCGTCGGACCCCTGCTGGCCATGGGCCTCTATCGGATCGCGCAGCTGCATGACCGGGGTGAGGCCATTCAGCTCACCACCTGCTTCAGCAGTTTGCGCGGCCGGCTGGGCTCGGTTGCCCTGTTCTCCCTGCTGCTCAGTCTCGTGATGATTGTCTGGATCCGGCTGTCGACCCTGATTGCCGCACTGTATGTCGGGAACATCGCCGGCACCTCTAGCTTCATCGCGGCAATGGGTTCGCCCGAAGGCATTGGCTTCGTTCTGGTGCTGTTTGGCGTAGGTGCCGTTATTGCGCTGCTCATGTTTGCGCTGACCGCCTGGTCGCTACCCCTGGTGCTCGACGGCCGGACAGATTTTGGAACCGCCGTGGTCGCCAGCGTGAAGGCGGTGACCGAACAGCCGGGCGTCATGCTGGTATGGGGCGCGCTCGTGGCCGGCCTGACAGTGCTCGGCATGTTGACCTTCTTTGCCGGCTTCGTGGTGATCTTTCCGTTGCTGGGCTATGCGACCTGGGCGGCGTACAAGGACTTGTTCGCCGATCAACAGCGCTGAGGCGGCTTATTCGGTCGGCCAGGCCAACCGCGTCGATGCCGCGAATCGGCCGTGCGTCGTCGGGACCGGGGCGTCGTCCTTCGGTGGGTCGAGCGGGTTGACTGAATGCACGGTGCCGGTGCTATCTTGAACCAGCATGGATGGCTTTATCACAGGGCTGGCAAATAGACTCGCCGGGGACCTGCCCGGTGAAAAGGCGCAGTTGCGCATGGCGCCGCCGTATCGGCCGGGTATGCATGACGCACTGTCCTCGGTAGCGTCTCCCCGCCAGAGCGCCGTTCTGCTGTACCTGTTTCCGGAGCAGGCCCATTGGCATCTCGTGTTGATGAAGCGCCCGGAATACGATGGTGCCCACGGTGGACAGGTGGGCATTCCCGGCGGGTGCCTGGAGCCAGGCGAGAACCATCGGCAGGCCGCGGTGCGTGAGTTTATTGAAGAGACCGGCGTGCCGGTGGATAGTGAACAACTGCTCGGCTGTCTCACCGATCTGTTTATCCCGTCGAGCAATTTTCTGGTAAGGCCCTTTGTGGCATGCGCCACCGAACGTCCTGTCTACTCACCGGATCCGGTTGAGGTCGAGGAAATCATCGAGTTTGAGATTGCCTCCCTTTTGCATGAATCGACGATCAGGCGTGGCAGGGTGTGCCTGAGCAATGGTGCTTCCATCGAGGCCCCTTTCTACGCGGTGCAGGGCCACGTGGTCTGGGGGGCTACAGCGATGGTGTTGAGCGAGTTCAAGGAAATTCTGCGCGGTATCGGCTGAGTTCTCTGCCGATTCGGTCAGGGTTCAGACCCGCCGAGGGCGTTGCCGGATCGTGCAATACCCAGATTTCTGCATGGCTACCCGATGATCTGAATTCCCTTTGTGCTTGAAGTTTCGCCCTCGCATGCCGTTAGCGAAGGTTGATCAAGCTCCGCAGAGGGTGGGACATCATCGCTTCGAGAAAAAGGTTGGCAGCCATGTTCTTTACCTATCTGACCGGCGGGTCACCCGTTCGCTACTGGATTGCATTCATTGCAGCCGCTCTCAGCATCGCAAGCGCCGTCGTTCCGGCCGGCACCATGCCGGAGCGCGGCTTGAACGCGGCCTTCGTTCAAAGCCTGACCCGGCAGGAACTGGATTGGCTGGCCGCACACCAGGACATTCGCCTGGGAATCGATCCATCATGGGAACCGTTTGAATTCCTCGATACATCCGGCCGATATCGTGGAATGGCGGCCGAGTACATCGAACTGCTCAACGTCACGCTGGGTGTGCGGATGGCGCCTGTACCCGGCCTGACGTGGTCGAAAGTGATTGACGGGGCGAAGGAAGGAACGATCGATGTTCTGCCTTGCGTGGTGCCAACTCCGCAGCGTAAAGCGTATCTCTCTTTCACCCGCAGCTATCTCAACTTCCCCATGGTCGTGCTGACCCGCGAAAACACCAGCAACATTGGCGGCCTGGGCGACCTCGCTGGAAGAACGATCGGGGTTGTCAAAGGTTATGCGACCGTCGACCTGCTCGAGACCTACCATCCCGGCTTGCGGCGCATCGAGTATGAAACGCTCGATATCGGGCTTGAGGCCCTGTCGCTGGGCAAGATTGACGCCTTCGTAGACAACCTTGCATCGGTCGCGAACGTCATCAAGAAGAGAGGATTCAGCAATCTCAAGATCGCGGCTCAGACCCCTTACTCGTTTGAGCTGGCGCTGGGCGTCCGTAAGGACTGGCCGGAGTTGGTCAGTATTCTCGACAAGGCACTGGCGGCGATTTCGCCGCAGAAGGCGAATGAGATCCAGAAAAACTGGATCGCCATTACGTTCGAGTACGAGGTGGATTACCAGGATGTAACCGAGGTCATTGGTGGCCTGGCAGTGGTCGCGTTGATTATTTTTGTCATCATTTTCTATTGGAACCGCAGGCTGATGGCGGAGGTTCGGCAACGACGGTACTTCGAGGATATCCTTGCCCATCGCAACCTGATCCACGAAAGCATTGCGGCCGGTTCAGATCTGCAGCACGTACTGACGACCCTGGTGACGAATGTCGAATCCGAGCAGCCCGGTTCGCTGTGTGCCGTGGTGCTGATTGATCCGAATAGCGGTCGCTCAACCGAGACCGTGGCGCCAAACCTACCCGTTATTCACCAATCGGCGGAGGAAGGGGGCAAGGTCGAAGGGCGCCTACGGTGTTTCGCCGAGGCAATTCAGCGGCGACGTCGTGTTGTGGTGCCTGATATTCGACAGGACAGCCACTGGTCCGCGCAGAAGGCGTGGCTTCAACCCCTTGGCATTGCGGCGTGCTGGGTTGAGCCAATCAAGTCATCCGATGACTTGATCGTCGGTGTCTTTGTTGTATACCGCCAGGTGGCGGGCGTGCCAGACAATCTTGCCTCCAAGCGACTGTCCGAGATGGCGTTGCTATCGGCCCTGGCGATCGAACACCACCGTAATATCCAGACCTTGCTCAAGCTTTCCCTGGCCGTTGAGCACAGTCCGAACGGCGTCATGGTTACGGACTCAGCCGGCGTCATTGAGTACGTCAATCCCAAGTTTCACGAGATCACCGGTTACTCAGACGATGAGGTGATCGGAAAAACGCCGAAAGTTCTGAATGCCGGAGACACGCCTGATGAGACCTATCAGGAACTCTGGCAGACCATAAAGGAGGGACGGGACTGGTGGGGAGAACTGCAGAAATCTGCGTAAGAATGGCGAGGTCTACTGGTCGCGGGAACATGTCGCGCCGATCAAGAATTCACATGGGGTCGTTTCGCATTTCGTCGCCATTATCGAAGACGTGACCGAATCTCACCTTATCAACGAAAAAGTCTCTTATCAGGCCTCTCACGATGCCTTGACCGACCTGATCAATCGTCGGCAGTTTGAGGATATGTTGGAGGAATGCGTTGCACGAAAATCGTCGCAGGACTCGCATCATGCCTTGTGCTTTCTCGATCTTGATCAGTTCAAGGTGGTCAACGATACGGCAGGACATGTGGCGGGCGATGAACTTCTCAGGCAGTTGGCCCGCTTGTTGAAGAGCCATCTTCGAAGTGGGGACGTGCTTGCCCGCCTGGGTGGCGACGAATTCGCCGTGCTGATGGAGAACTGTACCTCCGAGCAGGCACTGCGCAAGGCGGAGGAGATCCGCAAGCTGGTTGAAGGCTATCGTTTTCCCTGGGATGACAATATTTTTGCGGTTGGCGTGAGTATTGGTATCACCGAGATCAATCACCAGACATACCGTTCCCTGGATGTTCTGAAGCAGGCCGATATTGCGTGCTATGCGGCGAAGGAAGCCGGCCGAAACCGGGTGCATATCTTCAAGGATGACGACAAGCTGCTGAAGGAGCGCTCGGGGGAAATGCACAGTGTCACCCGGATTAAGAAGGCGCTGGAAGAGGATCGTTTTACGCTCTATGTGCAACCGATCAAGGCGGTGGGAAAAGCGCTGGAGGGGTCGGGCTATGAGATCCTGCTGCGGATGGTGGACGACAATGGCGACCTGCTGCCGCCTGGCGCCTTCCTGCCGGCCGCCGAGCGGTTCAACCTGATTTCACAGGTTGATCATTGGGTGGTCGATCATGCGTTTTCCTGGATGTGCGAGCATCCGCGGGAACTCGCCGGCATATCCGGGTTTTCGATCAATCTTTCCGGACAGTCGCTCGGTGATGACAGCCTTTTGGGCAGCATCATCCGGCAGCTGAAGTCGGGCGTTATCCCGGCGAAGAAGATCAAGTTCGAGATCACGGAAACTGCAGCGATCGCCAATCTCAGCAACGCGAATATCTTTATCGCCGCGTTGAAGGAGTTTGGCGTGCAATTTGCCCTCGACGATTTCGGCAGTGGACTGTCGTCGTTTGGCTACCTCAAGAATCTCCAGGTCGACTACCTCAAGATCGACGGCATGTTCGTGAAGGACATGCTCGACGATCCAATTGATCGCGCGATGGTCAAGTCGATAAACGACATCGGGCATGTCATGAACATGGCGACGATTGCAGAGTTTGTGGAAAACGACGAGATACTGCATCTCCTGGCGGAGATGGAAGTGGATTACGTCCAGGGCTACGGAATTGGCAAGCCCGTACCGATCGAAAGCCTGCTGGAAACGGGTTCGATGGAGACGCTGGTCGCCGCAGTGTCGGCCTGATCGCCGCCGGCAGCGCTTGTCGGCGACGCGCGCACGATCAGATGATCGCGATGGGCTCCGCAGCGTCGCTGCGTTCGCTTACCTTGCCGATGATAGCGGCGTGGACATAACCCCGTTTGCGCAGATCGGCGATACAGGCCTCGGCGTTGGCCTGCGGCACACCGGCCAGCAGGCCGCCGGCAGTCTGCGGGTCGAACAGCAGGGGAAACAGCGGGTGTTGGCCGACCCGTTCCAGGTCGCGGACACCGCGGCGCAGACGCAGGTTCTGCGGTTGCAGCGACGAGAGAATGCCGGCGGCCACGGTCTCGCGGGCACCGTCGAGTATCGGTATGGCGTCGACCATGATCTGTGCATCGACCTCGGCGGCACGGGTCATCTCGATCAGGTGGCCGAGCAGGCCGAATCCGGTGACATCGGTACAGGCCGATACGCCATGTGTCTGCAGACAGGCGGCGGCATCGGCGCTCGACTGCAGCATCGAGATGATCGCACCGTCTATCCAGCGGCCCTTGGCGCGCTGCCGCATGTCGGCCGCGAACAGCGTGCCTGTGCCGATCGGTTTGCTAAGGATCAGCGCGTCGCCGGCCCGGAGCCCGCCCTTGCGCAGCAGCTGCTCGTTCACTGATCAGGCCGTTGACGGTAAGCCCGAAGGCCAGTTCCGCTCCCTCGCTGGAATGCCCCCCGGTGAGCACGGCACCCGTCTGGTTGGTGATCGCCAGGGCGCCGGTCATGACGTCGAACAGGGTTTCCTCGACGATACGCTCGCGGCCGTAGGGCACGGTGGCGATCGCCAGAACCGATTGCGGCTCGGCACCCATGGCAAACAGGTCGCCCAGTGCATGGTTGGCGGCGATCTGCCCGAACACGTAGGAATCGTCGATGAAGGATCGGAAGTAGTCCACGCTCTGTACCAGCAGCTTGCCAGCGGGCACGCGGTACACCGCTGCGTCGTCGGGTGAGTCCAGGCCGATGACGACGTCGTCACGATGCTGCGGCGGGAGGCGCTGGACGACACGACGCAGCACCGTGCTGCCGACCTTCGCACCACAGCCGCCGCAGCGCATCGCCAGGGTGGACAGTTCCTTGATGGCCTGTTCGTCGGCGATTCCGGCGGCCAGCGCCGGTACGGGCTCGGCCGCCATTTCCGGCAATTCGTTGAAGCGCTGCATGAATCGCCGGTCGATCCAGTCCTTGAGTGTCCACAGGCTCTTGCCCTCGATCGACCAGTTGCCGCGCGATGCGATCGCGTACCGGTCGCCGGTGCTGATGAGGCCGAGAAAGTTACGCTGCGGGCGGTAGGGCTTGAGCGTCCGTCCGCTGCAGCTGCGGCGCAGGTTCTCGGTGAGCACAGCCCCCTGGCGCACCGCGAACACGCCTGACTTGGGGCGTTGCTGGGGCAAGCGAGGCGATATCGCCGGCAGCGAATACCCCCGGGATGCGACAACGATTGCAGGTAGTCGTCGACGCGGATGAATCCCTGATCGTCGACCGCCAGGCCGGATGCCTGTGGCCATGTCCGGCGCGGCTGCCTGGGTAACCCATAGCACGGCATCCGCAGTCGCGTGCCGGCCGGCCCTCGGCATGCACCGCCTGCGCCGTGACCTCGGTGACGCGGTGCCCGGTGTGCAGCGCGATGTCGCGCTCGCCGAGCACGCGGCCGAAGCGTCGCCGCACCGCGGCATTGTGGGTCGGCAGGATGGTCTCGCCGTCGGTCAGCAGTTCGTAGTGCAGGCGGCCCGGGTCATCGCCACGTTCGCGCAGCAGGGTGGTGAGGCGATGTTGCGTCGACAGGGCCAGTTCCACGCCGCCGGCGCCGCCACCGACAACGATCACGCGGAAAGGCCCCTGGCTGGCGATCACCCGATCCTGCAATCCCTGCCACTGCTGCAGCCAGGTGTCGATCGGTTTCACCGGCATGGCATGGGCGAGCGCGCCGGGGACATCGATCGTGCGCGGTCGCGAGCCGGTATTGATCGACAGCAGGTCGAACGCGATCGGTGGCCGCCCACGGGCGATAAGCTGGCGGTTCTCGAGATCCAGGCCCTCCACCTCGGCATGGTAGAGACGCGCCCCGGCGAAACGCGCCAGTGGACCGAGGTCGATGTGGCAGTCGTCATAGTCGTACAGGCCCGCGACATAACCCGGCAGCATGCCGGAATAGGGCGTGTGGATGTCGCGCGTGACCAGGGTCAGGCGCACCCCGGGCATCGGCTTCATGCCAAATCGCCGCAGCACCGAGACGTGCGCGTGTCCGCCACCGACGAGTACCAGGTCCTTTACGACGGGTGTATTTGAGGCTTGCATCTGTGTGTTGTCCGTCGAGATTCGATTCAGAGGGCGCAGGTCCGAAAACCGGCGAATACGTCATTGCGGCCGGGCCCGTAATAGTTTCGCCAGGTGTTGCGGATCATCCGTGCGCGCGTCGGCCAGGCGCCACCACGCAGCACGCGGGTCTGACCGAACAGGGGTTGTGAGTAGTCGGCATACATGTCGGGAGTAAAGCCCGGATAGGGCCCGAACAGCGTGTCGGTCCATTCCCAGCTGTTGCCGATCATCTGGCGGCAGCCAAAGGCGCTGTCGCCAGCGGGCAGGGCACCGACATCCAGGGTGCCGAGCGCATGGCCATCGAGATTGGCGTGTTGAGCTGTGGGTTGATCGTCTCCCCAGGGGTAGCGTCGCTTGTCCGTATCGAGTGACTTGCCATCGGCGGAGGGTTGTCCGGCTGCGGCCACCTCCCATTCCAGTTCACTGGGCAGGCGACGTCCGGCCCAGCGGCAATAGGCCTGGGCCTCGTACCAACTGACGTGAATGATCGCTGCATGCGGTCGCAGCGGTTCCCAGGCATCGAAGCGGCGCTGTTCCCAGCCACTGTCGCGATACCGCCAATACACCGGGTGCTCGAGTCCCTGGCTGAGGCGCCACTGCCAGCCGGCGTCGTCCCAGTACTCGCTGGCATGGTAACCACCGGCGTCGACAAAGGCGGCAAATTCGGAATTGCTGACGGCCGCACGGGCAATGCGAAATGGCTGCACGTCGCAGACATGGCCCCATTTTTCATTGTCGAAGACGAAATCGTTGCCCGGGGGCGCCCCGAGCAGGAAATGACCGCCGGGGATCTCGGCATCGCCGGGCAGATCCCCGGCATCGGCGACGCGGCGGACATCGCCGCCGAGATCGGGTGTCGGGTAGCCGAGCGTCTGGCGTGTGTAGGTGAAGGCCTCGGTGTGCATGTCTTCATGAAACACGGCATATCGGGCGAGGTAGTCACGTTGCGGATCAGCCGAATCCTGTTCGAGGTGCTGGCAGACCCGCTCCTTCACCGCGTTCATGTAGGCGAGGGTCTGCTCGA
This sequence comes from uncultured Gammaproteobacteria bacterium, assembly GCA_963719025.1. Lineage (GTDB taxonomy): Bacteria > Pseudomonadota > Gammaproteobacteria > Chromatiales > Chromatiaceae > Thiosocius. The sequence goes on along the minus strand of CAVRBK010000092.1, from coordinate 89,040 downwards.
GATCCGGCAGTGGCAGGTCCCAGCGCGTCTCGTGGGCGATCGAGATGGAGTCGTAGAGGGCATCGGCCTCTGGCAGGATCGGTGATTCACCGAGGTGCTGGCGCAGGATCCAGTACTCGTAGAAGTAGGCGGTATGTCCGATCTCCCAACGCAGCGGATTCACGATAGCCATGCGCGGGCCCATCAATTGCTTCGCATCCAGCCCGGCGAGCAGTTGCAGGGTGCGCTGCCTGGCGTCTTGCACCTGTGCGGACAAACTGTCGGTCATCGGGGGGCCTCTTCGCTGCGCTGGCTTGATGTTCTCAAGGACCGGCGGCAAAGTCACACACCTGCGTCGACGAAAGGCTATCGGGTCAGACCGTGATTTCGGACGCAGACCCATTCAGCAAGGGTTCCAGCAGCATGCACATTGTCCTTGTCACACCGGCACCACCGCGTTCGCTGTCCGGTAACCGGGCCACCGCCAATCGCTGGGCACGCCTGCTGCGCGCGCTGGGACACCGGGTGGATGTCGAGGTCGATTATCGGGGCGAGGCGGCCGACCTGATGGTTGCCCTGCATGCCTGGCGCAGTGCAGCCGCGGTGCAGGCTTTTGCGCGCGCCTATCCCGAACGACCGCTGGTGGTCGTGCTCACCGGTACCGACGCTTACCGCTTTATCCACTCGCATCCCGACGAAACGCTGGCCTCGCTGGTCGCGGCCGACCGGATTGTCGGCCTGCACGGGATGATCGATGCCTGTGTCCCGGAGGCGCTGCGCGACAAGGTGCGGGTGATCGTGCAATCGGCCAAACCGGTGACCGGCCGCCGGCCGCCGCGCAATGCCTTTCGGGTCTGTGTGGCCGGTCATCTGCGCGATGAGAAGGATTCCCTGCGCGCCGCCCTGGCGGTGCGTGACCTGCCGGCGGATAGCCGTATCCGGGTCGATGCCTATGGCAAGGCGCACAACGAGGAATGGGCGGCTGCGGCGCGCGACGAGGTGGCGGTCAATCGGCGCTATCACTGGCATGGCGAGGTGGCACATGGCCGCTTGCGTGATGTGTATCGACGCTCGCATTTGCTCGCCCTGACGTCACGCATGGAGGGCGGTGCCAACGTGATCTCCGAGGCGGTAATGGCGGATCTGCCGGTGGTGGCCTCGCGGATTCCCGGCTCGATCGGCCTGTTGGGTCCCGACTACCCCGGCTACTACCCACCAGAGGATACGGCGGCGCTGCGCGCGTTGCTGCTGCGTGCCGAGGCGGATGATGATTTTTATGCCGCTCTCGGGGCGGCGTGCCGGTCGCGAAAATACCTGTTCCGCGAAGAGAGGGAGCGGGATGGCTGGGCGCAACTGCTGGACGAGTTGGCTTGACCGCGCGCGACGGTCTTGCAGGTTTTTAAATCCGTATCCGTCATTCCCGTGAAGGCAGGTACCCAGGATTGTTGGCGATTGTTATGAACCTGTGCCACTGGACCCCTGCCTGCGCGGGGACGACGAAGGGTGACCGCGCCAGACCAGGCCACCCCCGTCATTCCCGAAGGCGGGAATCCATCAAGGTTTCCGCCCGACGTGCCTCGTTCTATCCCGACGCCGAAGGCTCAGTGGCCGGCACTGTCACCCCATAGGGCCTCGAGTCGCTGGTCACGACCGCAGTTCCAACGGTAATACTTGTAGCGCAGTGGATTCTTCTTGTAGTAATCCTGGTGGTAGCTTTCGTTACCCTTGATCGGGTAAAAAACCGATGCGTCGAGTATCGGCGTTACAACCTTATCCTGCGGAAACCGGGCCTCGACCCCTCGCTTTGACGCCTCTGCCAGCTGCCGTTCCTCGTCATTGGCAACGAAAATCGCGCTGAGATAGCTGAATCCCTTGTCGCAGAACTGCCCGCGCGCATCGAATGGGTCGATATTCACCCAGTAGTGGTCGAGGAGTTCCTGGTAGCTGACCTGGGCCGGATCGTAGCTCACCTCTACCGCCTCGTAGTGGCCCGTGTGGTCGCCATTGTAGGTCGGGTTTTTCAGCGTTCCGCCGGTAAAGCCCGAGATCACGTCGGTCACCCCGGGGAGCTTCTCGAAGTCGGACTCCATGCACCAGAAACAGCCGCCGGCAAATACCGCCTTGGCGGCTATCGCGGCCGGGGCAAATAACAGCACCCCAATCAATAGGGCTAACGCTGGTCTGTTTCGCATCGCTGCTCTCCGTCTGTTGCGATTGGCGGGCATGTCGCCTGGGGTCTGGCATCAGGGCCGACCTGGTTGTCGCCGTTCGCAGGTGATTGCTGGTCGCGGTCGCCTGGTCGGCAAGTCTGCCGCTGCGGGTACCTTCGCTTAGAGGTCGTGATGTCGCAAGGGTTCCATTCCGCGGGCGCCAGCTCCGATCACGCTGCATGCGCGGCTTCTGCGGCTATGCTCATGGAAGGCCGTCTTGCGGGACGGGTCTCTTTCACGGGGGGCAGAGGCGATGAGCAGTGCCAGCACCGAAAAAGGCTTTGTTGCAGGCCCGATCCGCCTTGCCGCCTCGCTTGCCGGCCTGCTGTTCGTGTTGTCGGGCTGCGTGCGGCTGCCCGCACAAGTGGCCCATGAGCTGACGCCGGCCAGTGCCGCCGAAGTCAATCATTTTCGCCTGACGCCCGCTACGGTGGCTGATGACAGCGGTGCGTTTGAGGAAACGCCATGATCGCAATACGTGCGATCAGCGTTGGTTTGTCGCTGTTGTTTCTGGCAAAGACCGGTGTCGGGGGCTCGTTGGCGACACCGGACACGGCAGAGACACCGCTCGTCTGGTTTACCTCACCGGACGCATCGACTGCCCCCGTGCTGCGCTCCGGTCAGATCATTGTGACTGATTCAGGTGGCCCTACCGCGGTATTCTTCTCGTTGTTCTCGCATGAGTTTTCGCCCTTCGTACATGCGGGGATCATCGCCGTGGAGCGCGGTGAATTTTTTGTTTATGAATCCTATGGCCTTTTTCGACTGTCGCTCAGTGGTCGGCCGACCGATCACATCAAGGGTGCCGTATCGCGTACCCCTCTGCCGGCGTTCATCCAGCGTGGCAGGTACGCCAAGGTGTACGAACCGCCGGTGGGCGCGGATCCGGATTTGATCGTCCGCTACGCTGTTGAGCACTTCGAGAAAAAAACGCCGTTCGACCCTTACTTTCGCTTCGATGAGCACGATGCTTTTTACTGCACCGAGTTTGTTGCCCTTGCCATCGAGGCGGCGGGGGGTGGCTTGCCGCCGTTGGAATCGTTTCCGGCGAATCCGTCCCTGACCCGTGTGCGCGACTGGTTGGGAATCTCTGATGTGGGGACGGTGCAGGCCCGTCAGTTGATCGATTCGGAGCGCTTGGTCACGACGCTGAGCGCGTTGCGCACGCAGACCCGTTTCCTGGTCTATATCGAACTGAAGCGCGAAATTCATCGTCGGTTCACCGCCGACCAGAAGCTTGGCAACCTGTTTGAATGGACGGGAAAGAACCTGGCATTTCGCGAGCCGATCGTGCGCTTCATGACGCAGGGCCTGCAACTGTATGAAACGGACCAGCAGATCCCCGACGCCACCCGTATCGCCGCCGACGTCCGCCGCCTGGCGGAAAGCTTGTTCGGGGTTATGCCTGCGGACGTCGCAGTCGCATCCCCGCCAGGGCATGAGCACGGCGCTGATGCGGGCAGCGCCGTGCTCAAGGACGTACGCTATTACTGCCCGACGAGCACGTCATGCAGATCGATAAGCGATCCCATTGAGCCCCATTCCGTGTGCGTCATGGAGCCACCATGCAGCGAGCCGCCGGGTTGGCACACGCCAAACGACGGGAAACGGGATGCGCAGTCCACCGAACTCACGATCGCGATTGCCCCCACCGCCATCATTATCACCGCGCCGGTACTGCTTGTGCCGGCGGCGGAACCGCTACCGCTACCGGATGAGCAGTAGGGTGGGCATGGTCCCACTGCCGAGGCCGACTGCAGCCCCAGCGTTGCGAACATAAGTAGTATCCACAGCAGCATTCCTGATCGGCCTTTTACAGAGATATTCATTGCTCACTCCTCCGCGTAGGTTGTTATTTTCGCGTAAACAGCGTGCCTGCCTGTTCTTCAAAAATAGCAGGTGGCGATTCGGCGACATCAAACCCGGCGGCATATATGATTTCTCTTGATTGCTGCATTGCGCTGAGCGAGTGCCTGAGGTGATGCGTCCAATACCCTGTTTTGTATTTGGAAAGCGCGTCGGCAAGGCACTGCCTGGGCGATAGGTGAGGTAAGAAAACGTGCGCTGCCACTGCAATAAGCTAGTAAATTGACACTCGGTACAGGCGGCGTCGCGGCGCCAAACTGCACGGTGGCGGGGTTACCTGGGGGTGAAGCCAAACGGGCCCGGGGGAGACCATACGGGTGACAGGAACATGGAGAATCTGTTTGTATGCCGGCGGCGGCTTCCGAATCCGGGCCGGCCGGCCCGGACGGTTGGCGGCTTGGTGAACAGCATCAATCATGGCGACCGCTACCCGGTACGCCGGTAGCAGGATACAAGAGGATAATTCGTGACAATGACTCGTCTGCTGTCCTGGCGGGAAGCTCCCCAGGGCAGGATCTTCATCAGTTACCGCAGGGATGACACGCGCTGGGTCGCCGGTCGCCTGGCGGACTCGCTGGGGCTTTACTTCGGCGACAAGCGGGTGTTTCGCGACATCGAGGGTATCGGCGGTGGTGAGGATTTTGCCGAGGTTATCCATGGCACTCTCGGCAAGGCGGATGCCGCGATCGTTCTGATCGGTGCCGGCTGGGTCGACGCGAGCGACGAAGCCGGTCAACAGCGTCTGCACGATGCGGACGACTGGGTGGGGCAGGAGGTTGCGATGGCGCTGGAGGCGGGTGTGCCCGTCTACCCGGTGCTGGTCGAAGACACAGCAATGCCGCCGGTCGATGCCCTGCCGGAGCGTCTGCGGCCGCTGACCCGACTCAACGCGATCAGCATCAGTGACAAGCGCTGGGATGCGGATGTCGAGCGGCTGGCCAGGATCGTCGCCCTGGATATCCCCTCGGCCACCGAGCGCAAACTGCAGGACAGCAATCTGCTGATCTCGTTCGCCTTGCTCGTTTCCCTGCTGTTCACCACCGCCGTGGTGTCGTGGAACCTGCTTTGCCACACCGCGCGGTCTATCGAGCGGCTCGATCACTTGCTGGGTCTGTGCAGTGCAACCGCGGGCGCTGCCGGGAGTGGCTGTGCAGTGAATTGGCCGCTCAGCCTGGCCCAGTCAGGGGTGCCGTTTCTGGTGATCGTGCCGAGTAGTGCGCTGCTGTTCGTGATTGCGCGCCTGGTCGAGGACTCGCGGCGCCCCTACCTGCTCGCGGCGGCCTGGGTCGGCGCGATCGGCACCCTGGCCAGTTTCCTGCTGCTGTCGCCGATCCCGGACGACTACGAGGCTGTCTCGATGTATCTCGGTTCGACGGTGAGCGGACTGCTGATGTTCGCACTGATGAACCTCTCCGGGTTTCGCGCGAAATGAGCGTCCGTCGGTGCCTGCAGATCTGCCGCCGTTGATGCCTCGTCCAGCGACCATGCGTGCCTGGCGGATACGTTCTGCCATCCGCGCGCGATCGGCCGGATCCGCCCGATGCGCCTGAAGAATAACATCTTTCTGTGGGCCGTACCGGCTGCGATCATACCGCTGGCGATACTTGGCTTTGTTGCAACCTCGTGGAGCGAACGGGTGTACCTGCGTGAGGCCGATCGCGAGCTGTCGGCAAACCTGGAGAATGTGGTCGTCAGTATCCAGCGTCGGATGCAGATCGAGCAGGATCTGATCACCGGACTGGCCGGGGTGCCGGCCCTGCAGGGGTATCTGCCGGTGCTGGAGGCCCTGGCACAGGGCCGTCCGCATGACCAGGCGACGCTGCGCTTCGAGCGGGTCAATCGCTTTTTCGAGACCTTCCAGTCGGTGCGCACCAGCCTGGATACCGTGCGCATCCTGGATCGCCAGGGCCATTCCCTGGTGAAGGTGAGCGATGGTCGGCGCTCGCCGCCGGTCTTCGATGGATTTGGCAGCCTGCCGCATGTCGAGGACGAGCCGGAGGACGCCGCATTTTCGCAGGCGCTCGGCGAACTGCGCGGCAATGAAATCGGCAGCCTGTTGCTGACCGGAAACCTGATCACCAACGGGATCGGCGATGTAATGCCGGTGTACAACACCGTCGCCCCGCTGGTTCGTGGTTCCGACGTGGTCGGTTACCTGACGATCAATCCCCCGCTGCTACCCCTCAACCGGCTGCTGTCGCTGACCCCGAGCGTGCACGGCAGCAGCCTGCTGGTCGGCGAGACCGACACCGAGATGCCGGACCGCGAGGGGCTGGTGTTGTTCGACCCGCAACGCGGTATCGACCTGCTGAATGCCAGCACCGCTTCGCCCCGGCTTGAGACCAGTCATCCGTCGCTGTTCAGCAATGCCTTTGCCGAGAGTCAGGGCATCGTTACGGCGGGCGCAAACGGGGCACGGATCTACTACCAGACCTTCCTGCCCTATCCCGACAAGCTGGTGGCCTGGGTGGTCGCCCTGCAGGTGAGACCGGAGGTGTTGAGTGCGCCGTTTCGCAACATCCGGCTCGGCATCATTTTCAGTGTGCTGCTGGCCTTGCTGCTCAGCCTGGTGCTGACGCGGGCCGCCGCGCGTCGCATTGCCGGCCCGGCGTTGCATCTCGCCCAGGGGCTGGCGGATTTTGCGACAGGGCAGCGTGGTCAGCGTGTCTCGCCGTCCGGCCCCGATGAGTTGCAGCAGGCGGGAAGGGCCTTCAATGACATGGCGGCTGTGCTCGAGCGGGCCGAGAGCGAACGGGACGCGGCTACGGTGGCGCAGTACCGCAGTCGGCGGCTTGCCTCACTGGGCCAGATGGCCGCAGGGATCGCCCACGAGATCAATAATCCGATCAACACCATCCTGTCCCTGACCACGCTGATAGATCGAGACCTGCCGGGCGACGCCGAAGATACGCGCAACGATATACATTCGATCCGCGAGGAAACGCAGCGTATCGCCGAGACCGTGCGCGCCATCCTGAATTTTTCGCACGAGATTGCCGCGGAGCGGGCTTGCTTCGACGCCGCCGAGTGGCTGCGCGAAACCGTGCAGCTGGCTCGCAGGGAACAGCGCGGCGGTGATGTGGCGATAGATCTCGAGATCCCTGGGCCGTGCGAGATCGAGGGCGACCGTCGGCTGTTACAGCGCGTGCTGCTCAACCTGATCGAGAATGCCGCGCATGCCAGCCCGCCAGGCAAGCCAGTCACCATCTCGTTGGGCAGCGAGGTCGACGCGGTGGTGATCGAGGTGATGGACGAAGGTGCAGGACTTACCGAGGAGGAGAGCGATCGGGCCTTCGATCCCTTCTTTACCACCAAGCCCGAAGGCGTCGGTTCCGGCCTCGGTCTTTCGATCAGCCTGGGTATCGTGCAGTACCATGGTGGGAGTCTGGCACTGGGCAACCGGCCCGGCGGCGGTGCCGTGGCGCGCCTGGTTTTGCCGACCGGCGCAGAGTGTCATTCCACCGAGTCGCTTGGGGAGAAAAAAGGTCGTGAGTAAACAGGTCGATGTCCTGTTCGTCGATGATGAGGCCAAGGCCTGTGATCTGTTCGTGCGCTTCTGCAAGGGCAGCCCGTGTCGTCCGCACGTGTTCCAGGATCCGCACGCCGCGCTCGCCCATTTCAAGGCCCACGGCGCAGACCTGCTGATCACCGACCTGCGTATGCCTGGCATGGACGGCATCGAACTGCTCGGCGAGGTTCGACAGATCGATGGCGAGGTGCCGGCAATCGTGATCACGGCATATTCCACGGTCAACGCGGCGATCAGTGCGCTGCGTCTCGGCGCGGTGGATTTTCTGAAGAAGCCATTCGACATGCAGGAACTGCTGGCGCTGATCGACCGCGTCCTGAATCATTCGCAACTGCAGCATGAGGTGCGTCTGCTGCGCAAGCAGCTGAAGGCGGAGCGCCAGCGCAAGGAGCTGATCGGCGAATCGGATGCGATTCGCGAGGTCTACCGGACGGTGGAGAAAATTGCCGATGTGCGTTGCAACGTCATCATTCTTGGTGAGTCCGGTACCGGCAAGGAGTTGTTGGCCAAGGCGATCCATCATTCGTCGTCATCGCCGGAGACGCCCCTGGTCACCGTGGACTGCGGCGCCCTCAACGACACCCTGCTCGAGTCGGAACTTTTCGGTCACGAAAAGGGCGCCTTCACCGGTGCCGTGGGAACCAAGCGTGGCCTGCTCGAGGTGGCCGATGGTGGCACCGTGTTTCTCGACGAGATCGGCAACATCTCGGATGCCATGCAGGCCAAGCTGTTGCGCGTGATCCAGGAGGGGCACCTGACCCGGGTCGGTGGGGTCAAGCCGATTGACTTCGATGTGCGCTGGCTGGTCGCGACCAACCGGGACCTGGCGCAGATGGTCGGCGATGGCGAGTTTCGCGAGGACCTGTACCACCGCCTCAACGTGGTCTCGATCACGATGCCGCCGCTGCGCGAACGCGGCAGCGATATCACGTCGCTGATCATGCACTTCGTCGACTCTTTTCAATGAAAAGTACCTGCGCAACGTCGAGGGTTTCGACGGCGCGTCGATCCAGCGCCTGCTGGCCTATTCCTGGCCGGGCAACGTACGCGAGCTGCGCAACCTGGTGGAACGCCATGTCGTGCTGGCCGAGGACACGCTGATGCAGCGTGTCGGACATGCCGGCGACGCCCGCGAGACCAGTCGGGCATCGATGCCGACTGGCCGACGTTGGACGAGATCGAGCGGCGCTACATCATGAAGGCGCTCGATCAGGCCGGCGGCAATCAGCGCGAGGTTGCGCGGATGCTGGGGATCGACAAATCGACCCTGTGGCGCAAACTCGATCGCTATCGGCGCGCCACGGTACAGCTCGAACCGAACGACTGATCATCCCAGCATCCCCTGCCAGCCGATCTCCCGTGATCGCGCCGCGACTGCAAATCGCAGTCGGCCTGACTGCATTTTGCAGTCGCGGCCATCGAAACAATCGGTCTATCTCTTGAAAACCCTGCCAATGCGGGCCTTTTCCTGGCTGGCACGCTAGTTGCTGCTACTGTCGGAGCGATAGCTCGGGCGCGGTGATGCCGCCGCGTCTTCGGGCCGTCTGTCAATGCGGGTCAACCACTGGATGAGGCGACAATCAATGAGCAACAAATTCGTATACGCAGTTTCCGGCTTTTGCCTTCTCGCGGCTTCTCAGCTTTCGTTCGCCGCCGATGCCGCCGCCGGCAAGGCCAAGGCCGCGATGTGCAATTCCTGCCACGGGATGGACGGTATCGGCACCCAGCCGACCTACCCGAACCTGGCCGGCCAGAAGGCCGAGTACATCACCCAGACCCTGAAAGGCTTCAAATCGGGTGAGCGCAAGAACGCCATCATGAATGCGATGGCAGCCCCGCTGTCGGACGCCGACATCGATAACCTGGCGGCACACTTCAGCGGCCTCGGCTGCAAATAAGGACACCGGGCCGGTAACGATGACTGACCTCTTCGTACATAAGAGGCTTGATGCCCGGCAATCGGGCGCGGCGGCCCTGACGCCGCTCGCTCCCGTCACGCTGCGGCATGATGCCACGCGCACCGCCCGGCGCCCGCCGTCGTCGGCCTGGACGGAAGCCGGCCCGGCTTGGGACCGGGCTCCGCTGGAAACCGGCATCGAAACGCCGGCCGGCAAGCGCGCCCGTCTGGCGGAGAGGATCTGTGTACAGCGTGAGGCCCTGATGGGTACGGCGCTGTCCTTGTGCAGGAATAATCCCTCGGATGCGGAAGACCTGGTTCAGGAAACGCTGCTGCGTGCCCTGGACCGGATCGATTCGCTGCGCGACGAGGAGCGCCTGAAGCCCTGGACCAGGACCATCCTGCTGAACCTCGTGCGCGACCGTTTCCGGCGCAAGGATAGCGGCACCGAACTCAGTTTCGACGCCCCCAGCCGGATCGAGTCGCCCGAGCACATCACCGAGCGCGGCGAGTTTTTCGCCCAGACACGGGGTGCAATCGAGAAGCTCAGCCCACGCCTGCGCCAGGTGGTTGGACTGGTGTGTATCGCCGAACTCAGCTACGCCGAGGCGGCCGAGGCGATGGACGTGCCGATCGGTACAGTCATGAGTCGCCTGTCGCGTGCGCGCAAAACGCTGCAACCCTTGCTCAAGCGTTACGACATTGTGCCCGCGGTGACGCCGACCCAGATGGTGCAGACCTCGGCCTGGTCGTGGGAGGGTAGCCTGTCGTTCTCGGAGATCGGCAGCACCTTCTGTTGAGCCACGCCAGACCGCCCGCGGCGATCCTGCTCGCCGTACACGGGACAAACCCCACCAGCTGGGTTAAAGTCAGTGATTGCTGCACTGCAACAATTCTGACTCCTGATGATTGAATTTGCTGACCTGATTCTGCGTTCCGGGCGCGCTGCCGTCGAACTTGCCCTGTTCGTTCTGCTGCCGATCATGATTGTGATGCTGACGCTGATGCGCCTGCTGGAGGCGCGCGGTGTGCTCGATTATGTCGTTGAACGCATCGCGCCCTGGCTGCGCCCCCTCGGCATCCCCGGCCTCGGGGTGTTCGCCCTCGTGCAGGTGCTTTTCGTCAGTTTTGCCGCGCCGCTGGCCACCCTGGCGATGATGGACCAGGGTGGCCTGTCGCGCCGCCACATCGCGGCCACCCTGGCACTGGTGTTTGGTGCCGCTCAGGCCAATGTGGTGTTTCCGATGAGTGCGATGGGGCTGAATGGCCCGATGGTGTTGCTGATCTCGTCGCTGTCGGCGATGCTCGGCGCGGCCGCAACCTACCACTGGTTCGCTCGCCACATCCCCGACGAGGCCGAGCCGCCCGAGCCAAGGCCGCGCCACCGTGTCGCGGAAGATACCAGGAGCGTGATGGACGTCATCAATCACGCCGGCGCAGAGGCGTTCAAGATCGCGATCGGCGCGTTACCGATGCTGGTGCTGTCGCTACTGCTGGTGAATGCCCTGCGGGATGCGGGTGCGATTACCCTGCTGGAGGATCTGCTGGCCCCGCTGTTTGCCCGGCTGGACCTGCCGTCCATTGTCGCCCTGCCGATCATTACCAAGGCGATCGCCGGTGGCACCGCGATGATGGCGGTATCTGCCGATCTGTTGCAGCAGGGCCTGCTCAGTGTTGCCGACATCAACCGCACCGCGGGTCTGTTGATCCATCCCTTCGACGTGGCGGGTATCGCCATATTGATCTCGGCGGGGCCACGCGTGGCCTCGGTCCTGCGTCCGGCCCTCTACGGTGGCCTGGTGGCCATCGCGTTGCGCGCCGTCCTGCATATGCTGCTGTGGTGATGGCGGGCGCGCGGGCTGGCGGGTGATACGGCAGGGTGATTGCGCTGCCGCCTGGTTTCACTCCGGCGTGTTGGGTGGGTCCAGGTCGGACATCTGCTCCTCCGCATGACAGGATTCACGGATGATCCACTCGCGCAGCATGGTGACGTGGCCGTCTTCCTCTTCCGCCATCTCCTTCCCGGCGTCGCGCACCGCCGGGTCGCTGGAAGTGGCCGCGACCTGGGCGTAGAAGTCGCGCCCGCGTACCTCGTTGTGCAGCGCCAGCTGCAGCGCCTGGCACGTGTTCATCTGGTAATGCGTATCCTGCATGCAAGGGGCCTCCGGCGACTCGGGGCACGACCATTTGAAGTCCCATGGCGAGATGTAGGGCAACTCGAGTCCCTGGGCGCGTTGCTGTACCTCGGCGGCGTGGTCGTCGCCATAGCCGGCCAGCTTGCGGAACAGTTCGGCGACTTCGAGGTTGTTGTGCACCTGCATATTGTCGGCCAGGTCGCGGTAGCGTTCGGCTGACTCGATCTCCAGTTCAAGCGCATGGGCGAGGAACTCGGCAAGCGATTCGATACTCTGCGAAAGTAGGTCCGTCATATCCGAAACTCCTCTTCGAGGGTTGCCACGGTTGCCGCCCCTTCGTTGAGCGGTTGCCAGACCGGCAGGTGTTGGGAATAGATCAGGCCGAGGGCCATGCCGTCATCACCATGGATGCGCTGGGCGGCCTCCACCGGGTCGCTGGTGGCGCCGTCGTCGAACGGGTGCACCTGCTCCTTCCAGTGCTTCTGTTCCGGACGGAAGGTCTGGCAGGGACTGAGAACCTGCAGCATGGCGAAGCCGGGGTGCTGGATGGCCTCCACCAGCAGGCGGGTCAGTTCCCTGGGGTCGCCGGCAAAGCCGCGCGCGATCCAGGTGGCGCCGGCCGCCAGCGCCATGGCGGCCGGCTGGAAGCGGCGCACGCCGGTGCCGTGCGGCGTCATCTTGCTGTGTGTCCAGTCCGGCGAGGTGGTGGGTGAGGCCTGACCCTTGGTCATGCCATAGACCTCGTTGTCCATCACGATGTAGGTCATGTTCATGTTGCGCCGGCAGGCGTGCAGAAAGTGATTGCCGCCGATGGAAAAGCCGTCACCGTCGCCACCGGCAACCAGTACGGTCAGGTCGGGACGGGCGGCCTTGAGACCGGCTGCGACCGCCAGGGCCCGGCCGTGCACCCCGTGAAAGCCATAGCTGTCGACGTAGGCGGGCAGGCGCGAGGAGCAGCCGATGCCCGAGATCAGGGCCACCTGTTCCTTGGGCAGGCCGAGGTGGGCCAGGGCCTTGGTGGCGGCCGACAGCACCGCGAAGTGTCCGCAGCCGGGGCACCAGATGGGCTTGATCTCGGACTTGTAGTCTTTGGCCTTCAGACTGACGGTTGGCGCAGGCGTGTTCATCTCAGTTTTCCTCGGTCAGGACGGTGAAGATATCGCCCGGTCGCAGCGGTAACGGCCCGGGCCGGGCCAGGGAGCGCGCATGATCGGGCAGGGCATCCAGGGATTTCAGGTAGTGGAACAGCTGGCGGCCATGGTTCTGCTCGATCACCCATACCGCGTCGCAGCCGGCCAGCGCGTCGCGCAGGCTGGCGTTCGGCAGTGGCATCAGCAGGCGCAGGGCGATCACCCGCACCGGACGACCGGCCGCTTCCAGGCGCGCCGCGGCCTCGCGCACCGCGCCGCTGCTCGAACCCCAGGTCAACAGGGCCGTCTCGCCCGTTCCGCTCTGTTCGGCCCAGTCCTCGCCGAAGTCGAAGGCGCTGATCTTGCGCAGCCGCTTGTCCAGCTGCTGCAGGTGGTCGGCGGCCTTGCTCGACGGCGTGCCGCGCTCGTTGTGCTCCAGGCCGTCCGCGGTATACATGCCGTCGGGTGTGCCCGGCAGGGTCATCGGTGAGACGTCATCGGCGGTGAGTGCGTAGCGCTGATAGCTGCCATCCGGAGCGGTTTCAACATTGTCGCGCCAGCGGCAGCTCGCGACTGGGCGGGGTGGCGGAGATGGTGCGGGACTGTCCGAGGAACTGATCCGACAACACGATGGCGACGGTCTGCAGGTGTTCGGCCAGCTGCACCGCCCACTGGGTGGTGAACACGCAGTCACCGATATCCAGCGGTGCCAGCACCAGGTGTGGCGCATCGCCGTGCAGGCCGTACAGGGCGATGTTCAGGTCGGCCTGTTCGGATTTGGTCGGGATGCCGGTGGAGGGGCCGCCGCGCATCACGTTGACCACGGTCACCGGGGTCTCGCTGGCGACCGCCAGGCCGAGGCCCTCCATCATCAGGCTGAGTCCCGGTCCCGAGGTCGCGGTCAGGGCCGGCACGCCGCCGAACGACGCGCCGATGATCATGTTGACCGAGGCCAGTTCGTCCTCGGCCTGCAGCAGCGAGCCGCCGACCTGTTCGAGGCGCGGCGCCAGCCATTCGAGGATCTCGCTCGCCGGGGTGATCGGGTAGGCGGCGACAAAGCGCACGCCGCCACGCAGGGCGCCGAGGCGCGCAGGCCTCGTTGCCGCTGATATTCCAGCGCGCCAGCGGCTGCTGCACCGGTGCAATCTCCGGCAGGCGCTCGCAGGCCTGCGTGAAACCGAGTTCCAGGCACTGCAGCGACGCCGCGCGTACGTCTTCACCCTTGCCCGAAAGCACGGTATTCAGAGCGGCCTTCAGTGCGTCCAGCGGCAGACCGCCGGCGGCGGCAAGCGCGCCCACCGCGACCATGTTGGCGCGGCCGTCTTTTACCCTGCCGGCCAGTTCCCTGAACGCGATCTCACAGACCCGGGCGCCGCTCGCGGTCAACGCCGCCGGTACCGCACCGGCCGCTGGGTCGGCGAACAGCAGGCTGTCGCGGTCGAGCGGAATCTCGTCGACGAAGCGATTGATATTGAGCCAGTCGAGGCCGACCAGCAGATCGAAACGGTCGTCCATGCAGTGCAGCGGTGTGGTACCGAGTCGCAGCATCGCGGCCGATTCGCCGCCACGGATCTGCGGCCCCGCGGAGCGGGTCATCATGCCGAAGTAGCCGGCCTGCGCCGCCGCCTCGAGCAGGATCAGGCCGGTGGTCACCGCACCGCTCCCGCCGGAACCGGTGACTGCCAGAGAAAAACTGTTACGGCGTGTCTTGTCTGAAACTTGGGGCGCGGGCATGACGGGATTCCGGGGATCGACTGCTTGTTGTGTTGCTTTAGAGTAGCCGATCGGTCCGATGCCGTAATTGGCCCGGATCAAGGCAGACAGGTCGCGGATCAGGCCGACCCGCAGAGCGGGAACGACGGCTGTTGCCGGCCGCGCCAACAATGCCGGCCCTGCAAGCGCCGGCGCCACAGTTTTTTGCGGCTTTTTCGCCCGAAATAGTCAATTGCTATTGACTGGATATTGATAAGCAATTTCATTGTCGGTCCTGATCACTCTATGGTGATTGGTCAGGGCGTCTGCGTGCGGTCGCCGTGGTCCCGATTCAAGCGCGAGAGGTAATTCCAGATGAAAGCTTTCTTGATTGCGCCGGACAGTCAATCGGTCGAGCCGGTAGAGGTCGCCAGCCTTGACGACATCCGTCAACTGATCGGGTTCGACACCCTCGAGTCCGATGAGGTCGGTTCGCAGGGCGACCGTCTTTATTTCGATGAGGAGTGCTTCCTGCGCGGCAGTAGCGGGCGGTTCAAGGTCGACAGCCTGGTACCGGTATCGGGCAAGGGCGTGGTGGTCGGCACGTCGGGCGATGCGCAGCAGTTAGGCGACGTGGCGATGGTTTTGGATGAGCTTGTAGGGCGCATTCAGTACCTCTGAAAACCGCTGAGTCCGTTCGATGGGGAGCCGCGCTTCTCGCACATTGCTGCACCGTCAGGGTGCGTTTTGCGCGCAATATCCCCTCGCTGCCCCATAGTCGTGCGTGGCTTGGGTTGCCTGGGCCGATTTCGGGCTCCGGATTGCTTCGTTTCAGGCCCAGTGGCCGCCATGGCATGCAAATTGCCCTCGGTTATCAGCTGAGCAATCCAGTCCGGATCACTCGACGACGACCAACAGAGGCTGCAGACCATGAGCAAAAGTGAAGCCCGCGCGCAGGCGGTATTTGAAATAACGACGGGTGAACCCATCCCGGTTGCCAAGCCCAGTTCGCTTGAGGACATCTGGGCATCGGATGTCTTCACCCTGCTGAAGATGGAAGATGCGCTGTCGAAAAGCGCCTACAAGGCGATGAAAAAGACCATGGAGACCGGGGCGCCGCTGTCTCCGGAGGTCGCCGACGATGTCGCTGCAGCGATGAAGACCTGGGCGATGTCCAAGGGTGCCAACTATTTCGCCCACGTGTTCTACCCGCTCACCGGTGCATCCGCCGAGAAGCACGACAGTTTCATTGTCACCGATGCCAGCGGCAAGGCCATTACCGAATTCAGCGGCAGCCTGCTGACCAAGGGTGAACCCGACGGCTCGTCGTTCCCCAATGGCGGCATCCGCCAGACCAATGCCGCGCGTGGCTACACCTTCTGGGATCCGACCAGTCCGGCCTACATCCTCGAGACCGCGAACGGCGCGACCCTGTGTATCCCGTCGGTGTTCGTATCCTGGACCGGTGAGGCGCTGGACAAGAAGGTCCCGCTGATGCGCTCCAATTCGGCGATGAACGAGGCCGGCACCAGGCTGCTGTCGCTGGTCGAGAAAGGCGAGATCGCACCGCTCAATTCCAGCTGCGGTGCCGAACAGGAGTATTTCCTGGTCGATGCCAATTTTGCCAACCTGCGCCCCGACCTGCTGCTCGCGGGCCGCACGCTGTTCGGTGCTGCGCCGGCCAAGGGCCAGGAATTCGACGACCACTATTTCGGTGCGATTCCCGAGCGCGTGCAGATCTACATGGAGGCCGTGGAGGAGAAGCTCTACCGTCTCGGTATTCCGGCGAAGACCCGCCACAACGAGGTGGCGCCCGGGCAGTTCGAGATTGCGCCTTACTTCGAGGCGGCCAACGTGGCCGCCGATCACCAGCAGATGCTGATGACCGTGTTGAAGAACAGCGCCCGCGCGCACGGTTTCGTCTGCCTGATGCATGAGAAACCGTTTGCCGGGGTCAATGGTTCGGGCAAGCACGTGAACTGGTCTGTCGGCAATGCGACCCAGGGCAACCTGCTCGATCCGGGCGCGACGCCGCACGAGAATCTCAATTTCCTGTTGTTCTGTGGCGCGGTGATCCGTGGCGTCCATCTCTACGGACCGCTGCTGCGTGCGGTCATCGCATCGGCGGGCAACGATCATCGACTCGGTGCCAACGAGGCGCCGCCGGCTATTCTGTCGGTCTATCTCGGCAGTGAGATCGAGGCGATCTTCGAGAAGATCAAGAACGGCAAACTGGACGGTGCCGGCGAGGCCGGGATCATGGACCTCGGTCTTTCCCAGATCATCCCGTTTGCCAAGGATGCCGGCGATCGCAACCGCACCTCGCCGTTCGCCTTTACCGGTAACCGTTTCGAGTTCCGCGCGGTCGGTTCGCAGCAGTCCGTGTCCGGGCCGTTGATCGCCATGAACACGATGCTGGCCGATTCGCTCAACTGGATTTCCGAGAAACTCGAGCCGGAGCTGGCCAAGGGCACCGGGGTGCCTGCAGCGGTGGTGGCCGTACTCAAGGAGCTGATGAACGAGCATGGCAACGTGATCTTCGGCGGCGACGGCTACTCTGCGGAATGGCATCGCATGGCGGTCGAAGAACGTGGCCTGAAGAACCTGCCGACCACGGCAGATGCCCTGCCCTACCTGCATGACGAATCTATCAAAGGTTTGTTTGCGCGCACCGGCGTGCTTTCACCGGTAGAACTGGAGAGTCGCTACGAGGTCTATGCCGAGATCTACCTGCTGTCGATCACCGTCGAGGCCAAGCTGGTCGTGGAGATGGCGAAAACCATGATTTATCCCACTGCGATGCGCTACCTGTCGGAGCTGGCCACCACCAGTACCGGTGCGGCGGCCCTGGGGGTCGACCTTGACACGTCCGTGGCCAAAACCATCGCAGCCGAGAGCAATGCCATGATGGCGGCGGTGGCGGAATTGGGCGTTGCCGCGGAGAAGGAGGACTTCGCATCGACCGACGAGCACATGCAGTACTGTGCGCAGGTGATTTGCGGTCTGATGGATAAGGTACGCACGCATGCCGATGCGCTCGAGGCCGAGATCGCCGACGAGCAATGGCCGCTGCCGAAGTACCGGGAGATGCTGTTCGTCAAGTAACGTCGCAGGCTTGTGACTGAAAGGGCGGGGCCATGTCTGCATGGCCCCGTTTTTTATGCGCTGTTTCGCACCGGGCAGACTTCCTATACTCGGCTGCACCCACCCTTCCCAAGCAAGGAACACGCATGTCCGATTCAACGACGACTCCCGCCGGTCTGGCCACACCGCTCGATCTGGGTGGATTGATGCTGCCGAACCGTATCGTGATGGCCCCGCTCACCCGCAACCGCGCCGGCCAGGGCAATGTGCCGACCGCGATGAACGCGCTGTATTACACCCAGCGCGCCAGTGCCGGGCTGCTGATCACCGAGGCCAGCCAGATTTCGCCACAGGGCGTCGGCTATCCGTCGACACCGGGTATCCATGACGACGCGCAGGTCGCCGGCTGGCGCAAGGTGACCGAGGCCGTGCATGCGGCGGGGGGGCGGATCTTTATCCAGCTGTGGCATGTCGGGCGGATCTCGCACCCGTCGCTGCAGCCCGGCGGCGAATTGCCGGTCGCGCCGTCGGCAATCTGTCCCGACAGGCGAGGCGGTGACCTACGACGGCATGCAGCCCTTCGTCACCCCGCGCGCGCTCGACCTCGCCGAGATCCCGGGTATCGTGGCCGACTATGTCGCGCCGCCGAGCGCGCCCGCGAGGCCGGTTTCGATGGCGTCGAGATTCATGCCGCGAACGGTTACCTGCTCGACCAGTTCCTGCGCGACGGCACCAATCATCGCGGCGATCGCTATGGCGGCTCGCTCGACAACCGGCTGCGCCTGCTCGACGAGGTGGTCACCGCGGTCAAGGCGGTCTGGCCGGCCGCGCGCATCGGCGTGCGACTGTCCCCGGAGAACAGCTTCAACGACATCAGTGACTCAGATCCTCAACAGACCTTCAATGCCGTGGCGGAGCGTCTGCGTGACCAGCAGATCGGCTACCTGCATGTGCTCGAGGGCGACATGCTCAGCGGGGAGCAGGCGCTCGACTATGCGCAGATCCGTGCGCGTTTCGCCGGGCTCTACATGGCAAACAACGGCTATACCCAGGCACGCGCCGAGCAGGCCCTGCAGCAGGGCGATGTCGACCTGGTAGCATTCGGCCGCCCGTTCATCGCCAATCCCGACCTGCCGGAGCGTTTCGCCCGCGGGGCCGCACTCAATGAGCCGGATGCCGATACCTTCTACGGTGGCGACGAGAGGGGATATACCGACTACCCGGCGCTCTGACCCCTGAGCGGTGACCTGACGTGGGCGTCCTATACTGGCAGGCATCGCCGCATCCTGGAGAACGCCTTGCCTGAGTACCTGAGTCCCGGCGTCTATGTCGACAGGTTGACCGTCCGTCGCCCGCCGATCGTTGCTGTAGGCACGACGACCGCCGGCTTTCTCGGTTTCGCGCAGCGCGGCCCACCGACCCCGCGCGTGATCAGCAGCTGGTCGGAGTACCAGCGTTGTTTCGGCGGACACGACAGTGGTCGCGCCTACCTGTCTTTTGCCATAGAGGGTTTCTTCCGCAATGGTGGGCAGCGTTGTTACGTGGCACGCGTCGTGGCCAACGATGCGGTCCATGCTGAAACCACGGTCGGCGCGCTCCACCTGATCGCCAACGGCCCCGGCGCATGGGGTAATGACCTGCAGATCGAGGTCATGGGCGGCTCAGCCGACCCGCGACAGCTGTTTCGACTACGGGTCTTTCTTGGCAAGGGTGCGCGGCCATTCGAGGATTTCGACAACCTGACACACCGCGTCGGCAGGACAAACAATGCCGCCCGGGTGATCAACCGTTCGTCGTCGCTGATCAAGGCCTGGTTCGACGATGCTGCCCGGCCTCCACCGCGGGCCGACAGGCAGGGCTTTCGTGTGCCAGGCAGCGACGGTCGCTCCGCGATCGATCCCGCCGATTTCGCTGGTGACCCTCTCGCCATGCGACCCGGCAGTGCGCCGCCCGGCGCGCCGGTCGAAGACGACGTGTTGGGTGCTGGCCGGGGCCTGGCTGCGCTGGGTGCGATCGACGGGATCGCGCTGCTTGCCGCCCCCGATTCGGCGCGCTTGCCGGCCGACGGTCATGCGCGTGTCAGCAATGCGCTGCTGGCCGACTGTGAAAAGCGCCGCGACCGCTTCGCATTGATCAATTTCGACCAGGCGACCGCCGCGCCGATCCATCTGCCGGACCATGCGGAGTACCGGGAATCGCGTTTTGCCGCGATCTACTATCCATGGCTCGAGGTCGCAGACCCGCACGCCGGGGCGGCGCTCGTCGTGCCGCCGGTCGGTCACGTTGCCGGGATGATCGTGCGCAGCGATGTCGAGCGCGGGGTGCACAAGGCACCCGCCAATGTGCTGGTGCAGGGTATCGGCGGGCTGGCCCGAGCGGTGAGTCGCGCCGACCAGGCCATGTTGAATCCGCAGGGCGTCAACTGTTTTCGCGACTTCGGCCGCCGCGGCATCCGGCTTTGGGGTGCACGCACCCTGGCCGTCGGATCCGAGTACCGGTACATCAGCGTGCAGCGTCTTGCCATGCTGATCGAGACGTCGGTGAAGCAGGGGATCAGCTGGGCGGTGTTCGAGCCGAACGATCAACCGCTATGGTCGTCGATTGTTGGATCGGTCAGCACTTTCCTGTTCGAACTATGGCGTAACGGGGCCCTGCAGGGCGTGCAGGCGGAGGAGGCATTCTTCGTCAAGTGCGATCGCGCGACGATGACCCAGCGCGATATCGACAATGGGCGCCTGATCCTGCTGATCGGTTTCGCCGCGGTGAGACCTGCCGAGTTCGTTATCCTGCGTATCGTGCAGAAGACCGGCCGCTGAGTCGGGGCCGGTGAATCAGGCCGCGGCGTGGCGTGCGGTCAGGCGCCGCTCCCGGCCATCTCGACCAGCACCGTTCGCGCCTCCGCGGCCGAGGCGATGGGGCGCCGCAGCGGGACGCGCTGCAGCGCTTCTCCAGCGCGGATGTCGATGCCTTCGCCGTCGATGCCAACCATCTGCAAGGCCTGTCCGTCTGTCCCGTTCACGCGTCCGCCCAGGTAGGTCCGCAGGGCATCGGCGTGATCGCTGTTCATGTGTGACACGATCCCCAGCTCGGTTGCGCGGTCGAGCGGGTTCGCGCGCAGAATGCGGTCATTGCCGAACCAGCGTGCAGTGGCGAAGCCGCCATTCCAGTGAAAACGCGTCGGTTCGAGCCGGTAGAAGCGAAAACCCAGCTGTTCGAAGTACATCCGTGCCTGCGGGAAGTAGTCGAAATAGCGTTCGCCGGCGTCGCCTTCCGGCAGTGTACGCACATCGCCGATCGCGCTGAGACGTCCCAGTTGCTGGACGTCGCCTTCGCCGCGTTCGATCACGGTGAATCCACAGCGGCCATCGGCATCGATGTTTTTCGTATGCTGTGACAGGTGGCTCAACAGCATCAGCGGGTGACCGTCGCGGCCAAGCACGAAGGGCACCAGCGAACCGAAGGGATACCCCGGGTGGTCGAGCGAGTGGGTCGAGATCACGGCTTCGAAGGCGCCGGCCAGCAACTGGCGGGCGGCGTGGGCATGTTCGTCGGCAGGTTTCATGCCGTCGAGTGTAGCGTTTTCGCTGCCTGTCGGCTGGCTTGCCGGACCGTCCTGTCTGCCTACATGAGGGTTTTCCCTGATTGCTGAAGCGCAGGACTGAGCTAGACCTAATGCACGCCGTCGGGAAACCGCAGGCGTTCCATTCATCGGAGGGGATCGAAATGTACAAACATTGTTCGGACGTGGTGATCCATATCGACGAAGAACTGCAGGATGACGACATCTACGAGATTGAGCGCGACCTGGCCGGCCTTAGCGGGGTCTACAGCGCCTGCGTGAACGATCGGGCACGCCATCTGCTGCTGGTCGATTACGACCCGGAAGACATCCACTCCAGCGACCTGCTGGGGTTGGTGCGACAGCATGGCGTGGGGGCCGAGCTGGTGGGGCTCTGAGGCTTTTGCGCGGCCGGTTTGGCGACAATACCGGCCGGTTCGCGCAGCAGAACCCCCCAGCGGGTGCAATTCCCTGATTTCAAGCGTAAAATTGCCGCCCTTTTTTGAATTTTGAGCAGTATGGCCGGCAAGCTTTACATTCGCACCTTCGGTTGCCAGATGAACGAGTACGACTCCGCCAAGATGGAGGACGTGCTGCGCGAGTCGCACGGGCTGGAACTGACCGATGATCCGGAGCAGGCCGACGTGCTGCTGCTCAATACCTGCTCGATCCGCGAGAAGGCGCAGGAAAAGGTCTTTTCCCAGCTGGGCATGTGGAAGGACTGGAAGCAGACGCGCCCCGACCTGGTGATCGGTGTCGGCGGCTGCGTGGCCAGCCAGGAAGGCGAGGCGATCCGCGAACGCGCACCCTACGTCGACCTGGTGTTCGGACCGCAGACCCTGCATCGGCTGCCGGAGATGCTGAACCGGGCGCGCGAGCAGCATCTGCCGACGATCGATATCAGCTTCCCCGAGATCGAGAAATTCGACCGCCTGCCCGAGCCGCGAGCCGAAGGTGCGACCGCCTTTGTCTCGATCATGGAGGGCTGCTCCAAGTACTGCACCTTCTGCGTCGTGCCGTACACCCGCGGTGAAGAGATCAGTCGCCCGTTCGACGACGTGCTCGCCGAGGTGGCGCAACTGGCCGGGCAGGGGGTGCGCGAGGTCAACCTGCTCGGGCAGAACGTCAATGCCTATCGTGGTCGCATGCATGACGGCGAGATCGCCGATCTGGCCCTGCTGATCCGCTACGTTGCCGCGATCGATGGCATCGACCGGATCCGCTACACGACCTCGCATCCGGTCGAATTTTCCGATGCGCTGATCGAGGTCTACGGCGAGGTGCCGGAGCTGGTCAGTCATCTGCACCTGCCGGTGCAGTCCGGGTCGGACCGGATGCTGATGGCGATGAAGCGCGGTCATAGCGCCTTCGATTACAAACAGAAGATGAAACGGCTGCGCGAGATCCGGCCGGATATCAGCCTGTCGTCCGATTTCATCATCGGCTTCCCCGGTGAGACCGAGCAGGACTTCGAACACACCATGGCGCTGATCGACGAGATCGGATTCGATCATTCGTTCAGTTTCATCTACAGTCGCCGACCCGGCACCCCGGCCGCCGATCTGCCCGACGATGTGCCGCTGGCCACCAAGCAGGCCCGCCTGGCCCGCCTGCAGCACGTGATCAGCGACAATACCCAGCGGATCAGTCGCGCCATGGTCGGCAGCGTGCAGCGCGTATTGGTCGACCGGCCGTCGCGCAAGGATCCGAACGAGATGGCCGGGCGTACCGAGAACAACCGCGTGGTCAACTTTGTCGGGCCGGCGGCGCTGATCGGCCAGTTCGTCGACGTGCGCATTACCGAGGCCTATCCCAACTCGCTGCGCGGCGAGCTTCTCGAACCGGCCAGTGCCGAGGTTGTAAACGCCTGATGGTTTCTGTTTTTCTGTCGTCCCGCAATCATGTCTGAACACCCTGAAGCCCTGGACCTGATCCTCGAACCCGAGGACAACGAGCGCCTGCGCAATGTCTGCGGCCAGCTCGATGAGCACCTGCGCCTGGTCGAACGCCGGCTGGGCATCGAGATCAACAACCGCGGCAACAGCTTCCGCCTGCTCGGCGAGCCGGGTGCGATCGCCGCCGGCCGCGAGGTGCTGCAGGGGCTGTACCAGGCCAGTGCCAACGAGGCGCTCACCCCGGCCAACGTGCACCTGTACCTTCAGGATTCCGGCGTCGACGCGTTGCTCGATGATGCGATCGAGGTGCCGGAGACCGTGATCAAGACGCGCCGCGGCATGGTGCGGCCGCGTGGTCCGAACCAGGCGCAGTACGTGCACAAGGTGCTGACCCACGACATCAATTTCGGCGTCGGTCCGGCCGGTACCGGCAAAACCTACCTGGCGGTAGCCACCGCCGTCGATGCCCTGGAGCGCGACCAGATCCGGCGCATCCTGCTGGTTCGTCCGGCAGTCGAGGCCGGCGAGCGACTCGGTTTTCTGCCCGGCGACCTGAGCCAGAAAATCGACCCCTACCTGCGGCCGCTGTACGATGCGCTGTACGAAATGCTCGGCTTCGAGCGGGTCCACAAGCTGATCGAACGCAACGTGATCGAGGTTGCGCCGCTGGCCTACATGCGTGGGCGCACCCTGAACGAGGCCTTCATCATCCTCGACGAGGCGCAGAACACGACCACCGAGCAGATGAAGATGTTCCTCACCCGCCTGGGCTTCGGCTCAACGGCCGTGATCACCGGCGATATCACCCAGGTCGATCTGCCGCGGGGGCAGAAATCCGGACTGCGCCAGGCGACCGAGGTGCTGGCCGACGTGGAGGGGATCAGCTTCACCTTCTTCAACGCGCGTGATGTGGTGCGCCATTCGCTGGTGCAAAAAGTGGTGCAGGCCTATGACCATTTCGATCGGGAACAGGGCCATGACGCTTGAGGTCGACGTGCAGTTCGCCAGTGAGCAGTCGGGGTTGCCGACCGCCGGGCAGATCGGGCAATGGGCGGCCGCGGCATGGCACGATCCACAGGCCACGGCCGAGGTGGTCGTGCGGATCACCGACGAAGCGGAAAGCCGCCAGTTGAACCGCGACTTCCGTGGCAAGGACAGGCCGACCAACGTGCTTTCCTTTCCCTACGAGGTGTTGCCCGAGATCGACCTGCATCATGTCGGTGACCTGGTGATCTGTGCGCCGGTGGTCGAACGCGAGGCCACCGCGCAGGGCAAGACAGGCGCAGGCCCACTGGGCACACATGGTGGTGCACGGCATGCTGCACCTGCAGGGCTTTGATCACCAGGACGACGCGCAAGCCGCGCAGATGGAATCGCTCGAAACCGAGATTTTGACCGCGCTGGGTTTCCCGGCGCCTTATGCACACGACGAGATGCAATGAACGAAGATCGAGTAAGCGGTTCGCTTGCCGGACGCTGGCTGGAACGTCTGTTCCCCGATGCGTCGAGCGAACCGAGGGACCGCAAGGAACTGATCGCCCTGCTGCAGCAGGCCAAGGACCGGGCGCTGTTCGACACCGAGGCCCTGGCGATGATCGAGGGCGTGCTGCAGGTCTCCGACCTGCAGGTGCGCGACATCATGATCCCGCGCGCGCAGATGGTCGTGGTCGAGCGCGACGCCAAGTTGGAGCGGTGCTGCCGCTGGTCATCGAATCGGCGCACTCGCGCTTCCCGGTGATCGACGACGACCGCGACGAGGTGGTCGGCATCCTGCTGGCCAAGGATCTGCTGCAGTATTGCGGCGATCAAGCGCACCGCGTTTCAAGATGCGCGATATCGTGCGCTCGGCGGTGTTCGTGCCGGAGAGCAAGCGCCTCAACGTGCTGCTGCGCGAGTTTCGCGCCAGCCGCAACCACATGGCGATCGTGGTCGACGAGTACGGCGGCGTGGCCGGGCTGGTGACCATCGAGGACGTGCTCGAGCAGATCGTCGGCGAGATCGAGGACGAGTACGACTTCGACGAGGGCGCCTTCATTCTCAAGCATGGCGCCAACAGCTACACGATCAAGGCGCACACGACGATCGAGGACTTCAACGACTACTTCGATGTCAGCTTCGACGACAACGAGTTCGACACCATCGGCGGCCTGACCGTGAACGCCTTTGGCCACCTGCCGAGTCGCGGTGAGTCGGTCGACGGTCGATGGTTTTCGCTTCACCGTGGTGCGCGCCGACAGCCGCCGGGTCCGTCTGCTCAATGTCGAACGTATCGTGGACCGCGCACGACGACGAGAGCGACGGTCAAAGACTCAGCGGGTTTCAGCAGGTAGCTCTGCAGGATGAATCCGGCACGCTGGTCCGCCGTCGGGCCAGCTCGCTGCTGGCGCTCTCCGCCGGCGGCCTGGCGGTGCTGGCGTTTGCGCCGTTCGGTCTTGGCGTTCTGGCGCTGCTGTCGCTGGCGCTCCTGTTCTTCCTGTGGCGCCATCCCGGCGCGCCCCGGGCTGGCAAGCCTGGACGCGGTTATCGCCTTCGGCGCTCGGCCTGATGGGTTCGGCGTGTTCTGGATCCGCATCAGCATTGCCCAGTTCGGTGGTGTGCCGGAGGCGCTTGCCGTGACGATCACGGTGCTGTTCGTGCTGCTGATGGCACTGCTTCTTTGCCCTGGCCGGCTGGCTCGCCGAGCGCCTGCGAACGCGATTCCGAGAGCGCCTGGCTGTTGCTGATCGTGCCGGCGGTATGGGTGCTGGTCGAATGGCTGCGCGGCTGGCTGTTCACCGGCTTTCCCTGGCTGTCGCTCGGCTACAGCCAGATTGATCTGCCGCTGGCCGGTTTCGGGCCGCTGCTCGGGCGTGTACGGCATCAGCCTGTTGGTGGTGCTTTCGGCGGCCGCGCTGAACTTCTGGCGCCAGCCACTGGCGCTGTTCCTGGTGGTGGCCCTGTGGTCGGGCGGGGCGCTGTTGCAGCTAGTCTGGACTGGACCTCGCCCAGTGGCGAGGCGTTCGAGGTGAGCCTGTTGCAGGCGCAGTATCCCGCAGGAGCAGAAGTGGTTGGCGGAGATGCGCCAGCCGACGTTTGACCTGTACCTGGCGATGACCGCACCGTGTGCCCGACAGTCGGATCGTGATCTGGCCGGAGACCGCGGTGCCGGCGTTCGCGTCGACGGTCGAGCAGCAATTGCTGGCGCCGCTGGATGCCGCCATGCGCGAGCAGGGGCGCGACCTGCTGCTGGGTATCGTCGCCGATGGTGACGGGCGACGATTACTACAACGCCATGCTGAGTCTCGGGGTCAGTGGGCGGGATCGCTATTACAAGCGCCACCTGGTGCCGTTTGGCGAATACCTGCCGTTCGACCGCTGGCTGCGACCGCTACTCGATTTCATGCAGATCCCGATGTCCGATTTTTCCAGCGGCGGCGACGTAAAGCCCGCTGTTGATCCCTGGCCGGGCATCCGGTCGGTGTCAATATCTGTTACGAAGATGCCTACGGCGAGGAGATCATCCGCGCGCTGCCCGAGGCGGCGCTGCTGATCAATGCCAGCAACGATGCCTGGTTCGGCGATTCGCTGGCGCCTCATCAGCACCTTGAGATCGCGCGCATGCGCGCACTGGAGAGCGGGCGCTTTCTGTTGCGCGCGACCAATACCGGGATCTCCGCGATCATCGATCAGAAAGGCGGGCTGCGCAGCGTCTCGCCGCAGTTCGAGCAGGCGATCCTGACCGACCGGGTAACGCCCTACGCGGGGATGACACCGTTTGCCGCCCTGGGGCAATCGGGCGGTCGTTGGGTTGGCCGTGCTGATGCTGCTGTCGGCGTCCTGTGGCAGCGCTTTGCCCGCCGCGACTGAACAGGCGGGGTATCCGCCGAATCACTTGTCGGCGGCGGGCACGCGGCCGAGCAGCTCGTCGATGCGTCTCTGTTCGAGATTACGCTCTTCGACCGTGTGCCTGAGCGCTTCGGCCTCCTGCAGGGCCTCAAGATACACATTGGGCAACGCTTCGCGGGGCTGTTGTGGCGGGGGCGCGGAGTCGCAGGCACCCAGCAGCATCGCGAGCATGCTGGGCAGGGCAAACCGGTTTCGATACAGTGGGTTCATCAGGGTAGCTTAGCCGCTGGTCGGTGATGTGTGCTGCGCCGCCATGCACAGGCGGCGCAGGGTGAACCGGCCCCGGGTGGCGTGCTGCAATCGTGTCGACGAACCCGGGCCGCGAACAATACTGGCGGCCCCATAGCGCAGGAGTTGAATCAGAAATGAGCCGAGAGATCATCCGCACCGACCAGGCGCCGCAGGCCATCGGTACCTATTCGCAGGCCGTGAAGGTCGGCAACACCGTGTATCTGTCAGGCCAGATTGCGCTCGACCCGCAGACCATGACGATGGTCGACGGCGACACGGAGACCGAGATCCGGCGGGTGCTCGACAACCTGCAGGCGGTGGCCCGGGCGTGCCGGTGGCAGCCTCGACGACATGGCAAAACTGAATGTGTTCCTGGTCGATCTGGCGAATTTCGCCCTGGTCAACCAGGTGATGGCCGAGTATTTCCAGGAACCTTATCCCGCGCGAGCGGCGATCGGCGTCGCCTCGCTGCCGCGCGACGCCAGTGTGGAGATGGATGGCGTCCTCGAACTCGGCAACTAAGGCCATTAATACCGGCCCGCCCCGGCGGTTCCCCGGCTGGTGGTTGCTGGCGGCTGTTGATCCTGGGTGTCTCCTGGCACCTGGGCAGTCTGCAGCGTGACGCCCTGCTCGGGCAGCTCGAGCGGCAGGGTCGCCAGGAACTTGATGTCTATGTCTCCCATCTGAATGGCCAGATCGATCGCTATGCCTTCCTGCCTGCGCTCCTGGCCGATGATTTCCGTCTGCAGAGCCTGCTGATCGCCCCGGGCAACCGTGAGCAGCAGGACCGGGTAAACCGCTTTCTTGCGCATGTGAATGCGAGTGCCGGGTCGCTTGATGTCTACCTGATGGATGCGCGGGGCGAAACCCTGGCGGCCAGCAACTGGCAGGACGAACTGACCTTCGTCGGGCGCAATTTCGCCTTCCGTCCATACTTCATCGAGGCGATGGGCGGCCGCCCCGGGCGGTACTACGCCCTGGGCACCACCTCGGGACGCCGCGGTTATTACTTTTCCCATCCAGTCGGCGATGTGGATGAGCCGCTCGGCGTGGTTGTGGTCAAGATCGATATCGAGACCTTCGAGAACAACTGGCGCAGTGCCGGTACCGAACTGGTCATCAGCGACCCGGACGGGGTGATTTTTCTGTCGACCCGGCCGCAATGGCGCTACCGGACGTTCGAACCCCTGTCGGCGGCAATGATCGAGCGTATTCGTGCCTCGCGCCGTTACCCGGATGCCGATCTATCCGCCGTGTTCCGGCAGCGCGGCGTGGTCGGGCCGCACGAGGCGCCCTTGCTGACCGAGGTCCATCCGGATGGGCCGGCCTATGTCGGCATCGCAACCGATATGCCCACGGTCGGCTGGCGCGTACACCTGCTGGTCTCGCAGCAGTTGGTCGCCGCCCAGGTCTGGCAGACCCGCCTGTTCGTCATGAGCATGCTGTTTCTGCTGCTTACCGCGGCCTGGCTGTTGGCCGCGCGTTACCGGCGCAAGCGCGAGCACGAGGAGGAGAAACGCCTGACCATGCTCGAGGCCCTGGACGCGCTGGAGCAACGGGTCGGCGAACGCACGGAAGACCTGACCGAGGCCAATCGCTTGTTGCGCCAGGAGGTCGAGGAACACGAACGTACGCGCGACGAATTGATCCAGTCGGCCAAGCTCGCGGCACTGGGCCAGATGTCGGCCGGCATCAATCACGAGCTGAACCAGCCGCTGGCCGCGATGCGCACCTATGCGGACAACGCGCGCACCTACCTGGATCGCGGCAACCTCGAGCAGGCGGGCTGGAATCTGCGCCAGATCAGCGAGCTGACCGGGCGGATGGCGCAGATCAGCGGTCAGCTAAAGGAGTTCTCGCGCAAGACCAGTGGACAACGCCTGCGCGTGTCGCTGAAGGCCTGCGCCGAGGGTGCCGTGCGGATCGTGCGATCCCGGGTGGAGCACGTCGGGGCGGAGCTGCTGATCGATCTGCCGCCGGATGATCTGCTGCGTCGCGGCCGATATGGTCCAGCTCGAACAGGTACTGGTGAACCTGATCGGCAACGCCTGCGACGTCTTGTTGGGCCGGTCACTGAGACAGATCCATGTTTCCGCGAGCCAGGACCGGCCAGACGGTACAGCTGCAGGTGCACGACAGCGGACCGGGGATCGCGAAGAGCAAACCTGGAACAGATTTTCGACCCGTTCTTCACCACCACCGAGAGTGGCCTGGGACTGGGTCTATCGATATCCCATACCATCGTGCAGCGGCTCGGCGGCTCACTGACCGCGAGCAATGCGCCTGAGGGCGGTGCGGTATTCACTGCTGACGCTGGCCGCATGGGACGATAGCGAGGTATCGCCGGCCCGTGCCTGACGGGCCGGCGGCGGCTTGTCTCGGTTGCTCAGTCGCGCCGATCTTCTGCATCAGGCCGAAGCTCTTGACGAACGGGCCGGCCATGCGCGGATCCTTGATCATGGACTTGAAATCACCGTGCTTGAACTTGAGCTTTCCCATGGCGAAGGCGGTGCCCATGCCGGCCATGCCGAGGCCTTTTTCGACCCACTTCATCCAGTCCTTGCGTGAGGCGCGCATATCCCAGTCCGGGGCCTCATCGGCATAGTCGCCGGCGCGGGTGCATTCGCCGTTCTCGACCACGAACACGCCGCGCGGCTGGTCCTCGTCCTTGAAACCGCAGGTGATCACCGAGTTGAAACCGATCTCGGCCAGTGGTCGCGTACCTCGGGTTCGGCGTTCCAGGCGTCTTTCAGCTGGTTCATCCATTCATCGGAAAATAGTTCGGCCATGGTGGGTCTCCTTTTCGGTGTTCCGTGCAGGTCGACGGGGTTACTACAACTAACCCAGCCGATCCCGGGCGTCAATGGCTGGTACCAGTCAGCGGTCGGCCGGGCCACGGCGGGTGATTCCTGGCGCGGAGCGCAGTAAGCTCGCTCGCATGGACACGAGCAAGGCACCATCGGTCATGCTGATCGATGACGAAGAGCATATCCGGGTGGCCGCGACCCAGGCGCTGGATCTCGCCGGCTACCAGGTAACATCCTTCGAACGCGCCGAGCAGGCGCTGGCAGTGCTGGATGCCGACTGGCCGGGTGCGGTGATCAGTGACATCCGCATGCCGGGTATCAATGGCATGCAGTTTCTGCAGCATGCACAGGCGATCGACCGCAGATCTGCCGGTCATCCTCATCACCGGTCATGGTGATGTCAGCATGGCGGTCGAGGCGATGCGTGCCGGGGCCTACGATTTCATCGAGAAGCCGTTTGCGGTCGAGGAACTGGTCGATACCGTGGCCAGGGCGATCGACAAGCGCGCACTGACCATGGAAAACCGTCGGCTGAAGAACGAGCTGGCCTTGCAGAGCAAGCCTGGGCCCACGGATCATCGGCGATACCGCCGCGGTACAGCGTCTGCGCCTGACGCATCGGTCAGCTCGCCGATACCCGATGCCGACGTGCTGGTCAACGGCGAGACCGGTACGGGCAAGGAACTGGTGGCGCGTGCGCTGCACGAAAACAGCCGTCGCCGCGATCACAATTTCGTCGCGGTCAACTGTGGTGCGGTGCCCGACAACCTGATCGAGAGCGAACTGTTCGGTCACGAGGCGGGGGCATTCACCGACGCGCGCTCGCGCCGCATCGGCAAGTTCGAGCATGCCAACGGCGGCACGCTGTTTCTCGACGAGATCGAGAGCATGCCGATGCAGGTCCAGGTGCACCTGCTGCGGGTGCTGCAGGAGCGGGCGATCGAGCGTCTGGGTTCGAACGAGCTGATCCCGCTCGATCTGCGCGTGGTCGCGGCGACCAAGGTCGATCTGCGCGAGGCGGCATCGCAGGGCCTGTTTCGCGAGGACCTCTACTATCGTCTGAGCGTGGTGACGATCGATATCCCGCCGCTGCGCGAGCGCCGCGAAGACATTCCCCTGCTGTTTCAGCATTTCGTCCTGGTGGCCGGCGCACGCTACCAGCGTGAGCCGCCGCCCCCGATGCCGGAGCAGTTGCAGCGGCTGATGCTGGCCGACTGGCCGGGCAACGTGCGCGAACTGCGCAATGCGGCGGAGCGCTACGTGTTGCTCGGCGAATCCTGCGGTTACGACATCGAGCAGATGATCGGCAGTGATACCGACCGGCCGGCGATGACCCTGCCGGAACAGATCGAGTGTTTCGAGCGCAGCCTGATCGAGCAGCAGCTGAAGGCCAACAATGGCAGCATCAAGGACACCATGGGGGTGCTGGGCCTGCCGCGCAAGACGCTGTACGACAAGATGAAAAAGTACGGTTTGGTACGCGACGACTATAAATAAAGTTGCGCCAGACGAACCTTGTCGCTGTCGGCCACGAGCCCCTTATTTTTTCACCAATCACTGATATTTTCAGTGCCGGTTAAAGGGCGTGGTCGGCTTCTGCGGGCTGTTCCGCACTGGGCGCGCGGGCATTGCTGAGCGAGCTGCAGTTTGTTGACACGTTGTTGATACAAAGCCCTTGCGCCCAGCTGGGCGAACGCGCGCCGGCCCGGTTTGCGCCGCGAGGACAATACGCCGGATGAGTTCTCCGAATAAATAAGTTTTGGTAGTAAAGTAAATTATTAAAAAATGATATACAGCGTTTTTTCCGTTGCTTGATCTGGGTGTGAATATGCCCGGCTCCAATACGCGATAGCGATTCGTTTTTGGCTGTGTTTAATCTGCGTCAATGCGATCGATCAACTGATGTGCTGTTATGTCGTTTACAAAAAGAATACATAGCACCGTCAGTGGTAAGGCAGATGCTATGACACAAGAAATAATTTGAAACCAGAGGATACCTATCATGTTGCCTATTGCCCCGAAGTTGGCAGGCTTCCTGTCTGCCGCCGCCCTAATAGTGCTTTCGCCCGCCGTTGTTGTCGCGGAATCAGTTCAGCATGTCGATGCCGAAGCCTGTAAGACCTGCCACGAAGAAATCTACACCCAGTGGTCGGGTTCGATGCATGCCAACAGTTCGGCACTCAAGGATCCTATTCACGGTGCCTTCTACAGGAACGTGGTCGGTGACCCAAAGCAGGAAGACCTCAAGACGAAGGCTGGCAAATATCCGGTTTGCCTGAAGTGTCACGCGCCTGTTGCGGCAATGGAGAAGAAGACCAATCTCGATGCCAAACCGGCCTACGAGAATGGTATCGGTTGCACGACCTGTCACTCGTTCAGCAAGTTCAAGGGAACGGATACACCCAAGGGTAAGCCGCTGTACGGCATCGATGCGTACGAGATGGACCCGAACAGCCTTTATGGCCCGTCGGGCATCACCTATACGACCGAGCGCACGCCTGAAGGTGCGACCTGGCCAACGCCGGTGCATCACCCGGTACCGCTCAAGGGTAACAAAAGCGAGTTGTTCAAGAGCAACGATGCCTGCATGGGCTGCCACGAGAAGCGCAGCAATTCCCACGGCACGCCGCTGTGTCGTACCGGTAACGAGTACCGTACCTCTGCGAACTTTGTCAGTTGCCAGGCCTGCCACATGTCGATCGTGACCGTGCCCAAGATGAAGGACGGCAAGGTTGTCGCGGGCGAGACAGTTTCTATTCCTGATCACAGCATGGCCGGTGGTCACGACGGCAAGATGATCACGCGTGGTATCGCAATGCAGATGGACACCGAGCGCAATGGCGACATGCTGAAGGCGACGCTGACCGTGCGTAACCGCCTGCCGCACGCCTACCCGACCGGCGCGCCTTTCCGCAACTTCTATATCCGCGTCGCGACCTACGACAAGGACGGCAAGCTGCTGTGGAAGAACTACAAGGTGCACCCGATCAAAGACGACCCGAAGGCCGCGTTCTGGTACACGCTCGGCGACGCCGACGGCAAGCCGACAATCCCGCCCAAGGCCACCCAGATCCTGAAGGACACGCGTCTCAAGCCCAACGAGGTGCGCAAGCTCGAGTACGATATTCCGCTCCAGGCGGGAACCAGTATTGTTCGTGCCGAGGCCCTGTATGACCTGATGCTGCCGCCAATCAAGGCGAACATGAAGGGCAAGCTGCCGGACGAACTGCTGCAGCCGAAGCTGGCCGCCTCGGCAGAAGTGCGGCTGTGAGTGTGGGTGCGCACGTAGCGGATGCGTGAGGTGCTGGTCGTGGTTACATCGTTACACCACGCCAGACTCGGCATGGTCGCGGCAGTATTCGCTGTCGCGATCGCCGGGGGCTTCGCTTGGGCGGCCGAGGAGTCCGCTGCGAATGACGATTGGGATTGGGGGGCTGTGACTGATCTGGATGATGCCCCGGTAACCGGGAACAAGCGATCCTCCGCTGCGCTGCCGAATGCGGCGGTTGCTGCGGTGCCACAGCCGGTGGAGAATGCGGCGCCAGACTTTGCTGCCACTCCGCGCGCGGCACATACCTTGTTTGTTGGCATGCCGACCTTCGAGGTCATCACCAGTCAGCGCAACCCCGACATGCACCCCTGTTCAAATTGTCATCAATGGGTCCAGAGCAATCCCGAACCGCGCAAGCTAAAGCAACCACACGACGGGTTCGAGCTGGAGCATGGTCTGCACGGCAAGGGGAAGTTTTGGTGTTTCACCTGCCATGATCTGACGGGCAAGGGCGGGTTGAAGACCCTGGAGGGCGATCCACTCGAATTCGATGATGCCTACATTCTGTGCAGTCAGTGTCATTCTGACCAGGCGCGTGACTGGGCCTTCGGTGCGCACGGCAAGCGCGTCGGTGACTGGCAGGGTAACCGTCAGGTCTATAGCTGTACCGCCTGTCATTACCAGCATCGACCGGCGGTCCGGCCGCGTGAGCCCGAAGCCGGCCCGGTAATCCGGGTTGGTCTGCCGAAGCCCGAACACTGGGTGGCAAAACAAAAACGTGAACATCCGGGCGATGCGTCACATGCCGAGTGGGAGTTGGTCAACGATCAGCCTCCACCCAACGACACTCTGGAAGAGGATCGGGTTACAGAAATGGAGCAGGTGGATGGGGAAAAATCCTGATAGCGACACCGCCCCCGTGGCGGGAGAGCTCGGTAGCCAGGCCCGGCGTACGTTTTTGAAGGGGTTGGCGGTTGCTGCCGGCGCCGGCGCAAGTGGTGCTGCCGTCGGTGCCTGGGGTGGAAACACATTTTCTGACACCTTTGCGGATTTTTTTCAGGAACATTACCAGCGGATGAGCGAGCAGGAGATCCGTGACACCGTTGCACGTATCGAGCGCAAGGCCCAGCGTCGTTATGGCGTTCAGATCGAGTGTGCCAACACGCCGCCGCAGGAGGGTGTGATTTTCGGGTATGCGATCAATATCTCGAAGTGCCGCGGTTACCGCGATTGCGTGCATGCCTGTGTTGAAGAAAATAACCTGAGTCGTGATACCCAGTACATCCGGGTGATCGAGATGGATCGCAATACCACGGACCTGCGTCATGGTGATCACTACTACGATCATGCCGAGGTGCCGGTACGCCGGCAAGTACTATCTGCCGATGCAATGCATGCATTGTGACAATCCGCCCTGTGTGAAGGCCTGCCCGGTCGAGGCGACCTGGATGGAGCCTGACGGAATCGTGGTGGTTGACTACGACTGGTGTATCGGTTGCCGTTACTGCATGGCGGCCTGCCCCTACCAGGCGCGGCATTTCAACTGGGCGGCACCGCAGCTGCCTGCCGATGAGATCAATACCGAAGACCCACTACCTCGGCAACCGGCCGCGGCCGCGCGGGCGTGGTGGAGAAATGTCATTTCTGCGTGCAGCGGACGCGTGAGGGGCGACAGCCGGCCTGTCAGGAGGCCTGTCCGACCGGCGCTCGCATCTTTGGCAATCTGCTGGACCCCGACAGCGAGATCCGTTACGTGCTGGCCAACAAGGCGGTGTTCCGCCTGAAAGAAGACCTTGGGTACAGAACCCAAGTTCTGGTACTTCCGCGATGAATGAGCAGCGTCTGAGCCTGCCGCATTTTCTCTTCAGCAGCCTCGGCTACCTGTTTCGCGGACCGCTGGTGTATTGGGCCTGGGTCGGCCTGTTGCTGCTGTTCATGATGGCGGGTGGGTGGTTTTATTACCTGCAACTGCGAGACGGGCTGGTCGTTACCAATCTCACCAACCAGGTGTCCTGGGGATTTTATATCGCCAACTTCACCTTTCTGGTCGGCGTTGCTGCGGCCGCGGTGATGCTTGTCATCCCTGCGTATATCTTTAACCGCAAGGATCTGAAAGACGTGGTGCTGATGGGTGACACCATGGCGATTGCCGCGGTGACCATGGCGATCCTTTTTGTGGTCGTCGATCTGGGGAGGCCGGATCGTTTCTGGCATCTGCTTCCAGGCATCGGCCGTTTCAATTTCCCGGAGTCGATGCTGGCCTGGGATGTGATCGTGCTGAACGGTTACCTGTTGCTGAACTTCGGTATCTCCTTCTATATCGTCTACAACCACTACCACGGCCGGGACCCGAAAGAGTCGCGTTACTTTCCGTTCGTGCTGCTGGCGATTTTCTGGGCGATTTCGATCCATACCGTAACGGCTTTCCTGTATTCGTCGAATTCAGCCCGGCCGTATTGGAACAATGCCTTGTTGGCGCCGCGCTTCATCGCCTCCGCGTTTGCATCCGGCCCGGCACTGATGGCGATCGGTCTGCAGATCATCCGCGGCATCAGCGATTACCCGATCAGGCAGAGCGTGATCACCCATCTTGCGCTGGTCTGCACGATCGCCCTGCAGGTCACCCTGTTCTTCCTGCTGGCAGAACTGTTCACCGAGTTCTACAACGAGGGCGAGCATGCCGCATCGGCACGCTATCTGTTTCTTGGTCTGGACGGCCATACCGCGCTGATGCCGTGGATCTGGACAGCCGTCGTATTGCTCGGCGATCGCAATGGTGATGCTGATGATCCATCCACTGCGCCACAACCCGCTGTTCATGAATATCGCGTTCGTGATGACGCTGGTCGGCGTCTGGATCGAAAAAGGCATGGGGATGATCGTTCCGGCATTCGTGCCGACACCGATTGGTGAGATCTACGAATACGTCCCCAGCCTGACGGAGATCATGGTATCGATCGGGATATGGGCGGTGGGTCTGTTGTTGTTTACCCTGCTGGCCAAGGCGGCATTACCCGTGCAGTGCGAGTTTCTGCGCAAGCAGCGTCAGCGCAATGCATGGACCGGCGTCGAGCGTCGTCACAATTCCGACTAGGTGGTGCGCTGCGGCGGATGACGTTCGCCGCTCACCCGCGCGGGCGTGGTGGTGGCTACAAGGTGGCCGGAATGAGTCGCAGGATTCAGCGGTCGACCAGAAGACGGGTTCAAATTGGCGTTGCGCCACCTCGGTGACTTAACGTACCTGTTAATCCGCAAAACGATCAATTCGAGGAGGCGGAAATGCAAAGGCTAATCCTGCTGGTTTCCCTGGTTGCGCTGATCAGCGTGGCACAGGCGGAAACTGTCAAAGGGCGAATCGCGGTTGTTTCCAAGCAGGCGGGGACGATCCAGATCGATGTCAAAGGTGAGGACGAGGGTGCGAAGGGCACCAAAGTTGTTGTGCGTACCGACGCAAACACGCGCTATGAAGGCGCGGCCGGTCTCAAGGCGCTTGGCCCTCCGGATCTGATCGAGGTTCAGCGTGAACCGGGCAAACCGGCCAGTAGTATCAAGAAGATCGTGTTTGGCCTGCCGCCCGGCGTCGAGATCGACGTCAAGCAACTGCTCGCGATCATGACCGGTGGGGGTGAATATCACCTGTTCGATGCGCGACCGGGCAAGCGTTTTGGTGCGGGATATGTCCCGGGTGCCAAATCGGCCTTTCCCAACGACGAGGATTTCCTGGGCAAGTTGCCGGCCGACCGGAACGCCCTGCTGGTGTTCTACTGTGGTGGTCCCACCTGTCCGTTCACCGGGGTGGCCGTGAAGAAGGCACAGGCTGCCGGTTACACCAATCTGAAGGGTTTCCAGGACGGCCTGCCCGGATGGAAAAAGGCCAAGTTGCCGGTGCATTCGTCAGCGACCTGGTTGGCCAAGAATCTCGATCCGCAACACGTGCTGCTCGATGTGCGCGACAAGGCGAGCAGCACCCAGTCCCATATCAAGGGTGCGGTAGCCATGCCGACCGCTGCGTTGCAGGCCATGACCCAGCAGTTCATAGCGCAGCAGACGGTCGCGCAGCTACCGGGCGTATCTGACACACGGGCACCCATTGTGGTCTATGCCGACAGCCATACCTCGCGCGAGGCACTGCTGGCGTACAAGGAATTGCGGAACTGGGGTTACGGCAAGACGACTATTCTGAAAGATGGATTCACGGCGTGGCAGTCGGCCGGCCTGCCCACAGCGGTTGGTGCGGCATCCACGCAGGTCGTGTACGAGAAGAAACTCGCACCGGGCGCAATTGCTGTTCAGGAGTTTGCGGCTCTGGTGGCGGCTGACGGTGCGTTGCTGATCGATGTCCGCACCAACGAAGAGGTTGCTGCGGGCATCATCACCGGTGCGCGGCATATCCCGCTGGATCAGCTCGAGGATGTCGCAGCCCAGTTGCCCAGGGACAAGGAGGTTCTGGTGTACTGTGCCAATGGCATCCGGGCCGAGATGGCCCACCAGACCCTCAGTGGACTGGGTATCAAGAACCGTTACCTGAACGAAACGGTGACAATCAGCAAAGACGGCAGCTACAAGCTCTAAACTCATGAATCGACGCGAGTTCCTGAAGATCTCCGGTGCCCTCGGCGTCGCCGGCACGCTGCCGACGATGCTGGGAGGATGTGCCACACAACCGCTGCCCGGTAGCGGTGTGGTGAGCAGCAGTCCCACCGTCTGCAATATGTGCTTCTGGCAATGTGCCGGCACGCTATTCCAGGAAGACGGCAGGCCGTGGAAGGTGGTCGGTCACCCCGACGATCCGCACTGCGAAGGGCGTCTGTGCACCCGTGGAACCGGTGGTATCGGTGCCTACATCGACGACGATCGCCTGCGTCAGCCGCTGTTGCGCGTCGGTACAGGTGCGCAACAGCGCTTCAAGCCGGTGTCGTGGGAGGAGGCATTCGACTTCATTGCGCAGAAGATGGCGGGCATCGGTCAGGCGCACGGAAAAGATCGCATTGCCCTGTTTTCGCACGGTGACGGCGGCAAGCATTTCCAGCGCATGTTGCAGGCCTTCGGTTCACATGCCTATGCCCATCCGTCGTTTGCCCAGTGTCGCGGACCGCGCGCGACCGCGTTCGCGCTCACCTACGGTGAGGGCGTTGGGTCACCTGATCGCACCGACATGGGCAATTCGAAATGTATCGTGCTGATCGGTTCGCACATCGGTGAGAACCTGCACAACAGTCAGGTGCAAAGCCTGGGCCAGGCGCTCGACAGCGGTGCCACGCTGATTACCGTCGATCCGCGTTTCTCGGTGGCGGCTTCCAAGTCCACCCACTGGCTGCCGATCAAGCCGGGCACAGATATTGCCCTGTTGTTGGCCTGGATGAACGTGCTGATCAATGAGGGGCTGTACGATAAACAATACGTCGCGCAGAACTGCAGCGGGTTTGATGAACTGGTGGCGCATGTTCAACCGTTCAATCCGGAATGGGCCTATCTCGAGACCGGTCTTGACCCGGAAAGTATCCGCGAAACGGCACGCGCCATGGCGCGCGCCGCGCCGGCCACGCTGGTTCACCCGGGACGGCATGTCACCTGGTATGGCGACGACACCCAGCGCTGCCGCGCGATTGCGATCCTCAATGCCCTGCTTGGCTCATGGGGCCGGCCGGGTGGTTTCTACCACCAGGAAAAGGTCGATCTGCCCGGGTACCCGGCGCCCAAACCGCCCAAGCCGGCGAGTGACTGGAAGGCAGAGGTGCAGGGTGATTTTCCGCTTGTTGGCACGGGCATCAGTAATCGCCTGGTGGATCGTTCGGTCGGTGAAGATGCCTTCTTCAAGGGCTGGTTTGTGTATGCGACCAATCTGCCGATGACCCTGCCGGGCGCGCGCGAGCAGATCGCGGCGGCGGCCCAGGCGTTGGATCTCATGGTCGTGGTTGACACCATGCCTGCCGAGATCACCGGCTACGCCGACGTGGTACTGCCCGAATGCACGTATCTCGAACGTTATGACGATCTGCGCAACAAGCCGGAACGCATGCCGACCCTGGCGCTGCGGATGCCGGCGTTCGAGCCGCGCCATCAGTCAAAGCCGGCCTGGTGGATGGCCAAAGGGATTGCCGAGAAGCTCGGCCTCGGCGCCTACTTCCCCTGGCAGGACTACAAAGAGGTTATCGACTGGCAGCTGCAACAGGTCGGCTCCTCACTGGCCGAGATGCAGAAGAAGGGCCTCAAGGTCTTTCCGCGCAAGACCCCGGTTTATTTTGAAGGGGATGGGCCCCAGGCGTTCAAGACGGCGAGCGGCAAGATCGAGCTCTACTCGCAGGTGCTGGCCGACGTCGGGCAGGATCCGCTGCCTCGCTACACCTCGCCAGACCGTCCGCCCAAGGGTTTTTATCACCTGAACTACGGACGGGCCCCCGCACATACCTTCGGTCGCACCACCAACAACCCGCAGTTGTTTGAGCTGATGCCGGAGAACGCGGTGTGGGTTCACCCCTCGGCCGCCGCCGGGCTGGGAATCGTCAGTGGTGACTACGTGCAGCTGGAAAATCCCAAGGGCAAACGCAGCAACCGGGTGCGTGTCCGTGTAACCGAGCGCATCCGACCTGATTCGGTGTTCATGGTGCACGGCTTCGGGCATACCGATGCCCGTCAACGGCTGGCGTACAAGGTCGGTGCCGACGATGCCGATCTGATGCACAACGTGAAGATCGATCCGATTGCCGGCAGCACCGGGATGCGCGCCAGCTTCGTCACCCTGGTCAAGCCCGGCGAGGTGAGTTGAGATGACAACATATGCCATGGTGATCGATACGCGAACCTGCATCGGTTGCGGTGACTGCGTGGTGGCCTGCAAGAATGAGAACCATGTGCCGGTCGGCCTGAATCGCGACTGGGTGGTCGAGGCGACCCGCGGTGAGTATCCAGACCTGCACACCGAGTATCGATCGGAGCGCTGCAATCACTGCAGTCACGCCACCTGCGTGAGCAGTTGCCCGACCGGTGCGAGTCATTACTGGAAAGACACCAACATCGTGCTGGTGGCGGCGGAGAAATGCACCGGTTGCAAGGCCTGTATTGCTGCCTGTCCCTACGATGCCCGTCTGATCATGCATCCCGAGGGATACGTGGATAAGTGCACCTTCTGTCACCACCGCGTCGACAAGGGGCAGGATCCGGCCTGTGTCTCCACCTGTCCGACGCACTGCATGCACTTCGGCATACTCGATAATGCCGACAGCACGGTCAGTCGCCTGTTGCGTGATCGACCTTACAAGGCCTTGATGCCCGAGACGGGCAACGAGCCCAACGTCTACTACCTGCTGTGAGGAGCCGGGGATGATTGAAGAAGTCCTGGTTACAGCGCGTTACAACGCCAAGGTGGATCCTTCTCTTGGTATCTGGACGTGGGAGATCGCCTTCTATCTGTTCATGGGAGGCATGGCTGCCGGCATCATGCTGTTCGCGGCCTGGGCGGTCCTGGCACGCAAGGGGGAGGTGCTGGCCTTCGCGCATGACCGCTTCGCGCTCTGGGCCCCGGTGATGTTATCGCTGGGCATGACCACGCTGTTTCTCGATCTTGAGTACAAGGTCCACGTGTTCCGTTTCTATACCAGCCTGCAGCCGACCTCACCGATGTCATGGGGTGCCTGGGTACTGGTGTTGATCTACCCGCTCATGATCGTGCAGACCCTGTCGACGCTGCGTGCCGGCTACCCTTCGCTCGCCGGCCTGCTCGAAAAGGTGCCACTGGTGCCGCTGCTGCTGGATCTCTGCCAAAAGCATCGCCGCCTGATCGCGGCCTTGGTGATACCTCTGGCGATCGGTCTGGGCATCTACACCGGGGTACTGCTCAGTGCGTTCAGTGCACGGCCATTCTGGAATTCCGGTGTGCTCGGCCCGCTGTTCCTGGTATCCGGGTTGTCCACCGCTGCGGTGTTACCGATACTGGCCGGTGCGAAGACGCAGGAGCGTCATTTCTTTGAACGGGCTGATATGGGGCTGATCGCCGTGGAACTGGTATTGATCGGGTTGTTCCTGATCAACCTGGCGACTGGCAGCGCACAGCACCTGCAGGCCCTGGACCTGGTGGCCGGTGGCCAATATACCGCGCCGTTCTGGTTGTGGTTCGTGTTGCCCGGCCTGCTGGTGCCGATCGTATTCGAGCTGATCGGGCTGCGCGGCTATCGTCTGCTTGGTACGACGGCCGCGCTGCTGGTCGTTTACGGTGGCTTTATGCTGCGCTATCTCATGGTGGAGATCGGCCAGGTCAGTACCTGGTCCGACTACGCTGTTATGTTTGACCCGCAATTGCTGCAGAGGCTGATGCCGTGAAGGGGAAATTGCCGATGAAAGGGCTGTCACTGATTCTGATGACTTGCTACCGGGCTGCTGCTGGGTTGCAGTGAGCCGGTGCAGCAAAGTATGGAAGGCAGGGCCGCCATGCTGGCCAAGACGATTGCTGCCGAGCAGGATCACGTGAGCGTGCCGGAACTGTCCGACTGGGTCATCAAGGACCGGCGCGATTTCGCATTGATCGATATCCGCGACACGGCGGATTTCGCGGCCGACCATATCTCCGGTGCACGGCATATCCCGCTGGCCGCGCTGATGTCGGATGAGGCTCTGGCGTCGCTGCCACAGGGACGCAGGGTGGTGGTGTATTCCAATGGCACCGCACATGCGGCGCAGGCCGCCTTGTTACTGCGCCTGGTGGATCGTGATGCCTATGCCCTGTTGGGCGGTTTCAACCATTGGCAGGCCTACCTCAACGATCCCGACAGTGCCGGTGTTGCCGAGATGGATGCGGCACAGCGAGCGCATTACCAGGCCGTGGCCTGCTATTTCGCCGGCGAGTATGTCGCGGATGCCGGATTGCATGTCAAAGGCGGTGCCGCGGGCGTATCGGCACCACAGACCGCAGCTGCTGCAGCCGATCCCCTGGGGCTCGGGCTTGGCCTCGGACTGGGGTCAGAAACAATACAGAACATTCAGCCTGCGGGTGGAGCATCAGCGGCACCACCCGCCGATCCGCTCGGTCTTGGGTTGGACCTGGGGCTGGGCGGTGAGGCCGCCAAGTCGTTGCAGCCGGGCGTGGCGGCGCCACCCAAGCCAAGTCCCCGGAAACTGTTGATCAAGGCCGAGTGCTGATTGCAGGCTGCTAGCTGGCCTCTTTCCACTCGGTACCGCAGTCGACACTGTGGTGGGTCGATGGCTCGGGTTCCGGGTGCTTCATCGTCACCAGTTCCTCGGCACTGATCGGGTGGATCGCGATCGTGCTGTCGAAATCCGCCTTGGTCGCTCCCATTTTCACCGCGACCGCGAATCCCTGCAGCATTTCATCGACGTTGTCGCCGATCAGGTGGATGCCGACCACTTTCTCATCCTCACCGGTGCACACCAGTTTCATCGCCGTTGTGACGCCGTGCGCCGACAGCGCATGGCGCATGGGGGTGAAGTCGGTTTTGTAGACGGTCACGTTGTCATGCTGCTCGCGCGCCTGTAACTCGGTCAGACCCACGGTGCCGATCGGCGGGTGGGCGAACACCACGCTGGGGATATTGTCGTAGTCGACCCTGCTCTCGCTCTGGCCATTGAACAGCCGGGCGGCCAGGCGGCGGCCGGCAGCGATGGCCACCGGGGTCAGCGGCGCACGACCGGTGATATCACCGAGCGCGTAGATGCCCGGCACATTGGTGTTCTGGTAGCCATCGGTAGGGATGATGCCGTTGGCACGCGCCTCGATGCCCGCGCTGGCCAGGTCCAGGTCGCGGGTGTTGGGTGACCTGCCGACCGCCCAGATCACGGTGTCGAAGCCGTCCAGGCGTTCACCGTCGCTGGCGTCGAGCGCAATGCCGTTGTCTGTTTCGGCCAGGCCGGCGACCTGGAAACAGGTGCGCACCACGATGCCCTGTTTGGCCATCTCTTCACCGAGGACCGTGCTTATCATGCAGTCGAAGGTCTCGAGGATCCGTGCTTCCAGCCCGACCACGGTGACCTCTGATCCCAGTGCGCGCAGAACACCGGCCAGTTCGACCCCGATATAGCCGGCACCGATGATCGCGACCTTGCGTGGCTGCTCGGTGAGTTCGAAGAAACCGTCCGAGGTGATGCCGAGTTCGGCGCCCGGCACCGGCGGTACGATCGGCTGTCCGCCGGTCGCGACGACGATGTGGTCGGCACTGTAGGTCTGCCCATCGACTTCGATGCTGCGTGCGTCAACGAAGCGAGCGCTGCCGTCGATCCGGGTGATGCCCGTGTCGGCCACATAGCCATCCCAGTAGTCGGTGATCCGGCCGATGTAGTCCTGACGTCCCTGTACCAGCTTGTGCCAGTCGGTCGCGCCACGCTGCGCCGGGATGCCGAAGTCGCTGGCATCATCCACCGCGTGTGCCAGGTTGGCGGCATACCACATGACTTTCTTCGGCACGCAACCGTTGTTGACGCAGGTGCCGCCGATTTTTTTCGACTCGATGACGGCGACGCGCTTGCCCAGCTGTGCCGCTGTTTCGGCGACCGCCAGGCCGCCGCTGCCGCCACCAATAGCGATCAGATCGAAATGCGTGTTCATCGTGCTCTCCAATGTCCTGTTTTTGATTGCCATAGCCAGACCTGATCCTTGCCGGGAATCTTTCAAGTTGCCCGCGTCTGCGGATCCAGGCGTTACCCCCCGCGAGCATCACTCCTCGCGAAGTCAGGCGTCACCCCCGCGAAGGCGGGGGTCCATTCTCAACACGGTGTGCATGGATGCCGGCCGGTGCCGGCATGACCCCGTATTTGTCTGCGGCGCTCAGCGCGACCGATCAGGCAGCCGCCTGCTCACGCTGATTGAGGTGTTGCTCCAGCTCGTCGGAGCCGCCGACATGTTTACCGTTGATGAAGACCTGCGGCACCATCGAGGCCCCGGCCACGGCACGCAGGGTGACCTCACCGTAATCGCGATTCAGTACCAACTCGTCGAAGTTGATCCCGGCGTCATGCAGCAGTCCCTTGGCACGCACGCAGAACGGGCAGCCCTCGCGGGTAAACACGGTCACGTCGAGCGGCTTGCGGGCGTTCGGTGCAACATACTCGAGCATGGTGTCGGCATCGGAAACCTCGAACGGATCGCCCGGCACGTCCGGTTCGATGAACATCTTGTCGATCACGCCATCCTTGACCAGCATCGCATAGCGCCAGGAGCGATCGCCGAAGCCGAGGTCTTCCTTGGCCACGAGCATGCCCATGCCGCGGGCGAAGTCGCCGTTGCCATCCGGCAGGAAGGTGATGTTGTCGGCCTTCTGCTCGGCCTTCCATTCGTTCATCACGAAGGCATCATTGACCGACA
The DNA here is from genome assembly GCA_963719025.1 of uncultured Gammaproteobacteria bacterium. Lineage (GTDB taxonomy): Bacteria > Pseudomonadota > Gammaproteobacteria > Chromatiales > Chromatiaceae > Thiosocius. The sequence continues at coordinate 44,562 of CAVRBK010000092.1, read as the reverse complement.
CGCAGATGATCTCGTCGACACCGTTGCGCTTCAGCTCGGCGGCGAGCTGGTTGTAGCGCGGCACGTGCGTTGAGGAACAGGTCGGGGTAAAGGCACCGGGCAGGGCGAACACGACCACGTTTTTGCCTGCGAATACGTCGCTGGTGGTTACGTCGACCCACTCGTGATCGCGACGGGTGCGGAAGATCACCTTCGGTACGTTCTGGCCTTCACGGTTTTGCAGATTCATGAGAAAACTCCTCGATCCAGGTTGGTTGTGTCAAATTCAGTGGGGCCAGTATCCGGACCTGTCGACGATTAGTGAAATCGTTTGTTTAGATTGACTTGATAGTTAAAAGCTAATTATGGAGCGCGGGCCGATCCCTGGCCGGACAAGGCCAGATGAACCTTCGGCCTGATTGATGGTCATTCTCGTGGGCGTAGTTTCTGGTTAGACTGCGAAGACACTTATTCAAATAACGGATTGCATGATGCGAACAGTTTTTTCCGCGTTCCTGCTGGTGCTGGCAGGCACGGCAATGGTTTCATCCCCGGTGCTGGCGGCAGAGCCCACCACTTACGGCGACTGGGGTTACAAGTGCGACAAGTCGCCAGATGGCAAAGAGGAGTTGTGTTACGTCTTTCAGAACGTGACCAAGAAAGAGGGTGGGGAACTGGTGCTCGGGGTCCGAATCGCACTCCGCGAAGGCCAGCCCGATCCGTTGCTGGTTGCCACCGTGCCGCTGGGCTCGCTGTTGCCGCCGGGTGCTGCGCTGGTGATGGACGGGGTTGAGCCGGTCAAGCTGGCGTTTTTCCTCTGCGCGGCGCAGGGCTGCACCACGGTTGCCACGCCCCTGCCTGCGGCGATGGTGAAGGCGATGAAGGCCGGTGAAAAGGCCGTCATCCGCGTTGCGGCGCCGAACAAGCAGGTCGTCGGTTTGCCGCTGTCGCTCACCGGTTTCACCAAGGCGATCGGCGCGATCGGCAAGTAGGCCTTTCCAGCCATGTCGACTGGCCGGCGCGATGTTTGCCGGTCAGTCGCTTACTGTCACAACCACCTTACGCGCATGCGGCTGCTGCCGGTGCTCGTACAGGTAGATGCCCTGCCAGGTCCCCAGCGCACAGCGCCCCTGGCTCACCGGGATTGTCATATCCATCTTCGTCAGGATCGACCGCACGTGCGCCGGCATGTCGTCCGGGCCCTCCATGGTGTGGTCGTAGATCGGATCGCTGTCCGGTGCGAGTCTGCTCATGAAGCGTTCGAGGTCGCTGCGTACCGTCGGATCGGCATTCTCGCAGATGATCAGGGATGCGCTGGTATGTTGCACGAACAGGTGGCACAGGCCTGTTTGAATCCCGGACTGACGCACCAGGTCATGTACCTGCCCGGTGATTTCGTAGGTGCCGCGTCCGCGGGTGGGTTGGGCGAGGGTGGACTGGTGGATCATCGCTGCGTTCCTGGCCTGGAGGAGGACCTGAGTTTAGCCGACTGAATCGGGTACCGGACCGGCGCGGCGCGATGCCGGAGCGGCGATCCGGGCAATTGGGGAATACGCACGCTGTTCCTCCATCCAGCGCCCCACGCGGCTGTGAAAAAAGGAATGGTTGTTGTTTTCTTTCCCATTCTGATTTGAGCGGGTATCTTTAGGGTGTCCGTCTCAACAAAACCCGGGAGATTTCATGCCAGGCAGGCAGCAACTGTTCAGATTGACTGTGCTGGTGCTCCTGGCGCAGTTTGTGGCTATGCCGTGCGTCGCCCAGCCGCGCGGTTTCGAAAGCGACACCCGCGCCTTCAACCTGGCGCATGGCCGGGTCGTCTTTACCGACAAGTGCATGCACTGTCACGAGAGCGGTCGCAAGGGTGCGCCGGTGTTCGGCGACAGCGAGGACTGGGGCGAGCGGCTCGAGCAGCCGCTGAACACGTTGATCGAACACGCTGTCGCGGGTCACGGGCGGATGCCGCCGGGCGGCGACCTGGAACTGACCGAGCAGGATGTTGCGGCGGCCGTCGCCTACGTGGTCTATCACAGCCGTTTGCTGTTGCTCGATGTGAACGCCCTGCCGGCCACGGCGAGCGGGCGCCTGGCTGACGCGTCTTGCGGACCGGAACAGGATGGTCAGGGTTGTCTGCCCGCTCCGGTTGCCAATTCGTCGGTTCTGAATATGCTGTTGCTGCTGGTCGGCCAGGAGCGCTGGAAATAGCGCTGTCCCCGGTTCAGCGGAACAGCAGGCCCAGCAGGTCGCCGAACCCCCATACCAGGGTGCCGCCTACCAGCATGTGAAAGCCGCTGAATTCGCTGCGCCAGTTTTCCTCTTCGTGCGAGCGTGCGCGGATCAATTGGCGGATGCTGTTCTCGTTCGCCCAGTCGTGGCCTGCCGTACCGCGTGACGGTACCTCGTGGGGTGCCGGGTATTTGCGCTGGTGTTCCAGAAGCCGGCGGTTGTGTTCGAAGATCTGGCGCGAGGTCAGCACAATGCCGACGGCGACCACTGCCGCGCCGGCACGCGAAAACCAGGTCCAATCATTGCTCGCGTAGCTTGCGGCGATCCCCGCGAGCAGGGCGACGGCCGTCAGTCCCCATGCCCGCTGATTGTGAATTGACATCAATCCGGCTGCTGTTTCATTCCATGCCTGAACCAAGCATAGGAAAGATGGCGCGATGTTGATGCTGTTTACCCCCCGCGCAGCCTGATCGGCCTCGCCGCTGCGACACCGTCGGGCCGGCAGGCGTGTAATGACCGCGGACATGGCGGGCGGACCCGGTGTCGTTCTGCCTTGTTGCTGCTGGCGTGGTTTCGTATCCTGCCGCAGTGATTGATGCCGCCCACCCGCTTGCCGAAACCCCGGTTACCGCCCTGAAGGGGGTCGGCCCGAAGAATGCCGAGCGCCTGCTCAAGCTGGGGATCGCCAACGTTCAGGATCTGCTGTTCCATCTGCCGATCCGCTACCAGGACCGCACCCGGATCGTGCCGATCGGCAGCCTGCGCAGCGGCGATCAGGCGGTGATCCAGGGCGAGGTCGAACTGGCGGATATCCGTTTCGGCCGGCGGCGTTCGCTGCTGGTGCGGCTGGCCGACGGCACCGGCAGCATCATGCTGCGCTTTTTTCACTTCAGTGCCGCGCAGAAGGCCAATATGTCGCGCGGTGCCTGGCTGCGTTGCTTCGGCGAGGTGCGCAATGGTCCGAACAGCTATGAACTGGTCCATCCCGAGGTTGAGCGCGTCGCCGAGGGGGCCGCGGCCGAGGTCGAGCAGGCGCTGACGCCGATCTACCCGACCACCGAGGGCATGCACCAGCTGAGCTGGCGTGACCTGACCGGCAGGGCGCTCGACCTGCTGGGGCAGGGCGGGCTGCAGGAACTGCTGCCAGCGGCGGTCCTGCGCGAGTACCGCCTGCCGGCGCTGGCCGATGCGGTGCGGCTGCTGCATCGCCCGCCGCCGGACCAGTCGCAGGCCCTGCTGTCGGAGACCGGCCACCCGGCGCAGCGGCGCCTCGCCTTCGAAGAACTGCTGGCCCATCAGCTGAGCCTGCGGGTGCTGCGCCAGCGCCAGCGCCGGCTGCGGCGCACCGCTGCTGGCGGGTGACGGGCAGCTGCAGGATGCCCTGCTCGACAGCCTGCCGTTTCGTCTGACCGGAGCGCAGCAGCGGGTGCTGGACGAGATGCGCGCCGACCTGGCGCAGCCGCACCCGGCGCTGCGCCTGGTGCAGGGCGATGTCGGCTCGGGCAAGACCATCGTGGCGGCGCTGGCCGCACTGCTGCTGCGTCGAGGCCGGTTACCAGGTCGCGCTGATGGCGCCGACCGAACTGCTGGCCGAGCAGCATCTGCGCAATTTCGCGACCTGGCTGGAGCCGCTTGGGGTCGAGGTCGGCTGGCTGAGCGGGCGGCACAAGGGCAAGCGCCGCGCAGGCGACGCTGAGCGGGCTGGGCGACGGCACGACCCAGGTCGTCGTCGGCACCCATGCGCTGTTCCAGGACGACGTGCTGTTCGAGCGCCTCGGCCTGGTGATCGTCGATGAGCAGCACCGCTTCGGTGTGCACCAGCGCCTGGCGCTGCGCGAGAAGGGGGTCGCCGGACAGTTGCCGCATCAGCTGGTGATGACCGCGACGCCGATCCCGCGCACCCTGGCGATGACCGCCTATGCCGATCTCGACCTGTCGGTGATCGACGAGCTGCCGCCGGGACGCACGCCGGTGCAGACGGTGGCGATCGTTGACGCGCGGCGCGACGAGGTGGTCGAGCGGGTCGCCCAGGCCTGCGCGGAGGGCCGCCAGGCCTACTGGGTCTGCACCCTGATCGAGGAGTCGGAGGCGCTGCAGGCGCAGGCCGCCGAGGACACCGCGGCGGCGCTGGCCGAGGCGCTGCAGGGGCTGCGCGTCGGCCTGGTGCACGGCCGCATGAAGGCGGCCGAGAAGGAGGCGGTGATGGCGGCGTTCAAGGCCGGCGAGATCGACCTGCTGGTGGCGACGACGGTGATCGAGGTCGGCGTCGACGTGCCGAATGCCAGCCTGATGGTGATCGAGAACGCCGAGCGGCTCGGCCTGTCGCAGCTGCACCAGCTGCGCGGTCGCGTCGGGCGCGGTGCGCAGCAGAGCCATTGCGTGCTGATGTATCACCCGCCGCTGGGCAGCGTCGCGCAGGAGCGTCTCGCGGTGATGCGCGAAACCAACGACGGCTTCGACGATCGCGCGTCGCGATCTGGAGATCCGCGGTCCCGGCGAGGTGCTGGGCACCCGCCAGACCGGCGAGATGCAGTTTCGCATCGCCGACCTGCTGCGTGACCAGGACCTGGTACCCGGGGTGCAGGCGCTGGCCGATCGTCTGCTGGCGCGAATACCCGGCGAGCGTTGCGCCGCTGATGCATCGCTGGATCGGGCACAAGGTGCAGTACGCCGATGTCTGACCGTGCCGGGCCTGGGCGGGCGGTGTTATCGTTGCGCGCGCGCCCTGCAGGGTAGCCGGCAGGATCGCCTGCCACCTTCAAGCCGTGACACAGATTGACAGTATGCTGAAAATTCTCCGCCGTTCGACCCTGCTGGTGATCGCGCTGCTACTGCCGTTTTATGCGGTATCCCTGACCGAGACCCTCGAGGTGCCGCCGGCATGGCGTGCCATCGCGGTCGGCGATTCGCATCAGCAGGTGCGCAAACAGCTGCGCGACAGCGGCCTGGTCGATACGCAATGCGACTGGTTGAGCCGGCATCAGTACGGTGTTGTGCACGCTGGCCGGGCGACACCATGCGGCCGGTGTCGCCATTCGCTTCGACGCTGGCGGGCCAGGACGGCCGGGTTGCCGACGTCCGGATCACGAGAGCCGGTGTATACCGGTCCGTTTCATCTGCATGCGCGATTGCGCCAGTGACGGCCGCCTGCACGGCGCTGACATGCGATAATCCGCCCGATTTCTCCGCGGCGACCAGATGTTCCGACGCAAAAACAACTCCCATCGTGCCTTTCGCGAGCCTCGCTGGACGGCCGCTTGCGCCACGTCGACTGCCCGGTGTGGCGCCGGCGATGCATGCCTGGCTGAGCGACCGCGGTTCGCTGACCCGCTCGGTTATTGCCAGCTGCGGCTCGCGCTTCGCTGTCGATCTGGTCGCCCAGGGGCACGCCAGCGCGCTGCCCAGCGAGGCCGCATTGCTCGGTGGCGGGCCGGCGCAGGCCACCCTGGTGCGCGAGGTGCGACTCGACTGTGGCCGCGAAACCTGGGTGTTTGCGCGTACCCTGATACCGATGCGCAGCCTGTGCGGACCCTTGCATGCACTGACCCAGCTGGGCCGGCGACCCCTCGGCGAGGTGCTGTTCTCCGATCCGACCACGCGCCGCCTGCGCGTCGAGGTGGCACGGATCTCGTCGCGTCACCGCCTGTTCGAGCGCGCGACGGCCCATCTGCGGCATCGGCCTCTGCAACTGTGGGGGCGGCGCACCCTGTTCGACTATGGCGGCGAGCGTATCCTGGTGAACGAGCTCTTCCTGCCGGATATTCCGAGGCTGGGGGTATGAGCACGGATAGGCAACAGGCAGCGCCGGCCGGCTGGCGCGCCCGGCTGGGTCATTACTGGCTGCTGGTGCGGGCCGACCGCCCGATCGGTATCTACCTGCTGCTGTGGCCGGCGTTGTGGGCACTGTGGGTTGCCGCCGAGGGGATTCCGCCCGGGTGGATTCTGCTGGTCTTTGTCCTCGGCACGGCGCTGATGCGTTCGGCCGGCTGTGCGATCAACGATTACGCCGATCGCGATATTGACGGCCAGGTGGAGCGCACGGCACGCCGCCCGCTGGCAACCGGCCTGGTCAGCCCGCGCGAGGCGCTCGTGGTGTTCGTCGTCCTGGCCTGTGCGCCTTCGCCCTGGTACTGACACTCAACAGCCAGGACCATCGCCCATTCCTTTGTTGCGCGTGGCGCTGGCCGCGGTATACCCGTTCACGAAGCGCTATACGCACGTGCCGCAACTGGTACTGGGTGTGGCGTTTGGCTGGGCGGTGCCGATGGCGTTTACCGCGGTGCAGGATCAGATCCCGAGTGTCGCCTGGGTGTTGTTTGCGGCGACCGTCGTCTGGGCGCTGATCTACGACACCATGTACGCCATGGTCGACCGCGAGGATGACCTGAAGATCGGGGTCAAATCGACCGCGATCCTGTTCGGTCGCTGGGATCGCGTTGTGATCGGGTTGCTGCAGCTGACCATGCTGTTGCTGCTGTGGCAGGCCGGGCAGATGGCCGGGCGTGGCCTGGTCTATGCGATCGCCCTTGCCGCTGCTGCGCTGCTGTTCGTCTATCAGCAGTGGTTGATTCGCGGGCGCGAGCGGCAGGCCTGTTTTCGGGCGTTTCTGAACAATCACTACGTCGGACTGCTGGTGTTTGCCGGCCTGTTCGGGGACTACCTGTCGAGTGGCTGCCTGATGGCTGTGCTGCGCTGGATGCTCTGGCCGATCGTGCTGGCCCCGGCCGTCTGGTTCGCCTGGCAGGCACTGCACGCGCCCGCCCGAGGCCTTGCAGCTGGAGAACGGTGCGCGTCTGGAGTGGGTCGATTGCTGGTTCGACAAGCCGCTGTGGCGGCCGCTGCACTGCGGCCGTCTGCACACCGCGCCGCTGGCCACGGCCAGCCCGCAGCAGTTTGTGCTGCCGGTGGTCTATATCCCGCAGTATTTCTGGGCGCGTTCCGGCCCGCCGGTGCAGTACATCGCCGGCGGTCCGGGCGGTGCGGCCTGGCTGGCCGCGGACGAGGTCGGTTTCTGGCTCGACTGGGTGGATGCCACCGCCTGGTCGGGGGATCTGGTGCTGTACGACCAGCGCGGGGTCGGCCTGTCGGAACCGGCGCTGGACTGCCCGGAGCTGCGCACGCTGCGCCGCGAACTCCTGCCCCTGCCGTTGCCGACCGAGGAGGCCTACCGCCGGGTGCGCGAGGCCACCCGGGCCTGTCACGACCGGCTGAAAAGCGAGGGTTTCGACCTGCATCGTTTCACCACCCGCCACAACGCGGCGGACGCCATCGATCTGATGCGTGCCATGGGCGTCGGGCGCTGGAGTGTTTACGGCGTGTCATACGGTACCCGGGTCGCGCTGGAGATGATGCGCACGGCGCCGCAGCAGCTGCATGCGGCGATCCTCGATTCGCCGTATCCGCCGCAGGTCAACGCCGAGCTCGCCGATGCCTGGCTGCTGCAGCGTTCTTTCGATCTGTTCAGCCGTATCTGCGAACTGGCCGATCGCTGTTCAGACGGTCCCGGATGTGCTCGATCGGGTGTTGCGCGATGCCTTCGAGCGGGTCGAGCGTGAGCTGTTGCGGCTGAGCGTGCGCGATCCGGATGATGGTCAGGACATCGCGGTGGTCTACGACCACGAGGACCTGGCGTGGCTGCTGTTCGAGGCCATGTACCAATGGGATCTGATTCCCGACCTGCCGGCCAGTGTCAGGGCGCTGGCAGATGGTCGACTCGACAGTGCGATGCGGCGCATGATTCGTGACAACGTGGAGGCGCTGCTGGACGACGCGATCAGCGATCCGGTGGCCAGTTCCATCGACTGCCACGACACCGGTGCGGTCGATCTGCGCGATGCCCAGGCGCAATTGGCGCTGTATCCGCGAGTGGCCGGGATCAAGCGTTTCGACTGGCAGTACAACGCCTGCCGTTACTGGGATTCGGGTGAGGCACCCGAGGCCTTCCGCACGGCCGGTCGAATCGCCGGTGCCAACCCTGTTGCTGGCCGGCGAGTTTGACCCGGTCACGCCACCCGAGTGGGCCGAACTGGCCGCACGCAGTCTGCCGAATGCGCAGGTTTTCGTGTTTCCGGCAATCGGTCACGGGGTGCTTGACAGCCACCTCTGTGCGGCCGATCTGGTACGCGCATTTCTGGCCGATCCGGCGTCGCCAAAGACCCCCAAATGTCTGGAACGGCTGTAGTTTTTTTGCTCGATTGTGTCACTCACCGTTTCTTCGGACTTGATTATGCCGGCCGGGTAGGCTAAAACCCCGCGGCCTTCAGAAAAACCTTCGGAGTCAGATAAGCATGACGGTGGAACTACCAGCCGATTACCAACCCACGCCAGAAGAGGAATACATGAATCCTCTGCAGCTGGAGTATTTTCGGCGCCAATTGATTCGCTGGCGTGAGGAATTGATGTCCGAGGCCCAGGAAACGCTCAATAACCTGCGCGACAAGTCGTACCAGGAAGTCGGCGATGAGGCCGATCGCGCCAGTCGCGAGAGTGAGCATGGGCTTGAGCTGCGCACGCGGGACCGCTACCGCAAGTTGCAGCGCAAGATCGAACAGGCGCTGGAGCGCATCGACGACGGCAGCTACGGGTATTGCGAGGATACCGGTGAGCCGATCGGTGTGTTGCGCCTCAAGGCCCGTCCGATTGCGACCCTGACGATCGATGCGCAGGAACGTCGCGAGATGAAAGAGCGGGTGCTGGCCGATCGCTGATCGGTTGGCCTTGATGGGTTGCGGCCGCGCCTGATGGCCGCACCTTCCTGTTCAACGGTGCCGACGGTCGCGTGCCGTGCGCGCCACGGCCCAGACCTCCACCTTTTCCGCGCCCGCCTGTTTCAATATCCGACTGATCCGTTCTGCTGTTGCCCCGGTGGTGATCACATCATCGACCAGGGCGACATGCGCCGTTAGCGGCCTGCTGCAGGCAAAGCTGCCGGCGAGGTTGCGCAGGCGCCTGGCGCGGTCGAGGCCGCGTTGATGCGTGGTTTCGCCGTGGCGCTGCAGGCTCGAGTACGATCCCGGGATCGCCAGCTGACGAGACAGTTGGCGGACAAGCTCGGCCGCCTGGTTGAAGCCCCGCTGACGCAGATTTCGCGGGTGCATCGGTACCGGCAGCAGCAGCTGCGGTAGCGACGCCTGGCGGTCGACGGCGTCGCCGAGCAGCCGGGCCAGCGGCCGGCCGAGGTGCAGGCGATGGTGGTACTTGAAGCCTGAGATCAGGTCATCCACCGGGGCCTGGTAGAGCAGCGGCGCGATCGCGCTGTCGTAGGATGGGGGCGTGCGCTGGCAGTCGCCGCACAAGGTATCGGCCGGGGCCGCGGCGGGTAGCGGCAGGGCGCAGCGCCGGCAGGCGTGTCGGTTGCGGGGCAGCGCGCTGGCACAGGCAATCACACAGGCCGCTCGCCGCAGCGCCACACAGGCCAGCAACGGCTACCGATGATCTGGCCAAAAAATGTACAAATGTTAACCATGCAAATCCTTTTGGGTTGACAGTGGCCGATCGCCACCTATCATGGCGAATCCTTTCGCCTGCGAGATCTTATCTTAATGCAAGCCGCCCCGGCTGAAACCGCTCGAATCGTGACCGGACGCTCCTCACGCTTCGCCGCGATGCAGATGGATCTCGGCAACATGATCAGCATGCTGCTGCCGCCGCTGCCGCTGCTGTGGTTCGGTGGCTCGATGCTGATCTATGCGCTGCACCGCCACCATCCGAATCCGCGGGTCGGCCACTATACGCAGCGCGCTGCCTACCGTTTTTATGCCGTCATGGGGGCGATCATTCCCGATCGGCACCTTTTTCCCCGGGCGTGGCATCACGCCATGGCTGATCGCCTGGGGCGTCGGGCTGGCGGTGATCATCCCGTGGTCGCTCTGGTCGATTTTCCGGATCCGCCGCGAGGAATGGCCGGATATCGAGGTTCCCGCTGAAGACACTGTCGCCGAGGAGGCCTGACATGACTGCCAATCCCATCCGCAACGACTGGTCAGTGGAAGAGATCCGCGCGCTGTTCGCGCTGCCGTTCAATGACCTGCTGTTCCAGGCCCAGGGCGTCCATCGCCAGCACTTCGATCCGAACGAGGTGCAGGTCAGCACCCTGTTGTCGATCAAGACCGGTGCCTGTGCCGAGGATTGTGCCTACTGCTCGCAGAGCGCGAAGTACGACACCGGCCTGGAGCGCGAGCGCCTGCTGCCGCTGGACGAGGTGATCGACGCGGCGCAGGCGGCCAAGGACAAGGGCTCGACCCGCTTCTGCATGGGCGCGGCCTGGCGCAATCCGACCGACAAGAACCTCGACAAGGTGATCGACATGATCGCTGCGGTACGCGGCCTCGGCATGGAGACCTGCGTAACCCTGGGCATGCTGACCGAGCCGCAGGCCGCGCGGCTGCGCGACGCCGGCCTGGATTACTACAACCACAACCTCGACACCTCGCCGGAGTTCTACGGCAACGTGATCACCACCCGCACCTTCCAGGATCGTCTCGATACCCTGCAGCACGTGCGCGAGGCCGGCATCAACGTGTGCTCCGGCGGCATCCTCGGCATGGGCGAGACCGGTACCGATCGTGCCCGCATGCTGCAGGAACTGGCCAACCTGCCGCAGCATCCGGAATCGGTGCCGATCAACATGCTGGTGCAGGTCGAGGGCACGCCGCTGCACGGCGCCGACAAGCTCGATGCCCTGGAGTTCGTGCGCAGCATCGCCGTGGCGCGCATCCTGATGCCGAAGAGCTACGTGCGCCTGTCGGCCGGTCGCAGCGAGATGAGCGATGAGACCCAGGCGCTGTGTTTCCTCGCCGGTGCCAACTCGATCTTCTACGGCGAGCGCCTGCTGACCACCGACAACCCGGGTGCCGATCATGACCAGGCGCTGTTCGCGGCGGCTCGGCATCAACATGCAGGAAGTCGCGCTCGAGGCGGACCAGCAGGCCTGTTGCGGGTCCGGTCACTGACGCCTTGCGCATCGGACGCCGTGGCTTGCATGCATCGCCCGGTGCGGTCTCTGCCCGGGTGCCTCGGCATGCCTGTCCGCTACCGCTGTGTGTCGCCTTACCGGTTCGTGAGCAATGACCTTCGACCTCGACCCTGATCTGGCCCAGCGCCGGGCCGATGGCCTGTACCGTCAGCGCCGTGTCACCGACGGCCCGCAGGGCCCGGAGCTGATGATCGATGGCCGGCGCATGCTGGCGTTCTGTTCCAACGACTATCTCGGCCTGGCCGCCGACCCGCGGGTCGCCGAGGCGATGCAGCGCGGCATCGCCCGCTATGGCGTGGGCAGCGGTGCGGCGCACCTGATCAGCGGCCACAGCCGCGCCCATCATGCGCTGGAGGAAGAGCTGGCCGAGTTCACCCGGCGCGATCGCGCGCTGCTGTTTTCGACCGGCTACATGGCCAATCTCGGTGTGATCAGCGCACTGCTGGGGCGTGGCGACAGCGTGTTCGAGGACCGGCTCAACCATGCCTCGCTGATCGACGGCGGGCGTGCTGTCGCGCGCCCGGCTGCGGCGCTACCCGCATGCCGATCCGGTGCGCCTGGGCGAGTTGATGGACGACGCGCCGGGCCGGCGCCTGGTCGTCACCGACGGCGTATTCAGCATGGATGGCGACATCGCGCCGCTGAACGGCCTTGCGCAGCAGTGTGTGCGCAAGGATGCCTGGCTGATGGTCGATGATGCGCATGGCTTCGGCGTGCTGGGTGCGCAGGGGCGGGGCACGGTCGGGGCTGCCGATCTCGATCAGGACAAGGTGCCGGTGCTGGTTGGCACCCTGGGCAAGGCCTTCGGCACCGGCGGTGCCTTCGTGGCCGGCTCCGAGGCCCTGATCGAGACCCTGATTCAGCAGGCGCGGTCGTACATCTACACCACGGCGATGCCACCGGCGATTGCCGAGGCGACGCGCGCCAGTCTGCGGCTGTGCATCGAAGAGGAATGGCGGCGCGAGCGGCTGGGCAGCCTGGTCGAGCGGTTTCGCCAGGGCGCGCGGCGTATCGGCCTGGAGCTGATGGCGTCGAGCACGCCAATCCAACCGATCCTGCTCGGCAGTGCGGCATTGGCCACACGCTGGAGCGAGGCGCTGCACCGCCAGGGCATTCTGGTAGGCGCGATCCGCCCGCCAACCGTGCCGGAGGGCAGCGCACGGCTGCGCATTACCTTTACCGCGGCACACAGTGCGGCGCAGGTCGATGTTCTGCTGGCGGTGCTCGAGGAGACGGCGCAGGAGCTGTCGGCATGAGTCCATACGTCGAGCAGACAGGGTGCGGGCCGGACCTGGTGCTGTTGCACGGCTGGGGGATGAATGTTGCCGTGTGGGAGCCGTTGCGCGCCGGGCTGTCGCAACACTTTCGCCTGCATATGATCGAGTTGCCCGGGCACGGCGGCAGCGCCGCCGGCAGCAGCGGCAGACCTCGCAGACTGGGCAACACAGTGCCTGGCGGTCGCACCGCAGCGCGCCCGTTGGCTGGGCTGGTCGTTGGGCGGGCAGGTGGCGCTGCAGGCGGCCCTGCTGGCGCCAGAGCGGGTTACGGGCCTGTCACTGGTCGCCAGTACGCCGAAGTTTGTGCAGGGCGACGGTTGGGATTGTGCCATGCCGGTTGCGACCTTTCATGCCTTCGCCGATGCCCTTGGGGCGGATCCGGGCGCGACTCTGATGCGTTTTCTCGGCCTGCAGGTCAAGGGCGCCGAGCACGCCCGCGATACCCTGAAGCTGCTGCGCGCCGAGCTGGCATCCCGGCCGGCCGCCAGCGGGTCCGGGTTGCGCCAGGGCCTGGATCTGCTGCTGGAAACCGATCTGCGCGCGCGGCTCGGCCAGTTGGTCTGCCCGACGCACTGGTTGTTCGGATCGCGTGACACCCTGGTTCCGTCGGCGTTGCAGGCGCGTCTGCGCGAGGTGCTGCCGCAGGCCCGGCTGGACGTGATCGAGGGTGCGGGACATGCGCCGTTTCTGTCGCATCCCTGGGAGAGTCTGCAGGTTCTGTTGGAGTCGATCGATGCAGGATGAACACAGTGATTTGCCGGTTTCCCCGCTCGACAAGGCGAGCGCGCGCCGCAGCTTCGGACGTGCCGCGCCCGACTACGACGCAACGGCAGTGCTGCAGCATGAGATCGGGCGGCGGATGGTGGAACGTCTCGACTATATGCGGATCGAGCCCGCCGCCATCCTCGATATCGGTTGCGGCACCGGCGTCGCTACCGAGGCCCTGCTGAAGCGTTACCCGAAGGCCGCCGTCACGGCGCTGGACTTCGCCCTGCCGATGCTTGAGCTGGCGCGCCGGCGCGGGCGCTGGTTGCGGCGGCCGCGCTGCCTGTGTGCCGATCTCGATCACCTGCCGCTGGCCGATCAGAGTATCGACCTGGTGTTTGCCAATGCCGCGCTGCAATGGAGCAGCGAGCCGCAACAGGCCTTTCGCGATATCGCACGCGTACTCAAGCCCGGCGGACTTGTGATGTTCAGCAGTTTCGGTCCGGATACGATGGTCGAGTTGCGTGCCGCCTGGGCCGAGGTCGATGGCGGCGAGCATGTGCACGGCTTCATCGACATGCATGACTACGGCGACATGCTGACGAGGGCCGGGCTGGCCGATCCGGTCATGGATGTCGAGCGCATGACGCTCACCTACCGGGATGCCATGCAGCTGATGCGCGAGATCAAGACCATCGGTGCCGCCAATGCCAGTCAACAACGTGCACGCGGCCTGTTGGGTCGCGGGCGTCTGCAGCAACTGTGTGCGGCCTACGAGCGCTTCCGCGATGCTGACGGGCGTCTGCCGGTGAGCTATGAAGTGGTCCACGGGCATGCCTGGGCGCCGCTGCAGCGTCGGGTCGATGGTGAGACTCGCATTGCGGTCGATGCGCTGACCCGGCGTCGATGAACCGGGGTGTATTCATCACCGGCACGGATACCGATTGCGGCAAGACGCATGTCGCGACCACGTTGATTCATGCGTTGCGGGGAAGGGGCCTGCGCGTGGCGGGGTTCAAGCCGGTGGCGGCCGGGGCCAATTTGCGTGACGGGATTCTGCGTAATGACGATGCATTGGCGCTGATCGAGGCGACGGGACTTGATCTGCCCTACGAATCCGTCAACCCTTACTGTTTTGCCCCGGCGGTATCGCCGCATCTGGCGGCCGAAGAGGCGGGTATCGCTATCGAGCTTGCACCGATCCGCCGCGCCTTCGACCGCCTGGCGGCCGCGAGCGATTTCGTGGTCGCCGAGGGGGCAGGGGGGTGGCGGGTGCCGCTTGGGCCCGAGCGGGACGGCCAGGACCTGGCGCTGGCTCTTGGTATCCCGGTTATCCTGGTGATCGGCCTGCGCCTCGGTTGCCTGAATCATGCGCTGCTCAGCGAGCAGGCCATTCTGGCCAGCGGGGCGACCCTGCTTGGCTGGGTCGGCAATCGGATCGATCCGCAGATGGCGCGTCAGCGGCAGAATCTCCACAGCCTGGAGCAGCGCCTCGGCGTGCCTTGCCTGGGGGTCCTGCCGCATGCGGCGGCGGGTGATGTGCCGGGCGTCCGCTCGCGGCTGGATATCGACGCACTGCTGCGGTCGCGTGGCGGCCGGTAAAACAGTCCGGGCGGGCCTGTCATCAACGTAAGTTAGTTAATACGAATATTAGTTAACTCAAATACCATAAAAAGATTTTTTACTGATCCACGTCAAATTTGCTTGGCTCGGTTTCCGGGTCGCGATACCCTGCTCGAGCGAAAAATTGGTGGGAAACCGATTGTTCGCTCTGGCGTACGTTGTTTTACCCGCTGGGAATGGCGAACCAATGGTGATCTCCGACGATTGTCCCGACACCAAGGTGCATCGGGTGGTGATACTGCCGAACCGCTCGCTGAGTTGGCACCAGTCGATGTTGTTCCTCGGCGCTATCGCTGTGCCGCTGGTGCTGATATCGACGGTACTGGCCGCCCGCGGGTTCTGGCTGATACTGCCCTTCGCCGGGTTAGAATTGGCCGCATTGTTCGCCTGCATCTATGTCGTGTCGCACGCGTGTCGACGCTGCGAGGTGGTTTCGATCGGCGAGTCTCTGGTCACGGTCGAAAAAGGGCGCGACCGGGGGCGTGGGTCGCTCAGTGGGGGTCCGCAGCAGCGAACTGATTTTGCCCGCGGCTGGGTGCGGGTTGAACTGTCGCAGGCGCGTGATCACTGGTATCCACGGCGTCTGTGGATCGGTGCCTCGGGACAACGTGTCGAGCTCGGTGAGTTTCTCGTTGACGACGAGAAGGCAGAGCTGGCGGCGGAGCTGAAAAAGCGGCTCTCTGCATGAATTTAATTGCGCCGCAGGGTGCGTGCGTAACCAGTATTGATAACTATTAAATATATTTCGGGGGGACCGAAGCAGTGAGAGTGATGCATAAGCTGGCCGGCATAGCGGCGGCATATCTGGGAGCGGCATTCGTTTCAGCGCATGCTGACTTCGCGCTCAACATGCGTGAAGGTGTTACGTCCACCAGTCATAGTGTCTACGACCTGCACATGACCATCTTCTGGGTGTGTTGTGCGATCGGTGTCGTGGTCTTCGGCGCCATGATCTACTCGATCGTCTACCACCGGAAATCGAAGGGGGCCGTGGCCGCGCAGTTCCACGAGAGCACCACGATGGAGATCCTGTGGACTGTCGTGCCGATCGTGATCCTGGTCAGCATGGCGGTGCCTGCAACCACGACGCTGCTGGCGATGGAAGACACCAGCAAGGCCGACATGACCATCAAGGTCACCGGTCTGCAGTGGAAGTGGAAGTACGACTACGTCGACGGCGACGCCGCCGGCGTTTCCTTCGTCAGTTCACTGCACCCCGAGCACAACGAGGCGCGTCTGCTGGGTGCCAATGCCGATCTGACCAAGTTCGGTGACATCTACCTGATGG
The DNA here is from genome assembly GCA_963719025.1 of uncultured Gammaproteobacteria bacterium. GTDB lineage: Bacteria > Pseudomonadota > Gammaproteobacteria > Chromatiales > Chromatiaceae > Thiosocius. The sequence continues at coordinate 28,493 of CAVRBK010000092.1, read as the reverse complement.
AAGTCGACAAGCCGCTGGTGATCCCGACCGGTCAGAAGGTCCGTTTCCTGCTGACCGCCGCAGACGTGATTCACTCCTGGTGGGTGCCGGATCTCGGTTGGAAGAAAGACGCAATCCCCGGCTTCGTCAACGAAGCCTGGACCATGGTCGATGAGCCCGGTGTCTACCGCGGTAAGTGCGCCGAACTGTGCGGCAAGGACCACGGCTTCATGCCGATCGTCGTAATCGCCAAGGCGCCCGAGGATTACGCCAAGTGGGTTGCCGAACAGAAAGGCGCCGCGATGGCCGAGGCTGCATCCGCCGATCGCGAATGGACGAAGGACGAATTGATGGCCAAGGGCGAGCAGGTCTACAACACCAACTGTGCCGCCTGTCACCAGGCCAACGGCCAGGGTCTGCCGCCGGCATTCCCGGCGATTGCCGGCAGTGCCATCGCCAACGGTGACATCGCTGCAGCACATGGACCTCGTGCTCAACGGCAAGGCCGGCACCGCGATGGCCGCCTACCGCGACATCCTCAGCGATGCCGATCTCGCCGCCGTGCTGACCTACCAGCGCAACTCCTGGGGCAATGCCGCCAGTGTCGTCCAACCCGCTGCCGTCAAAGCAGCCCGTTAAGCAGTAATCTGGGAGAGTCTCAAAGATGAGTACCGCAACAGCAACTCACGACGATCATCACGATCACGGGCCGGCCAAGGGCCTGATGCGGTGGGTAACCACCACCAACCACAAGGACATCGGTACCCTGTACCTGCTGTTCGCCCTGCTGATGTTCTTCATCGGCGGTGCCATGGCGATGGTGATCCGCGCCGAGCTGTTCCAGCCGGGTCTGCAGGTCGTCGATCCGCAGTTCTTCAACTCGATGACCACCGTGCACGCGCTGGTCATGATCTTCGGCGCGGTCATGCCGGCCTTCACCGGTCTGGCCAACTGGCTGATCCCGATGATGATCGGCGCGCCCGACATGGCACTGCCCAGGATGAACAACTTCTCGTTCTGGATCCTGCCGTTCGCCTTCTCGATGCTGCTGTCGACCTTCTTCATGGAGGGTGGCGGTCCGGCCGGTGGCTGGACCCTGTATCCGCCGCTGTCGCTGCAGATGGGCGATGGCTTCCCGTTCCTGATCTTCGCGATCCACCTCGCGGGTATCTCGTCGATCATGGGTTCGATCAACGTGGTCGTGACCATCCTCAACATGCGTGCCCCGGGCATGACGCTGATGAAGATGCCGCTGTTCGTCTGGACCTGGCTGATCACGGCCTACCTGCTGATCGCCACCATGCCGGTACTGGCCGGTGCGGTGACCATGCTGCTGACCGACAAGTTTGCCGGAACCAGCTTCTTCAGCGCGGCCGGCGGTGGTGATCCGGTCATGTTCCAGCACATCTTCTGGTTCTTCGGTCACCCCGAGGTGTACATCCTGATCCTGCCGGCATTCGGTATCGTTTCGGCGATCATCCCGACCTTCGCGCGCAAGCCGCTGTTCGGCTACAGCTCAATGGTCTACGCCACGGCATCGATTGCCTTCCTCTCGTTCATCGTCTGGGCGCATCACATGTTCACGGTGGGCATGCCAGTGGTCGGTGAACTGTTCTTCATGTACGCCACGATGATGATCGCCGTGCCGACTGGCGTTAAGGTGTTCAACTGGGTGTCGACCATGTGGAAGGGGTCGATGACCTTCGAGACACCGATGCTGTTCGCCATCGGCTTCATCATGATGTTCACCATCGGTGGCTTCTCCGGTCTGATGCTGGCGATCGCGCCGGCTGACTTCCAGTATCACGATACCTACTTCGTCGTGGCCCACTTCCATTACGTGCTGGTTACCGGTGCCATCTACTCGATCATGGCGGCCGCGTACTACTGGTTGCCGAAGTGGACCGGCAACATGTACGACGAACGTCTCGGCAAGTGGCATTTCTGGATCTCGACCGTGTCGGTGAACGTCCTGTTCTTCCCGCAGCACTTCCTTGGACTGGCCGGCATGCCACGTCGCATCCCGGACTACGCGGTGCAGTTCACCGACTGGAACATGATCTCGTCGATTGGCGGCTTCGTGTTCGGTGTGTCGCAGCTGATGTTTGCGTACATCGTATTCAAGTGCATCCGTGGCGGTGAGAAGGCGACTGATCAGGTATGGGAAGGTGCGGATGGTCTGGAATGGACCCTGCCTTCGCCACCGCCGTACCACAGCTTCACCGACGCGCCGCAGATCAAGTGACGCATAAGGTCATCCCTGCCTTGCATCGGCAGGGATGACCGGCAGGAACGCTATGGAACAAACCAACGACAAAGCGAAATCGAACATCCGCCTGGCCCTCGTGCTCGGGCTGGTTGCCCTGGGCTTCTTCGTGCTGGGTCTCTACCTCGCCATGGGGCGGGAGGTCTGATCGATGGCACAGAACCGGCAAGCCCGTAACGAACGGTCCTTTGTGCGTGTCGCGATAGTTGCAGTCGCCATGTTCGGCTTCGGCTATTTGCTGGTGCCGCTGTACGACGTGTTCTGCGAGATCACCGGGTTGAATGGCAAGACCGGCCGGATTGACGAGGCCGCTGTAGCAGCACGCTATCAGCCCGACGAGTCGCGCCTGATTACCGTGCAGTTCGTTGCCAGCAATAATCTCGGCATGCCCTGGGCGTTTGCACCCAAGGTTGCGAGCATGCAGGTCAACCCGGGGAAGGTCTATTCAACGAGCTTCACGGCAACTAATCCGACCGGTACAGACATGGTTGGTCAGGCGGTACCCAGCGTGGCACCCGGCAAGGCGAGTCGTTACTTCAACAAGACCGAGTGTTTTTGCTTCAATCAGCAGCCGCTGGCCGCCGGTGAGAGCAAGGACATGCCACTGCGTTTCATCGTCGACCCGAACCTGCCAAAGGATGTGAGCACACTCACCCTGGCCTACACGGTTTTCGATGTGACCCAGGTTGCAATGAACTGAGGGCGTCCGGATGAATCCGCGCCCGCCTTTAGACAAAAATCCGATTAAGAGACAAATAACGAGGGGGAGATATGGCACACACAGGTGATCATTATTATGTGCCGCACGGCAGCCACTGGCCGATTGTCGCCAGCGTCGCATTGACGGTTGGTGTCGTTGGGGCCGCCAACTGGTTCAACGGGAACGCGTCAGGCCAGATGATCCTGTTCCTGGGGCTGGCCATGATTGCTTTCATGATGTTCGGTTGGTTTGGCACCGTCATCAACGAGAGTCTCAGAGGAGATTACAACGAGCAGGTCGACCGCTCATTCCGCCAGGGAATGATGTGGTTCATCTTCTCCGAGGTGATGTTTTTCGCCGCCTTCTTTGGTGCGCTGTTCTACGCCCGCGTGCTGTCGGTGCCGTGGCTGCTGGGTGTCGATTTTTCCACCCACCAGTACCTGTGGCAGAGCTTCGGCGAATCGTGGCCGACCAACGGTCCGGGCAACGTTGGTGGTGAGTTCCAGACCATGGGTCCGTGGGGTATTCCCGCGCTCAACACCCTGCTGCTGTTGACCTCGGGTGTGACCATCACGCTGTCGCATTGGGCGCTGAAGGCCAATGACCAGAGCAAGACGGTGTTGTGGCTGGCTGCGACCGTGCTGCTGGGTACCGTGTTCCTCGGCTTCCAGGCCTACGAGTACGTGCATGCCTACCAGGACCTCAACCTGACGCTCGAGTCCGGTATCTACGGCTCGACCTTCTACATGCTGACCGGGTTCCACGGCTTCCACGTGACCCTGGGTACGGTGATGCTTTTGGTGATTACCTTGCGCGCGGCCAAGGGACATTTCACCGCGGACAAGCACTTCGCCTTCGAAGGTGTTGCCTGGTACTGGCACTTCGTGGACGTGGTCTGGCTGGGTCTGTTTATCTTCGTTTACGTGCTGTGACGCTGTCCCGGGCCCGTCCGTCGGACGGGCCCGGTGCAATACGGATCGTCGATCTGTTATTGCTGTTGTGTCGCCCCGGCCGGGGCGCCTGGATAGACGCCATGCGGCTCGATCACGCCGAATGCGATCAGGATCATCAGGAAGGCAAAAAGTCCGATCGAGAGGCCGATTCGGAATGTCAGTGCGCGCAGGGTACGACGTGAGTCGCCCTTGTCATTGACCAGGTAAAACAGGCTCGAGGCGAGACTGGCAACGATGCCGATGAACACGAGAACGACGATGACCTTGATCCACACAGTGCATTTTCCTTTGTTTGTAGCCGCAAAAGTATAACAGTCACCCCGTATGAAGATCCCCCAGCTCGCCATTGGAAACTATTACTTTGCGCCGGCATTCTGGCCGACGGTCGCCTTTGCGATGGTGTTCCCTGTGCTGTTGAGTCTTGGCCTGTGGCAGATGCAACGGGCCGGCGACAAGCAGTCGCTGGTCGAGCAGCGTGCGGCCGGCGAGGTGATCGCTCCGCTGATGCTTACTGATACCAGTGGACTTTCAGATAGCGATCGTTACCGCGCGGCGACTGTCAAAGGCCACTACGTCACCGGTCAGCAGTGGCTGCTGGATAACCGCGTGTTTCGCGGTCAGCCCGGCTATCATGTGTTCACGCCGTTTCAACCGCTTGGCACAGGCCACCCCAATGTTCTGATCAACCGTGGCTGGGTCGCCGTCGGCGAGTCGCGGGACTATCTCCCTGAGCTGCCGTTGCCGGATGAGACCGTGGTTCTGCACGGACGGCTCGATTCGCCCGCGTCAGTGGCGTTGGTGATTGGTGAGCCACCGGTTAGCAGTGTGGCGGACAAGGTTTTGCTGCAGTCGCTGGATATCGCTGCGCTGGCCAGCGCGCGCGGTCTGGATGCTCATGCGTTACGCCCTGGTGATCGACGAAGGTCAGCCTGGCGGTCTGCAGTATGACTGGTCGCCGATCCCACCAATGGGACCGGAGAAGCATCTCGGCTATGCGGTGCAGTGGTTTGGTCTCGCGATGGCGCTGTTGATCATTTACGTCGGCGTGAATACGCGCCGGAATGGCGACGACGGGGGCAATCGTGTCAGTGCCTGAACAGAAAGCCGTAACGCGCAGCAGGGTGCAGCTGGTTCTGCTGGTTGCCTTGTTCATGGTGCCGCCTGTCGCAGCCTGGGTTGCGTGGAAGACGCTCGGTACCGAGGGGGTCGAGGCAACGACCAATGCCGGGGTCCTGGTTGCGCCGCCGCGTCCGCTGCAGGTTGGCGGTCTTTACCTGGCCGATGGTGCTGCCTATGCCGATCGCGATCTGCGCGGCCGTTGGACCTACGTGGTGTTTGGCGGGGCCGACTGCGACTCGCGCTGCGAGCAACAGCTTTACCTGACCCGCCAGACACGTATCGCAATGAACAAGGACGTGCCGCGCATTCAACGGTTGCTGGTGCTTTCGCAGATGCCGTCCGGGTCACTGGCGGAACGTCTTGCCAGCGAGCATGAAGACCTGCGCTGGGTGGTTCTCGGTGAGGATGCAGGGCCGCTGCTGCAACGTTTCGAGGGTGATCGCTTCAAGCCGCAGGGCGAACAGTATTTCCTGGTCGATCCGCTGGGTAATCTGATGATGTACTACAACCTCGATGTGCCTGCGAAGGGCATGATGAAAGATCTGCAAAAGCTGCTTAAGATCTCGCAGATCGGATGAGTTCAATGAATTACCACCGCCTTATCGTATTCACCTGCTTTCTTGCCTTCGCGGTCATCGTGCTCGGCGCCTATACCCGGCTCGCCGATGCCGGCCTGGGTTGCCCCGACTGGCCGGGTTGCTATGGTCAGCTGACGGTGCCGGAAACGGCCGATCATGTGACCGAGAAACACTACCTGGAACAGCGCGCTCTCGAGCCGGACAAGGGCTGGAAGGAGATGATCCACCGCTACTTCGCCGGTTCGCTGGGCATTTTCATTCTGAGCATCGCGGTCTGGTCGTGGATGCGTCGTCGTCATGACCCGGATCAGCCGGTCTGGTTGCCGACCTTTCTGCTGGCGCTGGTCGTGTTTCAGGCGGCCCTGGGGATGTGGACCGTCACCCTGCTGCTCAAACCAGTGGTGGTAATGGGACATCTGCTCGGCGGGTTTGCCACTTTCGGTCTGCTGGTGCTGCTGGCGCTGCGTACCGGGCGACGCCGGCCGGTTACCGGATCGGGCGAGTGGCGGCTTGCGGCCGGTGCTGGCCTGGTCATTCTGATCGCCCAGATCGCACTGGGTGGCTGGACCAGTTCGAACTATGCGGCCCTGTCCTGCCTCGATTTTCCGACCTGTCAGGGCAGCTGGACGCCGGAGATGGATTTTGACGAGGCCTTTGTGATGTGGCGCGGGCTGGGGGTGAACTACGAGTACGGTGTGCTCGAGCATCCGGCGCGTACCGCGATCCATGTCACCCACCGCATCGGTGCGCTGGTCACTTTCCTTTACCTCGGTGCGCTGGTCATCGGACTGTTGCGAACCGGCGGTGGGCTTGCCGGGACCGCGCTGCTGGTGGGCAGCCTGCTGCTGCTGCAGGTCGGGCTCGGTATCGGCAATGTCCTGCTGCATCTGCCGCTCAGCGTGGCGACGGCGCACAATGGTGTGGCCGCCCTGCTGCTGATTTCTCTCATCTACCTGAACTTTCGATTATGGCGACAACAGCTCTGAAGACCTCGCATGCCGGATGGCGCGATTACCTTGAACTGTGCAAACCCAATGTGGTGGCGCTGATCGTCTTTACCGCGGTGGTCGGCATGATGCTCGCCACGCCTGGCATGGTGCCACTGGACGCGCTGGTATTCGGTACGCTGGGTATCGGGCTGGCCGCCGGATCGGCCGCCGCGATCAACCACGTGGTCGATCAGAAGATCGATGCGATCATGGGCCGGACGCGTGGTCGGCCGCTGCCGCAGGGCGCCGTGAGTTCGCGCGATGCACTGGTGTTCGCGATCGGGATCGGTGCCATCGCGATGCTGATGCTGGCCTTGCTGGTCAATCCGCTGACGGCGCTGCTGACCTTCCTCTCGCTGATCGGTTACGCGGTGGTCTACACCATGTACCTGAAGCGCGCGACGCCACAGAATATCGTGATTGGCGGTGCGGCCGGCGCGGCGCCGCCGGTACTGGGCTGGATTGCGGTGACCGGCAGTGTCGATCCCGGGGCGCTGCTGCTGTTCCTGATCATCTTCACCTGGACGCCGCCGCATTTCTGGGCCCTGGCCATCCATCGCACCGAGGAATACCGCAAGGTCGACATGCCGATGCTGCCGGTCACTCATGGCAAGGATTTCACCCGCCTGCAGATCCTGCTGTACACCGTGCTGCTGCTCGTGGTGACCATGTTGCCCTACGGCTATGGCATGAGCGGTGGCCTGTACCTGGGCGGCGCCATGGTGCTGGGTCTCGGGTTTCTGTTCTACGCGGTCCGTCTTTATCGCAACGACGACGACCGCATGCCGATGCGGACCTTCGGATTTTCCATCATCTACCTCATGGCGCTGTTCGCATTGCTGCTGGTTGACCACTACGTACCCCACCTGATGTTCCTGATCGACTGAGATCCTGCCCACCTTTTGTATTGGGTTTTGCAACGGAAAGGCTGCGAGCAATCGTTTAAGCTTGTGCTCACGATCAGTGCCCGGCCCGGACTCATAAGCATTGACTAATATTAGGCGGTCGGCTAATATGCGGCCGATTTCGTATTAGCTGTCGATAGGCGTGCCCCGGATACCTGCTGTCCGTCGGTGCATGCCGTCGCCGGTTCGAAAACCGCGTGACGTTTTCGGCTTTTAGGGAACAAAGCCTGCTGTGAGACGTCATGGTTTTGGTCGCATTTCGATTTGTCCGCATGCCATCGCGATCGGGAGGCCATGCGGACACTCGTTTAACCGTTAGCCAGGGGTTTTTCAATGGTGCAAACAGCCGTTGCTGCAGATACGCAGTACAACTACGACATCATCAAGAAGTTCGCCGTGATGGCGTTGGTGTGGGGCCTGCTGGGCATGTCTGCCGGCACCTACATCGCCGCGGAACTGGCCTTCCCGTTTCTGAACTTCGATATCGCCGAGATCACCTTCGGTCGGCTGCGCCCGGTTCACACCACGCTGGTGATCTTCGGTTTTGGCGGCAGCGCCCTGTTTGCAACCTCATACTACGTGGTGCAGCGCACCAGCCAGGCGCGCCTGGCCAGTGACTGGATGGCCAACCTGACCTTCTGGGGCTGGCAGATCGCGGTGCTGGTCGGCGTGATCGGCTACATGAACGGCGTCACCGAGGGCAAGGAATACGCCGAGTTTCCATGGTACGTCGATCTGCTGATCACGGTCACCTGGGTGTTCTACTTCCTGGTGTTCGTGATGACCCTGCGCAAGCGCTCGCAGCCGCACATCTATGTTGCCAACTGGTTCTATCTGGCCTTCATCCTGGCCACCGCGATCCTGCATATCTTCCGCAACCTGTCGGTGCCGGTCGGCCTGTTCAACACCACGTCCTACAGCGTGTACTCCGGCGTTCAGGACGCGATGGTGCAGTGGTGGTACGGCCATAACGCGGTCGGTTTCTTCCTGACCGCGGCGTTCCTCGGCATGATGTACTACTTCGTGCCCAAGCAGGCCGGGCGTCCGATCTATTCCTACCGCCTGTCGATCATCCACTTCTGGGCGCTGTCGTTCATGTACATGTGGGTCGGTGGCCACCACCTGCACTGGACCGCGCTGCCTGACTGGACCTCGTCGCTGGCCGCGGCGTTCTCGATCATGCTGTTGCTGCCGTCCTGGGGCGGCATGATCAACGGCATCATGACCCTGTCCGGTGCCTGGGACAAACTGCGCACCGACCCGATCATGCTGTTCCTGATCACCGCGCTGTCGTTCTACGGCATGTCGACCTTCGAAGGCCCGATGATGTCGCTGAAGAGCGTCAACGCGCTGTCGCACTACACCGACTGGACCATCGGCCACGTGCACTCGGGCGCCCTGGGCTGGGTGGCGATGATCTCCTTCGGTTCGTTCTATCACCTGATCCCGCGTCTCTGGGAGACCCGTCTGTACAGCGTCAAACTGGTCTATGTGCACTTCTGGCTGGCGACCATCGGCATCGTGCTGTACATCGCCTCGATGTGGGTCTCGGGTATCGGCCAGGGCCTGATGCTGCGTGCCTTCGATGACTACGGCAACCTGGCCTACACCTTCATCGAGATCGGTGGTGTTCATGCACTGGCCGCTGGTGGTGCGCATGATCGGTGGCATGTTCTTCGTGGCCGGTATCGTGATCATGGCCGTCAACGTGTTCATGACCATCCGCAACGCAAAACTTGAGCAGGCGGCCGTGGAGGCGAAGATCGCCGCCAAGATGGCCCGGGCCGGCGTCTAAAGGGTTCGCAACAATGAAACTCACTCACGAAAGTATCGAAATCAATGCCGGTCTGATGATCGTGCTGACGCTGATCGCCATCTCCATCGGTGGACTGGTCGAGATCGTGCCGCTGTTCTACATCAAGGACACGATCGAAAAGGTCGAGGGCGTGCGTCCCTACACGCCGCTCGAACAGCGCGGTCGCGATATCTACATCCGCGAGGGTTGCTACACCTGCCATTCGCAGATGATCCGTCCGTTCCGCGACGAACACATGCGTTATGGACACTATTCGCTGGCGGCCGAATCGAAGTACGACCATCCCTTCCAGTGGGGATCGAAACGCACCGGTCCGGATCTGGCGCGGGTCGGGCGCAAGTACTCCAACGCCTGGCATACCCAGCATCTGAACAATCCGCGCGACGTGGTGCCGGAATCGATCATGCCGAACTACCCGTGGCTGCTCGAGGATGAACTCGACTACTCGGATATTGCCGATCGCATGCGTGCGTTGAAGATCGTCGGTGTGCCTTACTCGGATACCGAAGAGGAATACCTGGCCAATGTGGAGCAGTTCGGCGAGGCGATGGCCAGCCAGATGGATATCCACAATGCCGAGCAGAGCCTGCTGGCCCAGGCGCAGGCCGAGGATTGGGACGGTGACCGTACCCGTCTGACCGAGATGGATGCGCTGGTGGCCTACCTGCAGGTGCTGGGCACCATGGTCGATTTCAGCAAATACGACGAAGGCTATTTCGCGGAATTCCGCTGATAGCTGGCGAACACGGTCCTGGACACACGAGAAAACGAAAATGCTTGAATGGCTGTCGAACATGGAGAACACCAAGCCGCTGGCGCTGGTGATCTTCTTTGTGGTCTTCGTTGGCATCTTGCTCTACGTGTTCACCGGCAAGAAGCGCAGCAAGCGCCTGGAGTCGTACAAGAACATCCCGTTCCAGGACGATGACATGCCGGGCGAACAGAAAGACAAGGGCTCAAGACGATGGCTGAACAACATCAGGGTAAAGCGGTACAGACCACCGGTCACGCGTGGGACGGTGATCTGCAGGAATTCAACAACCCGCTGCCGCGCTGGTGGTTGTGGTCGTTCTATGCAACCGTGGTATTCGCCGCGCTCTACTGGATCTGGTATCCGGCCTGGCCGATTGCCGACAGTTTTACCAAGGGCATCGGTACGGTGACCTACGAGAGCGAGGGCGAGCAGGTCACAACGCACTGGAATACGCGTGCCGAGCTGATCGAAGAGATGCAGACCGGCAGCCAGACGCTCAAGCAGCAGGAGCTACCTGAAGAAGGTCGCTGCCGCGTCGTACGAAGACATCGTCAATGACGCCGACATGATGGCGTTCACGCGCTCGATGGCCAAGGTGCTGTTTGCCGACAACTGTGCGGCCTGCCATGGCGCCGGTGGCGCACCGGCCATGATCGGTCATATATCCCAATCTGCGTGACGATGCCTGGTTGTGGGGCGACGGGATTGCGCAGATCGAGCACACCATTCGCGACGGTCGCAATGGTTTCATGCCGGCGTTCGGCGAGGTGTTGGCCGACGACAAGGTCGATCAACTCGCGCACTACGTGCTGAGTCTGTCCGGACACAGCGTCGACGCCGCCAAGGCCGAGGCCGGTCGCGACATCTTCCAGGGCAGTGAAGGCGGTTGCCACTACTGCCACACCGCGTCAGCGAAGGGCCTGGCGTCGCAGGGTGCGGCAAACCTGACCGATGCAATCTGGACCGTTGCCGATGTGCCGGGCGCGGCCGATGATGCCGCGCGTCTGGATGCGGTCAGGACGGTGATTCACGACGGCATTCAGCGCCAGATGCCGGCCTGGAAGGGGCGACTGGATGATGCCCAGATCAAACTGCTGACGGTCTACGTGCAGAGTCTCGGTAGCTGACAACGGTTACGAAGGGACAGACAAAAAGGCCGTTCGCGGCCTTTTTCGCGCTACAGGGATGAAGATTGTCATGGCGGCCGCTGGATCGACAGTGGCATTCTGAAAAGATGTCATTCGAAAAAACGAATTCTTCTTCCTACGCAGGGGCCGACCAAGCCGGGCTATGAAAGACAGCGCCAGCCAATCGTCGTTATACGAAGCGCGCACGCACATCTATCCGCGTTCGGTCAGTGGCCGATTCCGCAATATGAAGTGGGCTGGTCGTGGCGTTCGCCTATGGCGTGTACTTCCTGTTGCCCTGGTTGCGCTGGGAGCGCGAGGTCGGCGCGGACCAGGCGGTGTTGTTCGATCTGGCCGGTCGAAAATTCTACCTGTTCGACCTGGTCGTGCATCCGCAGGATATCTTCTGGCTGGCCGGGCTGCTGATGATCGCCGCCTACCTGCTGTTCTTCGTCACCGGTCTGGCGGGCCGGGTGTTCTGCGGCTACTTCTGTTTCCAGACACTGTGGACCGACGTCTACATCCTGATCGAACGACTGGTGCAGGGTGAGCGCCCGGCGCGTATCCGCCTGGCCAAGCAGCCGTGGAACGCCGGCAAGCTGTTGAAGATCGGGGCTGACTCATCTGCTGTGGCTGCTGATGGCCTTCGCTGACCGGCCTGACCTTCGTCCTGTACTGGGGCGATGCGCCGGAGCTGGTGGCGCACTTCTTTGCCGGGGACGCGCCGTTCGCGGCCTATGCGACCACCCTGTTCCTGACCGCAACCACCTACGTGATGGCCGGTATTGCGCGCGAGCAGGTCTGCACCTACATGTGTCCCTATGCGCGTTTCCAGGCGGTGATGTTCGACAAGGACACGCTGATCGTGTCCTACGACGAGGCGCGCGGTGAGGGCGCCAGCGGGCGCGCCAAGCTGGGCAGAGACCTGAAGACCCGCGAGGACGCGCGAGCAGGCCGGCGTCGGTGACTGCATCGACTGCGGCTACTGCGTGCAGGTCTGTCCGACCGGTATCGATATCCGCAATGGCCTGCAGATCCAGTGCATCTCCTGTGCGCTGTGCATCGATGCCTGCGACACCATCATGGATTCGCTGGGTTGGGAGCGCGGCCTGGTCGGCTATACCTCGGAGCGTCGTGTCGACACCGGTCAGCAGGCGCGCCTGCTGCGTCCCAAGGTGATCGGCTATGCCGCGGTGCTGATGCTGGCGATCGGCCTGCTGGGCTGGAGCGTCTCGCACCAGGCGGCGTTCGACCTGACCGTGGCGCAGGTGCGCCAGCCGATCTTTGTGCAGCTGTCTGATGGGCGCATCCAGAACAGCTACGAGATCAAGGTCAACAACAAGACCAACAAGACCCTGACCCTGCGCTTTCGTGCCGAGGGCCTGCCGGCCGGGGCGGAACTGGATATGGGGCGCTTTCAGCGAGGTCGAGCCTGCATCCGGAGCAGCGCCTGCGCCTGGCGGCCAAGGTGCGTGCCGATGCCGCCGAGTTCGATGGCCACAGTCATCCCTTCGAGCTGGTCGCGGTGCCGCAGGATGCGCCCGAATTGCAGCCGGTCGGTCACCCCAGCGTGTTCTACGTGCCGCAACGCTGATCGATATCGAGCCGATGATGCGTTCACTCGCATGACTGCACTGTTGCACGCGGGATCGGCGGCGGTCGTGCTGGCCGCAGGTGGCTGCGTGCTTCGTGATCGCTTGCTGCTGCGCCGTGTTCCGCCTCGATGGCAAGGCCGCCGGCATGGCGATCGCCCTGCTGGCCCTGTTGATCTACGTGCCCTGGGCCATCCTGACCTGGCCGGGTGCGGACGTCTTTGCGATCCACCTGGCGATCTTTCTGACCGTGGCCTATGCGCTCGGCATGATCGGTGGCCGCGTCGGTCGTGGCTGGCACTGGGCGCCGGCACTGATCGTCGGGTTCTTCGTCGTCGTGATCGTGACCAACGTGGTGTTTCTGGGGGTCGCCGAGCAGGGCATCACCGGTCTGTTCGCAACCCTGCTGCCGACACCTCAGGGCAGCGAGGTGGTCGATTCGCGCTTTCCCGGCACGGTGTCGCACGACTACCAGGAGAAAGAGGCCCTGTACAACGCCTACCTGCGCCAGGTCGAGAAGCAGCAGGCGCGCGGCTGGCAGGTGCGCAAGGGCTGGCTGTACAAGCCGGTGGTCGACCAGGCCGCGACCTTCGTCGTCGAGGTGCATGACCGCGACGGCCAGCCGGTTTCCGGTGCGCAGATCGAAGGGCCGTTTCCTGCGCACCTCCAGCAGCCGCGACGACTTCGATTTCGTGATGGCCGAGGTGGCGCCGGGCGAGTACCGGGTCACGCTGACGATGCCGCTTGCACGGCCTGTGGGAACTGGTGCTGCAGATCCGGCGCGGCGACGACCTGCACGAGGTCCGGGCCAGTACCTCGGTGGCGCGCGGTCCGGGGCGGGACCTGAATGGCATGGCGGCCGATGACCGACTGTTATCACTGCGGCCTGCCGGTGCCTGCCGGATGCTGACTACGCGGTCGAGATCGAAGGTCAGCCGCGCGAGATGTGCTGTCACGGCTGCCAGGCGGTGGCGCAGGCGATCGTCGATGGCGGCCTGACGTCCTTCTATGCGCACCGCGAGACGACCTCGCGCCGCCCCGAAGACCTGGTTCCCGAGGCGCTGCGGCGTCTCGAGCTGTACGATCAGCCGGCGCTGCAGCAGAGTTTCGTGCGCAGCGACGATGCCTCGACCAAGACCGCATCGCTGATCCTCGAAGGCATCACCTGTGCGGCCTGCATCTGGCTCAACGAGCGCCACGTCAATGCGCTGCCGGGCGTGATCGACTTCTCGGTCAACTACAGCACCCACCGGGCGCGCGTGCGCTGGGACGACAGCCAGATCCACCTGTCCGACGTCCTCAAGGCGATCACCGCGATCGGCTATGTCGCCCATCCGTTCGACCCCGGTCGCCAGGAGGTGGTGCACAAGAAGGAGAAGTCCGCGGCGCTGCGCCGCCTCGCCGTGGCCGGCCTGGGCGCGATGCAGGTCATGATGCTGGCGATCGCGATGTACGCCGGTGACTACAGCGGCATGGACGACGGCCTGCGCAGCTTCATGCGCTGGGTCAGCCTGCTGCTGACGCTGCCGGTGGTGTTCTACTCCGCGGCCAGCTTCTTCACCACCGCCTGGCGCGATCTGAAGCGCCGTCACCTGAGCATGGAGGTGCCGGTGTCACTGGCGATCGGCGGCGCCTTCGGCGCCAGCGTCTGGTCGACCGTGTTCGGCGGTGCCGAGGTGTATTTCGACTCGGTCTGCATGTTCGCCTTCTTCCTGCTGACCAGTCGTTACCTCGAGATGGGGGCGCGTCACCGCGCCGGCGAGGCCGCCGAGGAACTGGTCAAGCTGCTGCCGGCCACCGCCACCCGGGTGAATGACGACGGCGAAGCAGGTGATCGCGGTGTCCGAGCTGGTGCCGGGCGACCGGGTCATGGTGCGGCCCGGCGAGACCATCCCCGCCGACGGCCTGGTCAGCGAGGGCCGCAGCTCGGTCGACGAATCGCTGCTGACCGGCGAGAGCCTGCCGCGGCCGCGCGCGGTCGGCGACGAGCTGGTTGGCGGCAGTGTCAATGTCGAGAGCCCGCTGATAGTGACGGTCGACCAGGTCGGCGAAGATACCCTGGTGTCGGCCATCGTGCGCCTGCTCGACCGCGCGCAGGCGGAGAAGCCGCGCCTGGCCCGCCTGGCCGATCACGTCGCCGGCTGGTTCGTCGGTGCCCTGTTGATTATCGCGACCCTGGTGGCGGTGTGGTGGTCGATCAATTCACCGGAACATGCCTTTGCGGTCACCCTGTCTGTGCTGGTGGTTACCTGTCCCTGCGCCCTGTCGCTGGCCACGCCGACGGCGGTCACCGCGGCATCCGGGGCGCTGACCCGGCTCGGACTGCTGACCACCCGTGGACATGCGCTGGAGACCCTCGCCCAGGTCAGCCATATCCTGTTCGACAAGACCGGCACCCTGACCCGCGGCATCCTGCAGCTGACCGAGACCGAGGTGATGGCGCCCGGGCGCATCGACGAGGCGCGCTGCCTGGCCCTGGCGGCGGCGCTGGAGAGTGGCTCGGAGCACCCGGTCGGCAAGGCCCTGGCGGCGCATGTCGAGGCGGTGCCGCAGGGTGAGCGAGCTGACCGCGCTGCCGGGCCAGGGCATGCAGGGCGAGATCGACGGCCTGCGCTACCGCGTGGGCAACCCGGCCTATGTCGCCGGATTGTCCGGCAGCGCGGTCCCGGAGACGGTACACGGCAGCCATGCGACCCAGGTGCTGCTCGGCGATGAGCTGGGCATCCTGGCCCGTTTTGCGCTGAGTGACGAGCTGCGGCCGGATGCGGACGTGGCCATCCGGCAGCTGCGCGAACTTGGCCTGCAGGTCGAGATCCTCAGTGGTGATGCGGCCGGCGCGGTCGAGCGGGTCGCCGATCAGCTGCACATCGAGCGTCGCCCGGCACGGCATGCGGCCGGACGACAAACTGGCGCGGGTGCGCGAGTTGCAGGCCGCCGGGCACAGTGTCGCGATGGTCGGCGACGGGGTCAACGACGCGCCGGTTCTGGCCGGAGCCGACGTGTCGATCGCGATGGGCCAGGGTGCGCAGCTGGCGCATGCCAGCGCCGATATGGTGGTGCTGTCCGAACGGCTCACCGCGCTGGGCGACGGGGTGCGCAAGGCGCGCGCCACCCGCACGGTCATAAAGCAGAATTTGGCATGGGCAATTCTGTATAATGTCGCTGCTGTGCCAATGGCGGCGGCCGGACTGGTCGCGCCGTGGATGGCGGCGATCGGCATGTCGTTCAGTTCGCTGGTCGTGGTGTTCAATGCACTGCGATTGAAGTCGTCCCAGGATTCGGGAGGTTAGGCATGTCGATCCTGTATCTGCTGATTCCGCTGGCCGTCGGCCTGATGGTCGTGGCCATTGCGTTCTTCCTGTGGACGGTACGCACCGGTCAGTACGACGACCTCGAAGGGCCGGCGCATCGTATCCTGATGGATGACGACGATCCGATGATTCCGGGGAACGCGAGGCCAAAGAACAAGACTGCACCAGCAGCGCAGCACGATTCGTCGGCCGATCGGCCGGGTGGCGACAAAGGGGATTGAGGGGAGCGACAATGCAACTGACTGAGGAGAAGTGCCGTGTTCAGCTTTGACAATTTTGCAATGACCGTGGTCGTCGCCCTGATCGTGATGTCCTGGATGAGTTTCCTTTCCGTCATTCTGGCGGGATAAGGCCGGGCGGATGGTCGGCGCGCCTGTTGCCGTTGTTACGGCGACGGTGGATTGTCGGCCGATAGTGCTGCTGCCAAAGAAAAGGCCCGCTGCGAGCGGGCCCTTTGCTGTCTGCAGGCACCAGGCCTGGCGCGTCAGGCGTCCATGGTCGCGCGCAGCTTTTTCAGTGCGGCGGCCTCGATCTGGCGGATGCGCTCGGCAGATACGCCGTACTCGTCAGCCAGCTCGTGCAGGGTTTCCTTGCCTTCGGCGAGCCAGCGACGCTGCAGGATGTCGCGGCTGCGCTCGTCCAGCGCCTGCGAGCGCGGTATACAGGCTGTCATGCTGTGACGCGGCGCTGTCGGCCTTCTCGAGCAGCATCGACGGTTCGTCGCGCAGGTCCGGCAGGTAGGCCGCGGGCGTTGCTACCGGCGCAGTCGTCGTCATCTGCAGTCGACGCCGTCGAACGACATGTCGTAGTTGGCCAGCCGCGATTCCATCTCCAGAACCGTTTCGGGCTTTACCCCGAGGTCCTCGGCGACCGCCTCGACCTCTTTCTGGGAGAACCAGCCGAGCCGTTTCTTCGCGCTGCGCAGGTTGAAAAACAGTTTGCGCTGGGCCTTGGTCGTGGCGATCTTGACGATCCGCCAGTTGCGCAGGATGTACTCATGCATCTCGGCCTTGATCCAGTGCACGGCGAACGACACCAGCCGCACGCCCATGTCGGGATCGAAGCGGCGCACCGCCTTCATCAGGCCGACCGTGCCTTCCTGCATCAGGTCGTTTTGCGGCAGGCCGTAACCGCTGTAGCCGCGGGCGATACGTACCACGAACCGCAGATGTGCCATGACCAGGGTGCGCGCGGCATCGAGATCCTGGCGGTCGCGCAGGCGCACCGCCAGTTCGTGCTCCTCTTCGGCAGAGAGCATGGGCAGCTGAAAGGCTGCGCTGATGTACGCATCCATGTTGCCGGTCGGCAGAGTCATCGGAAAGGCGAGTTCTTTGCTCATCGGTAATTCAGTCAATTCCTTGTTTCCTGGACAGAATTTAGCACTCTGTAGGGGTGTCTGCCAATGCTTTTTAGCAGTCACCCGATAAGAGTGCTAATCGTGTGGAAAAGTTCCGGATTTTCCGCATGTCCTTGTTTTTCAACGCCAGGCGTCGGTCGCTGAGCCGGATTCGGGGATGCGCGGGACTGTGCCGCCCTCCCGCGACTGCAGACAAGGGCTTAAACGGCTTTTCCACTTGGCCCACTAGGCGACCGCGTTCAGCATTGGCGACGCGCTGGCGCCGGCCGCGCGACCCTGCCGTTTGGTGCTGAAACGCATCAGTCCGAGGCCAAGGCCAAACAATGCGATCAGGTGCGGCTCCGGTACCTGGCTGATCGAGATTTTCGCCAGCTGGTAGCCGGTCTGTGTGAAGTCGCCGAGCACGCTGTCGATCACCGTACCGGCAGCTGTTGCGCTGCCGAGCAGCACGCCAAGTCCACCGTGAACGCCGATGGCCGCCATTTCGTCGGTGCTCATACCGCCCAGGGCCGAGAATGCCGCACCCATGCCATCGTTGAGTTCGGTGCCGGCATCCCAGATCTCACTGCCCAGCACATAGATGTCGAGCGGGCCGGTGAACACGCCAGTAGCGCTGAATATCTCGTAGGCCATGGGATCGTCGTTGCCAAAAAACGCGTCATTCGACGGAATGACCATGGATGCGAACGACAGGTAGCGGTTGCTGCCCGGGTCGAGATTGACGATCAGGCTGCCGCTGTCACCGGGGTCAAACACCGGGGCGGCAGGGAAGCCGGCGGGTGCGGTTACAACATCGTCGACGCGACCGCCGACCATGTTGAAATCGCTGCTCAAGCCGCTGACGTCGCCACCTTCTGCAACGGCCTCGATCGCGCCGCTTGCCGCGCCGCCGACGTCGAAGCTGTCAAAACTGCCGTCGTGAAAGCCAACCCAGACCGGCGTGAAGTAGAGTCCTCCCGCCGGGGTCAGGTTCTCCACGGTGACCGAGATCTGTACCGCCGCAGCCTGCGACTGCAAACCGAGCCCCATGGCGGCACCGATGAGCGGATAGGTGAGTTTTTTGATCTTCATTTTGGCACTGTCCTCTGAAGTTTGGTGTCTCGCTTGCATGCCGCCGGTCTCCCCACAACGGCAATTCGCCCCGGTTTTCTTCTTGCCGGTGGTTTCAGCCTAGGAAAAGAAGATCACGGAACTATCACGGCCGGGAGGATTTGCCCGGATCGTGCCGATGACGCAATAAAACCCGCCGGCCGCCGGTCTTTGGGCTGGTTGTCGGACTTCAGGGAGGCGGGGATATTGGATGGCAGGTCGGTGCTGGTGGTTGAGGATGAGACGGATATCGCGCAGTTGCTGCGACTGCATCTTTCCGAGTCCTGTGACCAGGTCGTGGTCGCCGCCACCGGCCATGAGGGCCTGCATGCGGCCGAGCGGCAGCCCTGGGGGCTGATCATTCTCGACCTGGGCCTGCCGGGAATCGGCGGTCTGGAGCTGTGCCGCCGTCTGCGTGAAAAGGCCTGTTATACGCCGGTGCTGATGCTCACCGCCAAGGCGACGGACAGCGATCGGATTCGCGGGCTGGAGATGGGGGCGGATGACTATGTCACCAAGCCGTTCTGCCTGCAGGAACTGCTTGCGCGGGTCAATGCGATCTTCCGCCGCTGCGCCGCCCTGCAGCAGGGCGGCGGGCCGGCAGTCGCGCACGATGTGCGGCACTACAAGGGGCTGCGCATTGATTGCGGGGCGCGCGAGCTGACGGTCGATGGTCGTGCGGTTGCGTTGACCGCCCGCGAGTTCGATCTACTGGTCCATTTCATCCGCCACCCCGGGCGGGTGTATTCGCGCGCCCATTTGCTCGATCAGGTGTGGGGATACGGTCATCAGGGTTACGAGCACACGGTGAATTCACACATCAACCGCCTGCGTGCCAAGATCGAGACGAATCCATCCAGGCCCCGATACGTGGTGACGGTGTGGGGCGTCGGTTATCGGCTTGGCTGAATGCCGCGCCAGACCTTCAGCATGCTGCGCACCCTTTACTTCAGGCTCTCTGCGGCGCTGGTCGTGCTGTTTCTGTTGATCGGCCTGGTGTTGGTTTTGCTCACGCGTTACTCGGCCGACCTTTACTACCAGGAGGTTACCCAGCGGCTTAATGCACCGATCGCCATGTATGTGGCCGGTGAGGCACCATTGATCCGCCAGGGCGTGGTCAATACGCCCGCCCTGCAGCGCCTGGCGCATCAGGCGATGGTGATCAATCCGAGTGTGGAGGTCTATCTGCTGGCCCCCGACGGGCGGGTGCTCAGTCACGACCTGGGTGAGCATGCGAGGCTGCAATCGCGGGTCGACCTCGAACCAATCCGGCACTTTCTCGCAGATCCGGCGAATCTTCCGCTACAGGGTGATGATCCGCGCGGGGAAGGGCGCAGGAAGATCTTCACCGTCGCCGCGGTCGAGCACGACGGCATGCTCGAGGGATACGTCTACGTGGTCCTGGGTGGGCAGAAATACGAGCAGCTGGCAGCAACCGCGGGGGTCAGCGAGGTGCTGCGCCTGACCACCCTGGCGGTCGTCGGCTGCGTGGTCTTCGGTCTCGGCAGCGCCTTGTTGATCTTTGCCCGTCTGAGTCGCCGGCTCAAAGTGCTGACCGGCCACGTGAATACCTATTGTGTCGAGGCGATGGGGCGGGAAGGTATCCCGCATGCCGCCGCCGGTGACGAGGTATCGCAACTGGCAGTGGCATTCGATGCCATGCAGGACAGGATGGCGGACCAGCTGGAAGAGATCCGACGCGCCGATCAGCAGCGTCGCGACCTGGTCGCCGCCGTTTCACACGATCTGCGTACACCACTGGCCACCATGCAGGGGTATGTCGAGACCCTGGCGCTCAAACGCGACGAGATCAGCGCTGAACAGCAGAAGTCCTATCTCGATGTTGTGCATCACCATGGGGTACGTCTCGGCCACCTGATCGACGACCTGTTCGAGCTGGCGCGGCTGGATTCGGGCACCGCGCAACCGCAGTGTGCCACGTTCTGTCTGGCCGACCTGGTGGGTGATATCGCGCAGGAGTACCGTCTCATTGTCGAGCGTGAGGGCCTGGGTCTGCGGGTCGAGAAAGACGCAGACGATTGCCTGGTTTGGGGTGATATCCACCTGATTGAACGGGTGATCACCAACTTGTTGGAGAACGCACTCCGACACACGCCGCCTGGCGGCAGTATCGCGCTGTCGTTAGCTGATCGTCCGGGCGGGGTTCGGCTCGCGGTCGCGGATACCGGCGACGGCATCGCCGCAGAGGATCTGCCGCGCATCTTCGACCGCGGATTCCGCGCGCGCACGGCGTCCGCCAAACGCGCCGACTCGACCGGCCTCGGGCTGGCGATCGTCAAACGGATCCTCGAACTGCATGACAGCGCCGTGGCGGTGCAAAGCGACCCGGTCAGGGGGAGCGAATTTTCGTTCGTCTTGCGCGATCGCCGGGCCGTCTCGTCGCGCTGAGAGAGCAGGGTGGCCTGCCCACTGACTCGGCCCTGGGTCGCTAGTCTGGCTGGATCTGTGCAAGGTGGCGACCGACCGCCAGCCAGGCCCCTGTCAATCCCAGCAACGGACCTCCCAGGGCCACGCCCAGCAGGCTGACCGGGTCGATCACGGCCAGTGAGAATTCGGATTCGTACAGACCGGCCAGACGCTGTACCGGGCCGTCCAGCATGAACAGGGCGACCAGCACCAGGGTGAGGGCGATCAGTGCGCCCAGCAGGCCATACCACAGTCCTTCGTAGAGAAACGGCCGACGGATAAAGGCATCGGTGCCGCCGACCAGTTTGACGACCTCGATCTCGCTGTGCCGGTTCTGTATCTCGAGGCGGATGGTGTTGCCGACGATCAGCAGCACGGCGCCCGCCAGCAGCGCGGCGAGGATGAACACGGCGCGCTCGAAGGTGCCGGTAATCGCCCCGAGGCGCTCGACCCACTGCAGGTCGACCTGTGCGAGCTCGATCTCGCGGTAGGCCTGCAGTTCCTGCGCCATCCGGGTGAAGGCCTCGGCGCCCTGGATCGTATCCTGTGGTCGCACCAGCACCACCGCGGGCAAGGGGTTGTCGTCGAGCAGGTCGAGGGCCTCGCCGAAGCCCGACAGGCGGCGGAATTCGTCAAGCGCCTGGGTGCGGTCGATCAGGCGTGTCTCGGCGACATCGGGGCGCTGGTCGATCTGTTTGCGCACCGCCTCGGCCTGGGCATCGGTGACGCCCTCGCTGAGAAACAGCGACACGCTGGCCGTGCCATCCCACGAGTTGGAGAGATCGCGGATATTGTCGACCAGCAGGTGCAGGCCGCTGGGCAGGGCCAGGGCAATGCCGATAACCGCCGCCGTCATGCCGGTGCTGATCGGGCTGCGGGTCAGCCGGCCGAGCGAGGACAGCGACATCTGCGCATGTCGCAGCAGCCAGGTGATCGGGTTGCGATTGCGCTTGAACCGCGCCGCCTTGCCACGCCGGGTCATGCCCGTCCACCTGTCGTGTCGTCGGTGGTGTCATGGGCAACCCGGCCGTCACGCAGCTGGATGATGCGCTTGTCGAAGCGCTGGATCAGGTCGATGTCGTGGGTGGCGACCAGCAGGGTCACCCCGACCTGGTTGAACTGCAGGAACAGTTCCATGATCTCGCGCGACAGCTCCGGGTCGAGATTGCCGGTCGGCTCGTCGGCCAGCAGTACCGGTGGCTTGCTGACCAGCGCACGGGCGATCCCCACGCGCTGCTGCTCGCCGCCGGACAATGTGATCGGGAACACCTTCTCTTTCTTCAACAGCCCGACCTTGTCGAGTGCAGCGCGCACGCGACGCCTGGTCTCGCCGTGTCCCATGCCGGCGACCACCAGGGGCAGGGCGATGTTGTCGAACACGGTACGGTCGTGCAGCAGCCGGTGATCCTGGAAGATCATGCCGACCTCGCGCCGGTGGTAGGGGATATCGCGCGATTTTAGCTTGTTCAGGTTGTGGCCGTTGACCCAGACCTGGCCGCGGGTGGCGCGCTCCAGCAGGCCGATCAGTTTCAGCAGGGTGCTCTTGCCGGCGCCGGAATGGCCGGTCAGAAAGGCCATCTCACCGGGTTCGAGGTGCAGATCGACCCCGGACAGGCCTTCATGTCCGGTGGCGTAGCGTTTGGCGACGTTATCGAAGCGGATCATCGCGTTCAGGCCGCTCCCCGGCGCTATTCAAAAAGTGCCTTGACGAACTCATCGGCATCGAAGGGGCGAAGATCTTCAATGGTCTCGCCAACACCGATAAAGCGGATCGGTACACCGACGCGTTCGGCGATGGCAAAAATGATACCGCCCTTGGCAGTGCCATCGAGCTTGGTCAGGGTGATCCCGGTCAGGCCGACCGTGTTGTGGAACTCGATCGCCTGGTTCAGCGCATTCTGGCCGGTGCCGGCATCGACCACCAGCATCACCTCGTGCGGCGCGTCGGGGTCGATCTTTTTCATCACCCGGCTGATCTTGCTGAGCTCGTCCATGAGGTTGCTCTTGGTGTGCAGGCGCCCGGCGGTATCGGCGATCAGGACATCGATCTTGCGTGCCGTCGCCGCTGCCAGCGCATCGTAGATCACCGACGCCGCATCGGCGCCGCTTGCCTGGGCGATTACCGGGATATCGTTGCGTTGGCCCCAGGTCTGCAGTTGTTCGACCGCGGCGGCGCGGAAGGTATCGCCAGCCGCCAGCATCACGCTGTTGCCCTCGTCCTTGAAACGGCGTGCCAGCTTGCCGATTGTGGTGGTTTTGCCGGCGCCGTTGATCCCCACCATCAGGATCACCTGCGGACGATCCGTGGCCGCCTCGCGCACCGGGGCATGGACCGACTGCAGCAGGCTGCTCAGCTGGGCGCGCAGTGCCACGCCAAGGGCCTCTGGGTTGGCCAGTTCCTTGCGCCGCACCTGGGCGGTCAGGTCGTCGATGATGCGGCGGGTGGCATCGACCCCGACATCGGCGGTCAGCAGCAGGGTTTCGAGTTCCTCGAGCAGCTCGTCATCGATCTGGCGGCTGCCGCTGAGCAGGTCGCCCAGCGCATCGCTGAGGTTTGCCCGGGTACGCGACAGGCCGGCCTTGAGGCGCGCGAGTACACCCTGAGGCTTGTCCTCGGTTTGCGTGGCTGCTGCTTGCTGGGGTTTTTTCTTGCCGAATCCAAACATTGTGGTGAGTCTGCGGGGAACTGTTATGCCGCTTGCGGGTCGATTGGCCCATGACCCGTTAAATCCGGCGGTTGATGCGGCGCTATCGACAGGCCAGAATCGGCGGGCCTTGAACCTATCCAATTTTCTGCTGCGGCGCATCGTAACACCCGCAGCCGCGCTCACGCATCCTGGAGTATCTAATGGTGACAGCAGTTCAACGGAGTGCCTTTCTCGTCCTGATTGCTTTGTTCGCGATGCCCCTCTCGGCGCAGGTCAGCGAATTCATGCTGGACAACGGCATGAAGGTGATCGTCAAACAGGATCACCGTGCACCGGTGGTGGTCTCCCAGGTCTGGTACAAGGTTGGCGCCAGCTACGAACCGGATGGCATCACCGGGATCTCGCATGCCCTCGAGCACATGATGTTCAAAGGCACGGAAAAGCTCGGGCCCGGCGAATTTTCACGCATCATCTCGGCGCTGGGTGGCAACGAGAATGCGTTTACCGGTCGCGACTACACGGCCTACTTCGAGACCCTTGCGGTAGAGCACCTGGAGCGTGCCCTCGAACTGGAGGCCGATCGCATGCGTGGTCTGCAGATCGATCCCGCGGAATTTGCCAAGGAGATCGATGTTGTTAAGGAGGAGCGTCGCCTGCGCACTGAGGACAAGCCCTCCGGAAAGGTCTACGAGCAGTTCAACGCCGTAGCCTGGCGCGCCTCGCCGTACCAGAACCCGGTCATCGGCTGGATGAACGATCTCGACAATATGACGGCCGACGATCTGGCCGCATGGTATCGCCGCTGGTATGCACCGAACAACGCCATTCTCGTCGTGGTCGGCGATGTCCAGCCGGACGACGTACTGGCGATGGCCCGGCGCCACTTCGGCCCGCTGGAGACCAGCGAGATCGCGCCGATGAAGCCGCCGAAAGAGCCGCAGCAGCGCGGCGAAACCCGGGTGACGGTGCGGGTGCCGGCGCGCCAGCCCTACCTGCTGATGGGCTACAAGACGCCGATCGTGGGTCAGTCACAGGAACCCTGGGAGCCTTATGCATTGCATGTGCTGTCCAGTGTCCTGGACGGCGGCAACAGTGCGCGCCTTGCCCGCGAGATGGTGCGCGGCTCTGGCATAGCGGCATCGGCCGGTGCCGAGTACGGCAGCTACAGTCGCTTGCCGGGTATGTTCCTGCTCAGTGGCACGCCGACCGATGAGCATTCGGTTGCCCAGGTCGAGCAGGCGCTGCGCGACCAGGTCACGCGCATGCGCGAAGAACTGATTGATCCGGATGAGCTCAAGCGGGTGGTGACCCAGGCGGTGGCCAGCAAGGTGTTTGAGGCCGACTCGCTGTTCTACCAGGCAATGGAGCTGGGCATGCTCGAGACCATCGGTCTCGACTGGCGCCTGGTCAAGACCGAGATCGATGCGCTCAAGGCGGTCACGCCCGAGCAGGTGCGCACGGTCGCCCAGCGCTACCTGATCGACGACAACCTCACCGTTGCGACACTTGATCCCCTGCCGATGGAGCAGAAGCAGGCACGTGCGCCAGCACCGGCAGGAGATCGTCATGGCAGCTAAGCAATGGATCGTCGCCAGCCTGATTCTGGGCCTGTGCGCGGTTGTGCAGGCCGGCCCGACGGTCGAGTCCTGGCAGACCAGTCGTGGTTCGCAAGTGATGTACGTACATGCCGCCGACCTGCCGATGGTGGACGTTCGCGTGGTCATGGATGCCGGGAGTGCGCGCGATGGCGACCTGCCCGGGCTGGCGAACTTCACCAACAACATGCTGAACGAAGGGGCCGGCGAGTGGAATGCCGATGCGCTTGCCCTGCGGCTCGAGGAACGTGGCATCGAACTGGGCAGTGGCTCGTTGCGCGACATGGCCTGGGTGAGCATGCGCAGCCTGATCGAGCCCGAGGTGCTGGACATCGCCCTGCAAAGCACGGCTGCGGTGCTCGCCGAGCCGCGCTTCGACAACGACGCCATCGAGCGGGTGCGCCAGCAGATGCAGATCGGGCTGCGCCGTGCATTGCAGTCGCCGGCGGGCGTTGCCAAGCGGCGGTTCTTCCAGACCCTGTATGCCGATCATCCCTACGCCCATGCCCCGGGCGGCAACGAACAGTCGCTCGCCGCGATCAGTCGCGGTGACCTGCAGCGTTTCCACCGCCGTCACTATGTCGCGGCGAACGCGATCATCGCGATCGTCGGTGCGGTGGACCGCACGCGTGCCGAGCAGCTGGCCGAGCAGGTAACCGCCGGCCTGCCGGTAGGTCAGCATGCACCGCCGCTGCCCAAGCCGCCGGCGGTCAGCGGTGGCGAGCTGCGCGAGGCATTCCCCTCGTCGCAGACCCACATCTACGTTGGACAGGGCGGTATGGCGCGCCACGATCCCGACTATTTCGCGCTCTATGTGGGTAACCATGTCCTGGGCGGTGGTGCGCTGGTGTCGACCCTTGGCGAGGAGGTGCGCAACAAGCGCGGCCTGTCGTACAGCGTGTACAGCTACTTCAGCCCGATGCGCGTCGACGGCCCCTTCCTGATGATCGCGCAGACCAAGAACAACCAGGCCGATGAGGCGCTGAAGGTAATGCGCGAGACGCTCGCGCGTTTCGTCGAGGAGGGACCGAGCGAAAAGGATCTCGAGGACGCGAAGCAGAATCTTATCGGCGGCTTTCCCCTGCGCATCTCGAGTAATGCGAAGATCGTCGAATATCTGGCCATGATGGGTTTTTATGACTACCCGCTCGACTGGCTGGACACCCTGCCGGAAAAACTGGCCGCGGTTGACGTCGAGCAGGTGCGCGATGCCTTTGCACGCCGGATCAGCGCGCCGGACGGCATTGCGGTGATCGTCGGTGGTAGCGGCTGATACCCGGCCGTGGGTGCCAATCAGGTCCGCATCATCGGCGGCCGGCACCGTGGCCGACGGCTGCGGTTTCAGCCCGTCAGTGGACTGCGACCGACAGCGGACCGGGTGCGTGAAACGCTGTTCAACTGGCTGCAGGCCGATATTTCCGGTGCGCGATGCCTCGATCTGTTTGCCGGCAGCGGTGCGCTGGGTCTGGAGGCGCTGTCGCGTGGTGCATCGTTTCTGTGTGCCGTTGAGCGGCATCGCAGCGTGGCGCAGCGCCTGCGCGAAAACATCGTCCTGCTCGGCGAACAGGACAGGGCGGAGGTCCTGCAACAGGATGTCGGGCGGGTGCTGCGCGACGTGCCGGCCACGCCTTTCAATATCGTATTTGCCGATCCGCCCTTTGCCGCAGCGCTTCTGCCTGAGGTCTGCGACGGCCTGCTGCGCAACAGCTGGGTCGCAGCAGACGCGGTGGTCTATCTTGAACAGGACGCGAAACGTCCGTGGCCGCAGCCGCCGGTCGGTTGGACGGTCGCCAGGGAAGGGCTGGCAGGACAATCGGCGCAACGATTGTTGCGCTGCAGCATAACGCGCTAGTATAGCGGGATCTTATGACAACTATCAGGCAGTCGGCATGTCAGCGCTTTGCGTGGCCACCGGCTGATATATCGCAATGAAGATAGCGGCTTACCCAGGTACATTCGACCCGATAACAAACGGGCACACCGATCTTGTGGCGCGTGCCACCCGGCTGTTCGACAAGGTCATTCTTGCGGTGGCCAAAGACACCGGAAAAGATCCGGTTTGCGGTATCGAGGAACGCGTCGAGCTGGCGCGGGTTGCCCTGCAGGATATTCCCTCGGTCGAGATCGTGCCGTTCGAGGGGTTGTTGATGGAATTCTGCCGCCAGCACAATGCGAGCGTGGTGATTCGCGGTTTGCGGGCGGTCTCGGATTTCGAATACGAATTCCAACTGGCCAGCATGAACCGTCGCCTGGCGCCGGAGATCGAAACGATCTTTCTGACCCCGGCCGAACAGTACGCCTTTATCTCCTCGACCCTGGTGCGGGAAATCGCGCGACTGGGTGGGGATGTGTCAGAATTCGTGCACCCGGAGGTGCAGCGACTGCTGCGAAGCAAACGCTGTTCCTGAAGACTGAACAAACTGAGCTTTGTGGAGTAGCCCAGAATGGCCCTGATAATTACCGACGAATGCATCAACTGCGATGTCTGCGAGCCGGAGTGTCCGAACGGCGCGATCAGCCAGGGTGACGAAATCTACGAGATCGATCCCGGCTCTGTGCACCGAGTGCGTCGGTCACTACGAAACCTCGCAGTGCGTCGAGGTCTGTCCGGTCGACTGTATCCCGCTCGACCCGGAGCACGAGGAAACCAAGGACGAGCTGATGGCCAAGTACGAGCGGATCACGGCTGCCAGTGCCTGAGTTCATGGCGCTGCATGGATGGCGAAAGGCTCCCTTGCGGAGCCTTTTCGTTTTCTGCCTGCTTGCTCGGCAGTGTGTCCGCCGGGATGCGTCCGTCGGCAGACGCCGTCGCCTCTGCGCACCCGCTGGCCACCGAGGCCGGCATGGCGGTTCTGGCGGCCGGCGGTAATGCCTTCGATGCCGCCGTGGCGGTCAGCGCCGCGCTCGCGGTCGTCGAGCCTTATGGCTCGGGACTGGGGGGCGGCGGCTTCTGGCTGCTGCATCGGGCGCTGGATGGCCGCGAGGTCATGATCGATGGCCGCGAGCGGGCGCCGTTTGCCGCAACCGTTGATATGTACCTTGACGTTGAAGGCAAGGTGATTCCGGCGGCCTCGATCGACGGCCCGCTGGCCGCCGCGATCCCCGGGGCGCCGGCAGCGCTGGCGCACATCGCTGAACACTACGGCAGCCTGCCACTGTCGGTCAGTCTCGGACCGGCGATTGTCCTGGCCCGCGAAGGATTCCCGATCGACCCGGTGTACCGTCGCCTTGCGGCATTCCGCCTGCAGGCGCTGCGCGCCTCGGATGCCGGACAGGCGCAGTTCCTGG
>CAVRBK010000091.1:0-18279 GCA_963719025.1 uncultured Gammaproteobacteria bacterium | reverse complement strand
CGCCGAAGGGCTGCCGGTGAGCTATATCCTGGTCGAAGAAACCACCGATATCGCCGAAGAACTGTATCTCAGTGCCCTGGTCGATCGTGCCACGCGCCGTGTGCTGGTGATGGCCTCACGTGCCGGTGGCATGAACATCGAGGAAGTGGCGGCCGAGACCCCGGAAAAGATCATCACCACGCTGATCGACCCGGCAGCCGGTGTTCAGGCCTACCAGGCGCGACGCCTCGGTTTTGCCCTGGGATTCAATGGCGACCAGGTAAAGCAGTTCCAGAAAATCCTCTTCGGTCTGATCAAGCTGTTCCTCGATAAGGATGCGAGCCTGGTCGAGATCAACCCGCTGGTGGTCACGCCAAGTGGCGACCTGCTCGCGCTGGACGCCAAGATCAACCTCGACGAGCAACGCGCTGTACCGGCACCCGGACCTGCTGAGCGATGCGCGACATCAGTCAGGAAGATGAGCGTGAGGCGGCCGCGCCGAGCACGACCTGAACTACATCACCCTCGACGGCAACATCGGCTGCATGGTCAACGGCGCCGGCCTGGCGATGGCGACCATGGACCTGGTCAAGCTGCACGGCGGCGAGCCGGCGAACTTCCTCGACGTGGGCGGCGGTACCACCGCAGAGCGGGTGGCCGAGGCCTTCAAGATCATCCTGTCGGACGGCAAGGTGCAAGCGATCCTGGTGAACATCTTCGGCGGCATCGTGCGCTGCGACCTGATCGCCGAGGGCATCATCGAGGCGGTCAAGAGGTCGGCATCAAGGTGCCGGTGGTGGTGCGCCTGGAAGGCACCAATGTGGAGCAGGGCCGCAAGCTGCTGGCCGAGAGCGGGCTGGATCTTGAAACCGCCGCCGACCTGACCGACGCGGCCGAAGAAGGTGCGTTGCGGCCGCACGGCTGAGCGAGGGGAACGCAGACCATGAGCATACTGTCGACAAGAACACCAAGGTCATCTGCCAGGGCTTCACCGGCAAGCAGGGCACCTTCCACTCCGAACAGGCCATCGCCTACGGCACCAAGCTGGTCGGCGGCGTCACGCCGGGCAAGGGCGGCCAGCAGCACCTCGACCGGCCGGTGTTCAACACCGTGCACGACGCGGTGCGCGAGACCGGCGCCGATGCCAGCATGATCTACGTGCCGGCCGCCTTCGCGGCCGATGCGATCCTCGAGGCGGCGGATGCCGGCATCAAGGTCATCGTCTGCATCACCGAGGGCATTCCGGTGCTGGACATGCTGAAGGTGCGGGCCGCGCTGGCCGGCAGCGATGTTCGCGCTGATCGGGCCGAACTGCCCGGGCGTGATCACGCCGGGGGAGTGCAAGATCGGCATCATGCCGGGCGCGATCCACCAGCCCGGCAAGGTCGGCATCGTGTCGCGTTCCGGCACCCTGACCTACGAGGCGGTGTTCCAGACCATCGCGCCAGGGCCTTGGGCAGAGTACCTGTGTCGGCATCGGTGGCGATCCGATCCACGGCATGAATTTCATCGACTGCCTCGAACTGTTCGAGGCCGACCCGCAGACCGAGGGCATCGTCATGGTCGGCGAGATCGGCGGCACCGCCGAAGAGGAGGCGGCGGAGTTCATCGCCGCCAATGTGAACAAGCCGGTGGTCGCCTACATCGCCGGTGTCACCGCGCCGCCCGGCAAGCGCATGGGGCATGCCGGTGCGATCATCAGCGGCGGCAAGGGCACGGCTGATGGCAAGTTCGCCGCGCTCGAGGAGGCCGGTGTCGCGACCGTGCGTTCGCCCGCCCAGATCGGTGCGCGCATGGCAGAACTGATGGCCTGACGGCCGGGATCGCGTGACCTTCAACTGATCTTCAGCCACCGGCCGCGTGCCGGTGTCTGTTTTTTCAGGCGCTTGGTGTACCCTTGCGGGCCTGGAATTTTGGAGATCTGACCATCTTGACCACCACCGTCGCACTCGCCCAGATCAATCTACTGGTCGGCGATATCCCCGGAAATGCCCAGCGTGTGATTGCCTGTGCGGAGCGCCTGCGCGGCAGGGCCGACCTGGTTGTGTTCCCCGAACTGACCCTCACCGGATACCCGCCGGAAGACCTGTTGCTGCGCCCGGCATGCGACGCGCGTGTGGCGGCTGCGTTGAAAGACATCGCGCGGGCGACGGCAGGCATCACCCTGGTGTTGGGTTACCCGGCGATGCGCGACGGCATCCGCTACAACGTCGCCGGTGTGCTGCGCGACGGCGTGGTGGATCTCGAGTATCGCAAGATCGAGTTACCGAACTACAGCGTGTTCGATGAACGGCGCTACTTCGAATCGGGTAGCAAGGCCGTGCGTGTTCAATCAGGGCGGGGTGAAGTTCGGGATCACGATCTGTGAAGACATCTGGTTCGACCAGCCTGTACAGCGGGCCGCGGCGGCCGGTGCCCAGGTGCTGTTGAACCTGAATGCCTCGCCGTTTCACCAGGGCAAGGCGCAGGAGCGCGAAAACCTGGTGGGTGCCCGGGCAGCGAAATTCGGTGTGTCAGTGGTCTACGTGAACCTGGTTGGCGGACAGGATGAACTGGTGTTCGATGGCGGCTCCTTCGTGGTTGGCGCTGATGGGGCCGTGCGACATCGCGCGGCCTTCTTCGCCGAGGGTGAGACCCTGGTCGAGATCCGTGACGGCGCGCCGCTCGCAGCAGAGATCCTTCCGTTTCCCGACGATGATGCGCTGGTCTATGGCGCGCTGGTCGCGGGAACGCGTGACTACGTAAGAAAGAACGGCTTTTCCTCGGTGGTGCTCGGGCTGTCCGGCGGTATCGATTCGGCGTTGACCCTCGCGATCGCGGTCGATGCGCTGGGTGCCGAAAATGTCGAGGTCGTGTCGATGCCCTCGCGCTACACCGCGGATATCAGCAACGATGATGCGAGGCGCCAGGCCGAGATCATGGGGGTGGCCTACCAGAGCATCCCGATCGAACCGGCATTCCAGGCCTTTCTCGATATGTCTGTCGGCAACCTTTGCCGGGACTGAGCCGGATATCACCGAAGAAAACATCCAGGCACGCTGCCGCGGAGTGATCCTGATGGCGATCAGCAACAAGCGCGGATGCATGCTGCTGACCACCGGCAACAAGAGTGAGATGTCGGTCGGCTACGCCACCCTCTACGGCGACATGGCGGGTGGATTCGCGCCGCTCAAGGATGTGCCGAAACTGCTGGTGTATCGCCTGTCGCGCTGGCGCAACCGCGATGGCGAGGTGATCCCGCAGCGTGTCATCGACCGGCCGCCGTCGGCGGAACTGCGTCCCGACCAGAAGGATTCCGACAGTCTGCCGGACTACGACGTACTCGATCAGATCCTGGTCAGCTACGTCGAGCAGGACAGGTCGGTCGACGACATCGTCGCCCTGGGTTTCGAGCGGTCCGTGGTCACGCGGGTGACCCGCCTGGTCGATATCAACGAGTACAAGCGACGCCAGGCCCCTCCCGGGGTGAAAATCACGCGGCGTGCCTACGGACGTGACCGTCGCTATCCCATCGTCAACGGATTCTGATTTAGAATCAGTCAGCCCGGCCATCGTGCCGAACAGCATCAAAAAGTGTGGGGAGTTCATACATGAAGAAAATCGAGGCCATCATCAAGCCATTCAAGCTGGATGACGTGCGTGAGAGCCTGTCCGGAATCGGTGTTACCGGTATGACGGCCACCGAGGTCAAGGGCTTCGGTCGCCAGAAGGGCCACACCGAACTGTATCGTGGTGCCGAGTACGTGGTCGATTTTCTGCCAAAGCTGAAGATCGAGGTGGTCATCAGCGACGACCAGGTCGAGGCCTGCATCGAGGCGATCACCTCGGCGGCGCGTACCGGCAAGATCGGCGACGGCAAGATCTTCGTCAGTGACGTGGGTCAGGTGGTGCGGATCCGCACCGGTGAACAGGGTGAGGACGCCGTCTGAATCACGCCAGGCCGCAAGCAAAGAAAAGCCCCGCACTGCCTCGCAGTGCGGGGCTTTTCTTCGTCGCGCGCCGGGGGAGTCAGTTCTCGTCGAGCTCGAAGAACTCCCAGACCTTGAGGCCGATCGGCTTGTCTTCCAGTTCCTGTGGGTCGGGGATCAGTGCGCCACTCGCCTCGTTCAGTGCCAGCACGCGCTGCGTGTCGCTCGCGAGATCGTCCATACCGAGTTTGGTATAAGCGGCGATCATCAGTTCCAGGGCATCGCGCAGGGCGGGCGTGCGCTGATAATTCTGCACCACCTGTTCGGCCCGGTTGGCCGCCGCCAGGAAGGCGCCGCGGCGCATGTAGTAGCCCGCCACTTTCACTTCATGGCGTGCCAGGTTGTTGCGCAGGTAGAGCATCCGGCGTGCCGAGTCTTCGGTGTATTCACTGTCCGGGAACAGCCGCACCACCTCGGCGAAATCCTTGTATGACTCCAGTGCCGCGCCCGGATCACGTTGCGCGGTGTCGGTCGGCACGAAGCGGTCGAGAAAACCCAGCGTTCGATTGAAGTTGACCAGCCCGCGCAGGTAGTAGGCATAGGCGGTTGCCGGGTGCCCCGGATGCAGCTTGATGAAACGATCCGCGGCGGACAATGCCGACTCAGGCTCCGAGTAGCGATAATAGGCGTAGGCCACGTTCAATTGTGCCTGGTGCGCATATTTGCCGAAGGGATAGCGTGATTCCAGGATCTCGTAGTATTTGATGGCACGCTCGTAGTTACCGGAGCGCATCTCCTCGGTGGCCTCGGTGAACAGCTTTTGCTGGCTCCAGCCGAGTGTCTCGTCCTTTTCTTCGAACACGGAACAGCCTGACAGGGTCAGGGCAATGAGCAAAACTGGCCAGAGCATGCGCGACATGGGTGATAATCCGGATTCTCGATTGCAAACCTCAATTATACCGGAACCATCTTGGCGGATCAGGAACACGAAGAAGTAGTGCTCAAGGCGACAGTCGGCGCCGATCTGGCGGGTGCGCGTCTCGACCAGGCACTTGCCCGCCTTTTCCCCGATTACTCGCGCAGCCGGCTGCAGGCCTGGACCCGCGATGGCCGGGTCCGGGTGAATGGCGAGCAGTTGCGGCCGCGCGACAAGGTGGATTTCGGTGATCGATTGCTGGTGCAGGCGGTGATCGAGGACCAGGTGGCCTGTAACCCGCAGGATATTCCGCTGGACATCGTTTTCGAGGATGAGCACCTCCTGGTCGTGAACAAGCCGGCCAATCTGGTGGTCCACCCGGCGGCCGGCAATCCCGACGGAACCTTGCAGAACGGCCTGCTGTTCCATGATCCCGCGCTGATCGAGCTGCCGCGCGCCGGGATCGTGCATCGGCTGGACAAGGATACGACCGGCCTGATGGTGATCGCCCGGACCCAGGCCGCGCACAAGCGCCTGGTCGATGCGATTGCCGCCCGCGAGGTGAAACGCGAGTACCGTGCGCTGGTGGTCGGCAATATGCCGGCCGGTGGCACCATCGACCAGCCGATCGGGCGACATCCGACGCAGCGCACCCGCATGGCGGTCAACCCGATGGGCAAGCCCTCGGTCACGCATTTCCGGGTGCTGGATCATTTTCGCGGCCATACCCTGCTCAAGGTGATCCTGGAGACCGGTCGGACCCACCAGATTCGCGTCCACATGGGACATCTGCGGCACCCCGTTTTCGGCGATCAGGTCTACGGCCGTCGCCTGCAGCTGCCGGGAGGTGCATCGGAAGAGTTGAAGCGGGTCATGCGCGGCTTCAAGCGCCAGGCGCTGCATGCCAAGCGGCTGCAGCTGGCGCACCCGGTCAGTGGTCGGCTGATGCGTTTCGAGTGCGCGATCGCGGCGGATATGCGCGAGGTGATCGATGCGCTGGCGGGCGATGCCAACGTCCACTGGCAGGAGCCTGAGTATGACGAATACGCCGGTTTCATCGATCTCGACGACTACGATCCCGACGATGACACTTGAGCTGATTCGTCCCGACTGGCCCGCGCCGCCGGCGGTGCAGGCCGCCAGCACCACCCGTTCGGGAGGCCTGAGCGAGGGGCCGTGGGCCAGCCTGAATCTGGGAGATCATGTCGGCGACGATCCGCGGGCGGTCGCCGGCAATCGGCAGGCACTGGTGAGCGCGCTGCAACTCCCGGCGTCGCCGCACTGGTTGCAACAGCTGCACGGCACGGCGGTGTACGCGTCCTCCAGTGATTCGCGCTGCGCCGATGCCTGTTTCGAGGATCGTCCGGGACAGGTCTGCGCGGTAATGACGGCCGACTGCCTGCCGGTGTTGATGTGCAACCGTTCCGGCACCGCCGTGGCCGCCGCCCATGCCGGGTGGCGGGGGCTGCTGGCCGGCGTGTTGGAAGCGACCCTGGGCCGCTTCACCGACCAGCCCGGCGAATTGATGGCTTGGCTCGGGCCGGCGATCGGGCCCCAGGCCTTCGAGGTCGGCGACGATGTGCGCCACGCCTTTGTCGCTGACCATCCGTCGGCGGCCATGCATTTTCGCCCGCATGGCGAAGCGCACTGGCTGATGGATCTGTACGGCCTGGCGCGCGACCGACTCGGGCGCGCGGGCGTTGCCAGCATCAGCGGTGGCGGTCTGTGTACCTTGAGCGATCCCGCGCGTTTCTTTTCCTACCGTCGTGACGGGATTACCGGCAGAATGGCCAGCCTGATCTGGCTGCAACCATAAACGATGTGAGAAACCCGTTATGACGAATCATTGGTACATGCTAACGCTCATCGGTGAGGACAAGCCCGGTATCGTGGCCGCCATCAGCAAGGCGTTGTTCGATCAGGGCCTGAATCTTGGCGAGACCTCGATGCTGCGACTCGGCGGCAACTTCACGGTGATGATGATGGTCAATGGCGCCGATGAAGAATCGGTATTGCGCCAGCAGTTGCAGCCGGTGATCGAGGCGCAGGGCATGTGCCTGCACGTCGATCCGATCAAGGCGCATCTGCACGAGCATCTGCTGCCGAACATCCAGGTGACGGTCAGCGGGGCTGACCGTGCCGGTATCGTTGCCCAGGTGACGGCGGTGCTGGCCGAGTCCGGCTTCAACATCCTCGACCTGGAATCCGACGTCGCCGGGAGCGCCGACCAGCCGGTCTACATCATGCAGATCTCCGGTATCGCCGAGCTGCCGGTCGAGACGATCGAGCTTGCGATGGCGGGCCTGCGTGCCGACGGCGTCGATATCAATGTGAGTTCGATCGAGACCTACATAGGCTGAGGTAAGGCGTGGCAATTCTCGACATACTGAAACTGCCCGACGCGGCCCTCAAGCAGGTCTCCGAGCCGGTGACCGAGTTTGATGATGCACTGCGATCGTTTATCGCCGATCTGGAAGAGACGCGCAGCAATGGCCCGGCGGCAGTCGGCATCGCGGCGCCCCAGGTCGGTTTTTTCAAGCGGGTCGTGATCATCGATTGCTCGACCACGCGCAAGCCGGTACCGAATCATGGCTACATGGTGCTGGTGAACCCCGAGATCACGCACTGGGAAGGCTATGAGCCTGGGCGTGAGGGCTGTCTTTCGGTGCCCGATTACACCGGCAACGTGATCCGCGCCACGCGTATCCACCTGACTGCCCAGGGCCCACAGGGTGAGCCGCTGAAGTTCGACATGGAAGGCTACGAGGCGCGTGCGGCCCAGCACGAGATCGACCATCTCGACGGCATGCTGTTTGTCGACCGGGTGGTGAGTCGTCGTACCGACCTGTTCAAGCGCAAGGTCTATCAGAAGGGCGGCAAGAAAAAAGCCTGATTACCCGCCGTCTCGCGGTCCTGTCATTCCCATGGACTGGCCTGGCTGAGGTAGGCATAGCGTTTGTGCTCTTTGGCCCGCCGGGCAACGCTGTCGACAATGATGCCGGCCAGAAACAGGCTGGCGCCGACCACGGTCAGGCCAGTGGCCAGGATCACCGTGGGAAAACGCGGCACCAGGCCGGTCGACAGGTACTCGCTGATGATCGGAATCATCAGCAGACCGGCGAGCGCCAGCGTCAGGAATGCCAGCCAGCCGAAGAAGCGCAGTGGATGTGCCTCCTTCATCAGGATAAGGGCGTAGGCCATTATGCGGGCGCCGTCACGGTAGGTGTTGAGCTTGCTGGCCGTCCCCTCGGTGCGCGCATGGTAGCGGGTCGCGACCTCGATATGCGATGCGTGGATCTCCGCGCCGTGCAGCGTCAGCATCATCTCGATCTCGAAGCCGCGCGGTTGCCAGGTGAACGATTTCACAAAGCGCCGGGTGAAGGCGCGATAACCGGACAGGACATCCTGAAAGTGCTCACGGAATGCCAAGTTGGCAACTGCCGTGAGCAGCCGGTTTCCCCAGCGATGCCCCTGGCGGTAGTGTTCGCCTGCGCCACTGTCGGCGCGGATTCCGGTCACCATGTCGGCGCGGTTTTTGCGTAGCTGGTCGATCATCAGGGGCGCATCGCGCGCATCGTAGGTGCCGTCGCCATCGGCGATCAGGTAGATATCGGCCTCGACATCGGCAAATGCCCGCAGCAGGGCGCGGCCCTTGCCGCGCAGGGGTTCGCTGCGCACGGTCGCGCCGGCCTCGGCGGCACGTAACGCGGTGTCATCGTCCGAGCCATTGTCATAGACATAAATCTGCGCCTGTGGCAGTGCGGCGGCAAAGTCCCTGACGACATCGGCGATTGCGGCACCCTCGTTGAGGCAGGGCAGGATCACGGCGATCCTCTGATCGCCGGTAGTGTTTTCGGCGGCTGGCATCGGTCGGGTTTCTCCTGTCATTTCGTGCATGTTAGTCGGGCGCCCCATCGGCGGTGAATACCAGCAGTCGACTGCCGGTGTAGTTGAACAGCAAGGCGATCAGCGATGCGGCCGCGAGCGCGGGCAGGGGTTGTGCGAGCGGGCCGGACGCATAAGAGGTCAGCAACAGGAACACGCTGAGATTGATCGTGCCACCGATGCCGTTGACAACCGTGTATCGGCTCCATTCGCGCCACTGACGGGAAGACGCCCCCGCGGCGAAGGTGATCCGCCGGTTCAGCCACCAGGTAACGGTAACCGCCGTGGCGAACGACAGCAGGCGTGCCGGAAGCAGGGCAAGGCCGATCAGGTGGTACAGTGCAATCAGCACCCCGGCATCGACCAGAAAACCGATGCCACCGACCAGCAGAAACCGCGGTAGCGAATGTTCCAGGAGAAATCGTTTCAGCTGTGCCGGCATCATGGGGCGTGCATCACGCGGCCGGGCTCCGCCATCTGCATGTCACAGTTTCACCCGCAGGGCTGCGGCACGATCCAAAAGCGTTTGATGCTCCGGGCCTAGCGAGTAAGCGAGATAATCGAGCAGAATGCGCGCCTTCTCAAGGTGGTCAGTGGCAACCGCGGCAACGGCGAACTGATACACATACTCGGGTTCCTCGTTACGCAGATAGATGTTGATACCTTTGTCGAAATAGTCGAAAGCCCTGCCGAGATCCTTACGCAGGTAGGCGCAGCTGCCGAGGTGGCGGTATAACACCGGCTCGAAGTCCAGCGGTGATACGGTCAGCGCCCTGAGGTAGTTTTCCTCCGCCTCTTCGAACCGGTCGAGGTTCTCCAGGCTGTTGCCCAGCAGGTAATGGCTGTTGGCGTTGTCCGGCACGCTCCTGGCAAAGCGCCGGGCCTGCTCCAGGGAGCGTTCATACTCCCCGTTGTCGAAAAGCAGGCGGGTTATCGCATGCTGCACGCGATCGCCCTCGGGGTGGATTTCGAGCAGGCCGGTCAGCTCATGCAGGCGCTGTTCGAGGGTGCCGAGCTTGTC
The DNA here is from genome assembly GCA_963719025.1 of uncultured Gammaproteobacteria bacterium. Taxonomy (GTDB): domain Bacteria; phylum Pseudomonadota; class Gammaproteobacteria; order Chromatiales; family Chromatiaceae; genus Thiosocius. The sequence continues at coordinate 8,570 of CAVRBK010000091.1, read as the reverse complement.
GTCCAGCAGGTTGAACGGATTGACATGCGCCAGTCCGTATTCTGCGACCAGTGTCGACAGTTGCGTGGCGTCTGCATACAGCACCAGTTGATCGTCGAAGAACACCGGCCGGTAGTTGTCATGCGCCTCCATCAGCAGTGGAAAGGTCTTGTGTTCGGCCTCCACGGCAATCAGCTGCGGCTGGTAGTCCTCAATGAGACGTTGCAGGACGTTGCTGTTGCGGATCGATGCCATCCGTCGCAGGTGATCCCACGGCAGGGTGGGCGGCGTCTGCATGTCGCCGGAGATCAGCATATCCGGGTAAAGGTGCCATGCCAGGTAGCCGCCGAGGCTCTCCGGCGCGAGCATGCGCCCGCCAATCCGCTGTTCGACGATGAACTCGGTGACTCCGAGCGGCAACTTGCTGCTATCCAGCGGCCAGTCACCGATGTGCCGGATACTGTTGGCCCAGGAAACCAATGGCGCGGCGAGCAGGGTCAGCAGCACCACACCGGTGAGTCCGATGGTCGGTGAGTGGCGACGGTCCTCGCTGGACTGCATGGCGCTGATTGCCGAACGCCACAGCGGCAGACTCAGCAGCAGCCATTCCCAGGCGAAGCGCGTGCCGCGCGACAGCAGGTAGATACCCGCCAGGCTGAGGAGCAGGGGCACCAGGCGGATCCTGCCACGCAGCAGCAACACCGCGTAGGCGGCCACGCTGCCCCAGGCCAGCAGGGCTATCACGCCCTTGATGCCGATAAGTGGGCCCATCATATTGATGGTGAACAGGTCTTCGACGGCATAGCTGCGCAGTTCGGCGATGTAGGCATAGACCTCGGACGAGGTGTTGAACGGCGCGGAAAGGATGCCGATGCCAAAGGGGTTGATGAACATCGCAGGCACACAGGCCAGGGTCCAGCCGATGGTGCGCCAGTCGAGTGCCTTCGCGACGGGGTGCGGGCCCCACTTCTCCCACAAGGCATTCAGTGCATAGGCACCACAGATCAACGCCCCGACCGGCCACTCGATGCCATGCACATTGATCCAGGCGACAGTCAGCACGGGCAGTGCCGGCAGCCAGCGTCGATGGTGCTGCAGGATCAGGATGAAAAGCGGGATCATGGCGTAAGAGAACAGGTGCGGACGGATCTGCGCGGCGCGACCGACGAACACCATGATGACCAGGGCTACCAGAACCAGTGCCCAGGCGCGTTGTGCCGCCCGGTCTTCCGGACGCAAGGCAATCGCGGTAATCGCTGCGAAGGCGACACCGACCAGGACCAGCCGCAGCAGTATGAGGCCCGGGTATCCAAGGGCATCATGGGCCAGGTAGCTCAGTGCCTGAAACCCCCAGAAGTAGTTTACCCAGGAACGATCGCCATCGGCGTCGAAGATCGAGTAGAACGGCGTGTCGGGCAGGCGATCGAATTCCCAGAGCAGGCGGCCGCCGTTCATGTGGTACCACAGGTCGGTATCGCCCGAGCCGACCGGTGTGGCGATCAGGTAGGCGACAAGACAGGCGGACAGCAGCAGCAGGTAGCCGACGGTGACTTCGCGATTGTTTTCCAGCACGTAACGCCGGGCCATGCCGATGGATGCCACGCACGCCTGATGAACGGATAGCCGGGGGGAAACGCTGCGCATACCGATGCTCAAATCCTGTTGCTGGGGCACGCGCGGGTACGGGATGGTCGACGGTGCCGGTGAATCTTATGGGAATGTAGCGACTGAACCGCCTGGATCTTAACCGGATGCGGGTGCTTTTTCCGCCACGCAACGGCAATTTTCCCAGGGGTTGGCACGCTGTCGCCGGTCCGGTAAGGGCGTCACCGAAGGGATCGTCGCGATCCCCGGGAGTTCGCTGAATTCCGCCCGCGGCTTTTTCTTCAGGCTTCAGTCGGCGCGTGGCAGCAGGGGTTGCTCGGGTACCCGGAACGGTCCACACGGTGCAAAGCGAGTGACTGGCAGGGTGAACGGGCGTCGACCGAACTCCGGGGCGATCGGGACAAAACGCAGCACCGCATCGAGTACCCGATCGCCGTTGACATCGGCATAGTCCACACCGACCAGGCGCAGCGTGGCCCTGTCATCCCGGGTGCAACGCAGTCCCTCGGCATCGACATATACCCGACCGTGAAATACCCCATTCTTCAGACGGCAGGCCGTTTCATCCTGTCCTTGTGCGAGATCGCTGCTCGCTGCCATGAGTGGGAATTCACGCTTTCTGCCATAGGTATCGGTGATCGAGGGGATGCATCGTACCGTTTCCCCATCGTCTTCCACGCTGGCACAGACCAGTTCGTAGGGCAGGATATCCAATGCGCTATTGGCGAAATCGTAGTCCGAGACGTAGTCGTCCAGGCCGCGGCGGGGGTGCAACTGTAACAACTGGTAGTAACCGCAGTCAGCCTCGATCTTCATCCACAGCCGACGCTCCAGCACGCTGCCCTTGTATGCCGCGCCGCGCCTGATGGCATCGATGGCCTCAGGACATTGTTGCGGAATGGAAAACTCGCGCTGTTCGTCACGCGACACGGACAATGCGATTGAATAGGAAGACACCTTCTTACCCGTGGTGGGTTCGGCAAAAAAGGGTTGCGAATATTCTTCCATCGCCGCGGCGCCAAGCGACAGGGTCATGAGCAGCAGCAACATGGCGGCCCTTACATCGGTGGCCGTGTGCGAGGCGGGCAGCATTGTCGGCAACATGGTGGATCCTGCAGTCTGTTCTCTTGCTGTATCAATCATTGTCTGTCGTTTTCCTCGCTGAGGTCGCCTTGCGGACTACGAACGCGAACGATGAATTTTACCCAGCGGCAGCTCACGTCATGCGCCAGGTTGAGAAAGAGTTTCGCGGCTACAAAGGGGTGCAGCATGGTGACATTGGCAATCGCCTCTCGGGTCAGGACCATCAGCGTCGTATGACTCAAGGCGATCGCATTGGTCTTGCGTGGCTCATCGGCAAGCATGGCGATATCACCGAAAATCTGCCCTGAACCGAACTGATCGACCACCGGGTCGTTGCCATCGCCAGCAGGGCGCGGGACAGAGACCTCGACGACACCTTTCATCACGAGGTACAGGGCGCTGCTGTCGTCGTTGTAGCGGTACACGAACTCGCCGGGTTCGAACTGCAGCAGTGTGCTCGACAGGACAAACTTGCGGATCTGCCATGGACGCATATTGCGGAACAGGGGGCTGTTCGGAATGACCTGCTGACGCACGCGAGAGGAAAGCAGGTCCCAGAGCGTCACCAGGCGCAATGAAGAGATGGTCAGTGGCGTGATGACGAAGTCCGCAATCAGCGCGGTGCTGATTACCAGGGCGCTGAGCAGGCCAAACTGGGCAACCGGTTCAAACGACGACTGGGCGAATACCAGAAAGCCGACCGTCAGGGCGATCGATGTCGAGATGACCGGCAGTGCCTCTTCATACAGGGTCTGCTGCATGGCCTGGGTCTGGCTCTTTGAACTGCGCAGTTCCTGGTTGTATCGCAGCATGAAATGCAGGGTGTCGTCGACCGCGATGCCGATGGCAATGGCTGCTGCCATGGTGGTGCCGATGTTCAGCGGGATCCCGGCATAGCCCATAACGCCAAACAGCACCACGACTGGAAAGATGTTTGGCAGGGCCGCCAGCAGCCCGACGCGCAGGTCGGTGAAGATGAAGGAGATGATCAGTACGAAAAAGGTGAGTATCAGCAGCACCGACTGCAATTGGCCAAACACCATGCTGCGCGTCGCTGACAGCGACAGCATGGAGTCACCGGTGATGGTCGCCTCGAGACCCCGATCGAGATTGTTGTCGAGGAAAGATCGCAGATCCCTCAATGCGGATTTCAGCTGTGCGGTCGTCGCGATGTCATGACGCACCATGATGCGGGCACGGCTGAAATCCTCGGTCACGTAGGCGCGTACCCGGTCATGATCGAGAAAGATCATCAGTTCGGCGATCTCGTCGTTGGATGCCGGGAGTCCCGCATTGTCGTTTTCGAGAAACGCACGGTTGAGCAAGGTCAGGTAGTCGCCGAATGAGGTTGCCGACAGCGAAGGGTCCATGGCCTGGATGAAGCGTTGCACCTTGACCACCTCGTCGAGGTAGCGCGCATGCAGGAAGGTGTCCTGGATGCCTGAATCGATCACCACCGAAAAGGACTCCAGGCCAGCAAAGCGGTCGTTCAACCTTTGCATGTCGATCGCAACCTGCGACGTATCGCCAAGGCTGTCGACCGGGTTGTGGTTGATCTCGATGCGCGGGGCTCCGGTGAGCGCAACCGCGGCGGTCAGGGTCAGCAGGGCAAAGGCCTGACCGCGGTAGCGGCACAGGAAGCGCCAGTAGCTGGCGGTCCAGCGCAAGGCCAGCTGTTCGAACCGGCGGGTTCCCCCATCCAGTTGCCAGCGGCCGGCCAGCGACAGTGCGGCCGGGATGAAGATGACCGTGACGATGAAATTGAAAAGCAGGCCGGTCGAGGCGATCAGGCCGAACTGGCTCAGTACCTCGATGCCGCTCAGTCCGACTGAAAAGAAACCGGCGTAGGTCGTCACGAACGTCAGAAAGACGGTGCGCCCCATCTTGCGCGCCATGTGTTTGAGCGCGACCGATACACTGTCGCCAAGGCGCTGCGCATGCCGGAATTCGGCGAGCAGGTGGATATCCTCGGTTGAGCCGACCACGATCAGCAGGATCGGTACGGTCGAGGTAACGACATTGATCGGGATGCCCAGCCAGCCCATCAGGCCGAAGGTCCAGAGGATACTGATACCGGCGGTCAGCAGCGGTGTGAGAATGTCCAACAACTGGCGCAGCAGCAGGAACAGGGCGATCAGCAGGGCGCCGATGGCGAGCGGCATCAGTGCCCCCTGCTCGGCGATGATCCGCTCGGCGATCTCATTGCGAACCTGCGGGAAACCCACGGCATAAGAGGCCGCGTAAACCTCCTGCAGGGGCTCGATCGCCCGGTTGATCGCGCGGCTGATCTCGCTGTCGCCAACGGGCGGCGTCTGCTCGCGAAGTACGATTGCAACGGCCATTGCGTCACCATTGGCCGAGACCAGCACGTTGTGGATCAACGGGTTGGCGTTCGCGGCGTCGAGCAGAGCGGCTCCTGCCTCGTCGGATTCGGGTATCGCCGCCAGGTAGGCGTCTTTCTTCAGGTAGCCGTCTACACTGCGGACATACGGAACGCTGAACAGGCTTTCGGTGCGATCGACAAACGGCAGGGCCTCGATGACGTCGAGTACCGTGCGCATTGCCTGCAGGCGCTGCGGTGCCAGCAGTCGCTGATCCTCGACGATCAGCAGCACAATCTGCTCTTCACCGAAGACGGCTTTCACCTCGTCGTAATAGGCGCGCTGCGGGTCACCGGCGACGAGCATTTCGTCGGCGGATACGCGTACCTCGAGCCGGTCCAACTGGGTGGCAGCCAGCAGCGACGCGAGCAAAAGGAGCCCGAGGCCGAGCCATGGCCGATCGGCGAAAAAGAGTAATAGACGCCTCATTGCAACCTGCGTTCCTTCTGCAGCCCAGCTGCCATGGTAACCCGTGTGCGGCGAGAGCGGTGTGGGCAGGCCGCCACGGTGGTAAACGGCATGTCGACATTATCGCTTGTCGCATCCGGTGTTCCCGTGCCCTCGAACCGATTGATCGGCCGTCGCGGCGACAAATTCAGCCGCTTCGCCTGGTCTTGATTTTCCCGCTATCTACCCCATATCGGTGGTAACCACAGATTTCATCGGAGTATTTTCCATGCGAATGGATAAATTGACCAGCAAATTTCAGATGGCGCTGGCGGATGCCCAGAGCCTGGCGGTCGGCCGTGATCACCAGTTCATCGAGCCCGTGCACCTGATGATGGCCCTGCTCGACCAGGAGGGCGGCACCGTGCGCCACCTGCTGGCGCAGGCCGACGTCAACGTCAACCAACTGCGCTCGGGGCTGGGTGATGCGCTCGATCGCCTTCCCGTCGGTTGAGGGGTCGGGCGGCGACGTGCATCTTTCCAACGAGCTTGGTCGCCTGCTCAACCAGACCGACAAGATTGGCCCAGCAGCGCAAGGACAAGTACATCTCCAGCGAGCTGTTCGTGCTGGCGGCGGTCGAGGATAAGGGTGCACTCGGTAATCTGCTGCGCAAGGCCGGCGCTGCCAAGGGGCCGCTCGAACAGGCGGTGGAGAGCCTGCGCGGCGGCCAGCAGGTCGACGATCCCGAACGCCGAGGAGCAGCGCCAGGCGCTGGAGAAATACACCATCGATCTGACCGAGCGCGCCGAGCAGGGCAAGCTCGACCCGGTGATCGGGCGCGACGACGAGATCCGCCGCACCATTCAGGTGTTGCAGCGCCGCACCAAGAACAACCCGGTGCTGATCGGTGAGCCGGGTGTCGGTAAGACCGCGATCGTCGAAGGCCTGGCCCAGCGCATCGTCAACGGCGAGGTGCCGGAAGGTCTGAAGAGCAAACGCCTGCTGTCGCTCGACATGGGCGCGCTGATCGCCGGTGCCAAGTTCCGTGGCGAGTTCGAAGAGCGGCTGAAGGCGGTGCTCAATGACCTGTCCAAGCAGGAGGGCCAGATCATCCTGTTCATCGACGAACTCCACACCATGGTCGGCGCCGGCAAGGCCGAGGGATCGATGGATGCCGGCAATATGCTGAAACCGGCCCTGGCGCGCGGTGAACTGCACTGCGTTGGCGCCACCACCCTGGACGAGTACCGTCAGTATATCGAGAAGGACGCCGCGCTGGAGCGGCGTTTCCAGAAGGTGCTGGTGCAGGAACCGACGGTGGAGGACACCATCGCGATCCTGCGTGGCCTGAAGGAGCGCTACGAGGTGCACCATGGCGTGGATATCACCGATCCGGCGATCGTTGCCGCGGCAACCCTGTCGCATCGCTACATCACCGACCGTCAGCTGCCGGACAAGGCGATCGACCTGATCGACGAGTCCGCCTCACTGATCCGCATGGAGATCGACTCCATGCCGGAGGAGATGGACCGGCTCGACCGGCGTCTGATTCAGCTGAAGATCGAGCGTGAGGCGCTGAAGAAGGAGACGGACGAAGCCTCACGAAAGCGCCTGTCCGCACTCGAAACCGAGATAGGCGGAACTGGAGCGCGAATTCTCCGATCTGGAAGAGGTATGGAAATCCGAAAAGGCGGCGGTGCAGGGTACCACGCACGTCAAGGAAGAGCTCGAACGGGCACGCCTGGAGATCGAGACCGCGCGGCGCGCCAGTGATCTGCAGCGCATGTCCGAGCTGCAATACGGCAGGATCCCGGAACTCGAGAGCCAGTTGGAGACGGCCGGCCAGGCCGAGGTGCAGGAGACCCATTTGCTGCGCAACAAGGTGACCGAGGAGGAGATCGCCGATGTCGTCTCGAAGTGGACCGGTATTCCGGTCTCGAAGATGCTCGAGGGCGAACAGGAAAAGCTGCTGCAGATGGAATCGGTGCTGGCTGCGCGCGTGGTCGGCCAGGACGAGGCGGTGGCGGCGGTGTCCAACGCCATCCGCCGCTCGCGCGCGGGTCTGTCCGATCCGAACCGGCCCAACGGCTCGTTCCTGTTCCTTGGGCCCACCGGCGTGGGCAAGACCGAACTGTGCAAGGCGCTGGCGGAGTTCCTGTTCGATACCGAAGAGGCCATGGTGCGGATCGATATGTCCGAGTTCATGGAGAAACACTCGGTTGCACGCCTGATCGGTGCGCCTCCCGGCTACGTGGGTTACGAAGAGGGCGGATACCTGACCGAGGCGGTGCGCCGCCGGCCTTACAGCGTGATCCTGATGGACGAGGTGGAGAAGGCCCATCCGGATGTGTTCAACGTGCTGCTGCAGGTACTCGACGACGGTCGCCTGACCGATGGCCAGGGACGCACGGTCGATTTCCGCAACACGGTAATCGTCATGACCTCCAACCTGGGGTCGGACCTGATCCAGACCATGGCGACCGAGGAACGGTACGAGGACATGAAGGCGGCCGTGATGGAGGTTGTCGGTCAACACTTCCGGCCCGAGTTCATCAACCGGGTGGACGAGGCGGTGGTATTCCATCCGCTGGGTCGTGAACAGATCCGCGTGATCACCGGTATCCAGGTCGGCTACCTGCGGGAGCGCCTGCAGGAACGCGACATGGGGCTGGAGGTCAGTCACGGTGCACTGGACCGTCTCGGTGAGGCCGGGTTCGACCCGGTATACGGCGCGCGGCCGCTCAAGCGGGCGATCCAGCAGCAGTTGGAGAATCCGTTGGCGCAGGAAATCCTGGCCGGGGTATTCGGTGTGGGCGATGTCATTCACGTCAATGTCGCCGGCGATGGCCTGACCTTTTCGCGCGGCAGCAACGTTGACCTCGATGAGGAGGGTGCGGTGATCGACGGGGAACTGATCGACTGATCGGCAGCATCGCTCTGGGCCGGGATCCCTGGCCGTGGTTCTGTTCCCGCGCAGGCGGGCGACCATGGCCATGGCGCGCTGATCCCTGGATTCCGGCCCGCCGCTGCGCGTCGACCGGAATGACGGCTTCTGGATTCGTGTTCGCGGTTTCTGGGTTTCCGGCGGCACCTCGTTTCCCGCGCGGGCGAGAATCCACAGTCACCGTGGCATG
>CAVRBK010000090.1:0-13925 GCA_963719025.1 uncultured Gammaproteobacteria bacterium | reverse complement strand
CAGCCGGTCCGCGCTGCCTGGCCAATCTGTCGGAAAAGCGCCGCGGGACGGCAATCTGATCGACCTGAGCCGGCCGGTCGGCCGCTACCCGGGCGGGGCCCAGCCTCACGGCCTCGGGTCGCCGTCGGCCTTTGCCGCGACAAAGGCGCGATAGTCGTTTATTTCCACCTACTGAGAAATCCAGCCATCCGCCGCGATCATCCTGATATCGCAGGGGATTACCGGACGGGAGCGCGGCTTTCCAGTTCCGCCTGTCGAGGCCGGGCCGGTGATCACAACCAGGCCATGCATCACCCCGGGCCATTCGGACCCGGGATCGGGAGGATCACGCGAGATCGAAGCGATCCAGGTTCATCACCTTGTTCCAGGCCGCCACGAAGTCATGGACAAACTTCTCCTGCGCGTCGTCGGTGGCATAGACCTCGGCCAGGGCGCGCAGCTGGGAGTTCGAACCGAAGACCAGGTCGACACGGGTGCCGGTCCACTTCAGCTTCGCCCGTCTTGCGATCGCTGCCTTCGAACAGGTCTTCCTCTGCCGAGACCGCCTTCCAGGTCGTGCCCATATCGAGCAGGTTGACGAAGAAGTCGTTGGTCAGCGCCTCCGGCCGGTCGGTGAACACCCCGTGCCTGGTCTGGCCGACATTGGTATTCAGCACGCGCATGCCGCCGACCAGCACCGTCATCTCGGGCGGGGTCAGCGTCAGCAACTGCGCCTTGTCGACCAGCAGTTCCTCGGCCGAGACCGTGTACCTGGCCTTCTGGTAGTTGCGGAAGCCATCGGCGATCGGTTCGAGCACGTCGAAGGCCTCGACATCGGTCTGTTCCTGCGAGGCATCCATGCGACCCGGCGTGAACGGCACCGTCACATCGTGACCGGCATTCTTCGCCGCCTGCTCGACGCCTGCGCAGCCGGCCAGCACGATCAGGTCGGCCAGCGACACCTTCTTGCCGCCCGCCTGCGCGCTGTTGAAATCACCCTGGATACCCTCGAGGTCCTGCAGCACCTTCGCCAGTTGATCCGGCTGATTGACCTCCCAATCCTTCTGCGGCGCCAGACGGATGCGCGCACCGTTGGCACCGCCGCGCATGTCGGAGCCGCGAAACGTCGAGGCGGATGCCCAGGCGGTCGAAACCAGCTCGGCGACCGTCAGCCCGGAATCGAGGATCCTGGCCTTCAGGCCGGCGACATCGTTGTCATCGATCAGTTCGTGATCGACCGCCGGGATCGGGTCCTGCCAGACCAGTTCCTCCGCCGGCACTTCCGGGCCGAGATAGCGCGCGCGAGGCCCCATGTCGCGGTGGGTCAGCTTGAACCAGGCGCGGGCAAAGGCGTCGGCGAACTCATCCGGATTCTCGTGGAAACGCCGCGCAATCGGTTCGTAGGCCGGATCCATGCGCATCGACATGTCCGCGGTCGTCATGATGATCGGCACCCGCTTCGACGCATCGTCGGCGGCCGGTGCCTGGTTGCTGTCGGTCGCGGCCTTCGGCGTCCACTGCCAGGCGCCTGCCGGGCTCTTGCGTCAGCTCCCACTCGTTGCCGAACAGCATATCCAGATAGCTGTTGTCCCACTGCGTCGGGGTCGGCGTCCAGGCGCCTTCCAGGCCGCTGCCGATCTGGTCGCCGCCCTTGCCGCTGCCATGGCTGCTCTTCCAGCCCAGGCCCTGCTCGTGCGATACCGGCCGCCTCGGGCTCAGGTCCGACCAGCGCCGCATCGCCGGCACCGTGGCATTTGCCAAAGGTGTGCCCGCCGCAGGTGAGCGCAACCGTCTCCTCGTCGTTCATTGCCATGCGCGCGAACGTCTCGCGCACGTCCCGGCCGGAGGCGATCGGATCCGGCTCGCCATTCGGGCCTTCCGGGTTCACGTAGATCAGGCCCATCTGCACGGCGGCGAGCGGATTTTCGAGATGCTCGTGATCGCCGGAATAGCGTTTGTCATCCAGCCAGGTTTCCTCGTTGCCCCAGTAGATATCCTTTTCCGGCTCCCAGATGTCCTCGCGACCGCCGGCGAAACCGAAGGTCTTGAAGCCCATCGACTCCAGCGCGACGTTGCCGGTGAGGATGATCAGGTCGGCCCAGGAGATCTTCCGCCCGTACTTCTGCTTGATCGGCCACAGCAGGCGGCGCGCCTTGTCGAGGTTGACGTTGTCCGGCCAGCTGTTGATCGGCGCAAAGCGCTGGTTGCCGGTGCCGGCGCCGCCGCGGCCGTCGCCGGTGCGGTAGGTGCCGGCGCTGTGCCAGGCCATGCGGATGAAGAACGGACCGTAGTGACCGTAATCCGCCGGCCACCAGTCCTGCGAATCGGTCATCAGAGCCTGCAGGTCTTTCTTCAGCGCATCGAGGTCGAGGCTCTTGAACGCCTCGGCGTAGTCGAAGTCTTCTTCCATCGGGTTGGACTTGGCGGAATGCTGGCGCAGGATCTCGAGGCGCAACTGGTTTGGCCACCAGTCCCGGTTGGACTTGCCGCCGCCGGCGGCGTGATGGAACGGGCATTTGTTCTCGGACATGGCAGCCTCTCCTGTCGTGAATACGACTGAACACGGGTATGTGCCTGAGGTTATAGACCCCTGCCGAAGAAACAGCCAATTGATTGTCAGTAGTATATCGATAGCTTGAAGCAATCAACTGGTTGCCGGATTCGACGGCATGCTGACGAGCCGATTGCAGAGACCTCGAAGTACGCAGGCATAAGTGTCATTGCCCCCGCAGAACGCAGGGAAGATAACCCGCGGATCACGTCGTTTTTGAGGACGGTTATCCCGCGACCACCGCCCTACGCAATACGGCTCCCCGGCACAAACGGAGCGCTGGCCGGTATCCCGCCTCGACAGCAAAAAAACGCTTGCCGTATGAGCGGCAAACGCTTCTTTGCTACCTGGCGAAATGTCGCAGCATCTCCCTATCGATGGTCACACTCCCATCTACCCCACGGACGCATTTCCGTTGCTATTGCGCGATGGCCTTGGTGACAACAAAGGCACCGCGGATGTCACCCTCTTTGAATCCGGTGGCCTTGTCGTCGGGGTACCACTGTTCGATCATCGTGGCGACGGCCGGTTTGATGTCGGTGCCGTGACAATTCAGGCATACCGCGGCCGTGGGCACAGCCTTCATGAAGCGGAACTGATTATCGACAACTTCGGCGTAGCTGATCGTCTTCGCGTCTTCACCCGCGAGTTTGCGTGCTTCGAAGTCCTCCAGCACCGCGGTCTGCCAGTCGTTCGGCAGGCCCATCACCGGGTTGCGGTTCTTCAGGCTGACCCGGGTGATCTCAACGCCCTTGTCGGCCGACACCCCGCGTGCCATTGCCGGCGCAATCTTGTGACAGACCTCGACGGCACTGGCCGGACCACCCGCCTGCATCGCTGCCTGCAACTGTGTCTGAAGCGGACCGGCCAGCGCCATCACCGCCTCTTTCGCCTCCGCAACCAGGGCATTCTTGTCGACGCCGTTCGTCACCGGCGCGGTGCTCGAGGACTGTTGCGCCGACGTGCCCGCCTGCTGTTGGGCCGATTGTTCACTGCCGCAGCCACCAAGCGCTGACAGGGCAATGGGCAATAACAAGATCAAACTTTTTCTCACAACAAACTCCTTGGTTGGATTTTCCGACGTTTCAATAAATCAAGCGGACCGGCGAAGTCAAAAGGCCAAGGCCAACCCGGCCTCTGATTGGAAAAAACGGACATCGACGACACGCCCGCCATCCAGGCGAATCGCCGTGACCATCGCCTCGCTACGCGGCAGGAAAGAGAGCGGCCCGGGTTCACTGGCGAGCAGGATCCGATACGGTCGCTTGCGCATCTTCGGCAATGCGAACAGGCGCGTGATCATCGACGGCATTTCGCTGATATCGGCGACATAGACCGCCCTGTGCCTGGTCAGAAACCCGTCCGGCTGTTTTTCCAGAAACCCGTTCAAAAGCTCGGAAGCCACCTTGTCGGCAGCGAACAGCACGACTGCCGTGTCGGCGCCGATCGTTGCTGACTCGCCGTGTTGATCGGGCAGCGTTGTCGACGGAAACACATCGCCCGACCCGAGCGGGGTGGCAGAGCCGACGGTTGCGCAGCCCAGCCAGCAAAGTGTGACCAGCAAAATGCGTTTGAGCATCGAGTACTCCCGTGATGGTTTGCGAATTCGACGAGACGGCGGAACAGTCGCTGCGACACGAACAAGAGACCACGATACCGATCCGGCACAACATGACAATTCGCAAGGCTTTCGCCCTGCAGAAGTCGGGGTTGGAGAAACAGGACTACATGCCAAGGACCGCAGCAGCCACCTGATGGCGACGCTGGCACAGACCATGTCGCGCCAGCATTGAAACCGCGGCAGGCGCACAGTCGACACGAGCCTTTGCACGCACCGTGCAGATGTACAGTACGGGCAAATGCCGCAACGACGCAATGCATCGATGTCACAGTTCGCCCGCCGCCTCAGCGACGACGAGATCCGCCAGCTGGCCGGGTACTACTCGACGCTGTAGCTGGCGCGCAGAGGGCCACCGGTCCGTTACGGACCGGTGGCGGGATCTGCCCCGAGGCGTTTCGTTTCGTAAACCCGGCCGATCAGTCCGAGGACATAACGCCGTCCAGCAGGTTGCCGACACTCTCGCCGCCCTGCTCGCGCACATAGCCGATGACCACCGTAACAAACTTGCCGACCATGCCGGCATCGATGTCGAGCTTTTTGAAGCCGCCTGCCAGGCCTGCAAGCGCACCGATCTGCATCGAATCGCCACCGAACGAGGACATCATGCCGCCGAGCTTGCCCAACATGCCGCCACCGGCGGCTTCGGGTGCAGCGGCAATCATGTCGTCCATACCCGACACCTTTTCAGCGACCTGCTGGAACTGGTCGCCACTCAGCTTTTCCTGGGCGAGCCGGAACAGCATGCCGGCTCCGCCTTTGGCCTGCTCTTCCGAAACACCAAGATTCGACACCAGCGTGTTGATGAGATCCATGAACTACTCCCTTTAAATTGATTGGTTTACAGGTACTTCACACCCGGCCGGCGCCCGGGCCGACTGGGCCAGCCAGGCAGTTCCCGGTGCGCCGGGCCCCTGCCCGGCAGGCACCGGAGGCGTGTATTGCTATGCGGGACACAGCAAGAATCCTGCCAGGCATGGCGCGGTTGGCATGTAATTCGCTAGATATCTCACTGTCGGCGGTCGGCCACCCGGTGGTACCGCCACCCATTCAGCGTTACGGGGATGAAGGAAATGTTGCAGAGTCTCGGAAAGGCGTCGCTTTACCTTCGCCTCATGTCCTGGGTATGCGTGTGCATGCGGCAGAAGCTGCTGCCGGCGGAAGTCGTCGCACGCATCCAGCCACTGCGCATTGGCGCATATTGCTGCTGGTGCGACCGCAAGAGCTGATGCTGTAGCGGATCCAGGTCAGGCAGGGACAAAACACCAGGGTCCCGATGCATGAACCGGGACCCACCAAACCAGCAGGCCCTAGTGGGCCACGGATTTGGCCCATTTCTCCATCGCCTCGTTGGCCATCGGCATCGGCGCCTCGAGGAACGAGATCACGAAGCGGTCATCGTATTCGGCAACACCGATCGATCGCGGCCGCACAGCCAGCATCTCGGCCTTCGGCAGGTGCGTGCCAAAACAGAACACAATGTTCTGCGCGCCAACCATGCCCTCTTCAATGTGCCCGTCTTCCAGCGCAGCGGTATGCGCATGGTGATCGAAATCGGCGATATGGCGCGCCACCTTGTGCGCATCGATCAGCCCCTTGAAATGCGTCGTCACCTCGTTGAGGTCGTTGAACGGGGTCTCGTCCTTGCTCACTTCGAGGATGTAGACGGGGTATTTTTCCTGCAGCAAGGTCTGTTTCATTACAGCTCTCCAATTAACAAGTTTGAATTCTGAGTAGCTCGAACGACGGGCCGGTCGAACCCGTCACCGGCCAGAATGGTCACGGCTCAGTGACCCGGTACGCAGATCCGACGGTTGATCACCGCATTGGCGGTGCGCACGATCAGCAACAGCACCACCAGGGTCAGCAACAGCAGCAATCCGCCGCCAATCCACGCATAGGTCAGCGAAGACGTGGCCTCGTACATGCGCATGCTGGCAATGCTGATCGCGGCCAGCGGGAACGAGTAGGCCCACCAGGATAGAAAGAAGCTCAGGCGAAAAAACCGTGGCGCCTGGGTGAACAGCAGCAGGGTCAGGAAAAGCCCGCTGAAGTACAGCATGCGGGCAAAGCCATCCAGTTCGCCGCCAAATCGCATATAGGCGATGAAGCCAACCGCGGGTGGCGCGATCAGGATGAACAGCGTCGGCATCAGCTTCTCGTCGATCGGATGGTGAAACAGCACGCGGTTGAACAGAATCGTCATCAGAACGATCCAGAACAGCATGCCGACACTGAAGAAGAACCACGAGACATCGACATAGCCGAGCGGGATACCGGCAATAGGCACCAGCACGTTGCCGACTGCCGGAATGAACCATGCCGGGTTCATGTGCTGCACCTCGAAGTGTTCGTGATGCATCCACACGTTGACCACGTAAAGCGTCGACAGAAGATGCAACCCTGCACCCAGCCACCAGAGTGGCCGACTGACCGCCTCCGCCAGGGGCAGAAACGCGATCGCCAGCAACAGCAGGCTGATCGAGATGGTTGGGAAGAAGTTCAGTTTCACCGGATGGCGCAACTCGCCGATCACGGCCGCCCGGAAGCGCACCAGCTTGGCGAGATACAGCACCATCAGAACGCCGAACACCAGCGTGGTGATGCCCACCATCAGACCGTTGATCCGCAGATCGACGCCGGCCAGGTGCTGCGCCTTTTCCCATGCGATGGCCAGGCCGGCGATACCCATCACCATGGCGAAGAACGAGATCGGAAAATTCTCCAGGCGCCGCGGTTTGTTCGTTGTTGGTTCCATTGCCACATTTCTCTCAGCCAGATTAAATACTTGAGTAAAATTGTAAGGATTTAGCGGCCAGCGTCATTGAAGATCGTCAACCACCGGCGTTCTGGCCGAGGGTTTTGCGACTGCAGCCGTATCGTCAGCCCGGCGCGCTGTTTCCAATGGCGGACAGAACCGTTAGGTTTATCCGCCCGGACCCGCCAATGACGGGTCCACCGATAGCCCCTTTCTCTAACTGAAGGGGGAAATACGAGGTTTTGCCGATGCTGTTTGGTTTGATGGATCGCCGTCCGTTGTTGGACGAGGCCTATGCTGGCTGGATGTTCGATGTCTACGACTGGGCCCTGCGAAATTTCGATCCCGCGATGTTCCGCGATGAGACCGTGCTGGTCACACCCTCCAACCAGCACTTTCCCGGCAGGGCAAGCAGTCCCGAGGAGATGGCAAACCTGATCTTCGAGCGGGTGGTTACCTATGCAGGCATGGCGCATTGGCCGCTGCAATTGCTGCCACCGGACAACTGCGTCCTGCAGCCCGCAACCGAGGCACGCATGATTGCCGGACCGCGAGGGTCGCGGGCCGTCGCGGCGGCGGACATCGCTCCGGCCAGCCTGACCCTCAGCTACGAGCCCGAGTACCTGAACAACCCCGAGGCGATGATCGCGGTGTTCGCCCATACCCTCGCCCACCACCTCGGCACCTCGGCCAGCGACGCACCGCCGGGCGGCACCGAGAACTGGCCGCATGTCACCGAGATCCTGGCGGTATTTCTTGGATTTGGCCTGATGTTCGCCAATACCGCCCTGGTTCTACCCAAGGGGGGATGCTGTGGCGGTCCCGTCGTGCGGCGGCAGGCCTACGTGTCACAGCACGACATCACCTACGCCCTGGCCATATTCACAGCGCTCAAAGGCCTGCCGCAAAAGGCGGTGCTCCCGCACCTGAAGACATCGCTGCGCGGGCACTTCAAACGGGCCCTGCGGGAAGTCAACGGCAGGTATGCGGCGCGGCTGCAGGAGATCGATCAGCGCCATTTCAATTGACCCGGCACCGGGCCAGCCGGGACGACCCTGCCCCGGCGGCATAACAACTTGCCATACAGAACGAACGTTCGGTATGGTTGTGCCATGGAAAGCACAGAAGCCACCACCCGCCGGCGCGGCACCGCACTGCGCGACCAGGTCCTGGATACCGCCCTGACGCTGTTCTCGGAACACGGCTATTTCAACACCTCGATCCACGATATTCGGCGTGCCGCCGGGGTCAGTATCGGCGCCATCTACCACCACTTCGGCAACAAGGAGACCTTGGCCAAGTCACTCTACGACCGCCTGGTTTCGCGCATGCAGGCCACCGTCAGCGCCAGTTGTGCCGGCGAATCCGGGTGCCTGGCGCAGAGTCGCGCGATTATCGCCGGACTGTTTGAGTTGACCGAACAGGAACCGCGGATGATGCAGTTCATCCTGCTCGCCCAGCACCGGGAGTACCTGCCGGACGAACCACCGATCTGTTCCTCGCAACCCTTCCGGTTCATGCGCCAGGTGGTTGACGATGGCATGCGCAACGGCGAGGTCAGACAGATGAACTCGTGGGTTGCGGCGTCGGCCATGTTTGGCGGGGCGCTGCGGATGATGAATCTGCAACTGGACCGGGCGCTCGACCGTCCGCTATCCGAGCATCTCGACGAGGTCGTTGACTGTGCATGGCGCGCCATACGCGTCTGAATTTTTTGCCTCAAAACCGAACGAACGTTCGTTTCTTAACAGGAGAACCCCGTATGAAAAAGCTCGCCCAGCTGTCCTTGCTGCTGCTGACCCTGCTCGCCACGCAGGCCTTGTTTGCCGGCCCCAGGCCGGATGACGCCGATGCCCTGCGTGGTGTCGACAAAGGCAAAGTGCTGTTCGACATCAACATGACCGATGCGAAGAAGATGACCCTGTACCTGGCAGTGATCCGCGAGACCGTTGACGACCTGCGTCGCCAGGGTGTCGAGCCGGATGTGATCCTGGCGTTTCGTGGGCTTTCCGTTCGCCTGATCTCGAAGGATCGCGAGCAGATGGATCTGACCGATTTCGACCACCTCGACCGCATCGCCGAACAACTTGCCGATCTGCAGGACCAGGGTGTGCGCATGGAGGCCTGCTCGGTGGCCACCCGGCTGTTCAAGGTCGACAACGGCTCCCTGCTCGACGGCATCAAGCCGGTCGGCAATACCTTTGTCTCCCTGACCGGCTATCAGGCGCAGGGATACGCGAACATCCCGATCTACTGAGCAGGCCTGGAATTGTCGTAAGACAAGACCCCGGCGGCGCGACAACAGGACGCTTTCCCTGTTGTCGCGTCATTCATCCGGGAATTGTGCGTCTGCGGCTATGCCAGGCGGACCCGCGAGCCCCGATCGGCGGCCTTCCGCGGTGTGTCGCACAAGCTCAGATCGCATGTTAAGGCGCATACTCGGGTACCGGCCAGCACAGCAACGCCGAGTCCCTGCAGGCAACGGACGTGCGGAAAGAGCCGTTACCAAACGTCGACTGACACCCAACAACATCATGCTCAGCAAGAAAGGAACGCAGCCATGAAAGCCATCGGTTTCCTCGCCACCGAGCAAGGTACGGCCGCAGATGCCCTGGAGGACATCGAGATCGATCGTCCCTCACCGTCCGGCACCGACCTGCTGGTCGGGGTAAAGGCCATTTCGGTCAACCCGGTCGACACCAAGATAAGAAGCCGTTCGCCCGGGACCGGCGATACTCACCAGGTACTCGGCTGGGACGCGGTCGGCGAAGTGATCGCGGTGGGTGAACAATGCACCACCTACAGACCTGGCGACGCCGTGTGGTATGCCGGTGATATCACCCGACCGGGCGCCAACGCGGAATACCACCTGGTGGATGAACGCATCGTCGGCAGACGCCCCACCAGCCTGTCCGATGCCGAGGCCGCCGCGATTCCACTGACGGCCATCACCGCCTGGGAACTCCTGTTCGACCGGCTCAACCTCCCCCAGGTAGCGCAAGCTGCCGACGGCCCCGCTCCACGCCTGCTGATCGTCGGTGCGGCCGGCGGCGTCGGCTCGATACTGATACAGCTGGCCAGGCGCCTGACCAATGCCACCGTGATTGCCACCGCATCGCGCCCGCAGAGCCAGGCATGGGTAAAAGACCTCGGTGCGGACCACGTCATCAACCACAATGAATCGTTCTCTGCAGAGCTTTCGCGCGTTGGCATCGACAGCGTCACCCACGTGATCAGCCTCAACCACACCGACGATCACTTCGAGCAGTTGATCGAGGCGCTGGCACCGCAGGGCAAATTCGCGCTCATCGACGACCCGCAGACACTGCTGGATATCCGCAAGCTCAAGCAGAAATCCCTCTCCCTGCACTGGGAACTGATGTTTACCCGCTCGATGTTCGAAACCGACGACATGACCCGGCAGAGAGACCTGCTGAATCGGGTCGCCGAACTGATCGATGCGGGAGATATCCGCACTACGGTGGGCGCCAACTATGGCGCCATCTGTGCGCAAAACCTGCGCAGGGCACATCGCGATATCGAGAGTGGCACGGCCATCGGCAAGATCGTGCTCGAGGGCTTCACTGCCTGACCCACGGTAACAAGCCTTGCCTTCCCACATCCTCGATGCAGCACCCTGTCGTCGATTCGACAGACCCGGATTTTACTGGTCCTTGCATGCCGCCACGTCCCGTAGGAGCATCCGGGGATGACATCGCTTAAAAAATTTTTCTGGTTTGTCCTGCGCTACTTCGAGCAGGGTGACGGGCCGTACAACTACAAGCCCATGCATCGACAGATCCTGGCCGCCGTCGGCGCACTGTTCGCGCTGTTGTGCGGCGTATCGCTGTACCTTTCCGGCGGAACCTCGGGGGTGGGCTTTCTGATCCCGGTACTGGTTTTCTCAGCGGTTGCCGCGGTTTGCCTGATCGTTGCACTGCTTGGCAGTGACCGTGCGGTGGCCAAGATCTGGGGTCAGGACCGGGCCAGGTAAGCGGCACTTACCCCTGGCAGGATTCGACCCGCGTACTGAGCCTCAGACGTGAACGGATCAGCCGCGACAGGCTGTCGATGCCCAGATTGAGCATCGCGGTGATCAGAATCAGCAACATAACGCGATCCAGCCGTATGTCGGCGATCGCGCTGTCGATGTAGAAACCCAGTGTCGCGATACCAAGCACGCCGAGTATCGCTGTCTCGCGCATGATGACCTCCCAGCGATAGAACAGGAACGCCAGGAACTGGCCGTACATCCGCGGCACGATCTCGAACGCGTAACGATTCACGCCGCTCGAACTGTCCGGGCGCAGACGGATCTCGTCGCTGTAGCGTCCGAGCAGGTGCCCGATGATCGCGCCATTGTGCAGCGCCAGTGCGACGATCGCCGGCAGCATCGACGGACCCCACAGCTGCAGAAAGATGTACACCAGGATGAACTCGGGGGTCGAACGCGCCACCACCAGGAACAGATGACCGACGCCACGGCCGATGCGCCCGAAGAACTGCGTCGAGATCAGCGGGAAGAAGGCCAGGGCCAGAAATGCCGTCGCCACCAGGGCGATCTGGGTCAGCAGCACTGTCGCGACGATACCGGGCAATGCCTGATCTGTGAGCAGCATCGAGATCCACTCGGCGAATTCCGACCAGGATTGCGGATCGAGCAGATTGGCGTCGCGCAACGGTGCGGGCACGATGTCCTCGGTGAGAAACCGGAGGATGTTGTCCAAGCGGATGTCGGATGTCCCCGCCAACAGAAAAGGCGCCACCAGCAGGTAGATACCCAGCAGTTTGGGCTTCATCCACACCCGCAGGGTCGCGATGATCACGTAGAAGATGATCAGCAGTGCGGCCGCCTCGGAGTAATTGCCCTCGCTGAAGGCCGTCTCCAGGTAGTAGCCGAGTGTTGGCAGGCCGACGAAGCCGAGCACAGCGCTCGAACGCAGGCCGCATTCGAAGCGGTAAAACGTGTAGTTCTTGATGTGCACCCAGGCATCCGGCAGCCGCACGAAGAAGAAGGTCGAAATCGTCGACACGCCGCCCGGCAACACCTTCAGCGCTGCAGACGGCGCCTCCTCCAGCGTCTCGGCATACACCTTGGCGCAGATGCCGGCATACGGGATCGCGATGGCCAGTACGCCGGTCAACGGCGACAGGCCGAACATCTGCAGAAAGATCAGCGCCCAGAACAACTCGTGGATGGACCGGGCGATTGCGCAGGCCCAGCGCACCGGGCCGACGTGAAAGAACTGCGCCAGGACGAAGCCGGCCACGGCTGCCAACGCAACGCCAACGAGGGCGAAGGCGATGGTCTGCACGATTGCCGTGCCAAGCGTCTGCACATCGAGAAAATCTGGCGTCAGCACCCCCCAGAGCATGCGCCCGAGTTCCGACCATGGATCGAGCGTGGTGACCGAGACATCGGCGAACAGCAGACAGAAGGCCGCGACCGCGACGAACGCAAAACTGACAATGACGGCCCGGGAGTAGCGGGCCCGGGGGCTTTCGCCGGGCTCAGGCGCGCGCGTCATCACTGACTTGGTAGAGGAAATCGAGATCGGATGCGCCGAGGCCGGCGGTTGGCCGGTCCAGCGCGATGCCGCCGTCCTTCAGGCCGATGATGCGCGACGCGTAGCGCAGCGCCAAGTCAACATCGTGCATCGCCAGAACAACGGTCTCGAAATGTTCATGCAGGGCATCCAGGACCGTACGCGCCTGGTGACTGTCAACCGCGGACACCGGCTCGTCTCCGAGCACCAGCGCACCGCCCTGGTGTATCGCACGACACACCCCCACGCGCTGCTGTTGCCCACCGGACAGTGCGCCGGCAGGTTCAAACAGCTTTTCCTCGAGGCCAAGCCGCTGCAGCAACGGCCGGATCGCTGCAATCTCGCGCTTTCTGGGCCACGCCAGATTGAGCAGGTTGTACCAGGTCGGATGCCGATGCAGCCGCCCCATGTAGATGTTGTGGAACACGCTCAGCGATCCGACCAACCCCGGATTCTGCGGCACCAGGGCGGCCTGCTCCTGCAGGCGCGCCTGGATCGCGGTCAGCAGCGTTGATTTGCCGGCACCGCTCTCACCGACAAGCGCAATCCGGTCCCCTGCCTGTATGGCTATCGATACGCCGCGCAACACGAGGCCCCGGTCGTAACCGAGGTCCTCATTGACCAGTTGCAGCAGCACGAACGCGTCAATCGATCAGCTTGATCGCGCGAGCTGTCTCGAGGATCGGTTGAAAATCGGCATTCGAGGCGGCGATAAACCCGCTGCGCGGGAACGACGCCAACAGGTCCGGATCGCGCATATCCAACAGCGCGGCCTGCACCTTGTCCTTGAAACCGGCACCCCAGCGGGCATCGACGTCGCCGCGAATCGACCACTGGTAGTCCGGATAGGGCGGCGTCTTCCAGATCACCGAGACCTTGCTCGGATCGACCGTGCCGTCCTTCAGACCGCGTTCCCAGACCTTGAAGTTCACAGCGCCGACCTGGTACGCACCACTCTGTACCAGCGCGATGGTCTTCGAATGATTGCCGCTGAAACCGACCTTGGTAAACACCTCATCGGGTCCCTTGCCGAAGTACTGGCGGATATGGAACTCCGGCATCAACCTGCCGGACGTCGAACCCTTCGACCCGAAGGTGAAGACCTTGTCGGCAATGCCCGCAGGAAAATCATCCGATGCGGTCAGACCGGTGCTTGCATGCGCGATGAAGTAGGTCTGGAAATTCGGATCCTCCACGCCCTGGGCGATCGCCTCCGAGCCCTCGACCAGCAGTCGTGCACGCACCCCCGACAGGCCACCGAACCAGGCCAGCTGAACCTGGTCGTTGCGGAATGCCGTAACAGCCGCGGCGTAGGACTTGACCGGCACGTAGCGCGTCTCGACGCCCAATGTCTCGGTCAGGTAAGTGGCAACCTTGTCAAAACGTTCACGCAGTTGGGCCTCATCCTGATCGGGTATCGCGGTAAACACGAAGGTATCTGCAATGACGACGGAGGTGGCCAACAGGCCGACG
>CAVRBK010000089.1:0-37033 GCA_963719025.1 uncultured Gammaproteobacteria bacterium | reverse complement strand
ATTCAACCAGCCGGCGGTACAGGTCGGGCTCGGAGCTGCCCTGGGCAAGCAGTTGTGCCGTAGTGGCGTCGATGTCGGGGGCAAGTGCGCGTGCTCGTGCACTCAGGGCACCGTACAGCACCCTTTCTTCATCCCTGGCGTTGACCACCTTCTCATGCTTTTCCCCCCAGCGCGCCCGGTGACTGGTCAGCCGTGCCGAGGCCTCGGCCCACTGCTTTGCGAGCTGTCGAAACAACGGATCCTGCTGCAGATCGAGAAGCGCAGTGGCTGTCGCAGGGCTGGTCCGCAGCGCCTCGCGCAATGCGCCGGTCTGGCCGATGAGTCCGGCACGCTCCGCCTTGAGCGCGCGCACGCTGCTGCGCATGCGCTCCAGGTTGAGGGTGAGTTCGTTGAACTGCTCGATCGAAACGACTTGCGCCTGCGCCTGGTATTCGAGGATGCGCTGCTGTGCCTCATGCAGTTTCCCGCTGAAGCCGGCCAGCATGTCGCTGGTACCGGCCTCGCGCCGCCGCAATTCATCGCTGCGCAGCCGATCGAGTTCGGCCTGTAGCGCGTCGTAAAGCGCGGTGGATTTGGCATGGGCCTGCCGTGCGGTCTGTCCCGAGACGCGAAAATCCATCAGTGCGGTCTGGTCGACCAACTTGATGCGCGGCTTGCCGAATTCCTCAACCGGCATGCCAAGTGAAGCGGCCGCCGTGGCCAACACCGGGTCACTCTCTGCGACCGCCTTGTAGTTAACCTTGGGGTCGACCGAGTGGCTGGTATACGGTGAACTGACCGTCGCAGAGGCCTGACCAACGCTTTCCAGCGAGACAGCGTGTCCGGCACCCGAACCTGGCAGGATCAGTGCCCAGGTACTCGTGTAGGAGTGCGGCTTGAGAACCAGGAACAGGCCGACCGGTGTCCAGATCGCGGTCAGTACGGCCAGTGCGACGCCCAGGTACAGCGCCAGTCGGCGCGGGCGCGGCAGGCTGCTGCCGTGGCTGAGCAGGCGCGACAGCCCGATGTCTTGGGCCCCTGTTCGCCGGCGCCTGCGTGCCCGGCATCCGCCGGTGTCCATGGTATTGACTGTGGCTGATTCATAGCAAGCTCAATGGCAGCAGAATCTCGACCACGCTGCGCGCGATATCACGCAGGTTCGTTATCCCGGAGTCATAGCAGGATATTGCGTCGTTCGGCATCACCAGCGGATTGATGTCGTCACGGTGGGGCGTGCGCAAGAGTTGGTGGATCGGGCGATCGAGGGACTCCTCAAGGCCGCTTATCGGGTCGGTTCTGACGAGGACCGCGTGACGTGCGGCATTGGTGCTGTTGACGCCACCGACGCAATTTGCGGCAAATGCGGCGGTCAGCAGACGCGAACCGTAAGGCAGGCTCGAGGCGTCTTTGCTCACCGCAGACAGCGCGTTGCCGCTGGCCGGTACCGTCAGGTTGGAGAGAAACACCCGGATACCGGGAGGGGTGATGGCGGAGAGCGCAACCAGGGCCGGATCGAAGCGGTCGGAACTCGGCACCACGATGGTGTCACCGCTCATCAGCGGGATGGTGGGAATGCGCCTGCCCTGCATCAGGCCTGCATAGCTGACCTCGAGTGTCTTGCCGTCGCGAACGAGTTGGATCCGCTCGATTGCGGCATCGGGCCGGATCCCTCCGGCCGCACGCAACGCTGCCGCGAGCATTCGTTCGGATGGGAAGTCGCCGGCCGCACGATCTTTCTGCAGCGCCCGCTCCTCGGGGCTGCGCACATTGATCGAGACCATGCCGGGGTCGAACACCGCGCCGCCGACATGTACCTGAACGTGCGACCATTGATGTACGAGTACGCTGACCACACCCGTTGGGGCTTGAAGAATTCGGCCTTCACCAGTGCTGCGGTGATCCGTTCGGCGGCGCCTGCGGTATTGCCTCCGGCAACCGCAACAGGCGGCAGGTGGGGTAACCGCAGTGTGCCGTCCATGTCGATCGCGTAACGCCCGCTAAAGCCTTCGCCATCCTCGATTTCGACCTGTAGCTGGTCTCCTGGTGACAGCGGTGGGGTGACGGCCCACCGCGGGAGCGCTGCGACCGGCATGTGGTCGGAAGCGGCTGCATGGCTGCGAAGGCTTGCTGCATGTGCCGGCATTGCGGTGTCTGCCTGGTTTGCCGGCAGTCGCGCAGCGTGCCGAGATGCAGCGGTGTGCAGCCGGTCATCAGCGCGAGTGCCAATACGCCGAGCGCGGTCAATGGCCCTATGCAGCGCTTCATTCCGCAGCCTCGCTGCCGTCGAGGGCGAGGATGGCGGCCTCGCGATCCTCGAAGATCTCGAACACCTGATGCAGACGCGTGAGCTCGATCAGCGAGCGAACACCTTTGGACGGACTGAGCAGTACCACGCGGCCATCCTTGGGCTGCACGGCCTTCAACGCGGAAACCAGCACCGATAGGCCGCTGGAGTCGACAAATTCGACGGCATGCAGATCAAGGATCAGACGGGTCCGGCCGTTATCGACCAGGTTTCGCATGGCCGTTCTTGCCTCCTGGGCGTTCGCCATGACGAGACGAGTGGGGAGGGAGACGAGCTCCGCAGAGCCGTGGGTTTGGCTGGACAGATTCATTACGGGTATACCTCTGGAAAAAAGAAGCCTGTGACTCCCTTTTCAATTCGCGTGCCAATAAATGAAATCTTAAAACAACCAATAAAAACAATAGGTTGTGATTATTTGTGGTGGGGGTGATGCAAATTGCGACAGCGTATGGCTATGGGGCGGAAAGCGTTTCGCAATTTGCAGCCCAATTCGCTCGGGCCTGATGTGGGAGGGGGCGGTCGATCGCCGGCCGCGGCGAGATCGGCCGGCTGGCGGGGGTGCGTGCGGCGGGCGTTGGTTCAGCGCACCCGTCTGCTTAGCGTGAGAACATTTCGACCGGGTGACGACCGGTAATCGATCTTGTCCGACCATTCGCGGATTATCGGCCAGCCACGTCCGTTCTCGGCCTGCGCACTCGGAAAGGGATCATCCGGCAGGCGGCGCAGCGGCCGGCCGTCATCAAGGATCGTGACCTCGAGACAGCTATCGGCGATCGCACAATAGATACGCGATCGAGCCTGCGGCGTCCGGTGCCAGACCGTGACTGACGATATTGTTCAGCACCTCGGCAACCATGACCTGGATCTGGAAGCCGCTTTCCTCGCCACAGCCGTTGCGTATGCGCAAAATGCGCAACCCGCTCAGCCGCATCGGGGATCTGTCCGGCCAGTATGGGAATTTTGAACAGCATGTCTCTCACGTCAACTGGCACCGGCGGGGTCATGATCCGCCAGACGCTCAATTGCCAGCATGGAGATGTCGTCTTCACCCGCCGTGTCCCCCTGCCATTGCCGTATGCGCTGATCGATCTGCTCGATACCGTCGGCCAGAGGTGGCCCATGAATGCCCACAAGCAGGTTGGCCAGGCGTTGCTCACCGAAAGGTCGACCGTCAGCGCCGGGACTGTCGGTGATGCCATCGGAGTAAACAACCAGTCGCTCACCGATGCCCGAGGCGGAATCCCGACGCTCTCGTAGCTGGCCTCCTGCAGCATACCGACCGGGTAGCCGCCCTTGCCGAGTCGCCGTACCTTGCTCTCGTCGGCCACGATCAGGGGATGGGGATGGCCAGCCTGGCACATCTCGCCGAGCCCGCTTTCGACATCCAATACACCGTAGACCATGGTGAAATAGTGTTTGCAATCGGATTTTTCGACAAAGCGCTGATTGAGGGCATGCACCACCTGGTGTGGTGTGACGATATTGTTCGGTAACACTCGCTGTGGGTCGGATGCGCCTTCCGTGTTTTCTGCACGTAGCGCGATCGCACCCGTTTCGGGCGAGAGAAATCGCGAAATGGTGAACGACAGCATGGCCGCGGCAACGCCATGGCCTGCGACATCGATCAGATAAAACGCGAGGTGCCGGTTGTCGAGGCGGAAAAAATCGTAGCCGTCCCCCGCGACCCCGGTCGCCGCACGAAACAGGCTGCCAACCCGCAACTGAGCGAACGGGCTGGGGCCGGTCGGCAGTGCTTCGCGCTGCATGCGCGCCGCTATCGACAGATCCTCCCGCAACACCCGGCTCGCCTCGGCCTCGCGCTCGAGCGCCGCGGTCAATGCTTGACTGTGCTGTTCGCTTTGTTCGCGCAGTTGCAGGATGCGCACGCCGGCCTGCACGCGCACGCGCAATTCCTCGCCATTGAAGGGTTTCGCAATGAAATCATCCGCACCGGCATCCATGCCGGCGACCAGGTCCGTCTTGGTGTTCCTGCCGGTCACCAGGAGAAGATAGGGTTGCCCGAAAACCGGATCGGCACGGATCTCCCGGCACAGGTCGATCCCGCTGATTCCCGGCATACGCCAGTCAGTCAGGATCAGCCCGATGCTGTTTTTGCGCAGGATCTCGAGTGCCTGGTGACCATTGTCTGCGGTGAGCACGCGGTAGCCGAACCCCTTCAGCATCGCGAACATTCGTGCCTGCTCGACCTTGCTGTCTTCGACCACGAGTACGGTCTGCAGCGGCCGATCGTCCGTTCCTGTTGAGGCTGCAGCTGTGTCTTGCTTCGCTGATTGCACGCGGAATACTCCCTGGTTGACCGTGACGTGATGCCTGCGAAAATCGTGCCAGCGCTCAGGGCATTGTGGTGGTTGGCCCCGGGGCGCCATGCGGCCACCGGGTACGCGGTTTTGGTCCGGGTAGACTGAGCGGTCAGAAACGCCGCGACGGTGCTTATTGCTTTGCATTTTGCGAGGCAGCCTGCGAAAAGCGACGGTGCTCGCCTGAGAAGGTGCCGCATTCGCGGGATTTACCGGTACTCAGGTGGTTTTGGCCCGGTGTTTGCAGCGACTATGCCTTTATCCATATCGCGAACTATCGGGGAATTGAGCATGAAGCACGGTATGTCTGGGATTGTCATCAGCCTTCTGGCTGGCCTGCTATTGGTGATGACGGTTGCGGCGCAATCCGATGGCGAGCGCGCCGCCGACGTTCAGCTTCGGCATCGTGCCGCAACAGGCGCCGAGCAAACTGCTGAAGAGCTGGGGGCCGGTATTGCAGCTCCTGCAGGAGCGCACGGGGTATCGCTTCGTGTTTCGCACCGCACCGGATATTCCGACCTTCGAACAGCGGCTCGCCGCCGGCGAATACGATTTCGCCTACATGAACCCTTATCACTTCACCGTCTTCAACCGTGGCGACGATGGCTACCAGGCGGTGGCCAAGGCCGAAGGACAAATTGATCCAGGGCATCCTGGTCGTCCGTCACGACTCGGCATTGCAGACGCTGGCGGACCTGGACAGGCGCAACCCTGGCCTTTCCCGCGCCGGCGGCGTTCGCGGCCAGTGTGCTGCCGCGTGCACACCTCAAGGCGCTGGCGATCAACTTCGGCGTGCAGTACGTGTCGTCGCATGACTCGGTCTACAAGGGCGTGGCGCGGGGCCTGTATCCTGCTGGTGGTGGTGTCGTAAGGACGCTGACGGCAACCGATCCGGCTGTGCGCGAACAGCTGCGGGTGCTGTGGACCACGCCGGGCTACACGCCGCACGCGATCGCGGTTCATCCCCGGGTTGCGCGGGATGCCGTCGACGCGGTGCGCCAGGCGCTGACCGCGATGGCCGACGATGAGGCCGGGCGCTGCCGGCGCTCGAGGGGCTCAAGGTCAAGGGCTTCGCGGCCGCCAAGAATACGGACTGGGACGATGTGCGCGCCCTGAACATCGAGACCCGCCTGGGCAGTGAATAATAGGGAATCCAAGCCGTGTCGTTTCGCCTCAAGACCATTATCGGTGTCGCCCTGATCGAGGGCTGTCTTCTGCTGATCCTGGTCTGGAGCAGTGTGAACTATCTGAGCGAATCGAACGAAAAGGAGCTGACGCTACGTGCCCAGAGCAGCGCCGAATCGATCGCCAACCTGACCCGCGATGCAGTGCTTGCGACCGATCTCGCACGACTCGACAGCGTGACGCGAACGCACTCTGGAGTCCCCGGAGATCGTCTATGTGCGCATCAAGGACGCCGACCGCGTGCTGTCCGAGGCCGGCGCCGCCGAGGTGCTGGCAAGGCCTTTCGTGCAGGACGCGAGTCTCCAAGATGCGCACGATGGGGTTTTCGACGTGGGTGTCGACTCTCGCCGAGGGCGACTATATCTTCGGTCGTGTCGAGCTCGGCGTCTCGGTGGCGCGTGCCAATGCAGGTGATCGCCGATGCACGGCGCCACCTGAGCGGCATCGCGGTGGCTGAGATGGTCCTGGTCGCGCTGTTCTCGGCACTGCTCGGCGCCTACCTGACGAGCGGGCCTGCACGCGCTGGCGCAGGCCTCGCGCGCGATAAGCGGCGGCGAACTCGGCACCTGTGTCGACGTCAAGGGTGACGGACGAGCTGGCCGAGACGGGCAGGGCTTTCAACCAGATGTCGGTGCGTCTCGCCGAGTCGCAGCGTGCGATGGAAAGCAACGTGGAGGACAGCCTGTCGCTGGCCAGCCGGCTGGCGGAGAAAGAACAGCGCCTGGCAACGATCCTCGGACACTGCCGTCGATGGCTTCGTGACCATCGATCAGCAGGGCCATCATCGACGATATCAATGTGGCCGGTGCACGCCTGTTCGGCTATCGCGTGGATGAACTGGTGGGTCGCAACGTCTCCTGCCTGATGCCTGAGCCGGATCGCTCGGCGCACGATGGATACCTGCAGCGCTACATCGATCACGGGGAGGCCAGAATCATCGGCCGTGGTCGTCGCGTGGTCGGTCTGCGCAAGGACGGCAGCACTTTCCCGATGGACCTGGCGGTATCCGAGATGATGCTCGGAGACCAGCGCATGTTCGTTGGCCTGGTACGTGACCTGAGCGAGCAGTTGCAGGCCGAGGCCGCTGCGCGCAAGAGCGAGGCGATGCGGGACGCGATCATCGATGCCAACCTCGATGCGCTGGTGACCATCGATGCAGAAGACCGGATCGTCGAGTTCAGCGCGGTGGCGGAGGAGATGTTCGGTCACCGCCGTGATACGGTCATCGGGCGAAAGATGGCTGAGCTGCTGATCCCGCCGCAGATGCGCGAGATGCATGCCATGCGGCATGCAGAAGTACCTTGCGACCGGCGAGGGGCCGGTAATCGGCAAGTCGTATCGAAGTGCCGGCGCTGAGGGCGAACGGTGAGACCTTCCCGGTTGAGCTGACCGTGCAGCCGATCGATGTTGACGGCGAAAAGTTTTTCAGCGCACTGCTGCGTGATATCAGTGAGCGCAAGTCCGAGGAACAGGCGTTGCTCGATGCCAAGCATCAAGCCGAGGTCGCGTCCGAGGCGAAGTCGCGTTTTCTGGCGCACATGAGTCATGAGATCCGCTCGCCGCTGAATGCGGTATTGGGCTCGCTCGGCCTGTTGCAGGACGATCGATTTGAGCAACGACCAGAGGCTGTACGCGAAGACCGCCGAGGCATCGGGTAGAATCCTGCTGAGCCTGATCAACGATATCCTGGATTTCTCGAAGATCGAGGCCGGCCAGGTGACGCTCGAGATCACAGTGAGTTCGCGGTACGCGACCTGGTCGAGGAAACGATGGACCTGGTCGCCTTCAAGGCGCGCGACAAGGGATTGTATGTCGCGGCGCTGGTCGATCCGGGGGTGGCCGACACGGGTGTCGCGGCGATGCGACGCGCCTGCGCCAGATCCTGAGCAACCTGCTCGATAATGCGCTCAAGTTCACCGACTCGGGCGCGGTGATCCTGACGGTCGAACAGCAGCGCTGTCGGTGAGCAGGAGCAGGGCCTGCGTTTTACCGTCGAGGACAGTGGAATCGGCATTCCAGCCGAGGCCCAGGCGCGGCTGTTCGACGAGTTCCAGCAGGTCGACAGCTCGGATTCCACGCGCCACGGCGGCAGTGGTCTGGGGCTGTCCATCTGCCAGGGACTGGCCGAGCTGATGGGCGGCAGTATCGGGCTGCACAGTGAGCCGGGCCGCGGCAGTCTTTTCTGGGTGGATGTTCCTCTACCGCCGGTTCAGTGTGCCGAGAAAACGGCTGCATGCGAACCACTGGGGTTGCCCATACGCGCATTGGCGGTCGGCTTTGGATCGCGTGTTGCGGCCGTATTGCACGATATGTGCGCCGAGGTGGGCTGCGATCTGGCCACTGCTGACGACGCCCGGCAGGCAATCCCGATGCTGGATGGCGGGCTGGAAACGTTGCTGGTCAATAGCCAGCGGGCGACGGCAGATTGGGAGGCCCTGATAGAGCAGGCACGGGCGAGTGGTGTACAGCGCGTCCTGTTGTTTGCGCCGGCACCGTATCCGAAAGCCATGCGCTGGGTCGCCGACGGACGTTGCGATGATCTTGTCTTGTCGCCGTTGCTTACCCGTCACCTGGCCGATGGCCTGCGGGTATCGCCAATCGGAGATGACTTGCCGCCTGTCGAGCCGGAGATGACCGGCGAGGCGCATGGACCGGTCCCATTGTCGGGTCGAATCCTGCTGGCTGAAGACAGTGTCGCCAACCAGCTGGTTGCGACCGCGATTCTGCGCAGGCAGGGGTACA
Organism: uncultured Gammaproteobacteria bacterium; assembly: GCA_963719025.1. GTDB lineage: Bacteria > Pseudomonadota > Gammaproteobacteria > Chromatiales > Chromatiaceae > Thiosocius. The sequence goes on along the minus strand of CAVRBK010000089.1, from coordinate 28,504 downwards.
GCGTGGACGTGGCCAACGATGGCCGCGAGGCGGTGGAAAAGTTCACGGCCGGTGGCCACGACCTGATCCTGATGGATCTGCGGATGCCCCGGATGGATGGGCTCGAGGCGACCGCCGCGATTCGTGCGCTGCCAGGTGGGACGCACATACCGATCGTCGCGATGACCGCGAATGTGCTGCAGCAGGATGTCGATCGTTGCCTGGCGGCTGGAATGGACGATTTTGTCGCCAAACCGGTGGACAAGGCGCGCTTGCTCGATGTGCTGGCCAGTCGGCTGCCGGGTGTACCGGATGGGGACGCGGGATCGCCTGGCGATGATCGGCAAGACCCCGCCGCGCCGGCGGAATCGGCTGAGCCGTTGATCGACGAGGACGTGATCCGCCAACTCAGCGATGACGTCACCGAGGAGGCCGTTCCGTCGATGTTGCAGATGTTTATGAGCGAGGCCAGCGCACGAAGCGAAAGTCTGCGCCAGGCGCTCGCCGATTCGGCGGTCGAGCGGCTGCAAGATGAGGCGCACACACTCAAGAGCTGCGCCGGGACCTTTGGTGCGGCGCGCCTGCAGGTCCTGGCACGCGATATCGAGGCGGCCTGTCGTGAAGAAAATCACCTGTTGGCCGAAAACCTGGGAAAGGGGATGGATGAACTGGTGCGGCAGACTCTGGCGGCCTACCGGGATCGCTTCGGTTTTCTTGCTGACAAGAGAGGCGAAGAATAGAACAGCAACTGCGCAAGGAATCAGGGCCTGTTAACACTCATCTGACGTATCCTCTTGGGCCTGAAAAAGCGCCAATCAAGGCGCGGGGAGAGAAGTTTGGTTATTCCAGATGAACCACGAGCAACGCAGGGTGGGTTTTTTTCAGGGCCAACCCGAAGGGCCGGGGCCCTGTTTCCGCCCAGCTGCGTTTTCATTCGCTCATATAGCGTGACGACATGTCGCCCATTCAGTCTTGTCGGACAAAAAAAGAGCTCCGGCAGGGCGCATCAGATTCGTGTTAACAGGCCCTAGCACGTGGCTGACGAAACGAATAATGCAGGCAGGGCGCGCATCCTGCTGGTCGAGGACAGCCCGTCGCTGGCTGCGGTCTACCAGAATTACCTGACTACTGACGGCTACGAAACGGACGTCGTGGACAGCGGGGCAGGGGCCTTGGCGCGAGCTCGAACGGCGGGCTTCCCGGATCTGGTGCTGCTCGACCTGCACCTGCCAGACATGTCCGGCATGGACGTGCTGAAGCATCTTCACCAGTCGGATTCCGACTGTGCCGTGATCATCATCACCGCGCACGGTTCGATCGAGACCGCGATCGAGGCGATGCGCTACGGGGCATTCGATTTTGTTGCCAAGCCGTTTGATGCGACGCGCCTGCGGGTGACGGTTGGAAACGTGCTGGACAAGCGCAGGCTGTCCAGCATGGTGACGCGTTACCAGCAAACGCTCGAGCGCGACCGCTTTCATCGGTTTGTTGGAGGTTCGATTCCCATGCAGGCCGTCTACCGGATTATTGAAAGTGCCGCATCGAGCCGGGCAACGGTGTTCGTGACCGGGGAGAGCGGGACGGGAAAAGAGTTGTGTGCCGAGGCAATCCATGCCGAAAGTCCACGCCGTGAGCGAGCCCTCGTCGCATTGAATTGTGCCGCGATCCCTCGTGACCTGATGGAAAGTGAGATCTTTGGCCATGTCAAAGGTGCTTTCACCGGGGCCGCGGGTCGACGCGACGGCGCAGCAACCCGAGCCGACGGCGGGACGCTTTTCCTGGACGAGATCTGCGAGATGGATCTTGAACTGCAGAGCAAGCTGCTGCGCTTTATTCAGACCGAGCGCTTTCAGCGTGTCGGTGATTCGCGGGAAGAGCAGGTGGACATCCGGATCGTGTGTGCAACCAATCGCGACCCGCTGGAAGAGGTGGTGGCGGGGCGTTTTCGCGAGGACCTGTATTATCGACTCAACGTGATTCCGCTTCACCTGCCGCCGCTGCGCGACCGTGGCGACGACATCCTCGCCATCGCAGGCGAGATGTTGCGCCATATGGCGGCGGAAGAGGGCAAGGCTTTTCGTGGCTTGTCGCCTGCCGTCGCCGATGCCTTGCATGGCCCACCTGTGGCCGGGCAATGTGCGCGAATTGCAGAACGTGGTCCGCAACGTGGTGGTGCTGAACGACGGCGAGCAGGTCGGCTACGATATGTTGCCGACTACCATTTCAGCAGGCTGTCGAAAGCCGTGCCGGGATTGCCGTCAAGATTGAGCACGATGAACCGGCCGGTATCCAGGACCATCCACCGGCGTTGCCGGTCGTCTCGAGGTCGTCCGAAATCCGTCCCTTGTGGCAGGAGGAGCGGGCCGTGATCGAGCGCGCGATCGAGGTCTGTGATGGCAATGTCCCGAAGGCCGCGGCGCTGCTGGAGATCAGTGCCTCGACCATCTATCGCAAGCGCACGGCGTGGGACAAACTCGATGAGCCGGCATCGAGCAATCGCGAATAGGGGTTGCGCTGAAACCGGGTAGCCCGGCTTGACAGCGATCCAGCCCACTTTTTCCTTCTTGGGTCCGCCGTAACAGTTCGCAAATTGCGATGCATTCTGTCGATGTTGCGTGCGCGTGGCTGCCGCGCGCGCGGATTTCGCCTGCCCGGGCGCTTGGGAAAGGTCCTGAATGCCCGCCTGAATCGGCGTTTGCGGAGTATTTCGGAGCTTTTTTGCTGTCGCCTCGATAATTGGCCGGATCCTTGCATTTGCTGGGTTGCAGTAAAGGAAATCCAACCACAAAGGCAAGGCACAGCATGAATGGCGATGCAACAAACAGGACAAGGGATGGCCACAAACAGCGCGTGCTGGTGGTGGATGATGACAAGGCGTTGCGCTTTCACGCGGCGCAGGTACTGAGCCATTTTGGCCTGGATGTATCTGTGGCGGACAGCGGTGAGGAGGCACTGGAAAAACTGGATCGGGAACGCATCGATGCGGTGTTGCTCGATTTGCGTATGCCGGTCATGGATGGTTTCGAGACCTGCCGGCGCATCCGCGCATTACCGTTTGGCAAGTCACTGCCTGTTATCGTGGCGACCGGTCTCGACGATATCGTTGCGGTCGAGTCAGCCTACGCTGCCGGCGCGACCGACTTCGTGGTCAAGCCGATCAACTGGACCATCCTCAAACACCGCATCCGCCACACCGTGAGTAACCGCGCGACGGCCGAGGAGTTGGTGACCACCGCCGGTCATCGACACGGGCTGCTTAATACCATTCCTGATGCCGTGCTGAGCCTGGACCGCCATGGCCGGATGTTGGAGGTGCGTCTTCCGGATTCGCGCTGGATGGCTGGCGAGGGCCTGTTCCCGGTCGGGGCCTTGCTGCCCGATAGCCTGCCGCAGGCGGCGGCCAGTTTGGCGCAGAGGGCGATTCGTGCGATTCAGCAGGGACAGAATCAGACCAGCTTCGAATTCTCCAGCGACAGTGGCAATGGCGAGCGAAGCTATGAGGTCTACCTTGCCCCGGGTGGACGTGGCGAGATGGTGGCTTTGGTGCGTGACTTCACCGAACGTCGCCGTGCCGAGGAAGAGATCCGTAGGCTGGCATATCGCGATCGTGTAACCGGGTTGCCCAATCGCGAGATGATGCAACAGTTTGTCGAAGAACGACTGGCTGGGGGTGGGCCTGGCGGCGGTAGCCTTGCGCTGTTGCGACTTGAGCTTGGCGGACTCGATTATGCGAGAAGCCTGCTCGGTAACCAGCGAGCCGACGAACTGGTGAACCAGTGTGCCAGTCGGCTCGGCCAGTTGGTGGATGCGTCCGGCTGTCCGGAGGTATGCGTCCGCAGCCTGGTGGGGCGGGTCAGCGATGCCGGGTTTGCGGTGGCGCTGGACGACCTCTCGGACCATTCCCGCCTCGCTGCTTTTGCAGAGCGGATACATGAGCACATGGCGCAAAATTACAGCATCGGTGACTACGAGATCAGGATCACTGCCCGCCTGGGAGTGGCAACGCTCGACAAGTCGATGGATGCGATGGCCACCGACCTGTTCGATCAGGCCGAGATGGCGATGGCACAATCCGACTCTGCGCCGGAAATATACTCGAGCAGGACCGGGGCCCAGAGACGGGATCGCGCACGCCTGATGAAGGCCCTGCAGTCGGCGGTCAGCAATGGTGATCTTCACCTTGAGTATCAACCCAAGGTCGATTCGGTAGGTCGGGACCTGCTCGGCGTCGAGGCGTTGGCGCGCTGGAATCATCCTTCACGAGGCCCGGTATCACCCGCTGTATTCATTCCGCTGGCAGAAGAAAGCGGACTGATCCTGCAGGTCGGTGAATTCGTGCTGGAGGAGGCGAGCCGCCAGAGTCGGGCGTGGCGCCTGGCGGGTCTGTCCGCGGTGCCGATCGCGGTCAATTTCTCCGGTCATCAGTTCAGCAAGAAGGGCCTGGTGGAAAGCGTGATCGCAACACTTGCCAACTACAGTCTCGGTGCGGGCGAGATTGAGATCGAGCTGACCGAGACGGTGGCGATGGATCAATGCGCGGGGATAGGCGAGGTCTTGCAGGAACTGAACGATATCGGTATCCGCACCGCGATCGATGATTTCGGTACCGGTCATTCGTCTCTGAACAACCTGCGCCAGTTCCAGTTCCAGACACTCAAGATCGATCGTAGCTTCATTGCCGACCTGGATTGTAATCCGAGTGCCCGCTCATTGATTCGCGGCATCATCGGCATGGGGCATGCTCTGGGTATGCAGGTTGTGGCCGAAGGCGTGGAAGAGGAATATCAGTTGGCCTATCTGCAGGAGCAGCGCTGTGACCTGATCCAGGGTTATCTCACGGGCAGGCCGGTGAGTGGTGAACGTATCGGAGAAATGCTGCAATCGGTGGCCGCGTAAATCGGATCATCCGTGGTTCCGGGTGTTGAAGGGCACCTTTGCCGAGTACCCTGATGCGCCAGTCGAAAGCGGGAATGCGGTGTGGCGCTTTACGATTCAGCGGGTCGCGGAATGGCATCGCAGTGAGCTTCTGTGAGACGGGTCGACGACGCAATGGATGGTTCTTTGACCGATCGCCTTGGGCGTCGTTTGTGAGTGATGTCTTTTGTCGGTCGACGATCAGCCGGACGATGGGGTCTTGTGGAACGCGAGCCGGATTGCGAGGCCACCCAGGTCGGAAACACCGAACTCGATGCGGCTGTCGTATGCCGTGACGATGTCACTGACGATGGCGAGGCCCAGTCCGGTGCCCGAGGTTTTTTGATCGAGGCGCATGCCACGTTGGCCAAGTTCGTTCCGTCGTTGCTCCGGCACGCCTGGACCGTCGTCTTCGATCGCTACCAGCCAGTCTTGATCGGCTGAGACACGGATCCGCACCTGCGTATGAGCCCATTTGCTGGCGTTGTCGAGCAGATTGCCCAGTAATTCGGACAGATCCGCGGGAGCGATGCGCACCGCAATCTCTGGCGTTGCGGATTCGATTATCCAGTCGAGCTCGGCCCCGGATGGCGTTCTTTTGAGGGTCTTGACGAGCCCCTGTAGGGTGTTGATCAGATTGGCCTGATGCACCCGGCTGGCCGCCTCGTTGCGGAGTCGGGCCCGGATCAATTCACGATCGACGCGCTGCCGCATGTTCTCGGCCAGCTGTTCCAGATCGTCGGCCATCTCCGTTTCCCCAAGCTTGCGCAGCCGCTGCGCGTCGGCACTCAAGGCAGTCAACGGGGTTTTCAGCCCATGCGCGAGATCTGCGGTCCATGCACGGGCGTCTTCGATCGCTTTTTCACTCGCATCGAGCAGTTCGTTGATTTCGTCGACCAGTGGCTGGACCTCTTCCGGGTAACGCTCGGTAAAGCGGCGCATCTGCCCCGTTCTGATCGATGCCACGCCACGACGGATTCGATATAACGGCGACAGTCCCATTTTTACCTGCAACCAGGTCGCCATCAGCAGGACTGCCGCCAGCAGCGCCAGGTATGGCAGCATGTCCTCCGAGAAATCTTCGCGCGCCAGGATCAGGTCGCTCCGGTCCACCGCAACAGCGACGCGTAGCCGTCGCGCCTCGGACTCCGGAAAAATAATGACTTGTTGCTCGCGTACCAGCAGTGACTGGTCGGTTGGTCCCGGCAGTTCGTGATGATGCACCACGCCGAGTTCGAGCTGGTCACGCGGCAGAGCCAGCATGTGATCCCACAACGATCGCGAACGCACCAGCATGCGATGGTCGTCATCCTGGATCTGCCAGTAAAGTCCGCCCAGGGGTTGCTCGAAGCGAGGATCGGCGAGGTCGCGGGTGAGCATGATGCCACCGCTGTCATCGGGCTCGATACGTCCAATCAGTTCGCTGAGATAGGTCTCCAACTCGGCGTTGAGGCGGCGTTCGACATGGTGTTCAAAAAGGGTCGAGAATCCAAAGCCGGCGACGAGCAGCGCGCCGCTGATCGAGACGCCTGCAGCCACCAGCAGGCGTACACGCAGCGAGGCGAGCCTCACGGTTCCGGTTTCTCGATCACATAGCCGAAACCGCGGCGCGTTTCGATCAGCCTGTTGCCCAGTTTTTTGCGCACACGCCCAACCACGACCTCGACCGCATTCGACTCGCGCTCGAAATCCTGTGCGTATAACTGTTCGGTCAGCTCGAGCTGCGAAATCACGCGTCCGGCGTGTTGCACCAGGTAGCTCACCAGCCGGTACTCCTGTGGTGACAGGTGTACCGGGTTGCCATTGCACATGACCTGCATTTTTCGTGTGTCGAGGGTCAATGGGCCGATGTTGATCACCGGATTCGGCTGCCCGGTGGCCCGACGCAGGATGGCGCGAAGTCTCGCCAGCAGTTCTTCGACCCGGAACGGCTTCGGCAGGTAGTCGTCGGCCCCTGCGTCGATACCCTCGACCCTTTCGTTCCAGGTGCCGCGTGCGGTCAGGATCAAGACCGGGAAGTCCCGGCCCTCGTCGCGCCAGCGCCTGAGTACAGATAATCCGTCCATGCCGGGCAGGCCGAGGTCGAGAACGACTGCCGAATAGGATTCGGTGCCACCCTTGAACCAGGCCGTTTCCCCATCACCGACCGTATCGACGACATAGCCTGCCGATTCAAGCGCGGACGCCACGCCTTCGGCGACCTTTGGTTCGTCTTCTACCAGCAGGATGCGCATCAGAAATCTGACACCTTGACCAGTTCGCCAGTACGCGCGTCGATATGGACCTTGCGCAACTGACCGAGCGGATCGACTATTTTGAACTCGTACACCCAGCGCTCGAACTCGAACTCATAGTGGGTCGCGACTATTTTACCGGGTGCGACCTGTTGCAGGTACCGCATTGCCTCGGGCAAGGGTAGCGCCTCGCCCCGACTGACCGCCTGGCGCGCAAGGTCGTAGACGCTGTCATGCTCGGTCCAGCCATGCTGATCTGAACGGCTGCCAGCCGACAGGAGCAACAGGCCGGCCAACGCCGCGACCGCGAAAATGCGCTTGTGCAAAACAGGCATGGGTTTAGCCTACATCCACTGGGTCGAAACAGCCATCAGTCGAGGTGACCCGACGCCAGAATCGGCAATAGCCAGTAGTGCATGCCACTGCCATGGAATTCATGTTTGATACCCTCCAGCAGCCTGTTTGCCTCAGTGCAGGGAAGATGCATCTGAAACAGGATCTGCCGACGCCGCCCGGCGACCTGTTCGGCCAGGGTCATGGCATGCTCCGAGCTGCCATGACCGGCGATCGGGTGGCTGGAGAAGCCGCCGACCGCGACGTGGGCCAGCAGCCAGTCGGTGACCGATGTCCTCGACCTCGGGAGAGACCACGAGGTTGAGCAGGCAGTTCTCGGTCATATCAGGCCCCCTTGGCGTCGACGCCGAAGCGGCGGTACAGAATCGGCAACAGGATCAGGGTCAGCGCGGTCGACGAAATCAGGCCGCCGATCACCACGATGGCGAGCGGACGCTGGATCTCGGAACCCGGGCCGCTGGCGAACAGCAGCGGCACCAGGCCGAAGGCGGCAATGCTGGCGGTCATCAGCACCGGGCGCAGGCGTCGTTTCGCGCCCTCGACCACCAGTTCGTCGATCGACATGCCGAGTGCCTTGAGCTGGTTGAAATAGGTCACCATCACCACGCCGTTCAGCACCGCGATGCCGAGCAGGGCGATGAAACCGACCGAGGCGGGCACGGACAGGTACTCACCGGTCAGCCACAGCGCGACGATGCCGCCGATCATGGCGAACGGCACATTGGTCAGCACCAGCACGGCCTGGCGCACCGAGCGGAAGGTGCTGAACAGCAACAGGAAGATCAGGCCGACCGCCACCGGCACAACGATCGACAGACGTTGCGCGGCGCGTTGCTGGTTCTCGAACTCGCCGCCCCATTCGTAGTAGTAGCCGGTCGGCAGCTGCACCTGTTCGGCGACCGCTGCCGGGCCTCGTCGACGAAACCGACCAGATCGCGTCCGCCGACGTTGGCGACCACCACCGCCATGCGATTGCCGCGTTCGCGCTGGATTGCGACCGGGCCTTCAGTACGCTCCAGCGTCACCAGCGATGACAGTGGCACGCGCTGGCCGTCGGCCAGGGTCAGCTGCAGGGCGCCGAATACCGCGGCGGAGCCGCGCAGGTCCGCCGGCCCGCGGATCACCAGCGGGGTGCGTCGCGCACCCTCGTACACGGTGCCGACGCTGCACGCCTTCGACCTGCGCGCGCAGGCTGTCTTCCAGCGTCGTCGACATCGAGCCCGAGGCGCCCGGCGGCCAGCCGGTCGACCTTCAGCTGGTAGTACTGCGCACCCTCGTTGCGCGGGGTGTACACATCCTCGGCGCCCTCGATCTGCCTGTACCACCGACACGATCGACTCGGCGGTGCGGTTCAGTGCATCCTGATCGCCACCAAAGATCTTGATCGCCAGATCGCCGCGCACACCGGTGAGCATCTCGGACACGCGCATCTCGATCGGCTGGGTGAAGGCATAGTCGACCCCGGGGAACTCATCGAGCACCTTGCGGATCGCGTCGATCAGCTCGTCCTTGCTCTGCATGCGCCATTGCTCGCGTGGCTTGAGCACCAGGAAGGAGTCGGTCTGGTTCAGGCCCATCGGGTCGAGTCCCAGTTCATCCGAGCCGGTGCGGGCGACGATGCCGGTCACCTCGGGCACCTGCTGCATGATCGCGCGCTGCACGCGCAGATCGAGATCGATCGATTTCTCCAGATTGATCGACGGCAGCTTCTCCAGCTGCACGATCAGGTCGCCCTCGTCCATCGACGGCATGAAGGCCTTGCCGACCTGGGTGTAGAGCCCGCCGGCCGCAATCAGCAGGGCGACAGCGGCGATCACCACGGCGCGGCTGTGATTGAGGCTCCAGCGCAGCAGCGGCAGGTACGACGGCGGTGAGCTTGCGCACCAGCCACGGATCGTCGTGTGCCGGCTTGCCCAGCAGATACGAGGCAAGTACCGGAATCGACGGTCAGCGACAGCAGCCAGCGACGCCGTCAAGGCGAACACGATGGTCAGTGCGACCGGGCCGAACAGTTTGCCCTCCAGCCCCTGCAGCGTGAGCAGCGGCAGGAACACGATCACGATGATCAGGATGCCGGAGGTGACCGGTACCGCGACTTCCTTCGAGGCACGGTAGATCAGGTGCAGGCGCGGCAGCTTGGCTCGTTCGCCATGCTGGGACAGAGTGGTCACCACGTTCTCGACCACGACCACCGCGGCATCGACCAGCATGCCGATGGCGATCGCCAGTCCGCCCAGTGACATCAGGTTGGCCGACAGGCCGAAGGCGTTCATCAGGATAAAGGTGGCCAGTGCCGCCAGTGGCAGAATCAGCGCCACCGTGAGGGCCGCACGCAGATCGCCGAGAAACAGCACCAGCAGAATCAGCACCAGCACGGTCGCCTCGGCCAGCGCCTTGGTAACCGTGCCGACAGCACTCTCGACCAGGTTGCCGCGATCGTAGAACACCCGGATCTCGACACCTGTCTGGCAGGCTGGGCGTCAGTTCCGCGAGCTTGCTGCGCACCCCCAGTCACCACCTCGCGCGCATTGGCACCGCGCAGGCCCGAGCACCAGGCCTTCGACGATTTCACCTTTGCCGTCGTAGGTCACGGCGCCGTAGCGGGTGAGCGCGCCAAGCTGCACCTCGGCGACATCGCCGATGCGCACCGGCTGTGCCGGATCCGGCTTGACCACGATCGCCGCGACATCGTCCAGGGTGCGGATGCTGCCCTCGGTGCGCACCAGCAGTGATTCTTCGCCATCGTCCAGGCGACCGGCGCCATCGTTGCGATTGTTGCGTTCGAGCGCCTCGCGCAATTGTTCGAGGCTGATGCCGCGTGCGGTCAGGCGTGCGTTGTCAGGCACCACCTCGAAGGTCCGCACCTGGCCACCCAGGGCATTGACGTCGGCGACACCGGCAACCGTGCGCAACGCCGGGCGGATCACCCAGTCGAGCAACTCGCGGCGTTGCATGATGTTCAGGTCACCACCCTCGATGGTGAACATGAACATCTCACCCAGCGGCGTGGTCATTGGCGCGATGCCGCCGCTGATGTCGCTCGGCAGATCGCCCCAGATCGCGTTCAGACGTTCGCTGACCTGCTGACGTGCCCAGTAGATGTCGGTGCCTTCCTCGAAGTCGACGGTGATATCGGTCAGGGCGTACTTGGACACCGAACGCAGCATCGTCTGGCGCGGGATGCCGAGCATCTCGACCTCGATCGGCGCGGTGATCCGCGTCTCGACCTCCTCGGGTGTCATGCCCGGGGCCTTGACGATGATCTTGACCTGGGTGGTCGAGACATCGGGAAAGGCATCGATCGGGGTATTGCGGAAGGCGTTCCAGCCGGCGCCGATCAGCACCAGATAGACAGGATGACCAGCAGACGCTGGGTCAGGGCGAACTGAATCAGTCGTGCCAGCATCACTCGGCTCCTGCGGCCAGAGCCGCCTTCAGCGCCACCGTGCCGACGATCACGACAGCATCTGCGGCGCTGAGCGGTCCGTTGCACCGTCACCTGGTTCTGCCTCACGTGTCAGCACCTCGACCGCAACTGGCTCGAACCCGCCGGTGCGTTCGACGAACACGCTGTCGGCGCCGTCGATCCGCACCAGCGCACCGCACCGGCAGGCGCCAGCGCATTCTTCGTTAGCCGCTCTGGCCCAGGCGGGCCTCGATGAACTGCCCGGGACGCAGCCGGTCGACGCCTTCGCGCACCTCGGCGCGCACCAGCACGCCCTGGTCGGTGCCATGAACCATGCGCCCTACGGTGATGACACGGGCAGTGAGTCCCTGTGACAGCACCACGCGGCTGCCCGGTGCCAGGTCGCCCAATGCCTCAAGCGGCACGTGTACCTCGACCCAGAGCGTTGACAGATCGCCAACCCGGTACAGTGGATCGGCCGTAGCCAGGCGCTGTCCGGCGGTTGCGATCTGCTCCAGCACGACGCCGGCCAGCGGGGCCTTGACTTCGAGTACGGCGCTCATCTGCTGGCTGCGTGCCAGCTCGTCGATGGCCTCCTCAGACATGCCGGCGAGCAGCAGGGTCTGCCGGTCACGTGCCTCGGCGGTCAGGCGTTCGCGGTGGGCCGACTGGCTCTCGAGCAGACGGCGTTTGGCGACGATGCCTTCGGCGTGCAGGGTGCGGTCGCGGTTCAGGGTGTTGCCGCTGAGCTGGCGACGGGTACGTGACTCCAGGTAGGCGGATTGCAGTTCCAGCAGGCCCTGGCTGCGCACGCGGGCGAGCGTCTGGCCGCTCTCGATGGACTCACCTTCGGCGACCAGAAGGGCCTCGACCGTGCCTTCCAATGGTGCGCTCACCACGCGCAGCTGCGCGTTCGGTACCGCCACCTTGGCAGGATACGGCGTGCCGAGCGCGCCGTTGCCGGCCTCTACAGCCGCGGTCTGGATTCCGAAGGCGGCTCGCTGAGCCGCGTCGATCGCGACCTGTTGCGCGGCCAGCGCGCCAGCGGACAGGTTGGCGAGAAGTACGATGGACGAGAGACGGATTTTCATTGTGGTACTACTCCCAGGGCCTGATTCAAGCGGGCTATGATCTGGCTGTGTTGCAGATTGCGGATCTGATGGTCATATCGGGCGGCAAGTGCATCGGCCTGCGCCTGAAGCAGGCGCACCAGGTCGGTCTCACCGAGATCAAAGGCGCGGCGGTTCATTTTCAGACTCTCATCGGCGAGGTCCTGGCGGCGTTGCGTGCGCGCCAGTGCGCCGCGTGAGTATTCGAGCTCGAGTTGTGCAGCGATCAGCGCGTCCTGCAGGGCGAGTCGTGCGCGGCTGTGTTCGACCTGGGTCTGGGTGAGCGCCGCCTCGGCCTCGGCCAGAGCCGGCGCCGAATGCGCGCCGTTGCCGAACGGCACACTCAGTTCGATGCCAACGGACGAATCGTAGGCATAACCGGATTCGGCCCTGCTGGTCTTGCCGCCGAGCCAGAGATTCGGTCCGCTTCGACGTTCACTGGCGACACGATCACGGTGTGCCCGGGCACGCTCCACCTCACCATGCGCCAGAAGCAATTGCGGATGGCTGTCGCTAAGCTCAGTCTGGCTTGGGGGTTGTTCGCGTTCTGGTTCGCGTGGGGTGTCGAGGCCGGTATAGCGATTGAACAGTCGCTCTGCAGAAGCGGCGCGACTGCGCGCGGTATGCAGGGTTTCCTCACGCTGCAGCACCTCTTTTTCAACCAGCAACAGGTCGCTGCGAGGCAGTTCGCCGGCCTCGACCCGGCGCTGAACGTCTTTCGCGAGTTTGCGTGCCAGTTCGACGGCAGCTTGGGTCTGTTCGATCTCGCTGCGTGCGATCGCGGCGGCCCACAGCCGCTCGCGTACGTCACCGGCGATCTCAAGATGTTTTGCATTGCCGATCAGGTCCGACAATGCGCCGGTGCGGCCGGCCTCGTGGGTGTAGGCGTCCGCTTGTCCGGGCAGCCACAGCGGCAGGTCGATTCCACCTTCCCACTCGCGGTACCCACGGTTCTCGCCGATGGCATCGGTTTGATACCTGATGTTGGCCGTCGGGTCTCCGGCCAATGGCTGGGCCGCCTTGCGTTGCAGGGCATCGGCCACCTGCATCTGCGCGCCAGCGAGTTTCATCTCCGGATTGCGGCTGGTCGCAGCGACCACCATTTCCGCCAGTGAGGGCGCGGCAAGTACCTCGAGGGGCGAGGTGCTGGCCAGCAACACCCCGATAGCAAGCCAGAGTCTGGCCGGTCGAATTGGAGCCACCGTTGCATTCTCCTGTTCTGCACAGCGTTAGGGCACAACGCTCATGGGTAGTGGCGGCATTTGGACACAGCGTGGCTGACAGTCACCTGACAGCAACCGTCAGCGGATTGTCAGGTTTGTACGAGACAGTAATGTAGAAACGGCAAGGTGGCCTGTTCTGGCCGGCGTTTGCGGGTTCTTGCGCGGCTTGTCTGGCAACAGTGTATTAACCCAGATTACAGAGTGCCTTGTTTCCCGCATCGTGAGAGCGATGGCGCCATCAATTCTGGCGTTGTCGCGAAAACAGGTCGAAAACTCTGATCTGGATCAATACCAGGAACCTGCCTCTTGCTATGTTCGAGTCAATTCGGGCCGTTCTCAATAATCGGTTCGATATGCCGATCACCCAACGACAGGGAAGCGGGATTTTTCGGTGCTGAACCGTGACGATCAAAATCAACGGCGTAACGCAGCGTTTCGCTGCGGCTGGGTTCAAACACTCTGGCAGGAATACTCAGGATCGCAGTAGTATGAGTCGTGGCAGATGAGTTTTTCGATCCCAACGCCGACCCTAGCGCTCGGCCTCTTTGCTTTGTGGCAGTGACCCCATGACTGTGTTGTTGAGTCTGCTGATTGCCGTGGCCTTCATGGCCACCCTGGGCCTGCTGCTCGCCGCTATTCTTGCTGTCGCGAACTCGCGGCTGTATGTCTACGAAGACCCGCGTATCGACCAGGTGGAAGAACTGCTGCCGAGCGCCAATTGCGGTTCCTGCGGGACACCGGGGTGTCGGGCGTTTGCCGAGAAGCTGGTCAGTGGCGAGGTGCAGCCGGGGCTCTGCACGGTCAATTCGAAAGAAGGCAATCAGCTGATCGCCAATTTCCTCGGTGTTGAACTGGGTGGGCAGGAGAAGCGTGTCGCGCGTCTCGCCTGCGCAGGCGGTATCAACGTTGCCTCACGCCGGGCGAGCTATGTTGGTCTCGACAGCTGCCGTGCGGCCGCGCTTGTTGCCGGTGGCGGCAAGGGCTGTGCCTGGGGCTGCCTGGGGCTGGGCGACTGCGCGGTGGTCTGTGATTTCGATGCTTTGACCATGGATGCCAACAAGTTGCCTGTCGTCGATGGCGCAAAATGTACGGCCTGCGGTGATTGCGTCGATATCTGTCCGCGTGACCTGTTTTCCCTGCACCCGGTCAGTCATCAGCTCTGGGTGGCCTGCAAAAACCTCGAGTTTGGCGATGACGCCGAGGCCGATTGCGCCGTGGCCTGCACGGCCTGCGGTCGTTGCGCGGCCGATGCGCCGGAGCATCTGATCGAAATCCGCGACAACCTCGCGGTGATCGACTATTCACGCAACTCGCTGGCCTCGACGCTCGCGGCCGAACGTTGTCCGACCGGCGCCATCGTGTGGCTGGATGACGCAACGGGGCCGCGGAAAGGGAAGGGTGCGTTGAAGATTGTCCGCAAAGGGGCGCTACCGATTGGGTGATTACGGCGCCGCACAATCGTTGAGAAGGTAAACCGTGCCCGGCTTTTGCCGGCAAATCGCAATTCACAAAACAGGGTTCTGACCATCGGTTTGCTGTGGTCAGGCAATCCAGAAGCTTCTTCAAGGGGTTAAGTCAGTCATGTTCGGAAAGAAGGAACCAAAACAGGTCAAGTATCCTGGCATACGCATGGCGATGGACGGCAACACGGCCGTAATCATGTGCGAGCGCGAATCTTCCGATGCGGCTGGCGCGTATCCCATTACGCCATCGACCCAGATGGGGGAGTACTGGGCCGAGGAAACGGCCAAGGGACATATCAATATCTCGGGTCGGCCACTGATTTTTGTCGAGCCGGAGGGCGAGCATGCGGCCGCTGGCGTGACTGCCGGTATGTCGATGACCGGGCTGCGTGCGAGTAACTTCTCGTCGGCACAGGGCATCGCCTACATGCACGAGTCGCTGTACGCGGCGGTTGGCAAGCGCCTGCCATACGTGCTCAACATGGGTTGTCGTGCGATGACCAAGTCGAGCCTCAACGTGCATGCCGGCCACGACGATTACCACTGCGTCGACGATACCGGGTTCACCCAGGTCATGGCCAAGGATGCGCAGGGTGCGGCCGACCTCAATCTCATTGGCAGGCGCATTGCCGAGTTGTCGCTGACCCCGTCGATTGTCGCCCAGGACGGCTTTCTGACGACCCACCTGATCGAGCCATTGCAGGTGCCGGAGCGCGAGTTGATCGCGGAGTATCTGGGCCGGCCGGACGACATGATCGATTGTCCGACGCCGGCGCAGCGCATGCTGTATGGCGAACAGCGACGGCGCGTGCCCGAGTTGTGGGATGTCGACAACCCGGTGCTGGCCGGTCCGGTCGAGAACCAGGATGCCTACATGCAGTCGGTGGTCGCCCAGCGGCCGTATTTCTTCGACCATATCGCCGACCTTGCCGATCAGGCGATGGCCGAGTATTTCGAGCTCACCGGCCGACGTTATCAGCGGGTTGCGGCCTACCGCACCGACGATGCTGATTACGTCATCCTCGGGCAGGGCAGCATGATCGTGCAGGCCCAGGCGGTGGCGGATTATCTGCGCGATACCCGCGGCCTGAAGATAGGTGTCGTGGACCTGGTGATGTTCCGGCCTTTCCCCGGCGACCTGCTGGGCGACCTGCTGATGGGACGCAAGGGCGTCGCAGTGCTGGAGCGCACCGATCAGCCGCTGGCCGAGGATCTGCCGCTGATTCGCGAAGTACGCGCGGTGATGTCGAAGTGTCTCGAGAACGGGATGGCCGGCGACGACAAGCCCTATCCCGAGTATGCCTCCTGCGCGATTGGCGATATGCCGCGTCTGTATTCAGGCTGCTACGGCCTGGGTAGCCGCGACCTGCAGCCCGAGGCACTGGTCGGCGCTATCGAGAACATGCTGCCTGATGCGGCGCACAAGCCGTTCTTCTACCTGTCGGTCGACTTCATCCACGAAAAATCGGCCAGCCCGAAGCAGGAGATCCACCAGCAGAAACTGCTCGATGCGTATCCAAAGGTGCGTGATCTGGCGTTACATGGCAGCGAAAACCCGGATCTGACGCCGGATGGTTCGATCACGGTGCGGATGCACTCGGTTGGTGGATGGGGTGCGATCACCACCGGTAAGAACCTGGCGATGACCCTGTTCGATCTGCTCGGCTACGACATCAAGGCCAACCCGAAGTACGGTTCGGAGAAAAAGGGACAACCAACAACCTATTACCTGTCGGCGGCGCCCGAGCCGATCCGGCTGAACTGCGAATACCACTTCGTCGACGTGTCCATGTCGCCGGATCCGAACGTGTTCGGTCACTCGAACCCGCTGTACGGCCTGAAGAAGGGCGGGGTGTTCATCGTCCAGAACGATTTCGAGGATCTCGCCCAGGCCTGGGCCAGTTTCCCGCGCCAGGCGCGGCAGTTTGTCATCGACAACGATATCCGCGTGTTCTGCCTGGATGGTTTCCGCATTGCGCGCGAAGAGGCGACCAACGCGGAGTTGCAGTACCGCATGCAGGGCAATGCCTTCCAGGGCGCCTTCTTTGCCACCTCGTCGCTGCTCGAGCGCAGCGGTCTCGATGAGCAGGGACTGTTCGAGGCGATCGACCGTCAGCTGCGGCACAAGTTCGGCGCCAAGGGTGAACGCATCGTGCAGGACAACGTCCGCGTGGTGCGTCGTGGCTTCGACGAGGTGCGCGAGATCGTCGACAAGCCGATGGATGCTGTAAACGTCGAGCCGATCCGCAAGGCGGTCGGTATGCCGGTGATGCTGAAGCAGTTGCCGGAGGCCGATGGCGGCATTACCGATGTCCATCGTTTCTGGGAACAGACCGGCAGTTTCTACGCATCCGGCAAGGGCGAGGAGAACCTGGCAGACCCGTATATCGGTCTCAGCCTGGTGCCGGCCTCGACCAGCGTGTTCCGCGACATGACGCAGATCCGTTTCGAGTATCCGCGTTACATCGCCGAGAACTGCACGGCCTGCGGTGATTGCTACAGCGTCTGCCCGGACAGTGCCATCCCGGGTCTGGTCAACAGCGTATCCGAGATCTATGAGACCGTGATCACGCGTATCGAACGCAAACAGGAACCGACGCGTTGGCTGCGGCGTGCCGTGCGCGAGGTCGAGAAACGCCTGCGCGCATTGCTCGAGCCGCTGGGCGAGTCGGCCAGCGTCAACGAATGTCTCGACCAGGCGGTGCTCGAGACGCTTGCCGCATCGGAACTGGAGGGCGAAGACCGGACGCGCCTGGAGGAAGAGTTCGGCTGGTTCATGGGTGATCTTGGCGAATTCCGTTTCGCCGTCACCAAGCCGTACTACAGCAACCGCGAAAAGAAAGCGAAGAACAGCGGTGGTCTGTTCTCGGTCACGATCAACCCATACACCTGCAAGGGCTGCATGGAATGCGTCGAGGTCTGTGAAGACGGTGCGCTGGTGCCGACACCGCAAACCGCCGAGGCGGTCGACAAACTGCGCCTGGAATGGGGTTTCTGGCTCGACCTGCCGACGACCCAGCCGGACTTCATTCGCATTGATGATCTCGATGAGCGGATTGGCGCGTTGGAAACGATCCTGCTGGACAAGAAGAATTTCGGGGCGCTCGCCAGTGGCGACGGCTCCTGCGTCGGCTGTGGTGAAAAAACGTCGGTGCGCCTGTTCACGGCGGTGGTCAGTGCGCTGATGCAGCCGCGGGTAAAGCGGGTGATCGCGCAGATCGATGATCTGATCGCGCGTCTGGATCAACACGTTCGTCTGCGCCTCGCACAGAGTATGGACCTGTCCGATGATGCCGCGATCGACCAGATCGTCGCGCAGCACCAGAAGACCGACCTGAGCCTGGCGGCGCTGTCCGGTTCGCTGGACAAGAGCGGTGCCGCCGAGCCGGTCGATGCAGAATGGCTGCAACGCACCACCCATCTGCTGAAGGATCTGCGTCACCTTAAGTGGCTGTATGCCGATGGGCGTCTGCATCGCGGGCGCGCGGACATGGGCATCATCAATGCGACCGGCTGCAGCTCGGTGTGGGGTTCTACCTATCCCTTCAATCCGTATCCCTTCCCCTGGGCCAACCACCTGTTCCAGGATTCACCGTCCGTGTCCATGGGTGTGTTTCAGGGCCACATGGCGAAGATGGCGGAGGGCTTCAAGACAATCCGCCGTGCCGAACTGGAACTGTCGGAGGGCTATAACCCGACCGAGCACGACGAGTTCTTCACCTATTTCAACTGGACCAAGTTCACCGAGGAAGAGTGGCTGTTGTGTCCGCCGGTGGTGTCGGTTGGTGGTGATGGCGCAATGTTCGACATCGGCTTCCAGAACCTTTCGCGCATGCTGATGTCCGGTTTCCCGATCAAGGCGCTGATACTCGATACCCAGGTGTACTCGAATACCGGTGGCCAGGCCTGTACCTCCGGTTTCGTCGGCCAGGTTTCAGATATGGCGGCCTACGGCAAGTCGCACAAGGGCAAGGAAGAGATTCGCAAGGAGATGGCGCTGATCGGTGCGGCGCACCGGACCGCCTACGTCATGCAGGGTTCGATGGCCAATGTCACGCACCTGCTGGAGGGCTTTATCGCCGGCCTGAACAGCCGTCGCCCGGCGTTGTTCGACGTGTATGCACCGTGTCAGCCGGAACATGGTATCGGTGACGATTCCTCTGCGGCACAGAGCAAGCTGGCGGTCGAGTCGCGGGCCTATCCGCTGTTCCGCTACGACCCGGATGCCGGAACCACGTTCGAGGAGTGCTGTGATCTCGATGGCAATCCCGCGATCGATGACGATTGGCCGACCTACTCGATCGCCTACCAGGATGAGCAGGGCAGCGAGGCGAGCATGGATATGCCGATGACCTTCGCCGACTTTGCGGTGACCGAGGGGCGTTTTCGCAAGCACTTCCGCAAGGCGCCGCAGGATACCTGGAACGACAGCATGCTGCCGCTGCACGAGTTGCTGGAGATGGATGCCGATGACCGCGAGGGTTTGTTTCCGTACATCTGGGGTGTGGACAGCAAGAATCGCCTGATGCGTATCATGGTCTCCGAAGAGATCGTGCTCTCCTGTGAGGACCGCCGGAACTACTGGCATCAGCTCAAGTCACTGGCCGGTATCGATCGCAATGTCGACATGGAGGAATTGGTCAATCAGACCCGCGCGGACATGGCCCGCAAGCTCACCACCAGCCTGCTTGGCCTGGCCGGAGCGGGCGATACGATGGGCCTGATGGGCGGGGCTGATCTTGCTATGGATGGCAGTGGCTCGGCAATGGCATCGGCACCGCAGGACTTCGAACCGGTGTGGATCGAGACCCCGGAGTGCACGGCCTGTGACGAGTGCACCAAGATCAATCCGAAGATCTTTGCCTACAACGACGAGAAACGCGCCGTCGTGATCAATCCACGCGGTGGCCCGTTCAAGGACATCGTGAAGGCCGCTGAGAAATGCACGGCCGGGGTGATCCATCCGGGTACGCCGTTCAATCCGGCAGAGAAAGATATCGATCGACTGATCAAGCGCGCGGAAAAGTACCAGTAGGGTATCTATGGGACTTCGAGATCTTTTCCGGCGCAACACCTTTGAACACGGGATTCATCCGCCCGAGTTCAAGGAGGTTACCGCCGCGCTGCCGATTCGACGCCTGCCTTTTGCGCCGCGGCTGATCGTGCCCCTGTCGCAGCATGCGGGCGTGCCTGCCGTGGCGCTGGTCAAGCCCGGCCAGGAAGTGGCACGTGGTGAGCCGATTGCGCGTGCCGATGGCTTCATGTCGGTGCCGATGCACGCACCGGCCACCGGTATAGTCGAGTCGATCCAGTTGATGCCGAGCGCGCGCGGGCCGAAGACCCGGTCCATCGTGATTCGCGTCTACGAGGGTTCGACCCAGGAGGTCCTTTACGGGGCGCCGAGAAACATCGATGCGATGACTACCGACGAGATTGTCCAGGCCGTGCAGGACGCGGGGATGGTCGGTCTTGGCGGCGCGGCGTTTCCCAGTCACGTCAAGATGCGCCCGCCGAAGGAACACAACGTCGACACCGTGGTGGTCAACGGCTGTGAGTGCGAACCGTACCTGACCTGTGATCACCGACAGATGCTGGAACATTCCGATGAGTTGCTCGCCGGTCTGCGTATTGCGATGCGCGCGGTAGGTGCGCAACGTGCGGTGATTGGCGTGGAGGACAACAAACCCGATGCGGTTCGCAAGCTGGAGGCGCAACTGCCAAAAGACGGGCCGATCCGCGTCCAGGCGGTCCCGACCAAGTATCCGCAGGGTGCGGAAAAGATGCTGGTGGAGAGCGTGTTGCACCGGCGCATTCCGCCAGGCTGTTTTCCGTCGGCAGTGGGGGTGAGCGTGTTTAATGTCGGCACCCTGGCGCAGATCGGTGAGTTGCTGCCGAGCGGGCGCGGCCTGATCGAGCGGGTGGTCACCGTGACCGGCCCCGGTGTGCGCAGTCCCGGGAACTTTCTGGTGCCGGTAGGTACGCCGATCAGTTTTCTTATCCAGCATGCCGATGTCACCGAAGGGGCGCATGAGCTTATCCTCGGTGGGCCGATGATGGGCATGTCGGTGGCGGCGATGGATGTTCCCGTCACCAAGGCGGTGTCCGGACTGGTGGTGCTGGCGGCGCAGGAGGGCGAGCAGCGCGTACGCCCTGTGCAGCCATGTATCCGTTGTGCCTACTGCGTCGAAGCCTGCCCGATGCACCTGAACCCCTCGACCCTGGGGCTGCTGGCAGCCAAGCGGGAATACGCAAAGATGGCCGCCGAGTTCCATCTCGACGACTGCTTCGAATGTGGCTGTTGTAGCTATGTTTGTCCATCCAATATCCCGCTCGTGCAGTATTTCCGTATTGCCAAGGCGATCAATCGTGAACAGGCCAGCTGACTGATATGCCGGACAGAGATATCGATATCGAACTACGCAGTTCACCCCACCTCAAGCAGGCGGTGAGCACGCCGCAGATCATGCGCAACGTGGTCTATGCCCTGTTGCCGGTGTGTGCCTTTGCCGTGTATGCATTCGGCATCAGTGCCCTGGCACTGCTGGCAGTGAGCACGGCATCCTGCATGCTCACCGAGGCGCTGTTCTGTCGCCTCGCGGGCCGGCCGGATACGCTCAATGACTGGAGTGTGGTGATCACCGGTCTGTTACTCGGCCTGACGCTGCCACCGGGTTTCCCGCTGTGGATGGCTGCGGTAGCCGGCTTTGTCGGTGTAGGGCTGGGCAAGGCCCTGTTCGGTGGTCTCGGCCACAATGTGATGAACCCTGCGCTGGTTGGTCGGGCCTTTGTCCAGGCGGCGTTCCCGGTGGCAATCACCACCTGGACGCCGGCTTTCATGGCCGGGCGCTTCTCTGAGTTCATACCCTCCACGCTGACAATGCCGTTCATGCGCCCGCCAGATCTTTCACAATGGCTTGCGGTCGGTGCGGCCGACGGGTTTACCGGCGCGACCCCGCTGGCGTTGCAGAAGTTTGAGCAGATCACCACCGATGTGACCGAGATGTTCGTTGGTATGAGTGCCGGTTCGACCGGTGAGACCTCGGCCCTGATCATCCTGGCCGGCGGGCTTTATCTGGCCGCCCGGCGGATGCTCGATTGGCGCATCCCGGTCGGCGTCATGCTGGGCGCCATCGTGGTCAGTCTTCCGTTCTGGCTGCTTGATTCGGGACGCTATCCGGATCCTGTTTTCGTGCTGTTCTCGGGTGGGCTGATGCTGGGTGCCTGGTTCATGGCCAGTGACATGGTGGCCTCACCAGTCACCCCGATGGGGGTCTGGATCTATGCGCTGTTTATCGGCGCGATGACGGTGATCATCCGGCTTTTTGGTGGCCTCACCGAGGGCGTGATGTACGCGATCCTGCTGGGCAATGCGATCTCGCCCCTGATTGCGACGATATCGCAGCCGCGGGTATTCGGCAGTCGACGCAAGGGAGAGCGCACGTGAACGACGCGCTGCAGACACAGGCAACACAGGCGGCAAAAACGCCGAGCTTCGCCATGCTGCGAACGCTTGGCCTGGTGGCGGCATTATCCGGTTTTCTGGTCGTGCTTGCCTACCAGGTGACCAAGCCGATGATCGAGGAAAACAAGCGTGTTGCCATCGAGCGCGCCCTGTTCAATGTGGTACCCGGTGCGGTCTCGCGGCGGGATTTTCTGCTGACTGCCGAAGGTATCCGGCCGGCGCCGGCGCAAGGCTCGGCCGAAGGCACCCTGATCTACGCGGGCTACGACACGCAGGGGAAGTTGGCCGGGATCGCCCTTGAGGCCGCTGCACAGGGTTACCAGGACGTGATCCGCATCCTGTACGGTTACGATCCCACCTGTAGCTGCCTGCGCGGCATGCAGGTGCTGAAGATGGCCGAGACCCCCGGGATCGGCGACAAGATCGCCAAAGACCCGGCATTTCAACGGAATTTCGAGGCGCTGGATGTCACGCTGAATGCCAGCGGCGATGCGCTCGCCCGCGCGATCGTCGCGGTGAAAAACGGCAGTAAGACCGATCCCTGGCAGATTGACGCAATTTCCGGTGCGACCATTTCGTCCAAGGCGGTGGCGCGCATGCTCAACGACAGCGGCAATGCTGTGTTACCGGTGATCAATGCCCACCTCAACTGGTTGCGGGTGTCGCCAGGTCGCGCTCAAATGAACAATCTCGACGGGGGTCACACTGATGAGTGAATTGCCCAACCGTGAAGAAGTGGTAACGCTGAACACCTTCCTGCGCGGACTGTGGGAGGAGAACCCGGTATTCGTCATGCTGCTGGGCATGTGTCCGGTGCTCGCGGTGACCAACTCGGCGGTGAACGCGTTGGCGATGGGGCTGGCCACGACCTTCGTACTGGTGGCGTCGAACGCCCTGGTCTCGTTGCTGCGCAACGTGATTCCCAAGCAGGTGCGTATCGCGACCTATATCGTGATCATCGCCACCTTTGTCACCATCGTTGACTATGCCATTCAGGCGATCAGTCTCGATCTCTACAATGCACTGGGGGCGTTTATTCAGCTTATCGTGGTGAACTGCGTGATCCTCGGACGGGCCGAGGCCTATGCATCCAAACAGCGCCTGTTGCCTACCCTGGTCAACGGGCTTGGCATGGGTGCCGGTTTTACCTTTGCCCTGTTATGCCTGGGCAGTGTGCGCGAAATTCTCGGTGCCGGCAGCCTGTTCGGTCTGTCGCTGTTCGGTGAGGCGTTTCAACCCTGGGTGGTGATGATCCTGCCGCCCGGCGGGTTCTTTGTACTTGGTGGCTGGCTACTGCTGTTCGCCTGGTTGCGGCGCTGGCGAGAACGCAGGATGCATGCAAGGGAGGGGGTGACCGCTCATGGAAGCTGATTCGCTTATTTTCATTTTCCTGAATGCGGCGATCATCAATAATTTCGTGTTGGCGATGTTTCTCGGGATCTGCCCGTTCCTCGGCGTGTCGGCAAAGCGCGAGACCGCGTGGAACATGGGGCTGGCGGTAGTGTTCGTCATGCTCGTCAGTTCTGTCTGCGCCTACGGAATCAACTGGTTGCTGGTCGAACTCGAGATCGAATTCCTGCGCCTGATCTGCTACATCGCGGTGATTGCCTCTGCCGTCCAGTTGGTGGAGATGGCGATGAAAAAATTCAGTCCGGCATTGTTCCGGGCGCTGGGCATTTTTCTGCCGCTGATCACCACCAACTGCGCAATTCTGGGCGTTGCACTGTTCCAGACCTTTCGCGACTACAGCTTTTTCCAGAGCCTGGCGTTCAGCCTCGGTGCCGGTGCGGGTTTCACCCTGGCCTTGATGTTGATGGCAGGCCTGCGCGAACGCCTGGAGCTGTCTGATGTCCCCGATGTCAGTCAGGGCGCGGCATTGACGCTGATGCTGGCTGGCATGCTGTCGCTCGCGTTTATGGGCTTTGCCGGCCTGGGAGGTCAGGGTGCTTGACTATCTGATTGCGATAGCCGTGGTGTTGCTGGCCATGTTCGGCTGGCTCTGGGTGCAGCAACTGGCACAGGATTTTGCCCGGCGTCACCCGGAGTTGGGTCCGGCACGCGAGGAGGGTGGCGGCTGTGGCGGCAGTTGTTCCTGTAGCGGCGGAAAATGCAGCGCGAAGCAAGAAATATTATTGGATGAACACCACCAGGAGCTCGAGAGATGACCAAGCTGAGTGACTACGATCTGATCGATCGATTCAAGGCTACGGTGCTGGAGACACACCGCATCACGCCGGAGAATGCACCGGAGGTTCGAAACATCCTGCTGAACGTGTCGCGCCCCGGATTTCATTTCCGCGAAGGGCAGTCGATCGGTGTGCTGGTCAAGGGGCAGCAGGCGCACGGCGGGGAAGGGCATTTTCGTCTCTACACCATTGCCAGTGCGCAGGAGACGGCGAAGGTCGGCGAGTCCGACCTGGAACTCTGCGTGCGGCGCTGTTTCTATATCGACGAAGTGAACGGTGAAGAGTATCCGGGTGTCGCATCCAACTACCTGTGTGACGCCAAACCGGGTGACACGATTACGCTCACCGGCCCCTATGGTGATGCTTTCGCCATGCCGGAAGACAGCAGCGCCAACCTTTTGATGATCGGTACCGGTACGGGCATTGCGCCGTTTCGTGCCTTTGTGCGTCATATCTATGAGCAGCGCTCCGACTGGAAGGGGAAGGTTCGGTTGTATTACGGCGCGCGCTCCGGCATGGAGAAGCTGTACCAGAACCAGGAAAGGAACGACTTCGCAAACTACTACGATCAGGAAACCTTCCGCGCTTTCGAAGGCTTGAGCCAGCGGCCCTGGGTGAATGGTGACGAGGATGGGCTCGGCCAGGTGCTGGACGCGAATGCCCAGGAGATCTGGGAACTCATGCAGGACGTTAACACCCATGTCTACATAGCCGGCCTGCCGAAGACGCTGGATGCGTTCTACAAGGGCATGGCAAAGGCAGCGGGATCCGAGGCACGTCTGCGCTGGCAGCGTGAGGAGATGTTTGAGCAGGGGCGTTGGTCGGAGTTGATCTACGGATAGCCAATCCAGGTCGCTCAAGCCGCCGGGTGGCATGAATCTGATGGGTCGAATGGCTGTTCAGCCAATCTGCCGTCCGCGGATCTTGCGGCGGCAACTCAGTCGGCGACGAAGAATGAGAGATTGATGGCGCCGAACTGCGTGTTGTCGCCCTGTCCATCAAATTCCGGGCTGCGCCAGATGTTGCTGAGTGCGATCCTTACCCCATGGATCTGGTAAGCCAGCCCGAACTGCAGATCGGCGACCAGCGGTTTCTTCTTCACGCTATGGCTGTCCTGAAAGGTATTGCCGTCAAGAAAGATATTACGCGCCACGGCGCGACCTTCCAGCCCGGCGAACAGGTACCAGCTGGGCCGTTTCGATGGTTTGAGATACGGGATGCCCGGGAAACCGGGGCGGATATTGGGTGGTGAAAAATCGTTGCGCAGTCCTCTTCCCCAGCGCAGCAGCAGGCCGCCCCCCGCGTAGGTATAGATATTCCCCAGTGCCGCCGTGACGTGCGGCGAGGTCTCCAGTTCGAGCGCGCCGACGCTGTCGTGAAAGTACTGCCATCGACGGGTGTAGTCGAGGATGATGCCCAGTTCGTTGTGTAGTTGATGTTCCCAGCCGTAGGAACGCTCAACGCCAATCAGATCATGCACCCCGTTCTGCAGGTCTTCGGCATGTGTGGCGGGGCCGACCACACCGATCGTTACCCCCAACAGATTGCCGACCTGATAATCGGGTGAAGCCTCCAGAAGTGCGAGCAATTCGGCACTGCCGAACAGCCACCCGGCATAGGGCCGATCGTCCTTTATCAGCGTGGTGGCCCGAGTATCCTGCGGCGTGAAGATCTTTTGTCCCAGGCTGAACTGAACAGCCTGTGCGTTTCCCAGCTCGAAGAACGGTATCCGTTGGGCGATGTTGCCAAGCCAGTTCGGTGGAGCGCCAGGCCGCAGGTAGCTGATCTCGGTCCCATGGCTGTAGAAGCGGTCGTCGCCGCTCCCCCAGAGGTCGTTTTCGAGCTGCAGGCTCCAGTACGAGCCATCGGCCGCGGGCGCTAGCGAGCAGAACAGCGACAATATCCCGCTGAGAAACGACTGCACGAGACAGGATTGCTTGCTGATTGTCATGACTGCATTACCGAATGGGGCGTTGTCTGATCTGTGCCGCAAAGGACCGCTGAGCGTCTGCCAATCATACCGTTTTGGCATGTTGCGCGTTTGCCCCCTCTGTGCGCTTAACGGAACCGCCCACTTTCGGTCCTCTGGTTCGCCGTTGGGGGGCTTCGGAATGCGGTTTCGTCGGAAGGAAGCCCATGATCCGTAGGTTTTTGTTGCCGAATATAGGAGAATCCAGTCTGTACCCTGTGTGGTTTCGCCCGTTCGGACCGGGTTCGCCTTGCTTGGCCGGAGCGTGTTTGCCCCCTCTGGTGAAAATGGACTTTAGATTCACGACGATTTCCCGCTACATGAGCGTATTCCTGCGCTTCTTTTAAACGGGGTTGATTGTGCGAAGACGCGCTCAATCTGGTAGAAGGTCGCAGAATTGTCGAGGAGTCGTTCAACTGGAATCGCACGGTAGAACGTTAGTCTTTCCATTTACGATGAGTTATTGTCCGCCCATTGAGGCGATAGGTGAGCAGTATGTGCGGGATTGCCGGAATCTTTGACCTTGCTGGACGGCGTGAGCAGGATGCGGCCTTGCTGCATCGTATGAACGAGAGCCAGTTCCATCGCGGACCTGACGAAGGCGGCGTACACCTCGATCCCGGGGTCGCCCTCGCGCACCGCAGGTTGTCGATCATCGACCTTTCATCCGGTCAGCAGCCGATGTTCAGCGCGGATGGCAATCTCTGCGTGGTCTACAACGGTGAGATCTACAATTTCATGCAGCTGGCAGATGAGCTGAAAGCCAAGGGCTATCAGTTCAAGACACGCTGTGACACCGAAGTGATCCTGTATGCCTGGCAGGAGTGGGGCGAGGCCTGCGTTGACCGATTCCGCGGCATGTTTGCGTTCGCGCTATACGATCGGAATCAGCAAAGCCTGTTCCTTGCGCGCGATCGTCTGGGGATCAAGCCGCTGTTCTACATGGTGTTGCCGGACCAGCAGCTGGTCTTCGGTTCTGAACTGAAGGTACTCAAACAGCATCCGCAGATGCCCCACCTGGTTGACCCGCAGGCGATAGAAGACTACTTCGCATTGGGCTATGTCCCGGAGCCGAAGACGATCTATGCCGGTGTACACAAGCTTTCGCCCGGCCACACGCTGTTGTGCAAACGCGGGGAGCCGATGCCCGAGCCCCGTCAGTACTGGGATCTCGACTTCTCGCCGCAATCGGTCGGCGACGAGCAGGCATTGTGCGAACAACTGATCGAGCGGATGCGCGAGGCGGTGGATATTCGCCTGGTTTCCGAGGTACCGCTGGGGGCATTTTTGTCCGGCGGTGTGGACTCGAGTGCCGTGGTCGCGATGATGGCCGGGTTGCAGGACGATCCGGTTAACACCTGCGCGATCGGTTTTGACGTCAAGCAGTTTGACGAGACCGAATATGCCGCGATGGTGGCGGATCGTTACAAGACCAATCATTTCGAACAGAAGGTCGAGAGCGATGATTTCGGTCTGCTCGATACGCTTGCCGATCTGTACGACGAGCCTTATGCCGACAGCTCAGCGATTCCCACCTACCGGGTCTGCGAGCTGGCGAAAAAGCGTGTGACAGTCGCCCTCTCCGGCGATGGCGGGGACGAGCATTTCGCCGGCTACCGCCGGTATCGCTGGCATATGAACGAGGAGAAACTGCGCTCGCGCATGCCCCTGGGTGTGCGTAAACCCCTGTTTGGTGCGCTCGGTCGCTGGTACCCGAAAGCCGATTGGGCGCCGCGCGTGTTTCGCGCGAAGAGTACCTTCCAGGCGCTTGCCCGCAACTCGGTCGAGGCCTATATGCACACGGTATCGCTGACAACCGAGGAGCAGCGCGCGGCGCTATTCAGCAGTCGCTTGCGTCAGGCAACTGCAGGGCTACCGTGCGATCGAAACATTGAATCACCACGCGGAACGGGCGGACACAGACGATCCCCTGTCACTGATCCAGTATCTCGATACCAAGACCTACCTGGTCGGCGACATCCTGACCAAGGTGGATCGGGCCAGCATGGCGCACTCGCTGGAGGTGCGCGTGCCGTTGCTCGATCACAAGTTTATCGAGTGGGCGGCGACCGTCCCCTCGCGCTACAAGCTGAAGGGGCAGGAGGGGAAGTACCTCTTGAAGAAATCCCTGGAACCCTACCTGCCGAACGATGTGTTGTACCGGCCGAAGATGGGTTTTGGCGTGCCGCTGGCGAAGTGGTTCCG
>CAVRBK010000088.1:0-14918 GCA_963719025.1 uncultured Gammaproteobacteria bacterium | reverse complement strand
CCTCCGTGCGCTCCTGCAGTGGAATGGGCGAGTCGAAGGCCAATCCGTTCACCGGTGTGTCTGAGTTCATCGTTGGCTAACGGCTTGGAACTGTTAGTCTTTAAGCTTCCCGGGAAAAGCAGAAAGAGATTCGTGAATCTGGAACAACAGTCCTGCAAACGCCCCGAATCGGTGCTGATTCTGGTCTGCACCAGGGCCGGTGATGTGCTGCTGCTGGAGCGCACCCGTCCACATGGCTTCTGGCAGTCGGTGACCGGGTCGTTGCGCTGGGGCGAGTCGGCACGTCAGGCGGCATTGCGCGAGTTGGCCGAGGAGACCGGCCTGTCGGGCGGGCATCAATTGATCGACCTGGGTACGGGCGTGACGTTCCCCATCGTGCCGCCGTGGCGGGCGCGCTACGCGCCGCAGGCACGGGTCAATCGCGAGCACTGGTTCGTATTTGAGCTGGGGTCGCGCCGCACCATCCGGCTGAATCCGCGGGAACACCGCCAGTGTCGCTGGTTGCCTGCCGCCCAAGCGGTGCAGCGGGCCACCTCATGGACCAATCGAAAGCTCATCCGGCAGTGGATGACGAGGCGCTGATTTTACCAGTCGTCGTTCTGCCGCTTTGGCTGTTTCGGGGGCGGTGGCGGATTGGGTGAGTTGGGCACGATCGCCACTTCATCACCCGGGATCGAGCCGGGTGAAGGGTTCTGCAAACTGCTTGTTTACCGTGACCCGGACGTTTTCGTCGGCGAACAGGTAGCCGCGGTCGCCCTTGACCCGGCGCAGCCATTCGAGCAGCTGCTCGACCGTCTCGACCGCTGGCGGCGGCGTGATTTCCTCGGATTCCTTGCGCATCTGGTTCGCCATGTAGGCAAAGTACAGCAGCGTGATCCTGCGTTCCTCCTCCGATACGCCGGCCTGGCGCTGTCCGTCGCGGTCGTATCCGGCGGCAGCCAGGCGATCGAGGTAGGCCTGCCAGTTCCTTTCCTGGTTCACGCCCAGCTCGTACAGGGTCTCCCAGGAGTAGATGCCGGTGTCGTGGCCGTCGTCGAAGGAGATCCGGATGGCATAGCTGCCCTGCGGCTTCGATGCGATCGATATTGACGTTTTCCTTGCCGATCTCCGGGGTGTTGCGGGTCGTGACCTCGGCGGCGTGCGAGTTTACCCGCAGGTATTCGCACGGCAGCGAGAAGGCCTTGCCGTCGGAGAAGGTGATGTTCAAAAGCCGCGATTTGCGATGCAGATTGATCTCGGTCGGGATGGGGCCCTTGATGTCGTCACTCATGCCGAATCCTCCTGTCTGCGATGCACACTGCACGCGCGTTTCGGGCGGCGATGGTTGCATGCCGGGAAAAGTCGTTCAACTCGGTTGTGACTGCGGGATTCGGACGACGCCCTATCGCTCGCCGCTGAGCGCGCTGCTGGCCTCTCGACAAAGGTCGCGGAACTGCCGATAACCCTGCTCGCTCAAGTCCTCGCCGTCGCCATATAGCAGGCCCAGTGGCTTGTCGCCCACGAACAGCGACATCATGTAGGCACCGTGCCGGCCCAGCATGGCGCGCAGTGGGGTGGGCAGGTAGGCCTGGTATTTTTTGGCATTGTCGCGATTCAGCCAGACACTCTGCGGCTTGCCGATCAGTATGGTGAACAGGTTCTTGTGCGCCAGATCGAGATTCAGCTTGCGCAGGCCGTCGTCTTCGGCACCACCCAGGGCCAGCCGCGTGCGCAGGTGGCGGTGGTCCTGGCTCAGCATGGCGAACACCACCCGCTGGGCGCCGGCCTCGCTGCGGATCCGGCGCATCACCCCGGCCATGGTGGTGTGCAGATCGGCGGCGGCCGGTGGTGGTGGGGCGGGTTCGGGCGCGGCTTTGCGCTCACGCCAGGCACCCATCACCGGGATGTTCTCATCCTCCTCGTCCTCGTCGTCCGCCTGTTCGTCAACGAACATCAGCTCGAATCCTGGCAAAGGATAGTCGAGCACGCTGAGGGCGCGCGCGGCATCGGTTGAGCGCTGGTGCAGCCAGGCCGTGGCCTCGTCGTCGCCGGCATCGAGGAAGTCCGATAACAGCGCGGTAATCGTCGCCGTGTCATCGTTGTGCCAGCCGGCGGCGGTGGTTTGCGCCAGGCCATCGGCCAGTTTGACCATTTGCGGGCGGGGATTGAAATCGTCCCAGTCGCCCATTGCCTGGCGCGCGAGTTTCGGCAATGCCCAGGCCCTGGCGAGTCGCTGGTTGGCATCTTCAAGCGGTTCTCCGAGTTCGGCGCCGAATGCCTGGCTGGCCGAAACGCCGTCGCGTACCGCGTTGCTCGCGCGCAGCGCCGATTCCGGTTCGGTCGCCCACAGGGCCAGGATCGCGGGATTCTGCAGCAGCGCGGCGGTCGGGATTTCCATGTTGCCGACCAGGCCCTTGTGTTCGGACAATGCCCCGGCGTAGAACGCCGCATGCGCGGCCTGGCTGTAGGCCGATGCCGGACCCTGCTTGAGTGGCCTGTCGGGTGTGCGGCCGTCGACCTCCGGCAGGCGCTCGAGCAATTGGCGGAACGGATCAATGCCGATCATCGATAGCGCGTGGGCGGCATCCGAGACCTGCTCGTGGGCGCCGGGCCGGGTCTGGTCGAGCTCACGGAAAACCGCGATGGCGGCCGCCGGGTCGTTCAGCAGGACCTGTTGCAGCTGCGGATTGCGGGTCGAGCGCAGGCCAAGCAGGCGACGCAGTTCGCGCCCGGTCTCCTGCATGATCGGCAGCGTGGTATTGGCGAGTCGGGGATTCGGGCCTTTCATTGTCGCAATGATCCGGAATACGTCGAGCTTGGCGGCAGCGGGTCGGCCAACTTGAACGCTGTGGTGTGCTGCCGGCAATGATAAAATCCGCAGATTGGCGTTTTGAAACGCGATTTTTTCCACGATTTCGGGTGAGGTAGCGGCATGGCAGGTCACAGTAAATGGGCCAACATCAAACACAAGAAGGCGGCCAACGATAAAAAGCGCGGCAAGCTGTGGTCGAAGTTGATCCGCGAGGTGACGGTGGCGGCCAAAGAGGGCGGTGGTGACATCGATACCAACCCGCGCCTGCGCCTCGCTGTCGACAAGGCGCGCGCCGCCAACATGCCAAACGACACGGTCGATCGCGCGATCAAGCGCGGCGCCGGAGGCGAGGACGACAACAATTACGACGAGATCCGCTACGAGGGCTACGGGCCCGGCGGCGTGGCGGTGATCGTCGACTGCATGACCGACAACCGCAACCGCACCGCCTCGGAGGTGCGCCATGCCTTCACCAAGCACGGCGGCAACCTGGGTACCGACGGCTCGGTCGCCTACATGTTCAGCAAGAAGGGCATCATCAGTTTCGGACCGGGTGTCGACGAGGACGAGATCATGGAGGCCGCACTCGAGGCCGGCGCCGACGACGTGGTGGGCAACGACGACGGCTCGGTCGATGTTTACGCCAGCCCCGACGATTTTTCCGATGTGCTGGCCGGCATAGAGGAGGCCGGGCACGAGCCGGACAACGCCGAGGTGACGTTCGAGGCCGAGACCGGCTCGGAACTGGACAGGGAGGGCGCCGAGAAACTGCTGCGCCTGGTGGATTTTCTCGAAGACCTCGACGATGTGCAGGATGTGTACACCAACGCCGATATCGCACCCGATATCATGGAGGACCTTGAGGACTGAACGCGCCATGACCCGGGTCCTCGGCATCGATCCCGGATCGCGGATCACCGGCTACGGGGTCATCGAATCGGACGGGACGCGCAGTCGTCACCTGGGTTCCGGTTGCATCCGCACGGCCTCCGGGAACTTTCCGCAACGTCTCGGCGAGATCTTTACCGGCCTGCGCGAGGTACTGCTGGAGTGGCAGCCGCAGGAAGTGGCGATCGAGCAGGTGTTCGTGTCGCGCAATGCCTCTTCCGCACTGAAACTGGGGCAGGCGCGTGGCGCGGCGATCAGTGCCATCGTCACGCTCGATCTCCCGGTATTCGAATACACGCCTGCGGCGGTCAAGCAGGGCCTGGTGGGCAACGGTCGCGCAGAAAAGGAGCAGGTGCAACATATGGTGCGGGTGATCCTCAGCATGCAGGGCAGGATGGGCCTGGACGAGTCCGATGCGCTGGCCATCGCGCTGTGCCATGCGCACAGCAATGCCACCCGCAAGTTGATCGGGGAAGCGCGATGATCGGACGACTGTTCGGCCGGATCCTGAGCAAGCAGCCGCCGTTTCTGCTGCTCGACGTGAACGGCGTGGGCTACGAGATCGAGGCGCCGATGTCGACCTTCTATGTGCTGCCGCAGGGCGACGAGCCGGTGGTGCTGCATACCCATCTGGCGGTGCGCGAGGATGCGCATGTGCTGTATGGGTTCGCCCGCGAGGCCGACCGCACCCTGTTTCGCGCCCTGCTCAAGGTCAGCGGTGTCGGTGGCAAGATGGCGCTGGGCGTGCTCTCGGGCATGACCGCCGAGGAGTTCAGCCAGGCGGTGCAGGCCGCCGATCATGCGGCGCTGACCCGCCTGCCCGGGGTCGGCAAGAAGACCGCCGAACGTCTGGTGATCGAGATGCGCGACAAGCTCGACAAGATTGGTATCGTGGCAGCGGGCGCCATCGCCGCGCCGTCCGGTGCGCAACCGGCCGGGGCCGACCAGGATGCGGTCAGCGCCCTGATCGCGCTCGGTTACAGGCCCCCCGAGGCCAGCCAGATGGTCAGCAAGGTGTACGAGGAGGGTATGGCGACCGAGGCGATCATCCGGGCGGCGCTGCAGGGCATCGTCAGGTAGGGCGGAATTCGGGGCCATCCTCGCCGATGACGGCAGCGTCTTAGCGATTTTGCCTCCGTGGGGCGCTGATTGCCCCTGAATTGCCCCTTTTCGGCACTCGAAGCCGGGCGCCGGTTCCTCCATAATCATCCGATGCAAGACGCCGACCGCCTTATCACCGCCCAGGCCGCCACCGAAGATGTGGCGGTCGACCGCGCGATCCGGCCCAAAACGCCTGGCCGAATACGTCGGTCAGCCGGCGGTGCGCGAGCAGATGGAGATCTTCATCCAGGCCGCGCGCGACCGCGGCGAGGCGCTCGATCACGTGCTGATCTTCGGCCCGCCCGGACTGGGCAAGACCACGCTGGCGCACATCATCGCCAACGAGATGGGGGTCAACCTGCGCCAGACCTCCGGCCCGGTGCTGGAGAGGCCGGGTGATCTGGCGGCGCTGCTGACCAACCTCGAACCGCACGACGTGCTGTTCGTCGACGAGATCCACCGCCTCAGCCCGGTGGTCGAAGAGGTGCTGTATCCGGCGATGGAGGACTACCAGCTCGACATCATGATCGGCGAGGGGCCGGCGGCGCGCTCGATCAAGCTCGACCTGCCGCCGTTCACCCTGGTCGGCGCCACCACCCGCGCCGGCCTGCTGACCTCGCCGCTGCGCGACCGTTTCGGTATCGTGCAGCGCCTGGAGTTCTATTCCGAAACGCGAGCTGGCGCGCATCGTGACGCGTTCGGCCGGTATTCTGAATGTCGCGATCGCCGCCGGCGGGCGTCGGCCGAGATCGCGCGGCGCTCGCGCGGTACCCCGCGCATCGCCAACCGCCTGCTGCGCCGGGTGCGCGACTACGCCCAGGTCAAGGCAGACGGCGAGGTGACCGACGAGGTCGCCGATGCGGCGCTGGGCATGCTGAAGGTCGACGCCAACGGTTTCGACCAGATGGACCGGCGACTGCTGCGAAGCGGTGATCGAAAAGTTCGACGGCGGCCCGGTGGGGGTCGACAGCCTGGCGGCGGCGATCGGCGAGGAGCGCGGCACCATCGAGGACGTGCTCGAGCCCTACCTGATCCAGCAGGGCTTCCTGATGCGCACGCCGCGTGGACGGATGGCGACCCGGGCCTGCTTACCTGCACTTTGGCCTGAATCCGCCGAAGTCAGGCGATGCGCCGGATCTGTTTGCCGATCTGGCAGACGACTGAACTTTCCTCCAGCGACTCAATCAGAGCAGGGCAGAACGGTGAGTGTTTTCAAATGGCCGGTGCGGGTCTACTACGAGGATACGGACGCCGGCGGCGTCGTGTACTACGCCAATTACCTGAAGTATTTCGAGCGCGGTCGCACCGAATGGCTGCGCGACCTGGGTTTTGGCCAGGACCAGCTGATGCGCGACAGCGGGATCGTGTTCGCGGTTCGGCACGTGGATATCGGATACCTTCAGCCGGCCCGTTTCGATGACGCCCTGCAGGTCGAGGTCGAGATCGAGGCGGTCAGCAAGGTCAGTATCACCTTCCGCCAGCGCCTGGTGCGCGGGCCCGATACGGTGCTCAGCCAGGCCACCGTCAAGGTGGTGTGCCTGGATAAAGACAAGTTCCGCCCGGTGGCGCTGCCGCCGGCGATCCACGAACAGCTAGGGAGCCTTTGACAGCCATGCCGAGCAGCGATCTTTCCTTTGTCGGCCTGATCCTCAACGCCAGCCTGGTGGTGCAGCTGGTGATGGCGATGCTGGTGCTCGCCTCGGTACTGTCCTGGACCATCATCTTCGACCGCTCGCGCGTGCTGAAGAAGGCGCGGCGCGAGGCCGAGGAATTCGAGAACAGGTTCTGGTCCGGTGGCGACCTGGGCGAGCTGTACCGCTCGATCGATCGCGACCGCGACGAACTGCGCGGCAGCAGTGCGATCTTCCATGCCGGTTTTCGCGAGTTCGCCCGCCTGCGCGAGAATCCCGGCATGGAGCCGATGGCGCTGGTCGAGGGTGCGCGTCGCGCCATGCGGGTGGCGCTGAGTCGCGAGATCGATACCCTGGAAAGCCACCTGTCGTTCCTTGCCACGGTCGGCTCGACCAGTCCCTATGTCGGCCTGTTCGGTACCGTGTGGGGCATCATGAATGCGTTCCACGCCCTGGGTAACGTCAAGCAGGCCACCCTCAACCTGGTCGCGCCGGGTATCGCCGAGGCGCTGATCGCCACCGCCATGGGCCTGTTTGCCGCGATTCCGGCGGTGGTTGCCTACAACAAGTATCGCCAACAATGTGCAGCGCCTGGAAAATCGCTACGACGATTTCGTCGAGGAGTTCTCCAACATCCTGCAGCGTCAGGCGCACACCAAGGCGCGTCAACGATGAGCGGCTTCGCCCGCAACGGGGCCTGAACGCATGGCCCATCGCCAGAAAACGAGACGCCCGATAGCCGAGATCAACGTCGTGCCCTATATCGACGTGATGCTGGTGCTGCTGGTGATCTTCATGATCACCGCGCCGTTGCTCACCCAGGGCGTGAAGGTCGACCTGGTCGAGGCCGACGCCAGGCCGGTCGAGGAAGATGCGAAACGCCCGCTGGTGGTCGGCGTGGAACGCGACGGCCGCCTGTCGATCACCTATGACGACGATCGCATCCAGATTGTCGACGAAGACGAACTGCTGCAGAAGAGCGCCTCACTGATCAAGAACAACCCCGGCATGCCGGTGCTGATCAAGGGTGACCGGGCCGTGGTGTACGAAGACGTGGTGCGCGCCATGGTGGTGCTGCAGCAGGCCGGGGCGCCGAGTGTCGGCCTGATCACCCAGCCACCGGAAGAGCGCTAGGAGTCAGGGTTGTGTGGGCAGTACTGAAACGTAACCCGGTGGCGCTGATGCTGGCTGTGATGCTGCACATCGGGCTGGCGTTTTTCCTGATTTTTGAGGTCAATTGGGGCGACAAGGTCAAACCGATCGGCGGCGATGTGCAGGTGGTGCAGGCCCAACTGGTCGAACAGCAGACGCTGGACGCCGAGGTCTGAAAAGCGCGAGGCGGCCGAACGCGACAGGCAGGCGAAGGCCGCAGCGGCCAGACAGGCCGAGAAAGACAAGCGCGACGCGCTGGAAAAGCGCCGCGCCGAGGAAAGACGCAAACTTGCCGAACTCGAGGCGCAACGCAAAAAACGTGAGAAGGACGAGGCGCGCCAGCAGGCCGAAGAGAAAGAACGCGTTGCGGCAGAGAAGGTGCGTATTGCCGAGCTGAAGCGCAAACAGGCGGAGCAGAAAGCAGCAGCAGGAGGCGGAGAAAAAGCGTCTTGCCGACCTCGAGGCGAGGCGCGAGGCCGACGAGAAAAAGCGCAGGGATGACGAGGCCGCGCGCAAGCAGGCGGAGGCCGAAGCCGAGGCGGCGGCCAAGGCAGAAGCGGCGGCAAAGGCCAAGGCCGAGAAGGCGCGCCAGGAAAAAGCGGCGCGCGAAAAGGCCGAGGCCGAGCGCAAGCGCAAGGCGGCTGCCGAGGCCAGGGCACGGGCCGATCGCGCGGCGCGGGAGGCCGAACTGGCGGCGCAGTTTGCCGCCGAGCAGGAGGCATCGGAGCAGGCCCAGGTAGTTGGCCTGATTCAGGAAAAAGTGCAACGCAACTGGCTGCGGCCTTCCGGGCCCGCAGGGTTGAAGTGCAGGGTGCGGGTGCGCCTCGGTTCCAGTGGCTCGGTTTTGACGGCCAACGTGGTAGAGTCGAGCGGCAATACGGCCTTCGATCGTTCGGTCGAGGCCGCTGTGTACAAGGCCGATCCGCTGCCGATGCCGCGATCGGAGCGCCTGTCGGCGCTGTTTCGCGACCTCACCTTTATCTTTGATCCCAGCAACTGAGCTGTATTGTCATGAAAAGACTGTTTTTTCTGCTTCTCCTGATGGGTGTCGTGATGCCGGCCCGGGCAACCCTGACCATCGAGATCACCCAGGGCCTGGAAGGCGCCCTGCCGATTGCGGTGGTGCCCTTTGCATGGCGCGGCGATGCGGCCAGTCCGCCGCCGCACGATGTCGGCGCAGTGGTGTCCGGTGATCTGTTGCGCAGCGGGCGTTTCAAGCCATTGCCGGCCGGCGAGATGCTGGCCAGGCCGTCGCGCGGTGAGGATGTCGATTTCCGCGACTGGCGTGCGCTGAACATCGAGAATCTGGTGATCGGCGAGGTCAGTCCGAACGGTCCCGGGGGTTACCTGGTCAAGTTCTATCTCTACGACGTCTTTCGTGGCGAGCAGATCACCGGCTACAGCATGCCGACCACGGCGCAGCGACCTGCGTGCCACGGCGCATCATATCGCCGACATCGTCTACGAGACCCTGACCGGCCAGCCGGGCGCCTTTGCCACCCGTATCGCCTATGTCACCTCGGTACAGCTGGCCGAGAACAAGGAGCGCGTCGAGCTGCGCATCGCCGATGCCGACGGCTACAGCCCGCAGACCATCGTGTCGTCGGAGGAGCCGATCATGTCGCCGGCCTGGTCGCCGGACGGGCGCAAGATCGCCTACGTGTCGTTCGAGAACGCACAGCCATCGATCTGGGTGCAGGAGGTGTTCACCGGCAAGCGGCAGAAGATGACCGCGTTCAAGGGTATCAACGGCGCACCGGCCTGGTCGCCCGACGGGCGTTACCTGGCCCTGACCCTGTCGAAAGACGGCAACCCGGATATCTTCGTGATGGACGTGGCGCGACGCAGCCTGCGGCCACTGACCCGTCACTGGTCGATCGACACCGAGCCGGCCTGGTCGCCGGATGGCAAATCGCTGGTATTTACCTCGGACCGCGGCGGTGCGCCGCAGATCTATCGCGTGCCGGTCTCCGGCGGTGAGGCGCAGCGCGTATCGTTCGAGGGCAAATACAATGCGCGCGCCTCGTATTCGCCGAACGGTCGCCTGCTGACTATGGTGACCCGGGTCGACAAGCAGTATCGCATCGCAACGCTTGACCTGGAGACGCGAGATTTTCGCGTTATGAGCACTGGTCGACTTGATGAATCTCCCAGTTTCGCCCCAAATGGCAGCATGATAATTTACGCAACGCGGGTTAACGGCAAGGGCGTTCTGGCCGCCGTATCGACGGATGGCCGGATTCAGCAACGACTCCGCTTGCAAGAAGGTGACGTGCGCGAGCCCGTATGGTCACCGTACCATCAACAAGAGAGGAGTCGCTAAATGAAATCCAACAGCCTGGCCTGGTTGGCCATCGCACTGTCGGTATTGCTTTTCGCCGGTTGTTCCAGCACGGGCACGAAGGATGATCCGGGTGCATCCATAGAGGATCGCGGCACCTCGGGCGCCAGCACCAGTGGTGCCAGCGCCGGCGGAACCTGGAGCGGCAATCCGCTGGAGAATCCCAACAGCCTGCTGTACGGCAAGACGATCTATTTCGATTTCGATGAGAGCACCATTCGCAGCGAGTTCATCGATGTGCTGCGCGCCCACGCGACGTACCTGAACGCCAACCGTTCGGTCAGCGTGCTGGTTGAAGGACATGCCGACGAGCGTGGCTCACGTGAGTACAACATCGGCCTGGGCGAGCGCCGCAGCAACACGATCAGGCGTTTCCTCGAGGCCGAGGGGGTCTCGGACGTGCAGATCAACACCATCAGCTACGGTGAAGAGCGTCCGGCGGCGCGCGGCAACGACGAGATGTCGTGGGCCGAGAACCGCCGCGGTGTGCTGGTTTACTGATCGGGAATCACCGGGCATGAGGTTTTCGCGCAAACTCGCAGTACTCGTGGTGGCGGCACTGCCGCTGTTCGTTCAGGCGGCCGAGCTGTCTACCGCGCAGCGCCTCGAACTGCTCGAGCGGCGGGTTGCTCGGGTCAGTGACCTGACCCTGCAGCTCGACGAAATGCGCCGCGAGAACCGCCTGCTGCGCGGCGAGGTCGAAAACCTCGGTTACGAGATCGAGCAACTCAAGCGCAAGCAGCGCGATATCTACCTGGATATCGACCAGCGCCTGAGTGGGCTGCAGCCGGGTGCTGCTGCAGCGTCCCCAACGACCCCGGCCGGGCCAACAGCACAGGTCGAGTCGCGCGCGCCGCGATCATCGGCGTCAGCCAGTCGCGAACAGATTCAGGCCGAGTACAAGACGGCCTACGATCTGCTGAGTCCGCAACAGAAACGCTACAAGGAATCGGCGGCGGCGTTTGCCACCTTCATCGACCGGTATCCGGACGATGAGCTGACGCCCAATGCCAAGTACTGGCTGGGTGAGGCCTACTACGTGTCGCAGCAGAATACCAAGGCGCTGCAGGCCTTTGAAAGAGTCGTTGCCGATCATCCCGGAAGTACCAAGGCGCCGGGTGCGCTGTTCAAGATCGGTCGCCTGCAGCAGGTTGCCGGCAAGGCTGGCGCGGCGCGTGCTGCCTTCGAGCGTGTCCTGAAAGACTATCCCAATGCGCCGGCTGCCGGGCTTGCCCGTCAGCAGCTCAAGCAGCTCGGCGGCTAGTGGGCCAAGTGGAAAGTTCTGTAACGCTCAGCCGCGCCACAAGCATTGTGGGCAAGGCGCAGTCCGCAGGGAATGGCAGGCCCTTTCCAAGGACTGCAACACAGCCCACGATGTTTGTGGCGCGGCCCTTCGGGAGCCGCTGTGCGAGCGCGACTCTGTGTTGCGTTTCTTGCCAAGGGAGCGGCCATTGCCTGCGAAACGCGCCTTGATTCGCACTCGCACAGTGGCTCTGAGTGTTACAGAACTTTCCACTTGGCCCACTAGTCCGCTCGATCCGGGCGGCAGGTTCTGATGGCGCGTCTTCGCCTTACCGAGATATTTCATTCCCTGCAGGGCGAGAGTGCCAGCGTGGGTTGGCGCACCGTGTTCGTGCGCCTGACCGGTTGTCCCTTGCGTTGCGGCTACTGCGATACCGCCTATGCCTTCAAGGGGGGCGATTGGTGGAACATCGACGCGATTCTCGATGAGGTGGCGCAGTACAAGGTGCGGCACGTCACGGTGACCGGTGGCGAGCCGCTGGCTCAGCCGGATTGCCAGGGGCTACTGACCGCGCTGTGTGATGCCGGCTACTCGGTCTCGCTCGAGACCAGCGGGGCGCTGGATATCGCCCCGGTCGACCCGCGCGTGATCAAGGTGATGGATCTCAAGACACCGTCGTCCGGCGAGATGGACAGGAATCTGTACGGCAACATCGAACATCTGCTGTCGCATGATCAGGTCAAGTTCGTGATTGGCGACGTGGCCGACTACGACTGGAGTCGCGCGCAGGTTAGCCAATACGACCTGGCCGGACGCTGTGTGGTGCTGTTTTCGC
Source organism: uncultured Gammaproteobacteria bacterium (assembly GCA_963719025.1). Lineage (GTDB taxonomy): Bacteria > Pseudomonadota > Gammaproteobacteria > Chromatiales > Chromatiaceae > Thiosocius. The sequence goes on along the minus strand of CAVRBK010000088.1, from coordinate 2,936 downwards.
CGGTGGCCGATACGCTTGCGCCGGCGCAACTGGCCGACTGGATTCTGCGCGACCAGCTCGATGTACGTTTCCAGCTGCAGTTGCACAAGGTCCTGTGGGGCAACGAGCCGGGCCGATGAGTGAACCAAGACGCAAGGCGGTGATCCTCTTGTCCGGCGGGCTTGACTCGGCCACCGTGCTGGCGATGGCGCGGGCAGACGCTTTCGACTGCTATGCACTCAGCCTCGACTATGGTCAGCGCCACCATGCCGAGTTGGCCGCCGCGCAGCGTGTCGCCACGTCGATCGGTGTGGTCGAGCACAAGGTGCTGCCGTTGTCGCTCGACGCGATCGGCGGATCGGCGCTCACCGACCTGTCGATCGCCGTGCCCGAGACCGGGGGCGAGGGTATCCCGGTCACCTATGTGCCGGCGCGCAATACGGTATTCCTGTCGCTGGCGCTGGGCTGGGCCGAGGTGCTGGGTTCGATCGACCTGTTTGTCGGTGTGAATGCCGTCGACTATTCGGGTTACCCGGATTGCCGTCCCGAGTTCATCGCGGCCTTCGAACGACTGGCCAACCTGGCTACCAAGGCCGGTGTCGAGGGCGAGGCGTTCAGTGTACATGCCCCGCTAATCGAGATGAGCAAGGCAGAGATCATCCGCGCCGGCACCTCGCTGGGGGTGGACTACGGCTTGACCGTGTCCTGCTACCAGGCAGACGCCGACGGCGTGGCCTGTGGCGTCTGCGATTCCTGTCGGCTGCGCGCCGAAGGGTTTCACGCCGCAGGGGTGACGGATCCGACCCGCTACCGGGCCTGAGGGCAGGTGACCGCGGGTTCCACGTTCCGATAGAAACCGGCTTATCTCCCCACCGTCATTCCCGCAGGCGGGAATCCATAGGGGCGTGAATCACAACTCGGTAGACTGGATCCCCACCTGCGCGGGGACAACGGGTTGCTGGCGAAAAACTGTCATCAGGACGCTCGTTGCCACGCATTCACCCCGCCGCCGGCTGGCCCGGCGTTGTCCTATTCTGTAACCTCGCGGCAACGGGAAAAAGGAACGGCCCCGGGAACGGTGCCGCTAGCGGAGAAAACCTATGTTGTTTGAAGATTTCTTTGCCGCCGAGTCGGCGCTGCTGTGGGGCGCGTTTGTGCTTGCCCTGGTCATGGGCGTGGTGGTGAACAAGACCAATTTCTGCACCATGGGTGCGGTGTCCGACCTGGTGAATATGGGGGATACCGGGCGCATGCGTGCCTGGTTGTTCGCCATTGCCGTGGCGATGCTTGGCGTAGCGGTACTTGAGTATCTCGGGCTGGTGGACGTGACCGGCACATTTCCGCCGTATCGTGCCGGCAACCTGATCCTGGCCGAGAACGTGCTGGGGGGCCTGCTGTTCGGTATCGGCATGACGCTGGCCAGTGGTTGCGGGAACAAAACCCTGATCCGAATCGGCGGCGGCAATCTCAAATCGATCGTGGTGTTTGCGATCATCGGGGCCATCGCATACTTCATGATCAATCCGTTTCCGGGTTCGGACCAGACGCTCATGAGTGTGCTGTTCTACGACTGGATTCGCCCCCTGTCGATAGACCTGGGTGTATCGCAGGATCTCGGCTACCTGGTCGCTGGTGACGAGGCAGGCACCGCGCGCCTGCTGATCGGACTGGCGCTGGGCCTGTTGCTGGCCGGGTTCGCCTTCAAGTCTGCGGATTTTCGCCGCAATCGCGACAATATTCTCGGTGGCCTGGTGGTTGGTCTTGCGGTGCTGGGCGCCTGGTATCTGAGCAGTTCAATCGCGGTCGACACCGATGACGGCTTGCTGGGCCTGTCCGACTATTACCAGGAATGGGACATGCTGGCCGATTCCGACGAGGGCAAGCCGGCGCAGGGCAGGCCACTGGCGCCCCAGTCCTATACCTTCATCAACCCCATGGGACAGTCGCTCGGTTACGCCGCGGGCGGTTTCGAACGCAGCCTGCTGACCTTTGGCGTGGTTGCGGTTGCTGGCGTGATCCTCGGTTCGCTGTTGTGGTCGCTGCTGTCGCGCAGTTTCCGCATCGAATGGTTCAGCTCGTTCGGGGATGCCTTCAACCACGTCATCGGCGCGGTGCTGATGGGCTTCGGTGGCACGCTCGCCATGGGGTGCACCGTCGGGCAGGCGATCACCGGTGTCTCGACCCTGGCGCTCGGCTCGATGATCACCTTTGCCGCGATCTTCCTCGGCAGTGCCCTGACCATGAAAGTCCAGTACTACAAGATGGTCTACGAAGACGAAGCCACCCTCGGTCAAGGCCCTGGTAACCGGGCTGGTCGATCTGCACCTGCTGCCGGAGAAGCTGCGTCAGCTCGAGGCTGTCTGAATACGCTCACAAACGGCTTGAGCGGGACGATGTCTCCTGTATAATACGGCGTCTTTCCGGCAGCCCTGCCGCGATATGAACGTGATTTCGGGGCGTTAGCTCAGTTGGTAGAGCAGTTGACTTTTAATCAATTGGTCGGGCGTTCGAGCCGCCCACGCCCCACCATATAAATCAAAGGCCTGCGAGAGATCGCGGGCCTTTTTTTCGTTGCGCCTTACCGGAGGCCACAGCGATTCATATCAGCCGCGCTGTGTTGCGCAGGCATCCCGGTCCACGATTACACCTGCACTTCAAATCCGTCCCCAAAAGCCCCAATCTGGCCACATTTCCGCAGCTGGATTTCCCCAATGACCTGCCATGATGCATACAACGGCGCGCCGCTCACGGCAACGGTCGGTAGCGCAAACGGTTCGGGGAAATCATGAACAACAAACTCTTGCTCAAGCTGCTGGTAGTTTTCCTACTGATGCTGGGATTGACCATTCCAAACCTGATGATCCAGGACGTGGTGAATGAGCGCAGTGCCTACCGCTTCGAGGCTCGGCAGAGTATTGCGTCGAGTTGGACCGGCCAGCAGAAATTCCTTGGACCGA
>CAVRBK010000087.1:0-23726 GCA_963719025.1 uncultured Gammaproteobacteria bacterium | reverse complement strand
ATGCCTTCAGTAAATTTTGTACTAAAGCTTCCATACGTTCCTTTGCCGCCGGAGGGAAGTGTTTTTTTACATACACCTTACCAACAACTTCACCCATAGTACCATTGACCACAGAGACTCCACGCCTCCACAAAGGTCTTTGTTCTTTCGTTCCGTTTAGCTCTTTGCTATAAAAATCCCAATTCTGCTGATCCATGGCCTCATTAAGCCTGGAAGCATTTGCATCTATGACCCCCCATTTTAAATAGGTCTTCCATGTATCCAGATCTGTTCCGGTAATGATCTTATCTAGCGCCTTGGTATAATCTAGCATCAACACGCCTAATTTTTCCTGTTTTCCATCCCGGCTTCACCCAAAAAGGCTGTCCAGTTAAAGGAAGGCATAATATTACTGAGAGTATCTACCGGGAACATATTATAAAGGGACACCAGATCTCTTGTCTTCTCCTTTTCCATATGCTTTTCAGCTAATTTAGTTTCAAGACCCATAAGTCGGTCACCTGTTTATCAAGGAGCGCTGGTTCGGCTTCGACGATGCGATCTATGCGGCGGTGCGGCTGCTCGAGATCATGGCGCTCGAGCCACGCAGCGCGGCAGAGTTGTTCAGGGATATCCCATCGAGCCCGTCGAGTCCTGAATACCATCTGATGCTCGAGGAGGGTCAGAGCAGCGAGTTGATGCGGGCCCTGGATGCGCACAAGGTGTTCGACGATGCGCGCCTGGTCGAGCTGGACGGGCTGCGGGTCGAGTTTGCCGATGGTTGGGGCCTGATCCGTCCATCGAATACCACGCCATCGCTGACCTTCCGTTTCGAGGCAGATGACGAGGGTACACTTGAGCAGATAAAGGCGCGTTTCCGCGATCTGCTGCAGCGCGTGGCACCGGATCTCCAGGCACCGTTCTGAGTATGCGGACGCCGGGTGCCACTTCGCTGCCTGCCTTCCATCCTGCGCATCCCTGATGCAACATGGGTCGTTTAACCCATCGGTATGACTATGAGTTTGACGGTAGAAGCCGCGGGCAATGTCGCCCACGTGCTGACCGAGGCGCTGCCCTACATCCAGCGGTTCAGCGGCAAGACCATCGTCATCAAGTACGGCGGCAACGCCATGGTCGACGAGGAGCTGAAGGACGGCTTTGCGCGCGATGTCGTGTTGATGAAGCTGGTCGGCATCAATCCCGGTGGTGGTGCACGGTGGCGGGCCGCAGATCGGCAACCTGCTCAAGCGCCTCGGCAAGCGAGTCGGAGTTCGTCCAGGGCATGCGGGTGACCGACGCCGAAACCATGGACGTGGTCGAGATGGTGCTCGGTGGCCTGGTCAACAAGGACATTGTCAACCTGATCAATCGCCACGGTGGTTCGGCGGTGGGCCTGACCGGCAAGGACGGTGATCTGATCCGTGCCCGCAAGCTCAACCTGACGCGTGCCAATCCGGAGGCACAGGCACCGGAGATCATCGATATCGGACACGTCGGCGAGGTCGAGAGTATCGATGCCAGCGTTGTCGACATGCTGGTGCATGGCAATTTCATTCCGGTCGTTGCGCCGATCGGCGTGGGCGACGACGGCCGCTCATACAACATCAATGCCGACCTGGTGGCCGGCAAGATGGCCGAGGTGCTGGGCGCCGAAAAGCTGATCCTGCTGACCAATACCACGGGTCTGCTGGACAAGCAGGGCGAGTTGCTGACCGGGCTGACGCTTGACCGGGTCGACAGCCTGATCGAAGACGGAACGATCAGTGGTGGCATGTTGCCGAAGATTACCTGTGCGCTCGATGCGGTAAAGGCGGGCGTCAATTCGGCGCACATCATCGATGGCCGGGTACCGCACGCGGTGCTGGTCGAACTGTTCACCGACCAGGGTATCGGTACCCTGATACGTCGTCGCTGAGCCTCCGGTATGCCACGACCGTCCCGCAAACAGGCGATCCTCGAGGCCCTGGCCGACGAACTCGAGCAGCATCCGGGTGATCGCATCACCACGGCCGCGCTGGCGCGTGCCGTGGGCGTGTCGGAGGCGGCGCTGTATCGCCATTTTCCGAGCAAGGCGCGCATGTTCGAGGGCCTGATCGGGTTTGCCGAGGAAACGGTGTTTGCGCGGGTCAACCAGATTCTGGCCGATGAGAAAAACACCCAGGTCCGGATTGCGCGGGTGATCTACCTGTTACTGGGATTTGCGGACAAGAATCCCGGCATCACGCGGGTTTTGCTCGGCGATGCGCTGGTCGGCGAACGCGAGCGCCTGCACGAACGCGTCCAACAGTTCTTCGAACGTATCGAGGTGCAGCTGCGGCAGATCCTGCGCGAGGCGCAGTTGCGCCAGGACGCGCACCTGCGCACGACGCCGGAGGCGGCCGCCGCGTTGCTCACGGCCTTTGTCGAGGGGCGCATGCAGCAGTTCGTGCGCTCGCGCTTCGCGCTGGTATCACTGGATGCCTGGGAAGCCGACTGGTCTGTGCTGAGCCACGGCCTGTTCGACCCGGCGTAAGCGCCAACAGCGTCGTCCGCCGCTTTTCCAATAGCCCTGGAGTGAATGTCTTCCGGCCTTGGATGAATGGTTGGCGCGGGCTGGTCTGCCGCTGCCACGGGTTCAGTTATCGAGGGCGTCGCGGAACTGTTCCCTGATCGCCGACACCTCGGGGCCACGGCAGAACTCGCGGCCCTCGGTGAAGCGCACGCACTGCACGTCCATGAAGATACGTTCGCCGCCATAGCGGGTGTCGCTCAGGCGTGAAACAGTGATGCTGACATCACGTGTTTCGCGCGGCGGTGCCGTCACGAGAATACGGTCTGCGGCGAGGTCGATCGGGGTGGTGGCGTGCTGCCTGGCATACGCCAGGGCTTTCTGCCACAGCTGATCACAGCTTGCCGGATCCTTGCAGCGCACCGCGGTATCGACCAGGTCGGGAATATCGGATTTGGCGATGATGCCTGCATTGGCCGAGCGGTGCCCGCCCTGGCGTAGTTTGCGAAAACGCGCGAGATCATAATCGTAGCGTTCGATCGTGGCCTGTTTTTCATCTTCCCTGCTGAGGATCATGGCGTAGGACTTTTCGATAGAGCGCTGGGTGGACTGCAGGTTGGCCTTCTGTTTTTCCGACAGCTGCTTGCCCTGTCTTTCAACATCGGCAGCCGTTGCCTGGAAGTCCGACAGACGTGACTTGAGGCGCCGGATTTCCTTGTGCGTGATCTTGTTCTGCCCGTCGATCTGGGCGATTTTTCCGTCGCGCGCCAGTATCAGGTCGTCTTCATTGCGATACAGGTTGAGCAGGATACGGTCGCGCGCCTGCTGCTCCTCGAGCAGCTTTTTCTGCTCGGCGCGCAGTGCGGCCAATGCCCGATCGCGTTCGATCTCATCCTCGGTGCGTGCGCGGTCGTGCCGTTTTACCTCGATGCCACGGTCGTTCAGCTCGCTGTGCGCACCATCCTTGTAGCGCGGTGGAACCGCGGTGCCATAGTGTGTCACGCCGCTCTCGTCGATCCATTTCTTGATCGTTCCGGCGTGGCTGAATTGCCCTGAAGCCAGCAGTGTTGCCACGAGAACAGTGATTATTCGCTTGGTTGACGTCATAGTTTCCCAACAGCGGTCGAGCGCAAAGCTCGTCATTATAATGACTCCTCGCCACACGGTTAGCGGCCAAACTTTGGAACAGTTCATACTTTTTTGTGTTTCTTTTCTGGCCAACCTGTTTTCGGCGTTTGCCGGTGGCGGTGCCGGTTTGCTGCAATTGCCGGCATTGATTTTCCTCGGTCTGCCCTTCGGGGTCGCCTTGGCGACCCACAAGATCGCCTCGGTCGCATTGGGCGTCGGTGCGACCCTGCGGCACATGCGCGAAGGTCGGCCTGCAGGCGCGTTTCGTCGCGTTCATCCTCGGCACCGGCCTGCCCGGTGTTGTCTTAGGCGCCAGTATCATCCTGCAAGTTCCCGGGCGCTATGCCGAGGTGGCCCTGGGCCTGTTGACCCTCGCGCTTGGTCTGTATTCGGTGATCAGGGGGCAGATGGGGCTCGCCGAGGAGCCGCGCAACCGCGAGGGGCGCGGTCTGTGGATTGGTGGCCTGGTGCTTTTTGGGATCGGCGTTCTCAACGGTTCCCTGACCTCGGGTACGGGCCTGTTCGTCACCCTGTGGCTGGTGCGCTGGTTCGGCGCCGATTACCGCCAGGCGGTGGCCTACACCCTGGTGCTGGTCGGGTTGTTCTGGAACGGAGCCGGTGCGCTGACGCTCGGCATGATCGGCGAGGTGCACTGGGACTGGCTGCCGGTACTGCTGCTGGGATCGCTGCTCGGCGGCTACGCCGGTGCCCACCTGGCGATCCTGAAAGGCAACCGCTGGATCAAGCGTGCCTTCGAGGCCGTTACCCTGCTGGTCGGCCTCAAACTGATCTTTGGCTGACCCCCGGGGCCTGCTTCAGACGCCGTAGCGTTCGCGATAGGCCCGGATGCCGGCCAGGTGCTCGGCAGCGTCGCCGCGCTGGTCGACAAATTCGATCAGTTCCTGCAGCCGCACGATGGATGCGACCTGCAGGCCGTAATCCATCTCGACCTCCTGGATCGCTGAACGCTCGCCCTTGCCGCGCTCCTGGCGATCGAGCGCGATGACCACACCGGACGGTTTTGCACCCGCGGCGGCGATGATCTCCATCGATTCGCGGATCGCGGTGCCGGCGGTGATCACGTCGTCGATGATCAGGATATCGCCCTGCAGGGCGTGGCCGACGATGCTGCCGCCCTCGCCGTGACTCTTGGCCTCCTTGCGGTTGAACGCGTACGGCACGTCGATATCATGCTGATCGAACAGTGCGGCGGCGGTGACCGCGGCCAGCGGAATGCCCTTGTAGGCGGGGCCGTACAGCACATCGAAGCTGATGCCCGAATCGACGATGGCCTGGGCGTAGAAGCGGCCGAGTCGGGCCAGTGCGGCGCCGGTGTTGAACAGGCCGGCGTTGAAGAAGTACGGGCTGACACGGCCCGATTTCAGGGTGAACTCGCCAAAACGCAGTACGCCGAGGTCGAGAGCGAAATCGAGGAAGTCGCGTTGATAATCTTGCATGGTGGCTCTCTGTGGGACGCCGTGCATTGTGCGCAAGCAAAGCGATGGCTGACAAGCGCGTTACGCGGCGGCTTTCCCTATAATGCGCGGCATGCGCGTCATCAGTCATCAACGTGAACGGGATCCGGGCTGCGGCGCGCAAGGGCTTGTTTGCCTGGCTGCGCCGGCAGCGTGCCGATGTGGTGTGTCTGCAGGAGATCAAGGCCCAGGTCGACCAGCTCGAACGACACGTTGTACTGGCCGCCGAGTTTCAACTGCTACTACCACCCGGCGCAGCGCAAGGGCTACAGCGGGGTTGCGCTATATGCGCGGCGCGAACCCGACGAGGTGATCGAGGGCCTGGGCTGGGCGGACTTCGACAGCGAGGGCCGCTGGATCGAGGCGCGCTTCGGCGATCTCAGCGTGGTGTCGCTATACCTGCCATCCGGGTCATCCAGCGAGTTGCGGCAACAGGTCAAGTTCGACGTGATGGAGCGGCTCACGCCGTACCTGGACGAACTGCAGCGCAGTGGCCGCGAATACATTATCTGCGGCGATTGGAACATCGCGCACACCAAGGCGGATATCAAGAACTGGCGCGGCAATCTGAAAAACTCGGGTTTCCTGCCGGAGGAGCGTGCCTGGCTCGACCGCCTGTTTGGCCCGATGGAATGGGTTGATGCATTCCGCGTGGTGAACCACAACGCCGATGAATACACCTGGTGGTCCAACCGCGGGCAGGCCTGGGCCAAGAACGTCGGTTGGCGCATCGACTACCAGGTGGCGAGCCGCGACCTGCGCGAACACATCACCGCTGCATCCATTTACCGGCGCAAGCGGTTTTCCGATCACGCGCCGCTGATCGTGGACTACGACCTTGCGTTCTGAGCCGCGGCGTTCGCTGCGCGACATCGTCCGGGCGGCGCTTTCCGGTCGGATGCTGGTGGCCACGCTGATGGGCTTCGCATCGGGCCTGCCACTTTTGCTCACTGGTTCGGTGCTACAGGCGTGGATGAAGGACGAGGGTGTCGATCTCGGTACCATCGGGCTGTTTGCACTGGTCGGCCTGCCTTACACGCTGAAGTTCCTGTGGGCGCCGTTGATGGACCGCTTCACGCCGAACGGGCTGGGCCGTCGGCGTGGCTGGCTGCTGCTCTTTCAAGTGGCGCTGATCAGCGCACTGCTGTTGCTCTCGGTGTCTCAGCCGGCGATTGATCCATGGTGGCTGGCGGTTGCCGCGTTGCTGGTCACCTTCTTTTCCGCGAGTCAGGACATCGTCATCGACGCCTATCGACGCGAGGCCCTGGCCGATGATGAACAGGGTCTCGGGGCCTCGCTGTATGTGAACGGCTACCGTGTCGGCATGTTGCTGGCATCCGGGGGGGGATTGATCCTGGCCGACCATATCGCGTTTGCCCAGGTCTACCAGCTGATGGCCGCGTTCATGCTGCTTGGGGTGGTGACCACCATCTTCGCCCCCGAGCCGGTGGCAGCCGAGGGCACACCCGGTACCCTGCGGGAGGCGGTGATTCAGCCATTCGTAGAGTATTTCAGTCGCCGTGATGCGGTGGTGATCCTGGCGTTTATCCTGCTGTACAAGATCGGCGACACGATGGCGTCGCACATGACCACGCCGTTTTACCTTGATATTGGGTTCAGCAAGACCGAGATCGGCACCGTGGTGAAGCTGTTCGGCTTCTGGGCAACGATTACCGGCGGCCTGATCGGCGGGATTCTGATCATGCGGCTGGGTATTTTCAGATCGCTGTGGCTGTTCGGAATACTGCAGGGCGTCTCAACGGCCGGGTTCGCGCTGCTCGCGCATCTTGGCCCGAGTATCGGCGGCCTGGCCGCGGTGATCACCTTTGAGAACCTGTCGGGCGGGATGGGTACGGCGGCCTATATCGCTTACATGGCGAGCCTTACCAACAAGAAATTTACCGCCACGCAGTACGCGCTCTTGTCGAGCCTGATGGGGGTGCCGCGCGTTATCGCGGCGGCGCCCACCGGTTACCTGGCGGATGCCATGGGCTGGACGGTGTTCTTTATTCTTTGCGCGTTGATTGCGTTGCCCGGCCTGCTGCTGCTGCGCTGGCTGCATGCGCGTGGCACCGATGACCGGCCGACGGGAGGGGCATGATGGGTTCGGTGGATCTGCTCAGTGCCTTCGTGGTCGGCCTGCTCGGCGGTGTGCACTGTGCCGGGATGTGCGGCGGGATTGTCGGGGCGTTGTCGTTCGGTGTGCAGGATGGACGCAATGTGCCCATCCTGTTGGCCTACAACGCCGGACGGATCAGCAGTTACACCCTGGCCGGTGCCCTGATGGGCGCGCTCGGTTTTTACTTTTCCGGGCTGTTGCCGGTGCAGACGGCACAACGCGTGCTGTTGACCTTTGCCGGGCTGTTCCTGATCCTGATGGGCCTGTACCTGGCCGGGTGGTGGAATGCGTTGTCGCGGATCGAGCGGGCAGGGGGCGCCTTGTGGCGTCGGATCGAGCCGCTCGGTCGTGGCCTGCTACCGGTGCGCACGGTACGCCAGGGCCTGATGCTGGGTCTGCTCTGGGGCTGGCTGCCGTGCGGCCTGGTGTATAGCGCGCTGGTCTGGACGGTGTCGTCCGGCGGTGCCGCGCAGGGTGCGCTGCTGATGCTTGCTTTCGGCCTGGGAACCCTGCCCAATCTGCTGCTGATGGGGTTTGCTGCAACCCAATTGAACCGCTGGGTGCGGCATCCGGCGGTCAGGGCGACTGCCGGTGCGCTGGTTATCGTGTTTGGTGCCGCGTTGTTGTATGACGCCTGGATCGCCTGACCCGGGATTCTCAGGCAGGCACCGTCGTCGGCCTGCCCAGGTGTGATCGTCAGTCGGTGTAGAACTCGTGGCGCATATTCGCCTGCAGCGGGTAACGCCCGCCTTCCGGCATCACCTCGAATTCGAAATTCAGCATCTCCCGATGTGCGACCGGGAAATCGGCAATGTAGTAGATCGCCTTGTCTTCGACGATCTCACGCATCTCGATGACGCGAATCTGGCCAAACAGGTTTTTTGCCACTGCGCGGATCTGCGCGCGCACCGGCGTGCCCATGCTGCCCGGTTCATCGCGAATGACGCTGACGTTGAGTAACGCGCGGTTCTTGCTGCGCTGAATGCGGTAGGCAGTCGCGACCTGTGCGGGCAGGCTGTCGGTGGTAAGCGCGTTGTGATGGATGGTATAGCCTCCGGTGCGTGTGCTGTTTTCGGCGAGTGCCAGTTGCGACAGTGCAATCAGCAGCAGCATGCTCAGGGCGTACATTGTTGTTCTCATCGGTTACTCCTCCGGGTCCGTCGGACCGTCGACGTTTGTTTTGTTCAATATAGACCAGTGTGCGGCGCTTGATCTTTCGGTGCCTGTTGGCGCGGGTGGGGCGACTGACAGGTGGCCTCTTGCGTGGCCGCAAGGAATACCTGGGCACTAAGAACATACGATTGCCGGTTGGGCGGAACACCCTACACCATTCGCATGACGATCCCCTCGGATGCAGGAGGCCCGGGCTCAGCGACGCGAGTCGTCGATCGGCAGCGGGAGGTGTTTTCGGTGAGGTGATACGCAGGCGTTTCAAGGGACTGGTCTGGCCTTTCTCGAGGGTGACCGCCGACCTTGCGACGCCGAACTGCCGAGCGATCCACTTCAACAGATGTGCGTTGGCCTTGCCGTCGATCGGTGGCGCGGTAATCCTCACCCGCAGCCGATCCTGCTGAACGTCGGCAAACTCGTCGCGACTCGCACGTGGTTGCAGCTTGATCTGCAGCAGCAGGTCGTCGCCGTCCCAGCGATACCAGCCTGCGCTCACAACAGGTGGCTGATCAGTTCCTTGATCGGCGGGATCAGCAGCATCTCCAGGATGACCAGGCCGAGCATGACGACCATCGGCGAGAGATCGAGTCCGCCCAGGTCCGGCATGCGCTGGCGTACCGGTTGCAACAAGGGGTTGGTCAGGCTGTGTATCAGTCCGATGGCCGGATTGTAGCTGCCAGGGTTGATCCAGCTGATGATGACCTGGATGAGTATCGCGAACAGAAAGACATTGATCGCCAGGGAGATGAGTTCGGGGATGGCGATCAGCAAGGCCGCCATCGGCTGAAAACCGCCGCCGCTGATTGCCAGGATAGCCAGTTGCTCGATTGCGATGACCAGCCAGGCCAGAACCAGCGAGGCGATGTCGATGCCGGAAACGCCCGGGATTACCCGCCGCAGGGGATTGAGTAACGGCGTGGTTGCCTTGACGATGAATTGCGACAGCGGGTTGTAGAAATCCGCGCGGGTCAGCTGCAGCAGAAATCGCAACAGCACCAGGGTGGCATACAGGCCAAACACGACCTGCACCAGGAATACCGCGGGTGTTGCCAGGTAGCCGCCATCCATCAGCCGTCTCCCAGTTCATTCGAGAGTTCAATCGACCGGTCACGCGCTGCCGTCAGGGCCTTGCTGAACAGATCACGGATGCCGCCGGACTCAAGTGTTTCCAGTGCCCGTTCTGTCGTACCCCCCGGTGAGGTGACCTTGGTGCGCAGGGTCTGCGGCGAATCACTGCTCTCCAGGGCCATGCGTGATGCCCCCAGCGAGGTCTGCAGGGTCAGCAGTCGCGCCGTTTCCGCGGACAGGCCGAGTTCGAGGGCCGCGGCCTCCATGGCCTCCATGACCAGGAACAGGTACGCCGGGCCGCTGCCCGACAGCGCGGTAACCGCGTCCATCAGTGCTTCGTCGGCTACCCACTGGGTGAGACCGACTGCACGCATCAGTGTCTCGGCCTGCTCGCGCTGGACAGGGCTGACCGCCTGCGTGGCAAACAGCACGGTGGCACCCGCCTGGATCATTGCCGGCGTGTTCGGCATGGTGCGGACCAGCGGGATGTCCCCGCCCAGCCAGGCCTGCATGCTGTTGCAGCGGATGCCCGCTGCAATGGAAATGACCAGCGGGCGATGCTGTTGCACGCTGGTGGCAATGCCCTCGGCGACCGATCGCAGCACCTGAGGCTTGACCGCGAGCACCAGCGTATCCGCGCTGGCCACGGCCTCGGCATTGTCCTGGGTGGTGTGTATGCCGCTGGCTGCCGCGAGTGCCTCACACTTCTCTACCGAGGGATCAGACGCGGTGATCTGTTGTGCCGGCGTGCCGTCGGCAAGCAGGCCGGCGATCAGTGCGCCAGCCATGTTGCCGGCGCCAATAAATGAAATTCGTTGTGTCATATCGGGGTAAAAGTTCGGCCTCTGTTGGGCCTGAGTCTAAAGGATTCGCTGCACCGTCGCTGCCCCTATGTCGGGCATCAGCCTACTGCCGTGGGCCGAATATATCGGTGCCGATGCGTACCAGGGTTGCCCCCTCGGCGATCGCGGCCTCGAGGTCGCCACTCATGCCCATCGACAGGGTGTCGAGGTCGAGGCCATTGGCGCGCAACTGCTCGCGCAGGCGGTACAGGTCTGCGAATACCTGCCGCTGGGTGGCCATGTCGGTGGAAGGGTCCGGCATCGTCATCAGGCCCCTCAGCGTGATCTGCGGCAGTCCGGCGACCGCGCTGGCCAGGTCGTGTAGCTGTTCCGGGTGGATCCCGCCCTTGGTTTGTTCGCCGCTGAGGTTGACCTGCAGACAGACCTGTAGCGGCGGCGCGTCTGCCGGGCGTTGCCGGCTCAGACGCTCGGCATGTTTGAATTCATCGATCGCATGCACCCAGTCGAAATGGGTCGCGATGTCCTTCGTCTTGTTGCTTTGCACCCGGCCAATGAAGTGCCAGCTGATGTCCGGCAGATTGATTTCGGCAATCTTGCCCAGGGCATCCTGCAGGTAGTTCTCGCCGAAGGCACGTTGGCCGGCCTGGTAGGCTGCCAGCACATCGGCAACCGGCTTGGTCTTGCTCACCGCCAGCAACGCGATCCCGTCAGGATCCCGGCCGCACGCCTCGGCCGCCAGGCGGATTCGCCGTTGGACGCTGGCCAATCGGTCAGGAATTTGCTTCATTTTGGCGATACCATGCGAAAAAACCGGCGCAACCGTCTTGTGACAGCCAGAGTGTAATTTAACTCCGTCTGCAGACTGTCGCTAACTATTAGCGGTTAACCCAAGAAACTTTATCGGACTTCTGCGGATACACTATGGATATTGCTGAGCTGCTCGCCTTTAGCGTCAAGCACAATGCGTCCGATCTGCACCTGTCGGCGGGGCTGCCGCCCATGATCCGCGTGGACGGCGATATCCGCCGGATCAACGTGCCGGTGCTGGACCACAAGACCGTTCATGAGCTGGTCTACGACATCATGAACGACAAGCAGCGCAAGGATTACGAGGAATTTTTCGAGATCGATTTTTCGTTCGAGATTCCCGGTCTGGCGCGCTTCCGTGTCAACGCCTTCAACCAGGACCGCGGCGCGGCGGCGGTTTTCCGTACCATCCCGTCCAAGGTCCTGAGCCTGGAGGAACTGAACTGTCCGGCTGTGTTCAAGGAAATCTGTGACAACCCGCGTGGCCTGGTACTGGTGACCGGGCCGACCGGTTCGGGTAAGTCCACCACGCTGGCGGCGATGATGGATTACAAGAACGACACCGAGTATGGCCATATCCTGACGATCGAGGATCCGATCGAATTCGTCCACCAGAGCAAGAAATGCCTGATCAACCAGCGCGAGGTGCACCGCGACACCCTGGGGTTCGCCGAGGCGCTGCGATCGGCCCTGCGTGAGGACCCGGACATCATCCTGGTCGGCGAACTGCGCGACCTGGAGACCATCCGCCTGGCGATGACCGCGGCCGAAACCGGCCACCTGGTGTTCGGCACCCTGCACACCAGTTCCGCGGCCAAGACGATCGACCGTATCGTCGACGTGTTTCCGGCCGGTGAGAAGTCCATGGTGCGTTCGATGCTGTCGGAATCCCTGCGCGCGGTCATCTCGCAGACCCTGCTGAAGCGCACCGGCGGTGGCCGCGTCGCCTGCCATGAGATCATGGTCGGCACACCGGCGATCCGCAACCTGATCCGCGAGGACAAGGTGGCGCAGATGTACTCGGCCATCCAGACCGGCCAGGCGCATGGCATGCAGACGCTGGATCAGGCGATGCAGGAAATGCTGCGCAAGGGCCTGATCTCGAAGCAGGATGCCGTGGCGCGCGCGGTCAACAAGGATCTTTTCAACTAGTCAGCCTGTCGGGGTTATGATCAAGCCTGACAACGAGATCGGGCCTGCCGCCTCACGCGCGCAGTCATCGGCATAGACCGCCGGGAGAACCGCACATGGATTTCAATGACATCCTGGACATGATGGTCCAGAAGAAGGCCTCTGATCTGTTTATCACCGCGGATGTTCCGCCCAGCATCAAGGTGCATGGCCGGATCATGCCGGTCTCCAAGACCAAGCTGGATGCGGCGCAGGCGCGCGAGGTGACCCTGTCGCTGATGACGCCCGAGCAACGCGACGAGTTTCTGCACACCAAGGAATGCAATTTTGCCTTCTCGGCCAAGCGGATCGGGCGTTTCCGGGTCAGCGCCTTCGTGCAGCGCGATGCCGTGGGCATGGTGCTGCGGCGCATCGAGACGCGTATCCCGACCTTCGACGAACTGGGCCTGCCGCCGACTCTGCACGAGCTGGCCCTGGTCAATCGCGGCATCGTGTTTTTCGTCGGTGCCACCGGCACCGGCAAGTCGACCTCCCTGGCGGCGATGGTCGGCTACCGCAACCAGAACACCACCGGCCACATCATCAGCATCGAGGACCCGATCGAGTTTCTGCACAGTCACGCCGGCTGCATCGTCACCCAGCGCGAGGTGGGGATCGACACCGAGTCCTACGAGGTGGCGCTGCGCAACACCCTGCGCCAGGCGCCGGACGTGATCCTGATCGGCGAGATCCGCACCCGCGAGGCGATGGAACACGCCATCACCTTTGCCGAGACCGGGCCACCTGGTGCTGACCACCCTGCATGCCAACAATGCCAACCAGGCCCTGGATCGTATCCTGCATTTCTTTCCCGAAGAGCAGCACGCGCAGATCCTGATGGATCTGTCGCTGAACCTGCGCGGCATCGTCGCCCAGCAGCTGGTGCGGCGGCCCGACGGCAACGGTCGGCGCGCCATCATCGAGATCATGCTGAACACGCCGCTGGTGTCGGATCTGATCCTCAAGGGCGAAGTGCACAAGCTCAAGGAGCTGATGAAGCGCTCCACCGAGCACGGCATGATCACCTTCGACCAGGCCCTGTACGATGCCTACCTGCGTGGCGAGATCACCGAGGACGCCGCACTGCATCATGCCGATTCGTCCAACGAGGTGCGCCTGATGATCAAGCTGGGCGATACCAGCCCGAATGCATTGAACCGCGACATGGGTGGGGTCGGTTTCAGCGACTGATCCGGCAACAGCGGGTAGCACCCCTCCGTTCTGCCGGTAATTGCGGCAGATTTTGTGAACGAGTCGTTAAATTCCCACTCAATCCACGATTGACGGGCATCTGTTAAACTGTCCGCGCTCTCTGTCGGGTTGTGCGCCGAGATGGACCTTGTGTCGCGCGTCACATGCCCGGGTGTTTATCTGGACGATGTGCGACGTGGCCCGCTATTTGACTCTCCCCATTCTCCTGCTGATGTCGACACCGTGTCGACTGGCCGACGCGGCCGACATCGTGGTCCACCCCGATGTCTCGCAGCACGAGATAACCCTGAATACGGCGCGCTTGCTCTTCACCATGCGATTGCTGCGCTGGCCCGATGACGCCAAGGTTCGGGTTTTCGTGCTTCCCGACGAGCATGAACTGCACCGTGAATTTTCCAAGCGCTCCCTCGATCTTTATCCCCGCCAGCTGCGACGGGTGTGGGATCGCCATCTGTTCGCCGGCTCCGGTGCGGTGCCGCTTGAGGTCGACACGGTGGAGGAGATGCTGAGGCGAGTGGCGCAGACCCCCGGCGCCATCGGTTACGTCCCGGATGGTTTCGCCACTGAGGCGGTGAGGGTTTTACATGTCGACTAGTGCCGCTATGCGAATCAGGGGTTTGCTCCTCGCAATGCTCGGTCTGTTCTGCCAGGCCGTGGTTGCCGATGTTTTCGATGAGCTTGAGTTTCATGGTTTTGCGACGCAGGGTTTCGTTCACACGAGTGCAAACAGCTTTTTCGGTGACAGCGAGCGTGGCAGTTTCGATTTTCGCGAGATTGGCGTAAACGCGACCTTCGAACCCTTGTCGAACCTGCGTCTGTCCGGACAGCTGTTGTCGCGCCGGGCCGGGGAACTGTCTTCCGGCTCGCCGAACGTGGATTACGCCTTGGCAGACTTTACCCTGCGCAGTACGGCGGAGCATCGCCTGTCGGTGATTCTCGGACGCATCAAGAACCCGCTGGGCCTGTACAACGAAACCCGGGATGTGGCGTTTACCCGTCCCAGTGTGTTCGTTCCTCAATCGATCTACTTTGACAGGGTACGAAATCTTTTGCCTTTCACGGACGGGGTTGGAGTCAGAAATGAATGGTATGGAGAATGCAGTAAACGTCAGCGTCTATGGTGCGGCTGGAAAGCCCTTGTTCGACGAGAACGTGAGAACATGTTTACCTGGGTGGCGAGTTTGACGGTGACTTCGATCCGCACGGTTTATCCTATTTGGCGGGGGTTTCAGCGACTACCCCAGATAACAGGCTGACGGCAGCATTCAGCATCGCCGAGACGAAGCTCGATTTCAAAAGGGCAGGGGCTGATCCTTTCACGAATGGCAGTGTCGGCTTCGTCTATTGGATCGCGTCGATTCAATATGCGATGGACGATTGGTCCTTCACTGGCGAATACATGCGGGAACCGATTTCCTGGACGGGTCTCACGGGCAGTCTTTTCGCAGACAAGCAAGCCGAGGTGGAGGGCTACTACCTTCAAGGAGCTTGGCGGCCTTGGCGGGATGCCGAGTTTTTTGTCCGCTACGAAGAGGGCGTAGGCGATCGGCACGATCGGTCCGGCACAGAAATTCGAAAAATCGACGTTTGGTTTCGTCCCTGCTGGGTCACCCGATATCAAAGATCTGGACGACTGGACTTGCGTTGGGATGTTTCGCGCGGACGTGATGATCATGGCCGAATATCAGAGCCACAATGGAACCCTTGTGCTCAGCAGCAGGGAAAACTCGCCCTCCGATCTGCGGGAAGACTGGAATCTGTTCGCGCTTTCGGTCTCGTACCGCTTCTGAAAGGATTATCCGCTCTTATGGATGGAGATAAGCCCCAACTGGATGGAGATAAGCCCCAACGTTTGCGCTTCCTCAGCCTCAAGTGGAAACTGTTGTTTGCACTGAGCCTGGTCCTGCTCCTGGTCAATGGCAGTCTTGCCATCCTCGTTCACCAGAAGACCCTGAGCCAGCACCTCGAGCGGCAACTGCTACAACGGCTGACGCAGGTTCGCGAATGGAATGTCGTGCTCTCCCAGGGCTTTGAGTCCATATCGGCGTTTGCGTCATTCATTCCGCGCCTCTCTGTCGCAACCACGGACACTGCGCTGCGCGACGATGCGAGGGGCATCGCCGCGGCGCTCGCTGAGCACGGCGCAATGCTGGATCTCGAGTGGGGCATCAATGGCGCGCACTACTATGCCGCCGGACAGCTCGATGGGCCTCAGGTCTCATGGCCGAGTGACCGGGTTTCCCCCGACGTGCACGAATTGCTGGCGATCACCCAGCGGGAGGAATTGCCACAGGGTCGCGTGATGTGCGACACGGCATGCAGCCAATTGCTGGTTCAACCCTTGCTGCGCAATGGTGAGACATCCGGCTACCTGGTGGTGGAGCGGTCCATTGCGGATAGTCTGCGCGAATTTTACCTGTTGTCGGGTGCGGAACTGGCCGTGCTTTCGACAGAGGGGCCTCGTCCGCCGCGACCGGAACGTCATGTCGCCGGGTGGTCCGCCGCTGTGCCGGCAGTGTCCCATCGGTACGATGTCATGCCGGTTCTCCGGGAGTTGTCGAAAACCATGGCATTGGCGGATCTGGCTACCGGGCCTGGGCAGATCGAAATCGACTCCGAGTGGTACGAGATTTTCGCCCTTCCGCAGTCGATACATAACCCTGGGCTGGTTTTGCTGGTGCTGAACCGGGTGACCGACCAGGTCGCCGCGATTCGTGATGCGACGGCGGATAGCATCCTGCTGGGCCTTTCCGGACTGCTGCTATCGGAAATTATCCTGTTACTCGTGATCTGGAAACCGGTACATCGGATCCAGGATGTCGTGTACGCCCTGCCACTGTTTGCCGAAAGGCTTTATGCACGTTTTCGTCGAGAGCTTCCGCAACCTTCCCGCGGGCGGCTGCCCCGTGATGAGACCGACGTGATGATCGAGACCATAGCGCAGGTATCCGGGCAGATGGAGGCGCTGGATGAGGCCTATGCACACAACGCGGACCTGCTGCTCGAGAGCGAGCGCAAATTGCGCTTTGCGCAAAACCTGGCCCGGGTGGCGAGTTGGGAGGGAGAGCCCGTCGGTGGGCTGTTTCGGTTGACGCAGGGCGCCGATCGTATCGACCTCGCACTGTCGAGGCTGGCGTCGTGGTCGGACTTCATGGCGCTGGTTCATTTCGAGGATCGCCGTCACCTGACCATCGCCTGGCGCCGTGTGCGCGGCGGCAGCGTGATGGACGTCGAGTTCAGGCTGGTGATCGACGGGCGGACCATTCATATCCATTGCGTGGCCGAGTTCGAGACCATCGGGCGAACACGGATCCTGCGTGGCGTGGGGATGCTGCAGGATGTCTCACGTCTGCGCCATGCAGAGCGCGCATTGCGCCGGCAGCGTGATCACCTCGAGGAAGAGGTCGCCGCAAGGACGGTCGAACTGGTCGAGGCGCACAACGCGGCGCAAACGCTCGCCCGCAGCAAGGGTGAGTTTCTCGCCAGCATGAGTCACGAGATCCGCACGCCGCTGAACGCGGTTCTCGGTCTCTCGCAGATTGGCATGCAGCAGAGCCAGAATCGCATGATCGGCAAGACCTTCGAGCAGATCCTCGACGCCGGTGATCATTTGCTCAACGTGGTCAACGATGTCCTGGATGATGCCAAGCTCGAGGCGGGCAAACTGGCGATCGAGTCCCAACCGTTCGAACTGCGACGCGTGGCCGGTCTGTGTATCGACATGCTGAAGCCGCGAGCCGAGGCCAAGGGCCTGTCGCTCGCGGCGACGATTGCCGGTGACTTGCCGGAATGGGTGATTGGCGATGCCTTCAGGTTGCAGCAGGTGCTGCTCAACCTCTTGAGCAACGCGGTCAAGTTTACCGACGAGGGGCACGTGACGCTGGATGTGGCCGGCCATGCCGATGGCTGCTGCTTCACGGTGACCGACAGTGGTCCCGGGATGTCAGAGTTACAGCTTCGGCAGTTGTTCAAGCCCTTTGAGCAGGTCTCGGGTGGGGCACCGAAGCGTCGGGAGGGAACCGGCCTGGGGCTGAGCATCAGTCACCGCCTTGCCCGCATGATGGGCGGGCAACATCCGGGTCGAGAGTGCACCGGGAAAGGGCAGCGAGTTTGCCTTGTGGCTGCCGCTGGCTGCGGGATCGGGCGATGTGCCGGTGGCAGAAGTGTCGCCGCCAGCCAGTGATGGTCAGGCCGCACGCCTGGCGGGGCGCAGAATCCTGGTCGCCGATGATGTCGCGATCAATCGCTCGATCGTCGAGGCCTTGCTGCAGTCCGAGGGCGCGGAGGCGATCTGCGTCGCAGACGGGGTCGAGGTGCTGGAGCTGTTGATGGCGCAAGGCGGGACGCCATTTGATGCAATCCTGATGGATATCGAGATGCCGGCCTTGGGCGGGAGAGAGGCGACCCATCGGCTGCGGGCCGCTGGTTGCGATATTCCCGTGATCGGATTGACCGCCCACGTTGCGCTGGAAGAGCGGGCCAAGTCGCTTGCCGCCGGGATGGACGATCAACTGGTCAAGCCGATCATGCAGGAGACATTGGTCCGTTGCCTGCTGCCTTTTTTCGATGGTGAGCGCGCGACCGGTTGATGGCTGGCCTGCGCGGGCCGGTTTTTTACCCCACGATCCTTAAAACACGCTGTACCCGTCGAATACCGGGCCGTCGACGCAAACCCGTTTCATCGCCGGGCCGGCCGGTGTGGCGACCTCCACCACGCAGCCGGCACAGCCGCCCACCGCACAGGCCATGAATTCTTCCAGTGAGACCTGTACCGGCAGTGCGTAGTCACGTGCGAGCTGCACGACGGCCTCGAGCATCGGGTGGGGGCCGCAGCTGTATACGCCAACTTCGCCGCGCTGTTCGTCACTGAGGCCGTCCAGCCAGGCACGTGCCAGGTCGGTGACATAGCCCTGATGGCAGCCGGCATAGCCCTGCAGGCTGGCCAGGCGGCTGGGGATGCCCCAGTCGTCGAGCAGCGGCATGGCGGCGATAACGCCGTCGGGCAGGCCGTCGAGCAGGAATTGCGAAGGTTGCGGGGAAAACGGAAAAGGCACCTCGGAGCCGAGTACCACGAAGGGTTGCTGGCTACCGCGGCGCAGCGACTCGGCGATAAAGATCATCGGCGGCATGCCGACGCCACCGCCGATCAGCAGTGGGCGCTTGTCCTTGATCTCGAACGGCAGGCCGATCGGTCCCATCACGCTGATCCGCTCGCCGCTGGCTCGCGCGTCGCCATCAGCGCGGTGCCTTCGCCCACCGCCTTGTACAGAAAATCCACCCAGCCTTCATCGGCCGAGGCGCGCATGATCGAGATCGGGCGGCGCATCGGGCGCTGTGGATCGACCGTGATGTGCGCGAACTGGCCGGGCAGTGCGCGCGCGGCGCAGCCGGGGGCGTGGACGCGCATGATGAACTGATCGCCGGCGAAGGCCTCGTTGATCGAGTATCTCGGCGTCTTCGACCAGGATGGTATCGCGATGAGGTTTGTCCATCAGTTGTCATCCAGCGCGCGGTAGACCACGCGTCCGTTGAACAGGGTATGGCTGATCCGGCCGCGAAAGTCCCACCCGGCAAATGGCGTGTTGTGGCCCTGGCTGAGCATGGTCTGCGGGTGCAGTGTCCAGTCGCGATCCGGATCGAATACACAGACGTCGGCCGAGCTGCCGACGCCCAGGCGGCCGTAGGGCAGGCCGAGGATGTCCGCCGGTCCGCTGGTGACGCGCGCCAGTGCGGTCGGCAGGTCCAGCACCTTTTCGTCGACCAGCCGCAGGGTCAGGCCGAGCAGGGTTTCCAGTCCGGATACGCCGGGCTCGGTCTCCGGGAAGGGGCGCTGCTTGGCGTCCGGTTCGTGTGGCTGATGGTCCGAAGAGATGGCGGTGATGGTGCCGTCGGCCACGGCCCGGCGCAGCGCATCGCGATCCATCAGGGTGCGAAACGGTGGTGACACGTGACACTCGGCATCGAAGCCGTCGACGTCCATCTCGGTCAGATGCAGCTGGTGCGCGGCGACATCGGCGGTGACCGCCAGGCCGCCCACCTGTGCATCCGCGATCATACGGACCGCGGTCTGGGTGGACAGGTTGCGGAAATGGATCTTGGCCTGGGTATGCGCCGCCAGCGCGAGGTCGCGCGCCACCGCCACGCTTTCCGCCGCCGACGGGATGCTCGGCAGACCAAGGCGGGCAGACACCGCGCCTTCGTGTGCGCAGCCACCGGCGCGCAGATGGCGGTCTTCGGAGCGCAGAAATACCGTCAGGCCGAAGGTGGTGGCGTATTCCAGCGCGCGGCGCTCGACCAGGGTCGATGCCAGCGGCTGATGGCCATTGCTGACGGCGACGCAGCCGGCGCTCTGCAGTGCCGCCATCTCGGACAGATGCTCGCCCTTGAGGCCGCGGGTCAGTGCGCCGGTCGTCAGGATGCGGGCCTGGCCGAGTTTGCGTGCGGTACGCAGGATCAATTCGACGACCGCGGTGTTGTCGATCACCGGATTGGTGTCGGGGGTGCACAGCAGGGTGGTGATGCCGCCGCGCGCGGCGGCAGCGGTCTCACTGGCCAGCGTCGCCTTGTGCTCGTAGCCGGGTTCGCGCAGGCTGGCGGCGAGGTCGACCAGGCCGGGGCACACGATGCAATCTCGTCGCATCGATGATTTCATCGGCGGCGAATTCGGCGGGTGCATCGCCGACCGCGACCACCACCTCGCCGTCGATGTGCAGGTCGAGCATGTCGTCGATGCCGTGCGCCGGGTCGATCAGGCGGCCGTTGATGATGCTGATGCTCACGCCTCGCCCCCGAGGTCGGCCTGCGACTGCATGGCCATCGACATCACCGCCATGCGCACCGCGATGCCGTAGCTGACCTGCTGCAAGAATCACCGAGCGCGGGCCGTCGGCGACCGCGGAGTCGATCTCGATGCCGCGGTTGATCGGGCCCGGGATGCATCACGATGGCATCCGGTTTGGCGTTCTCCAGGCGTTCGTCGGTCAGGCCGTAGAGGCGGAAATACTCGTGCTCGTTGGGCAGCAGGGCGCCGTCCATGCGTTCGTTCTGCAGGCGCAGCATGATCACCAC
This sequence comes from uncultured Gammaproteobacteria bacterium, assembly GCA_963719025.1. Taxonomy (GTDB): domain Bacteria; phylum Pseudomonadota; class Gammaproteobacteria; order Chromatiales; family Chromatiaceae; genus Thiosocius. Next base: position 3,239 of record CAVRBK010000087.1, on the reverse strand, counting down.
GTCGACATCGCGGATGCCGTCTTCCAGGTCGTGGAAGACGTGCACGCCGAGCGCCCGTGCCTCGGTCGGCAGCAGGGTGCGTGGACCGACCACGCGCACCTCGCTGACACCCAGGGTGTTCAGCGCCAGGATCTGCGAGCGCGCGACGCGCGAGTGCAGGACGTCGCCGACGATCGCGACCCGCAGCGGGGTGAAGTCGCCCTTGTGCTTGCGGATCGTGAACATGTCGAGCATCGCCTGGGTCGGATGGGCATGCCGGCCGTCACCGGCGTTGATCACGCTGACCCGTGGGGAGGCGTGCTCGGCGATGAAATGCGCCGCACCGGACTGGCGCATGGCGCACCACGAACATGTCCGAGTGCATGGCCTCGATGTTGCGCAGGGTGTCGAGCAGGGTCTCGCCCTTGGAGGTCGCCGAAGTGCTGATGTTGAAATTGATCACGTCGGCCGACAGCAGCTTGGCGGCCAGCTCGAAGGTGGTCCGCGTGCGCGTGCTGTTCTCGAAAAACAGGTTGGTGATGATACGCCCACGCAGCAGCGGGACCTTCTTGACCGGCCGCCCGGGCAGCGCAGCAAACGACTCGGCGGTATCGAGGATCTGGACCAACAGTTCGCGACTCAGGCCCTCGATCGTCAGAAAGTGACGCAGGCGGCCATGCTCATTGAGCTGCAGGTTTTTCGACGAGGGACTTGGCATCGCGCGTTAGTTTACCGCCTTGTTCGTCACTCTGTCCGCTCGGTATGCAGGATCTCCAGGCTCAGTGGGTCCGGCCCGTCGAGCTTGATGTGGTCGTCCAGCTCCAGGGGCGGGCTCAGGCCGATGACATCCGGCTGAATCGGCAGTTCGCGACCGCTGCGCTCGATCAACGTGACCAGGGTGATTGTTGCCGGACGCCCGAAATCGAAGATCTCGTTCATCGCCGCCCGGATCGTGCGCCCGGTGTGCAGTACGTCATCCACCAGGATGATGTCGCGATCATCCACGTCGAAATCGATCTGCGACGGCCTTACCTGCGGATTGACGCCGATCTGGGTGAAGTCGTCGCGGTAGAAGCTGATATCGAGCAGCCCGGTGGGTTCCTCGAGTTCGAGTAGCTCGTTGAGTCGCTGTGCAACCCAGGCGCCCCCGGTATGGATGCCGATGATCGCGGGGTTTTCGAGATTGCGCGCGGCAATGTGGCGACGCAGAACGGCAGCCATGCCGCCGATCAGGTCGAGGATGGCATCGTGCTTCATGAACAGTGTGCGGTCGGAATCAGTCATTGAGCCAGGTTTCCAGAATGAGTTTGGCGGCGTAAGAGTCTACCTTGCTTGGGTCCTTGCCGGCTTCGCTGCCGAGCGCCGACCAGGCCTCGCGACTGGTCAGTCGTTCGTCGGCCATGTGGACCGGCAGGTGGAAGCGGCCATGCAGCTGGCGCGCGAATTTTTTTGCCCCGGCCGCGTTGTTGGCCTCACGGTCGGTCATTTCGAACGGGTGCCCGACCACCAGTGCCTGCGGGCGCCACTCGTCGAGCAGGCACTGGATGCGCTGCCAGTCGGGTTTGCGGTTGACCAGGCCGAGAGTTTCCAGAGGTGTCGCGGTGCCGGTCAGTGCCTGACCCACCGCGACTCCGATCTTGTGTGTGCCGTAGTCGAATCCCAGCAGGACGCTCATCAGGCGTGGCCGGCCTCACTGCTGAGCAGGTTGACATCGACCCCAAGCAGGCGTGCGGCGGCCTCCCAGCGCTGGTCGGCGGGCAGCTCGAACAGGATCGAGCGGTCCGACGGGCCACTCAGCCAGGCGTTCTGCTGCAGTTCGTCTTCCAGTTGCCCGGCACCCCAGCCGGCGTAGCCGAGGGCGACCAGGGTGCGGTCGGGGCCATTGCCGTGTGCCATCGCCTCAAGGATATCGCGCGAGGTGGTGATGCTGATCCCATCGTCGATTGCCAGCGTGGAGTCCCAGGGTTCGGTTCGGGTATGCAGGACGAAGCCGCGTTCCTCTTCCACCGGGCCGCCGAGGTAGACGATCTGGGTCCCGGCTGCGCCGAGACCGCCCTCGATATCCATGTGCCGCAGCACGTCCGCCAGGCTCAGGTCGGTCGGGCGATTCAGCACGATGCCCATGGCGCCGTGGTCTCCATGCTCGCAGATATACGTGACGGTACGCGAAAAATTGGGATCGGCCAGGGTTGGCATGGCGATCAGCAACTGACTCTTCAGTGAGGAGGTCTGGGTCATGCCCACAGTATCGTGTGCCACCGGGACGGCGGCAAGGGCATCAGCGCGACGAAAACAGTGTGCCGCCGTCGAGGAACTGCCAGGTCCGGGTTATGTCGAGGACATCGACTTCCTGGCGAATCTCCGGCGGGAAGGGGGCGAACGGCGCCGCCATGCGCACGATCCGCACCGCGGCGTCATCCAGCAGTTTGTGGCCCGAGGAGCGGCGGATGCTGATCTTCTCCACGCTGCCATCCGCCCGCACCGCCACATGCATCAGCATATTGCCGTAAAGCTTGCGGCGCTTGGCCTCGTCCGGATAGTTCAGGTTGCCGATCTTTTCGACCTTGCGCCGCCACGATTCCAGGTACGAGGCGTACTGGTATTCCTGCGTGCTGGCATTGACCGCCTTGCGCCGGTCGCGCTGCGAGGCCGACAGGGTGCGGCGATCGAGTTCTGCGGTGAGGCGGTCGATCTCGACCTGGGTGCTGGCCAGCAACTGGCTGAGCCGGGTCTTCGGCTTGGCCTTGACGATCGGCTTGGGTGGCGGTGTGGCCTCGACCCGCGGCGCCTTTTGCGTCGCAATGATCTCCGGCTTGACCACGGGTTCGGGTTGTTCGCTGCCTGAGCGCTCGAGTTCGAGAGCCGGCTTGGGATTGGGGGTGGCCTCGGGCTTGCCGAGCGGGCTGCTCTGGCGTTCCTTGATGGTCTCCTCACCGCCGCCGGCCTGGGTCTGCTGGGCAAGAAAGTCCGGCTTCTCGACCGGTTCCGGCTCGATCTTTGGCTGGACCAGGGTGATGTCCAGCGTGCGTTCCGGCGGTGGCGGCTGATCCCGCGAGATATCGAAGCTCACACCGAGAATAAACAGGCTGTGCAAGGCAAGCGCGACCAGCAGGGCGAGCAACAGCGGGTCGTTCGTCTGTTTGATTGCCGGATTGCCGTTGATATCCACAGGTCTGTCAGGAAAGTGTGGTTGGGAACTATCCCAATACTACCCGAACCTAGTGGGCCAAGTGGAAAGTTCTGTAACGCTCAGCCGCGCC
>CAVRBK010000086.1:0-31928 GCA_963719025.1 uncultured Gammaproteobacteria bacterium | reverse complement strand
CATCTACCAGGGCGCGGCCTACGTGATCAACGGAATGCTTGCCGGACAGCTGTCCGCCGGGCAGCAGGTCTGCGTGTTGTTGCCGGAGCATTACCTGCTGGCCCTGGGCATGACGGTCAGCGCCGCCGTTTTGGCCGCGGCATTGGCCGGATGGCGCTCGGCCCGCATCGAGCCCTCTGACGGCCTGCGCGAGATCTAGCGGCGCTGCATGGCCCGGTGGCTACGGTTGCAAGGCCATCGGGGACCGGCCAGATCGATCAACTCGCACCGGTGACCTGCCGCCGCACCAGGTCGATGTGCTGACGCAGGTGGTAGAGCTGGTCGGTGAAGGACAGCGGCACCTTGACCCGCTGCACCTCGGACTCGATCCGATCGAGTTCGGAACAGACCCAGCCGGTGTCGACGCCTGCCATCGGCTCAGGCGCTGTTCGGCCTGCTCGAGTTCGTCATACCAGCGGTACACGCGCGCGCGCATGCGCCAGGTATAGATCGGCGGCATCACCTTGATCAGCGGCAGCAGCAGCACCAGCAGCGGCAACAGCATGACCTTCAGACGGTCGACCAGCGAGGCCGCCCAGAACGGCAGGTAACGCTGCAGAAACGGTGGTCCGTTCTTGTAGAAACGCGCGGCCTCCTTGCTCAGCGGGAAGGCCAGCAGGCCGGGCATCGGAAACTCATCCTGCCCCTCGAACCAGCCGCCATCGCGATGCACCTCGGTCGCGGCCTGCAACAGCAGGTCGATGACCGCCGGATGCAGATCCGGGATGGCGACCAGGTTGGCCGTCGGCGCCAGCAGGCGGACCGGGCGGTGCGGAATATTCTCCGCGAGATCGACTGCGCCCTCGGGCAGTTCCAGGCTGTTGAGAAAACGATAACGACGGGTGTAGGCAGCGGCGCGCGCGAAATCGAACAGGGTGATCTGCGGATCGCGCAACAGGCCGGCCAGCAGCTCGCTCTGCGCCGAGATCACCAGGAAAGCGGCGTCGACCTCGCCGCGCTGCAGCGCCTCGACGGCCGCCTGTCCGCCGAGCCCCTGCCACAGCGCCTCGTCGCCCACCCGGTTGTCGCGCAACAGGCGTCCCACCAGCGCGCGGGTCCCGGAGCCCTCCGGGCCGACCGCCACCCGGCGTCCGGCCAGGTCACGCAGGCTGGCGACCGGCACATCAGCGCGGTGAAACAACCACAGCGGCTCGTAGTACAGGCTGCCGAGCGACAACAGTTGCGGGCCCTCGGCCACCTCATCGACGCCGCCCTGGACCAGCGCGAGCGAGACATCGCCGTTGCGCAGCAGCGTGAGATTCTCGACCGAACCGGCGGTCGGCCGCAGAACCAGCTCGATACCCTCGCGCGCCAGGAACTGCGCATAGCGCTGCGCGAACGCATGATAGGCGCCGTCCGGCGACCCGGTCGCCATGACCACCCGGTCCGGCGGCGCCGGCTTGATGAACTGGAATGCGAGGACAAAGGCCACGATGACCAAAACCAGGGCCGGTCCGTAGATTGCCAGCTGATGCTTAACGGGATTGCGGTCGTTCGACATGGATCAGACTCTCGGGTGACGATGACAACATGCTAACAGCCTGTCGGACATAACACTGTTTGGCTGCAAATCCCTGGATAGCGATCAACTGCGCCCATCCTCTTCGTCGAATAGCCCCGCTATTCTCCTCAGACGATAAGCTGATTTGATTCGCTCCCAGTGATTTTCGCCGCAAACGGTCAAGTCCGACAGGCTGCCAACCCGCAAAGCGCATGCGGGCAGAAACGAAAATTCAGCCCGCATCGATCATTCGGGTGACCAGCTCGGCGATGTCCCGCACCTCCAGGTCGGCCGGTTCGAGTTCATCCGGCCAGGCACTGGCATAGCGATTGACCCAGACGGTGGTGAGCCCGATGTCGCGCGCGGCCTGGATATCCCTCAACGGGTCATCGCCGACGTGCAGGAACGCCCCGAGCGGCACCTCGGCGCGCCGGCTGGCGGCCTCGAAGATCGCCGGATCGGGCTTCGCCGCGCCGACCTCGGCCGCGGTCAGCGAATGGTGGAAACTGGCGTGCAGCGGCGTATGTTCGATCTGCGAATTGCCGTTGGTGACCGACACCAGGGTGTAGTGCTCACGCAGACGGGCCAGATTGTCGACCACCTCGTCGAACGGGGTCACCCGGTTGCGCGCCTCGCGAAACACGGCGCTGGCCGCATGCGCCAGCTCGCGCGGATAGCCGGCCTGCTGCAGCAGAATCGCCAGCGAGCGCAGCCGCACCTCGGTCAGGTCATGCGCAATTCCGGGATACGCCCGGCCGGTGGCAGACCGGTGCTCACGCAAGGCGCTCCGGGCTGTAACGCTCGACCAGGCGCGGTGCCTGCTGCGCCAGCCAGTCGTAACAGGCCGCCTCGGCGGCACGGATCACCGAGTGACAGGGCCACAGCGTATCGTCGAGGTCGAAACTGATCAGGCGCACATGCTCGAACATTGGACGTCACCCCGGCAGCTCGGCGTCGTGGGTCTGGCGGCTTCTTCGAGCGCAAGGCCTTGTGCGTCAGGTGCCTGAACAGCATCAGCGGCGGCATGCGCACCCAATGCGAGCGGATGAACAGCAGCTGCCTGGCGAACGCGCTACGCCGCAGACCCAGCCTCGCCGGCGCCAGCGCCTGCTCGATCAACCAGGCCATCAGCCGCGCCATCGGGGCCGACGGCGCCCATCGGCGCAACGGCAGATGCCAGGTCGTCGCGATGGCTGCAGCCGCACCAGTCGGTGCGCCGTGCTCACCGAGTAATACAGCGCGCGACCGCAACCCAGGGCGTCGGCCCGCCGGACCAGCTTGTCTTCGAAGGACCGGCATCGCGGGCGCGAAGTGCTCGAAAAGGTCGCAGAAATCGACCACGTCGCGCAGACCGCCGCGCAATTCGTCGTTCATGAACAGGTGCACCGCGTTGTGCAGCAGCATATCGGCCGGGCCCGAGAACCAGGGCTTTCTCGCCGTAGACCTCGGGCGTCTCGACCGCGTCCTGCCAGAGCACTGCCGCATCGATCCGGACCCGGCTGACCGGCGGCGCCAGATTGTGATGCAGATCGACCTCGGTCTCGCGCTGCGATGCACCAGCGGCGGCACCTCGTGCATCCACTCACGGTAGTAGTGCTGATCGTAGGCAGTCGAACTCGCCACTCGGCACCCAGCCGGCACGCTTCAGGGCCTGTTCGGCACGTTCGATATCGTCCTCGGGCACCAGCAGATCGATATCCGACAGGTTGCGCCAACCCTGCGGCGGCAGCTCGCGCGGCCAGGTACGCCACGCCCTTCAGTGCCATCACGGGGATACCCTCGCGGTCGAGCACCCGTTCGACCTGGCGCAGCTCACGCCGCGCCTGGCCCTGCACATAGCGCGTCTGTGCTCAGGGCACCGCGCAGCTGATCGACCAGGCGCGCCGGCACGCGGTCCAGCAGGTCCTGGGCCTCGAACAGATGCAGGCAGCGGCCCAGCAGACGGGCGTTGCGCGTCAGCGGCAGGAAACGGTTCCACTGCTCCGGCTGCCACTCGCGGATCACCGCCGGGTCGCGCAACACCTCGCATTGAGCAGGTTCATGACACCATACCGGGGGCGGACAGGCTATTCATCGGCCAACCCGGACAGCATCCCGGTCGCCCGCTCCAGGTCGCTGAAAGTGAAGGTGTAGCAGTCCACCTGGCGCACCATCTGCGCGATGGCGCTGAAAGAGGTCTCGCCGAGCAGGCGGTAGTTGAAACAGTTGAAAGCCAGCTGGCGGAAGGCCTCGGTCTTGTCCAGCGGCCGCAATTCCTCGGCGGCACCCGATTCGTACCTGGGGAAGACCAGCCAGCGCGGGGTGGCAGGCACATGCTGCAGTTGCTGGCTGTGCGCTGTCCGGACGCAGATGGCGCACCCGGCCCTTGCGGGTCTTCGGATAGGTCGGGCCCAGCGGCGCGGCCGGATCGAACTCGAGGATCGCCTCGATCGACGCATTCTTCAGCGGTATGCCACGCGGCATCGGCAGCAGGTCGCCCTTCTCCGGGCGCACCAGGCCGAACTCGTCCGACAGCAGGCGCGCACCGCGCAGGTGCAGCGCGGCCGACAGGGTGCTCTTACCCGATCCCGGGGTGCCCGGCATGATCAGCGCCCTGTCATCGAAGGCCACCGTGCCGGCATGCAACATCATGTAGCGATGCGCACTGGTGGCGATACACCAGTTGAGGCCCCATTCGTAGAGCGGAAAGGCATTCTCTGCCGGCTGTGGCTCGAACGGCCGAAGGCCGTCGATCTCGAACACGGACTGGGGCTTAAACCAGCCCCGAAGGCCCCGCGGACGGTCGATGCGAATCGTGTAGTCGAGGAAGCAGGTATCGTCCTGCAGCGTCGCAAGGCGGTAAAAATATCCCAAGGTCGAAACGAAGCGCTCGTCCGAGGAACTGATACCGACTCTGAAGGGGCCGCAATCGAGTTGCAGTTGCTGCTTATCCAAGACAAAGACCGACAGGCACGCCGGTACGAGATCTAGTCGGCGGTATGCTGCATACGACTCGACCAGCTCGGCTTGTTCCAGCTGAATCAATGCAGCGGATACTAGCACAGCGGCCTCATCATCCAGGTCGAATGGCCCCGCCAGTTCGACCAGCACCTCGGCCATCGTCTTTGGTGTCGCATCGACTACATCGAGCAACAACGCCGGAAGGTCGTTCAGAAACAGCGTTTGACCGCTGATCGGGATCAAATACCGGAGCTCGGGTCAAAGCCACGCGCCCTGATCTGTTGGAGGTCCGCAGCGGCGCCAGCGCGCGGCGGTTGTCCGACATCAACCGTTGCAGAGCGGATTGTTGGCAGCGTCCGGATCCATCGAACACAGGCAGGACTCGGTCATTCCCTGGTTTTCGGTGGCGTTGCCACCGCTCACTATGACGGCGACCGCCGGGTAGGTACCACGCTCATCGAAATCCCGATCGTCTACGCCATTGCTATCGGGCTTGGTCGCCACGACCACGGCAAAATTGCCGGACTGTTCGTCCGCCTGAATGCAGACCTCATCGGTGGCGGTGGTGCCGTCGAATCGGTGACGGTGACCGTGTTCCGATCTGAGCTTGTTATCGTCGGCCGGTCGATACTCGCACCGAAGTCCGTTCAGCGAAAGACGTCAGCAAAGGTCAGCGGTCAGCTGTGGGAACCGGGGGATCAGAAAGAAGGCACCGTTCTGCGGGGCCGGGTCGTCACTCGATCCATGCTGACCACGATAAACCCTGTCAGCGAGGTCCGCCTCAGTGATGCCCGTGCCGTCAAGCGGACGGTCCGAGTTCGGCATCGTGCTCGTCTTATCAGCACCCGACTGGTCTCCGACAATTCCCAGTACGACAGGGTGCGGTACAGGAAAGGCTCGGTGAGCCGAGGTCGGGGCCAGGGTCGAGGGTAAGTCCATCTCGGATTTTTGCCGCGCACTGGTACGAACTGTTGGCCGCCAGTGCCTCACCCGGCCGCAACGTCGCCACCACCGGCGCCGCCGAAAGTGCCTTGAAAAGCTTGCGTCGATTGTTCGAAATCTTGTCGTCGTGCGCTGCCATGACAGAAAACTCTCCTGAAGATAGAGAAGTATAAGCACTTTTGATGCCAACACTTCATCTTCTTGATTTTTAAGGCCGACAGGGCTTTGCGTCGAGCGACCCGCACCCAAGACTGTCAATTTTCCTGACAGCAGATTGGGAAGCAGAAGCGTTTCGCGGCCCTGACAACTCGCTTGGCACGAAGTCTACACGCCGGCCGCCCCGGCCGAAAAGCCTGCAGCCGATGAACCCGGCGTGACGACCGCCCTCACAGCCGCGGCAGCACGCGTTGCCGGACCAGGTCCGCCAGTGGCCGGACCTGCCGGTCATGCCGCCCCACCTCGACGATATAGCCGAGCGTGCGCGGGATATCCGGCAGGTAACCCGGCTTGCCGTCGCGATGATTCAGTCGGGCGAAGATTCCGGCCGCCTTGAGGTGGCGCTGCACCCCCATCCGGTCGAACCAGCGTCGCAGGGTCGGCATGTCGGCGCTGCCCGACAGCAGGCCCGTCGCGACCGCGATTGCTGCCTGCAGCCACCCGTCGACCCGCGCCGCCGGCCAGCTGACATAGCAATCGCGCAGCAACGACACCAGGTCGTAGGTCACCGGCCCGGCCACCGCGTCCTGAAAATCGATCACGCCGGGGTTGCCGCGCGTCGACGACCATCAGGTTGCGCGAGTGGTAATCGCGATGCACGCACACCACCGGCTGCGCCAGCGCACTTGTCGACCAGCACGTCGAAGGCCGCGTCGCAGCATCGCCCTGCTCGGCCCCGGACAACGCCAGACCGAGATGACGATCGAGCAGCCAATCCGGGAACAGCTGCATCTCGCGCAGCAACATGTCGCGGTCGTAGCGCGGCAGTCCGTCGACCGAGACCCCGGCCTGCATCTGGCCAGATGCGCCTGCATCGCATCGGCGTAGAGCCGCTCGGCCGAGGTCTCGTCGAGCCGCGTCCAGGTACGCGATCGGCGCCGAGATCCTCGAGCAGCAGGAAACCCTGTGCGAGATCCTGCGCATGATACGCGGCACATGCAGCCCCGCCCTGCGCCAGGCGGCCGGCCACCTCGACGAACGGGCGGCAATCCTCCTTGTCCGGCGGGGCATCCATGGCGACCAGGGTCGAGCCATCGGCGCAGGGTGACGCGAAAGTAGCGCCGGAAGCTGGCATCCGCCGACGCCGGCGCCAGCTTGCATCAGACAGACCGCAGGACTGCCCGAGCCAATGCTCGAGCTGTCGCAGACGTTCGGGCATGGGAATCCTCGACGGGGTTGGCCGGCCATCGACACGACAGCCGCTGCAGGAATTGAAGAAAACCTTATTCTATGAGATTTTAGCGCCCCTCAATGCACCGCCGGCAAGGCGCCCCGCAACCCGACGGACACGCGACGAAGCCATGCCGCGACGTCCGCCGGCACGCGCATCAGGAAATACTGCGAAGAATCAGCCACGTGTCAGGGATCAATCGGATTATCCGCCTCAAGCCAATGCGCGCCGCCATGCTGTTGCCGCGCCCCGCCATCTATCTCGGCCTGGCCGGCCTGCTGCTGCTGCAAGGCAGTGGATTCGCGGCCACACCCGCCTGGGACTGCCGAATGGCCGCCGATGGGCGCAGCTGGGAATGCGTCAAAGACGGTGCAGCGCGTCGACGATCCCGTGCCGGAACAGCCGACAGCAGCCCCAGCACCGGATGGCGCTGAAACGACCCCGCTGACACCCGGCGCAACACCGCCGGCAACACCGCTGGCCCCGACAGTTCCGCTCACGTCGCCAGAAGCAACGCCCGTCGCACCGACCTCGCAGCCAAGCCCGGATCCCGCGGCACAGCGGTCAACCCAGCAGCCACCAGCCGCGCCGGCAAGCCCGCAGCCGCTGGCAAAGCAGCCAGCCCTGCCCCAGGCAGCACGCAACCATTCCCGCGACCAAAGAGGCCGCGCCGGCCACGCAAACCCGACCGGCATCGGCACAACCCGCGCCAGCGAAACTGCGGGCCGCTGCACCGGCAAAATCCACAGCGGCACCCGCGGCGGCCGCCATACAGGCCTTTGACAGCGCGCCCGCATCGCCAGATTTGTTGACAGCGGAACCGGCGCCCAAAGATGGCGGGAGCTCAGCCAGTACCGCCGCCGCACAGGCGCCGGCGCAGCCGGCTGCCACCAGCCCCGAAACGATCGCAGACGAGCGCATGGCGACGCCCGAGTCGGTTGCCCTCGACAGCGCACTGGATGCCGGACTCGACTGGCACAGCTGCCGTCAAGCCGAGCGTGCGGCAGGCCCGCAACCCGGCATTTCCAACGAACCCACGGATGCACCGATTCGGGTAACCGCCGACTCGGCTGTCGCCGAAATGGATCCGCAAACGGCCCTGTTCGAGGGCGATGTGCAGCTGGTGCAGGGCGATCTGCAGATCCAGGCCGGCGAATTGCGCCTCAACCGCGGCACCGGCGAGGTCGACGCGAGCGGTGGCCTGACCCTGAGCCGTCCCGACCTGCGGGTCGCCGGCGACAGCGCAACCTACCAGCTGTCGAGCCGCCAGGGCGAGGTCCAGCAGGCCAGCTACCGCATCCCGGCCATCCGCGCACGCGGCGACGCTGAAAGCGCGGCGTTTCTGGGCGACGGCATCAGCCAGTACCGCAACATTTCCTACACCACCTGTGCACCCGGCCAGGATGACTGGCTGCTCGAGGCCGAGGCGCTGGAGCTGGACCACAACGAGGGACGGGGAACCGCGCGCAACGCCAAGCTGCGCTTCCTCGGCGCGCCGGTATTGTATGTCCCGACCTTCACCTTCCCGATCGACGACCGGCGCCGCTCCGGCCTGCTGGTACCGTCGGTGGGCTATAGCGACAACGCCGGTTTCGACATGAGCGTTCCCTATTATCTCAACCTGGCACCCAATTACGACCTGACCCTGACCCCGCGCGTGATGAGCAAGCGCGGTCTGATGCTGGGCGGTGAATTCCGTTTTCTCACCGAGACCACCGAGGGCACACTGGCCGCCGAGTTCCTGCCGAACGACAGCGCCTATGCAGGCAGCAACAACGATCGCGGCAGCTTCTCGCTGCAGAGCCACAGCTGGTTCAACCAGCGCACCGAGGCCGAACTGCGCCTCAACTACGTCTCCGACAGCGAATACCTGACCGATCTCGGCAGCAGCCTCGCAGCGACCAGTGCGACCCACGTCGAGCGCGCGGGTGAGGTCGAGTACCACGGCGACACCTGGGACCTGCTGGGACGGGCGCAGTACTACCAGACCATCGACGATACGATCGCATTCAGCGACCGGCCCTACAGCCGGCTGCCGCAATTGCGCATCGATCTGGAAAATCCCGACGGCCTGTCCGGCACCACCTACCATCTGGATGCCGAGTACGTGAACTTCTACCGACGAGAGTCGGTTCGCGGACACCGCCTCGACCTTTTCCCGGCGATCAGCCTGCCGCTGCGCAACGCCTGGAGCTACATCGAACCGAAGATCGGCGCGCGCTACACCGCCTATCGGCTGACCGACCAGGCGGCCGGTGCCAGATGACGCACCGTCCGAGCTCACCGGCCTGTTCAGCGTCGACAGCGGCCTGTACTTCGACCGCAGCACCAGCTACTTCGGCAACGCGGCCACGCAGACCCTCGAGCCACGACTCTACTACCTGTTCGTGCCGAACGGCGGTCAGGATGATCAACCACTATTCGATACCGCCGAACTCGATTTCAACTTCGACAACCTGTTCCGCGAAAACCGCTTCAACGGGCCGGACCGTTTCGGCGACGCCAACCAGGTGACGCTGGCGCTGACCAGCCGCATGCTCTCCGATAAGCAGCGGCGCGGAACTGCTGCGCGCCAGCGTCGGTCAGATCCTGTACTTCGAAGACCGCGACGTGACCCTGCCGGGCGAGACCGTGGCCGACGACAGCACCTCGGCCGTGGTCGCCGAACTGGCCGCGGAACTCGGCGGTGGCTGGCGCAGACGCGCCGGGCCTGCAGTGGGATCCGCACGACGGCAGCAGCGGAACGATCGACCAGGCCCTGGCACAGATCAACTACCGCGACGACAGGCGACGCATCTTCAATGCCGCCTATCGGCTGCGAAACGGCGTCACCCAGCAGACAGACCTGGCGGGCGATCTGGCCGATCAACGAGCAGCTTCAGCCTGATCGGCACGGCACAATTACTCGCTGCAGGACAGCCGTCTGCTCGAGGCCCTGGCCGGCGTCGAATACGGAAAATGCTGTTGGCGGGTGCGCGCGCATCGTGCGCCAGTACACCGACGGTGACAGCGACGATCACAATCTCGCGTTCCTGCTGCAGCTGGAGCTGAACGGCCTCGGCCGCCTGGGCGACGATATCGACCAGACCCTGGAACGCGGCATCTACGGATACCGGACGGATGACCAAGACTGACAACAAACCCATGCGCGCCTGGCTACTGGCCGCCCTGCTGAGCCTCGCCTTCGCCGCAAATGCCGCGCCGGAGACCCTGCTGATCGACCGCATCATCGCGGTGGTCGGCGAAGACGTCGTGATGCTCAGCGAGCTGCGGCGCGAGGCGACGAAACTGCAACAGCGCCTGCAACAGAAAGGCGTCTCGCCGATGCCGAGCGACCGCGGCGATCCAGAAACAGGCCTTCGACACGCCTGATCCTGAACAAGCTGCAGCTGGCCGAGGCGGCACGTCTCGGCATCGAGGCCGACGAGGAGACCACTCACCCGGGCGGTTGCGGCCATTGCCGACAACAACAATCTGTCGGTGCCCGAGCTGCGCGACGCGCTCGAGGCCGAGGGCATGAACTTCGACACCTTCCGCCACTCGATGCGTGACGAGATCGTCGTGCGACGGCTGCGCAACCGCGAGGTGACCAACCGCATCCAGGTCACCAAATCCGAGGTCGACAGCTACCTCGAGCGCAGCGGCGGTGCCGATGGCCGGATCGCGGTGAAGCTGCTGTACATCATGGTCGCCACCCCGGACGGCGCCTCTCCGGAGGTGCGCGAGCAGGCGCGCGTGCGGGCTGCCGGCCTGGTCGACAAGATTCGCGAGGGAGGCAACTTCCGCAGCCTGGCCCAACAATATTCCGACGACCAGAGCGCGCTGCAGGGCGGCGAGCTGGGATGGCTCGACGTGAACGGCATGCCACCACTGTTTCAACCGTACGTCGCGACGATGGAGAAGGGTGAGACCCAGGGCCCGATCGCGGCCGGGCGCGGTTTCCACATCATCCAGCTCGAGGATGTCCGCAGCGGCGCCAGCAACATCGTGCGCCAGACCCATGCGCGGCACATCCTGGTCCGCACCAATGAGGTCACCTCGGATGCCGATGCGCGCATCCGACTCGAACAGCTGCGCGAACGCATCGTGAACGGCGACGACTTCGATACCCTGGCGCGCTCGAACTCTGACGACAAGGCCTCGGCGATCAAGGGCGGTGACCTCGGCTGGTCGACGCCGGGCAACCTGGTGCCGGCGTTCGAGGAACAGATGGACCTGCTCAAAGACGGCGAGATCAGCCAGCCGTTCAAGACCCAGTTTGGCTGGCATATCGTGCAGGTGCTGGGGCGTCGCGACTACGACGCGACCGACGAGACCCGTCGCGACCAGGCGCGCAAGGCGGTGCGCGACGAAAAGGCCAAAGAGGCCCTCGAAAGCTACCTGCGCCGACTGCGCGACGAGGCCTACATCGAGCTGCGCCTGGACGACCTGCAACGGCTGACATGGACACCAATGCCCTGGCCATCACCGCCGGCGAGCCGGCCGGGATCGGCCCAGACCTGTGCGTCATGATCGCGCCAGCAGGCGTGGCGCGTGCCGCTGGTGGTCGTCGCCGACCCCGACCTCCTGGTCGAACGCGCCGACGGCTCGGCCTGCCGCTGCGACTGCATCGATACCCGCCACAGTGCGCCCGTTGCGGCAGCACCCGCCGGCGCCCTGTATGTCGAGCCGATACGGCTCGCGGCACGGCCAAACCTGCGGCGAACTCGATACCCGCAATTCACCCTATGTGCTCGATACCCTGAGACGGGCGGTCGACGGCTGCCTCGCGGGGCGCTACGCGGCGATGGTCACCGCGCCGGTGCACAAAGGCGTGATCAACGACGCCGGCATCCCCTTTACCGGTCACACCGAGTTTCTGGCCGAACGGACCGGCGGTCACCCGGTGATGATGCTGACCTGCCCCGGCCTGCGCGTTGCGCTGGCGACCACCCACCTGCCGCTGCGCGACGTGGCCGATGCCATCACCGACCGGGACGTCTCGAGCGGGTGCATACGCATCCTCGACCACGACCTGCGCCGGCGCTTCGCGATCGCGCGACCCCGTATCCTGGTCATGCGGACTGAACCCGCACGCCGGCGAGGGCGGCCACCTGGGCCGTGAAGAGATCGAGATCATCGAGCCGGTGCTGAACGCGCCTGCGCGCCGAAGGCCTGGCACTGGAAGGCCCGCTACCCGCCGACACCCTGTTCAACGAAAGCCGGTTCTCGAGCACTGCGACGCGGTACTGGCCATGTATCACGACCAGGGCCTGCCGGTACTCAAACACAAGGGCTTCGGCGAGGCCGTCAACATCACCCTCGGACTGCCGATCGTACGTACCTCGGTGGATCACGGCACCGCGCTGGACCTGGCCGGCAGCGGCCGGATCGATGCCGGCAGCATGCGCGCCGCGATCGAACAGGCCATCGCGATGACCGGTGGTGTCACCAGATAGCCTGAGTCCCGGCGAATCACCCACCCGCGTCACATAGCGGCCGACTCGATCTTTTCCTTGACCTGCAGTGCCACCTCGAGCGCGCGCAGACCTACCGGGCCGCCGACCAGCGGCGGCTCACCGGTCTGACACCGATTTTACGAATGCATCGATCTCGTCATCCAGCGGCTTGACCGGCTCGATGACCATACGCTCGGTGACGATCTCCGGCCATTCCTCACCCGGTTTTTCCTGCGGATAGGCCACGTCGAGGCGCTGGGCGATGAAATCCAGCGACTGGTATCGATGATGCTCGAAAACCCGGATGCGCCGCATCTTCTCGCGCGACACCCGGCTGGCGATCACGTTGGCCACGGCGCCATTGCTGAACTCGAGGCGCGCATTGGCGATATCGATATGATCGGTCAGCACCGCGGTACCCGCGGCCGAGATATGCGCAATCTCCGCATCGATCAGCGACAGCACGATATCGATGTCATGGATCATCAGGTCAGAGATCACGTCAACGTCGGTCGCACGCGCCACGAACGGGCTCATGCGATGGGCCTCGATAAAACGTGGTTGCTTGATCCGGTCGGCGAGCGCCATGACCCCGGCATTGAAGCGCTCGAGGTGACCAATCTGCAGGATCGCACCGGCACGCTCGGCCGCGGCGACGATCTCGCGCCCCTCGCTCAACGGTCGCCGAGATCGGTTTCTCGAGCAGGACGTGGACACCGGCGTCGAGAAAAATGCGCGATACCGCGAGGTGCGCCGTGGTCGGCACGACGATACTGACCGCATCGACCTTGCCGAGCAGATCGGCCGGATCGGTATACGCCGCACAACCGGCCTCGCTGGCAACCGCGCGCGCCGTCGCCTCGTCGGTATCGACCACGGCGACCAGATCGACATCGGGATGGCGCGAATGAATCAGGGCGTGAAATCGACCGAGATAACCGACACCGACAACCCCCACGGAGAGACGCTTTGACAAGACCCAGCCCTCGTTCGACGCGAAACGAACGAGCGTAGCACAGTGGTTCAGTGAGGCCTATCGCAGGGCGTCTTTACGCCGGCGCAGTCGCCGGACTGCAGGCGGGCGGTGGCGAAACCCGGTGCGGATGCCTGCGCCTGGATCACCAGGGTGACCGACAGGGCCAAGACCAGCAACAGCAGCAGAAGCCCGAACGGGTCGGTCCTGCCGCTACATTTGTGCCGTGTCATGATCACTGCCACCGTCCCTGATTCATCGAACTTTGAAAGCTTGATCGAAACACCGCAAGATTTCCGCGCCCTGCATCACAGCCTCGACCTTTCGATCAGATGCGCGGCTCTCAATTGGCGGGCTTCTGCGCATCGCCGCCGCTGTCCTCGACCGCACCGGCCGCCTTGAGCGCATCGACCACCGTCGGTATGTCCCGCCATCGTCGCCTTCGCCAGGGCCGACTTGCCGCCGGCATCCTTGAGATTCACATCGGCACCCGCGACCAGCAGAATATCCACCAGTTCCCTGTGGCCGAAGGCACTGGCGGCGATCAGCGCCGTGGTGTCCCGCCGCATCGACGGCATTGACATCCGCGCCGGCAGCCAGCAATACCAGGGCGGTACGCCGATTGCCATTGAAGCCTGCCAGCACCAGGATGGGGCGTCCTGACGCATTGGCGGTGTTGGCATCCACGCCCTGTACCAGCAGGTCGCGCACCTCGTGGGGCCGTCCCGCTGCGACAGCCGAAACCAGTTGTTCCACCGCCTCCCGCGCGATGCCGGGACCCGCCAGGCACAAACCGAAAAACAGCCACAGCAATCTGCGCACTTGACTCCTTCCCATGCAAAGTTATGAGGTATTCATGGTGCGACGCCGCGCGCCGCCCTCCAACGGGTTGTCGGCAGCCGACTGTCAGCCTGTAGGCGGTTTACCCTGGTAATTTCAACCGCTGTGCGCAATGGCGGCGGCACGCGGCCGCATGAGCGGGCCCGGGGGAGCCGCGCTGGCGTCTGCCAGTCCACTGCCACGGCTTGCTTTTCGATCCGACTGCCAGTAGCGTGCGGCGTTCAAACAGAAGAGAGAACAACGCATGAGCGAGCAACAGACACACCGCATCGATGTCGGCGTCGAAACATCCTACATCGACGACCAATCCGACCCGGATGCAGACCGCTACGTATTTGCCTACACCATCACGATCAGCAACACCGGCAGCACGCCGGCCAAGCTGCTCAATCGTCACTGGCTGATCACCGACTGCCAATGGCAAGATCCAGGAAGTGCGCGGCGAGGGCGTGGTCGGAGAACAGCCGCTACCTGAAGCCGGGCGAGGTGTTCCGTTACACCAGCGGCACGGTCATCGAAACGCCGGTAGGCACCATGGAAGGTGAGTACGAGATGCTGGCCGACGACGGGCGATCGTTCGTCGCCCCGGTCGACCGCTTTTCACTCGTCCGTGCCGCGCGTGCTGCACTAACGCCTGGCGCCGTTGCCGAGCATGGCCGTCTACGCGATCGGCGATATCCAGGGTTGCTACGATGAGCTGCGACAGGCCCTCGACGCCGTCGAATTCGATCCGCGAAAAGACCGCCTCTGGTGTGTCGGCGACCTGGTCAACCGTGGGCCCGAATCCCTCGCAGGTGCTGCGCTATATGCGCAGTCTTGGGCGAGTCCGGCGATCTGCGTTCTGGGCAATCACGACCTGCACCTGCTGGCGCTGGCTGCCGGCAATACCAAGCACCAGGACGAACGGCAGCCTGGACGACGTGCTGCATGCCCCGGACCGCGACGAACTGCTGCACTGGCTGCGGCACCGGCCGCTGCTGCATCACGACCCGGCGCTCGATTTCCTGATGCTGCACGCCGGCCTGCCGCCACAGTGGGACCTGGCGACGGCCAAAGCCTGTGCGGGCGAGGTCGAGCAGGTGCTGCGCGGCGATGCCCACCATGACTATTTCATGCAGATGTACGGCAACAAACCCAGACCGCTGGGATGACGGACTCGACGGGCATGGAGCGCTGGCGTTTCATCACCAACTGCCTCACCCGCCTGCGCTTCTGTGAACCCGACGGCCGCCTTGCGCTGAAGGAAAAAGGTCCGCCGGGCAGCCAGGCCAAGGGACGCATCCCCTGGTTCGAGCACCCGCTACGCGCCACCCGTGATCAGCGCATCGTGTTCGGCCACTGGTCCACGCTCGGCTATCGCACCGGGCACAACACCTGGGGGATCGACAGCGGCTGCCTGTGGGGCGGCGCACTGACGCTGCTGCAACTCGACACCTCCCCGCCGCAACCGATCACGCTGCCCTGCGCCGGCAGCCAGAATCCGGCGCATTTCATTTAGTCCTCGCGTCATCAGGAAAGACAGTATGCAGTGTCACGAAATCGACTACGAGATCATCGGCTCCGAGATGCAACTGGTCGAGATCACCCTCGATCACGGCGAGACAGTGGTCGCCGAGGCCGGGGCAATGACCTACATGGAGGAGGAAATCACCTTCGATACCCGTATGGGTGATGGCTCGGATCCCGGCCAGGGCGTGATGGGCAGGCTGTTCTCGGCGGGCAAGCGCATGTTTACCGGCGAGTCGATGTTCACCACGCATTTCACCAACACCGGCGCCGCACGGCGCAAGGTCGGCTTTGCGGCCCCCTACCCCGGCAACATCGTCGCCCTCGACATGGCAAAGATCGGGCGCAAGGTGGTGTGCCAGAAAGACGCCTTCCTGTGTGCGGCGCTCGGCACGCGCATCGACATCACCTTCAACCGTCGCCTGGGCACCGGCCTGTTTGGCGGTGAGGGCTTCATCCTGCAGACCCTGGAAGGCGACGGCATGGCCTTCATCCAGGGGGGCGGTACGATCGTCAAGAAAGTGTTGCACGGCGAAACACTGCGCACCGACACCGGCTGCCTGGTTGGCTTCAGTGGCGATATCGACTACCAGATAGAGCGCGCCGGCGGCCTGAAATCGATGATCTTCGGCGGCGAAGGCCTGTTCCTCGCGACCCTGCGCGGACAGGGCACCGTGTGGCTGCAGAGCCTGCCGTTTTCGCGCATGGCCGATCGCATCATCAGCGCGGCACCACAGGGCGGCGGTCGCAGCAAGGGCGAGAGCAGCCTGATCGGCTAGCTGCCCGGCCTCACGACAGCTTCATCCCGCGCGTCATGTTCCGCGCGTAGAAGATCTCCAGCATCTCGCGGCGGATCTTCTCGGCGATCGTCGCGCTGCTCCTTGGGCGACACGTCATCGACGTCGACGTCGAACAGGTAGCTGTCGAGATCGAATTCCTTGAGCATCATCTTGGTGTGGAAGATGTTCTCCTGGTACACGTTCACGTCGATCATCTGGTAGCGCTCGCGGGTGTCGCGGGCGAGGAAGTTCTGGATCGAATTGATCTTGTGATCGATGTAGTGCTTCTTGCCGTTCACGTCGCGGGTGAATCCACGCACCCGGTAATCCATGATCACGATGTCCGACTCGAAGGAGTGGATCAGGTAGTTCAACGCCTTCAGCGGTGAGATCCGCCCACAGGTCGAGACATCGATATCGGCGCGGAAGGTGGAGATACCGTTGTCCGGATGACTCTCCGGATAGGTGTGCACCGTGATATGGCTCTTGTCGAGATGCGCCGACCACGGACTCGGGCAGCGGCCCCGGCGACTCCGTATTGGAGATCTGCTCGGCCGCGATCGGCTCCTCGGAGATCAGGATGGTGACGCTGGCGCCGTGCGGATCGTAGTCCTGGTGGGCGATATTCAGCACGTTGGCGCCGATGATCTCGGTCACGTTGCGCAGGATAGTCGGTCAGGCGCTCGGCGCTGTAGGCCTCGTCGATGTAGCGGATGTACTCGCGCTCCTGCTCGGTGACGGCCGCGTAGTTGATATCGTAGATATTGAAGCTCAGCGTCTTGGTCAGGTTGTTGAACCCGTGCAGCTTGAGCTTTTTGGAACGCGGCATGGCGATGGATCCAGGAAAAATGGCGGCAAACTTACGCCAGAAACACCCGCCAAAACAAGCACCTGCTCACGGCAGCCGGCCCCTCAGTTGAGGCCGCGGAGTTCTTCCCATGGCACGACCTGCGGGTGATGAATCATCTGCACCAGGGTGCCGTCCGGATCGTAACAATAGAAACTGCGCGCGCCATCGCGATGGGTGCGTGGCTCGGTGCGCATGCGCACCGCGTGCTCGCTGCAACCAGGCAAACCAGTGATCGACGTCCTCGGCGCTGTCGACGAAAAAGCCGATGTGGTCGAGTCGCTGCGCGGCCTCGTCCCGCTCATGCCCGGGTTCCGCCTGATGCAGCGCCACGATTGTCGCCGCCCGAGGTCAGGTAGACATTGTGCTCGTCCGGCCGCCATTCCACCTCCATACCGAGCAGATCGACATAGAAGTGCTCGCAGGCCGCCATGTCACGCACAAACAGCGCCACATGACGCATGCCAAACCCAGTCCCGGCCGGCTCATGCGACCTCCACGATCTCGAAATCATGGGTGATTTCAGCCATCGCGCCGAGCATGATCGACGCAGAACAATACTTTTCGGCACTCAGCTTCACCGCCCGAGCGACCGCCTTCTCGGTCAGGCCCTTGCCGCCGATACGAAAATGGGCGTGGATACGGGTGAACACCTTGGGATCCGTTCTCGGCACGCTCGGCCTCGAGCTCGACCTCACAGAAACTGACCTCGTGGCGGCCCCGGCGCAGGATCATGCAGCACGTCGAACTCGGTGCAGCCGCCCATACCGATCAGCAGCATCTCCATCGGCCGCACGCCCAGGTTGCGGCCACCGTGCTCCGGCGGCCCATCCATCACCAGCGCATGTCCGCTGCCCGACTCGGCCAGCATGGTTACGCCGTCTACCCACTTAATTCTTGCCTTCATTAGCGCTTCGTCACAAAAATCAGGTGACGAGGCTAGCATAGTTCGACAAGGCGCGATCAGCCTGCCTAGAATCTCGACTGTAAGCACCCTTGGATAACACCGTATGCCGCAAACCAATCCCTACAGTATTGTGCAACCGCCGCCGCAAGATCCGGACTGGCTGAAGCCCTTCCTGGCGCACTGCCACCGCCGACGCTATCCGGCGAAGACCGAATTCATCCACCCGGGCGATGCGGCAGACAGCCTGTTCTACCTGATCTCCGGCCAGGTGACGATCTTTCTCGAAGACGAGGACGGCCGCGAGATCATCCTCACCTACCTGAACAAGGGCGACTTCATCGGTGAAATGGGGCTGTTCATGCCGATGCCCAAACGCTCGGTCATGGTGCGCACCCGCAGCGCCTGCGAACTGGCCGAGATCTCCTACCACAAGCTCGAGCAGCTGTTCGAGGCCGACCTGCAGGCCTACACCAAGGACATCCTGTACGCCCTCGGCCGGCAGCTCACCGAACGCCTGCCGCGACCAGCCAGAAGGTCAGCCACCTGGCCTTCCTCGACGTCACCGGCCGCATCGCCGGCACCCTGCTGGATCTGTGCAAGCAGCCCGATGCCATGACCCACCCGGACGGCATGCAGATCCGCATCACCCGTCAGGAGATCGGGCGCATCGTCGGCTGTTCGCGCGAGATGGCCGGACGGGTGCTCAAGGACCTGGAAGAGCGCGGCCTGATCCACGTCAAGGGCAAGACCATCGTCGTGTTCGGCACCCGCTGAGGCGGCTATCCCTCATGCAATAAGCGGGCTACCCTCAAGGCCAGTCGCATTACGCCGCTATGATTGGAAGTAATCGCCACTTCCCGATCCCCGGTGCAACCGATGTCAGACAACTCCCCGTTCCACGAAAGCCAGAAAGCTGGTGCGCTGCCAGGTGGTCAATCGCTACAAGGAAAGCAGCATCCGCTTTGTCGAACTCGATGCCTTCAAGCTGTGGGAATACCTGATGACCACCAAGCACGAGCTGCAGGTCGGTCGAGCCCATTCTGTGCCTGTGGGTCGGATGACGACGAGTATGCGCAAAACGCCAGCGTGTTCGACCGCGCCGGCGATGTCGAGGCGGTCAACCGCATCGTGGTCGACCTGTTCGACAGCGAATACGGTTTTTCGCAGACCATCGACCCGCTACGCGCGCGCCGCCGAGACCGAACAGGTGCTGCGAGATCCTGCGCTCGCACATCCCCGCCGACATCTGCGATTCCGAGGACTGCCAGTATCGAGGTGATCAGCGGTCAGGTGGTCCAGCAGTTTCACCCCGCCGCCAGCCGCAACATGCTGATGGGGCTCGAGGGTTAGCGAAGCCAGGTGTTCGCTCAGGCGAACAGCTCGGCCAGCGCGCACCCGGGTCGTCGGCGCGCATGAAGGCCTCGCCGACCAGGAAAGCCATGCACGCCGTTGCGCGCATCAGCGCACATCGTCCGGCGCGAGGATGCCGCTCTCGGTGACCACCAGGCGATCCGTCGGCGATCCGCGGCAACAGGTCCAGCGTGGTCTGCAGGCTCACCTCGAAGGTGCGCAGATTGCGGTTGTTGATGCCGATCAGGCGATTGTCGGTCGTCAGCGCGCGCTCCAGCTCGTCGCCATCGTGCACCTCGATCAGCACGTCCATGCCCAGCTGCATGAGCCAGGTCGTTCAGGCCATGCAGCTGCGCATCGTCCAGGCAGGCGACGATCAGCAGGATGCAGTCGGCGCCGATCGCCCGCGCCTCGACCACCTGGTAGGGGTCGACGATGAAGTCCTTGCGGATCACCGGCAGCTCGACAGGCCGCGCGCGCCTGCCTGCAGATAGGCATCGGCGCCCTGGAAGAAATCGACATCGGTCAGCACCGACAGGCAGGCGGCACCGCCGCGCGCATAGCTGCTGCGCGATCTCGGCCGGTCGAAAGTCCTCGCGCAGCACGCCCTTCGACGGCGAGGCCTTCTTGATCTCGGCGATCACCGCCGGCCTGACCGGCATCGATCCTGGCCTGCAGGGCAGCGACAAAGCCACGCGGCGCATCGGCCTGCGGCCAGGCCCGCCTGCCAGTTCGGCCTGCGAGACCCGGGCACTGCGCTCGGCGATCTCCTCGCGCTTGCGGGCGACGATTTTTTTCAGGATATCAGGGGTATCAGTCATGTTCTCTGGATCAAATACTCGCTGGCCACGGTCGCCGGATCACGCGTTGGCGTCACGGGCCAACCTGACCTGCATGCAGCATATGTAAGCGAACCCGGCTGGGCACAGCGATCCCGGCCCGCAGCAAAACTCTCTGCGGCCATCGGTCCTGCGCCTCGTGCCGATCAAATCGAAGCTCTGGGTCAGCACCACCAGCCGATCGAGCCGGTTGCGCGCCTCGCCGCTGGCGATCGCCTGGTCCGCCTTGCGGATGCCCTCCTGCAGCGATCCCGCCAGACCGGCCACGTAGATCGCGGCACCGGCGTTCAGCATCACGATATCGCGCGCCGGTCCGGGCTTGTTGTCGAGCACGCCGATGATCGTGCGCACGCTGTCCTCCGGGCCCGTCGGCCTTGATGCGCGTCGAGCGAGCTGCGCTGCATGCCGAAATCCTCCGGCTGAATCGAGAAACGGTGCACCTGGCCGTCCTTGAGCTCGGCCACCTCGGTCTTGTCGCCGATGCTGATCTCGTCCAGGCCGTCGCGCGAATGCACCACCATGACATGGCGGCTGCCCAGTTTGCGCAGCACCTCGGCCAGCGGTTCCAGCAGGTCGTCGCTGAACACGCCGAGCAGCTGATTGGGCACACCGGCCGGATTGGTCAGCGGGCCGAGCACGTTGAACATCGTGCGCACCGCCATCTCCTTGCGCGGCCCGATCGCATGTTTCATCGCGCTGTGATGACCCGGCGCGAACATGAAGCCGACGCCGACCTCGCGCACGCACTGCGCAACCTGTTGCGGCGACAGGTCGAGCCGCAGGCCGGCGGTCTCCAGCGCATCGGCACTGCCGGACTTGCTCGAGACCGAGCGGTTGCCGTGCTTGGCGACATGACAGCCGGCAGCGGCGGCGACGAACATGCTGGCGGTGGACACGTTGAAGGTACCCGAGGCGTCGCCGCCGGTGCCGACGATGTCCACGGTATGCGCCAGGCCGCTGATATCGACACCCTGGGCCAGCTCGCGCATCACCCCGGCGGCCGCGGCGATCTCGTTGACCGTCTCGCCCTTCATGCGCAGACCGACCAGGAAACCGCCGATCTGCGCCGGCGTGGCGCCACCGGTCATGATCGAGCGCATCACCGCGGTCATCTCTTCGGCGTCCAGATCGTGACGCTCGATGACCCGCGCAATCGCCTGCTTTCATATCCATGTTGTTCTCTCAGCCGTCTGGCTGCGTCAGCAGCCATCGAGAAAGTTCTTCAGCATCTGGTGGCCGTGCTCGGTCAGGATCGATTCCGGGTGAAACTGCACGCCCTGGATCGGCCAGTTCGCGGTGGCGCACACCCATGATCTCGTCGATCGCGCCGTCGTGCTCGGTCCAGGCGGTGATCTCCAGGCAGTCGGGCAGACTGGCGCGCTCGATCACCAGCGAATGGTAGCGGGTCGCCTCGAACGGATTGGGCAGCGCCGAGAACACGCCGCTCGAGCGGTGATGGATCGGCGAGGTCTTGCCGTGCATCACCTCGCGCGCATGCACGATCCGGCCGCCGAAGGCCTGGCCGATCGACTGGTGGCCGAGGCACACGCCGAGGATCGGCAGTTTGCCGGCAAACGCCTTGATCGCCTCGACCGAGATGCCGGCCTCGGTCGGCGTGCAGGGCCCGGGCGAGATCACCAGGTGCTCGGGTCGCAGCGCGGCGATGCCGGCGACGTCGATCTCGTCGTTGCGCACCACCTTGACCTCGGCACCCAGCTCGCCGAAGTACTGCACGAGGTTGTAGGTGAAGGAGTCGTAGTTGTCGATCATCAGCAGCATGTTCAGTCCTCCTTCGTCGCGCCGCACAGACGGTCATCCAGCCCCGCCTCGGCCAGTGCCACCGCGCGAAACACCGCGCGCCCCTTGTTCATGGTCTCCTTCCACTCCAGATCGGGCACCGAATCGGCGACGACGCCGGCGCCGGCCTGGATATGCAGCTGGCCGTCCTTGATCACCGCGGTGCGGATCGCGATCGCGGTATCCATATTGCCGTTCCAGGACAGGTAGCCGACCGCGCCCGAATAGACGCCGCGCTTGACCGGTTCGAGCTCGTCGATGATCTCCATCGCCCGGATCTTCGGTGCACCGGAGACGGTGCCGGCCGGGAAGGTCGCGCGCAGCACGTCGATCGCGCTCATGCCCTGCGTCCAGCTGGCCGGTGACGTTCGACACGATGTGCATCACGTGCGAGTAGCGCTCGACGACCATCTTGTCGGTCAGCGTGACGCTGCCGATCCGTGCCACGCGACCGATGTCGTTGCGCCCCAGGTCGATCAGCATCAGGTGTTCGGCCAGCTCCTTCGGGTCGGCCAGCAGCTCCTGCCTCGAGCGCCCGGTCCTCCTCGTCGTTGTGGCCGCGGCGCCGGGTGCCGGCGATCGGCCGCACCGTCACCTCGCCGTCTTCCAGGCGCACCAGGATCTCCGGCGAGGAGCCGACGATCTGGAAATCGCCCAGATCGAGGAAGTACATATAAGGCGAGGGATTGAGGCCGCGCAGCGCGCGGTACAGATCCAGTGGCCGCGCGCTGAAAGGGATCGACAGGCGCTGCGAGATCACCACCTGCATGCAGTCGCCGTCGAGGATGTACTGCTTGATCCGCTCGACCGCCGATTTGAAACCGGCCTCGGTGAAACCGGAGACGAAATCCGATTCGCTCACCGTGCGCGAGCTCTCCGGCCGATGCCTGGGCGCACCCTGTTGCATGCGCTCGATCAGCGCCGGCGATCCGCCGATGGGTCGCCGCCAGCGTGTCGCCACGGTCGATATCGGCGTGCACGATCAGGTACATGCGTCCGCTCAGGTTGTCGAAGACGACCACCTCGTCGGCCACCATCAACAGGATGTCCGGACAGCCCAGCGGATCCGGTTTGTCGCGGATTGCGCAGCCGCGGCTCGATGTAGGAGACGGTGTCGTAGCCGAAATAGCCGACCAGGCCACCGCTGAAGCGCGGCAGATGATCCGAGTTCGGGTACCCGGTAACGTGCCTTGAAGGCCTCGACGAAGTCGAGCGGATCGTCGACCTCGGCGCGTTCGACCTCTTCACCATCGGTTTCGACCGTGACGGTGAGCCCATCGACGCGCAGCATGCTGCGGCACGGCAGGCCGATGATCGAGTAGCGCCCCCATTTCTCACCGCCGTGCACCGATTCGAACAGGAAGCCGTAAGGTCCCTGCGACCAGCTTCAGATAGACGCTGAGCGGGGTATCGAGGTCGGCCAGCACCTCGCACACCACGGGTATGCGGTTATAGCCCTGCGCAATCAGGGCGTCGAATTCTTCGGGGGTCATTGGTCACTCCACACATAAAGACGCTGAAACACGCGAACGGCGACTCAGCTGCGCCATCGTGAATCAGGGTGTTGCGTCCTGTTGTGTGTGCGATCGGTCATGGCTCGTGATTGAAGGAGACATTCGTCAGGCGACCAACGATAGCCAAATTCGGCTGTAAGGCCAAGACTTTCCGGCAGTTTCTCCCGGCTGCTCGCGGAAACCTGCCGATCCCGGGCAAAATAATATTGACATTTAAGAATATGCTTATATACTTCTCTTCATCGGCAAGCAGTAAGCCGGCCGCACAACCAGCGGCAACACAGATTTGAACCGGGCCCAGGCCCAACCTAAAAAACTTCTTGGAGACTTCAATCATGAAAAAAATCATCGCAATCGCTGCTGTTATCGCTTCTGCCCAGGCTAGCGCTTTCTGGGGTGGCAACGGCTACGACAACATGACCAACAATGGCTACGGCGCTACCAACGGCTACAGCAACGGCGTTATGGACGGTGCTGCTGACGGCGCTGCCGAAGGCACCTTCAGCATGAGCTTCTCGGGCCAAGGCAACACCAACATGCGCGGTTACGGCAACGGCTACGGCGCTGGCGACGGCTGGGGTCGTGGTTACAACCAGACCGCTCCGGGCTACGGCTACGCGCCTTACGGCTACGCTCCGTGCGCACCGGTTGCTCCGGTCGCTCCGGCTGCAGCCGAGTAATTCCGCCCCGGCGATGTTACCGACTGCCTCGCGGCAGTCACGAAGAACCCCGCACCTCGGTGCGGGGTTTTTTTATGCCGTCGAAGCCGGCTGTTCAGTCGCCGCCGAAGCCCGGATTGCCGACGCCGAAATCACGCCGTGCGGCGACGATCGATACCGTGAACCCGGAGATCACGTCGAGCAGGGCCATCAGGCCGAGCACGAAGAAGGTCGAGGTGCCGCAGGCCGCGACGGTCAGGAACTCGACCAGGAAGACCACGAACACCAGGGTCGAAAGGGTGTGATCGAGTATCGAGGCCACCCCGGTGCGGGTCGATTTGAAGATCTCGAAATACAGGATCAGCACACCGCCGGCCATGAAGGCATCGTGCGCGGAAAACGACCAGCGCGCGCCCGACATCAGGTCGAAGGCAAACAGCTCGGCCCGCCAGGGCCCCCGGGATATCACCCGACAGCATCAACAGGTTGTAGACAATCAGCGGTACGGCAAACAGGGGAATCGCTCTAAACATCAGAACTCTCGGCTGGATTGAAAAGACGGCGCCACTTATCGCGCCGACTCCCGCAGGCCACCGAGAGGCGCAAGCCCGGGGTCAGATCAGATCGGACAGCTCCGCCATCGAATCGATCACCGCATCCGGCGAATAGTCGCGGATATCCTCGCCATGGTTGTAGCCGTAGCTCATGCAGATGATCTGGAAACCGGCCGCACGCGCCGCCGTGACGTCGCTCTTCGAGTCACCCAGCATCGGCGAATCGTCGGCCTGACGCCGAAATGCTGCGCCGCATGCAGCAGCGGCTGCGGGTCGGGCTTTTTCACCGGCAGGGTATCGCCCGAAACCACGATACCGAATTCGTCATGAATACCAAGGTCCTTGAGCAGCGGAATCGTGAACTGCGCCGCCTTGTTGGTGACGCACCCCAGCTGGTAGCCCTGCGATTTCATGTAATCCAGACCCTCGCGAACCCCCGGATACAGGATCGACCGCTTCGACGTGTTCTCGGCATAAAGGTCGAGAAAAATCGGGTAAGCCCTGGCGAAATCGGCATCATCGGGCTCGCCGTCCAACTGACCGACCAGGGCGCGGCGCACCAGGCGCTCCACACCGTTGCCCACCCAGTTGCGCACCTTGTCCTCGCCATGCGGCGCACGGCCGAGCCGGCTCATCATCTCATCGACGCAATACGCCAGATCGGGGACGCTGTCGACCAGGGTGCCGTCGACGTCGATCAGGATCATCTTGGGTTTTTTCAACATGGTGTGTGGTTCCTGGCCAGCGACGAGCGCACCCGCAGCCATGGAATCGACCCGATGCACCGGTGCGCCGCTATCGCTTTGTTTTCAAGATAGAAAAGTGACCCGCCCCGGCGTCCGGTTCAGGCTGAACCGGTTCCCGTGCGAGCGCATCGCCGACCCTGCGTTTTCGACGAACAGGGCCTGAGTCCTCGATGCACGTCGATAGTCGCGCCGGCAACTCGGACTGGTAAACGATTCCCGTCCGTGCGAACCGTTCCTGCCCCGAGCGTTTTTCTGCGATCGCTTCTTGTCGATCAGGCCTTTGCCAGTTCGTCACGCATCTGCTTGACGATGCTGTCGTAGCGGTTCGGATCGGCGTCGTTGGCGCCACCGAAGATGCCGGAGCCGGAAACGAAGGTATCGGCGCCAGCTGCCGCGATTTCGCGGATGTTGTCGACTTTTACACCGCCATCGATCTCGAGACGGATATCACGCCCCGAGGCGTCGATGATCTTCTTCGCCTGTTTGAGCTTGTCCAGTGCCGACGGAATAAAGCTCTGACCGCCGAAACCGGGGTTGACCGACATCAGCAGGATCATGTCGATCTTGTCGATAACGTAGTCCAGGTGCGACAGCGGCGTTGCCGGGTTGAACACCAGGCCCGCCTTGCAGCCTTCGCCCTTGATCAGCTGCAGGGTGCGGTCGATGTGATCGGAGGCTTCCGGGTGGAAGGTGATGTAGGTGGCGCCCGCCTTGGCGAAGTCGCCGACGATACGGTCGACCGGGCTGACCATCAGGTGCACATCGATCGGCGCGGTGATGCCGTGCTTGCGCAGCGCATCGCACACCAGCGGACCGATGGTCAGGTTCGGCACGTAGTGGTTGTCCATCACGTCGAAGTGAATGAAATCGGCGCCAGCGGCCAGTACCTTGTCGCATTCCTCGCCCAGCTTGGCGAAATCGGCGGACAGAATGGACGGTGCGATTGCGTAATCAGCCATGTCGTCACTCCCGAGCCGGTGAACCGGCGCTAAAATTCTTGTGAAATGTGGCCCGTAATCACCCGGGCCCCGGAAATTTGGACGGGTGACTTTACCGGAAAGCGCCCACTATTGCAGCCAACCACCAATGATCAGAATTGAGCCACGCACCGCTGCCCTGTTGTTCATCCTGGCGTCCGGGCTCGCCTCGGCCGATTTCGCCGGCCACCAGTGGCTCGGCAACACCCTGCGCCAGGCCGCTGACACGACCGGTGAGGTGATCACGCTGAACGCCGGGGGCGGTGAGTTCGTCGCCCTCCATCGGGCCCACCAGCGGGGCGAGGGGCGGGGCGCGGTCGCTGCTGCTGCACGATCCCGCGCACAACGCCGACAGCCACGCGGTGATTCGTCCCCTGCGCCTGGGCCTGGCCGAGGCCGGCTGGGATACCCTGTCCCTGCAACTTCCCACCCCCTACCCCGGCGAGACCCATCAGGCGTGGCTGGCGCGCAGCCCGTCGATCGCGGCGCGTATCCGCGCCGGCCTGGACTGGCTGAAGCAGCAGGGTCAGTTGAACCAGGTACTGCTGGCCGAGGGCGGCAGCAGTGCGGCCCTGCTGCAGTTCGCGAGCCAGGGAACACCCGCCGAACTACAGGCGCTGGTGCTGATCAGCCCACCTCTCGAGCAGGGTTCGGCCGGCCTGAGCGCGCTGGGCGAGGTGAAGCTGCCGCTGCTGGATGTCTACGCCGAGCGCGACCTGGCGGTGGTGCGCGACGGCGCCGACCTGCGCCGCCGGGCTGCACAAGGCAGCCCTGACACCCGGTACCGGCAGCGCATGGTCGCGGGCGCGGTCGCCGATTACCCCGGCCTGCAGGACGCCTTGCTCGCGACGGTGCGTAGCTGGCTCGCCGCCACCGCCGAGGGCCGGCCGGTGCCGATCAAGCCCTGAACACGGCTCAGTGGTCCTCGACGCGGATCACGATGCCCTTGAAGCCGTTGGCCGCCAGGCGCTTGCGCGCCGCATTGACCGCGCCCTTGCCGCGATGCGGGCCGGAGCGCACCCGGTAGCGGGTATCCTGCGCACTGATCCTGGCCTTCATCACCTGGACCTCGAAGCCGAGCAGGGTCAGCTGCGCCTTCAGCCGGTCGGCGTCCTCGATCGCGCCGGAACGAGCCGACCTGGACCAGGTAGTTCGCCGGTGTCGCCACCGGCGTTGTCGGCTGCCGGGCCCGGCGCCAGCTCCTCGTCCGGGACCACCACCTCCATCTTCGGCAGCATGTCGTAGAAATCGAAACGCGGTTTCGGCCGTGGCGGCACATCGACCTGCTGGTGTGGCAGCGGCTTTACCCTGCGGCGGACGGTCGGGTGCGGCACCGACCCACTCGCCACCGGCTGTCCTCCGACTGGCCGCTTAGCCAGACCAGACCACGATGAAACCACCGAGCAACAGACCGGTCAGCAGCCACAGCCAGCCTGGACAGCGGCTTTTTCTTCGGTTTTCTCTGGGCGCGGTGTTTGTAGTCTCGGGGCACGATGCTATCTGCCGGTATGGCGAAGAACGAAGTTCGGTAAACGGGGTGCGGAATTCTAGCCCGATCGACGCGATCGCTGGCGACCGCCAACGCCTCCACGGTGCGGCAATCGTCATACGCGTTCAGCGGCGTGCCCTACATCTGCTCCGGGCGCCGACACGCCGAGCAGGTTCAGGCCATTGCGCAACACCTCGCGCGCCGCCAGGATCAGCTTGATGCGCGCATCGCGCAGTGCCGCATCGTCGACCAGAAACTGGTGCGCGTTGTAATAGGTATGGAAATCGTTGGCCAGTTCGCGCAGGTAGTGGGTCAGCTGGTGCGGCTCTTCGTTGCGTCGCCGCCGCCTCGACCACCTCCGGGTAGCGCGACAGGTTCTTGAGCAGATCGAGCTCGTGCGACTCGCGTCAGGCGGTCGAGGTTTTGCAGGCCGTCGCTCGGCGCGACATCGATCAGCCTTTCTCCGCGGCCTGGCGCAGCACCGCATGGATCCGCGCATGCGCATACTGCACGTAGTACACCGGGTTGTCGCTGGACTGCGACTTGGCCAGGTCGAGATCGAAATCCATGTGCTGCTCGCACTTGCGCATCACGTAGAAAAAGCGCGCCGCGTCGCGGCCGACCTCCTTGCGCAGCTCGCGCAGGGTGACGAACTCGCCGGAGCGGGTCGACATCTGCGCCTTCTCGCCGCCGCGGTACAGGATCGCGAACTGCACCAGCAGCACATCGAGTTTCGCCGCATCGCCGCCCATCGCCTGCAGCGCCGCCTTCACCCGCGGCACGTAGCCGTGATGGTCGGCACCCCAGACGTCGATCACGCGGTCGAAACCGCGCTCCAGCTTGTCCATGTGGTAGGCGATGTCCGAGGCGAAATAGGTGGTCTGGCCGTTGTCGCGCACCACCACGCGATCCTTCTCGTCGCCGAAATCGGTCGAGCGGAACCACCAGGCGCCGTCCTTCTCGTACAGGTGGCCGGACTCGCGCAGGCGGTCGATCGCCTTGTTGACCGCGCCCGACTCGACCAGCGAGCGCTCCGAGTACCACTCCTGGTAGTCGACGCCGAACAGGCTGAGATCGTCGCGGATGTCGTCGAGAATCACGTTCAGGCCGAGCTCGAACACGAAGCGGTAACGGTTGTCGCCGAGCAGTTGCTTGGCGCGCCCGATCAGCGCGTCGATATGCGCCTCCTTGTCGCCGCCCGCCGGTTCGTCGGCCGGCACGCCGTCGAACACCTCGTCGGCGGCGTGACGGTAGGCATCGCCATGATCGCGATGCAGGGTGGCGGCGATGTCCCAGACGTAGTCGCCCTTGTAGCCGTTGCTCGGAAACACCAGTTCCTCGCCGCACAGCTCCAGGTAGCGCAGCCACACCGAGGTGCCGAGGATGTCCATCTGGCGGCCGGCATCGTTGACGTAGTACTCGCGATGCACCTCGTAGCCGACCGCCTCGAGCAGGTCGGCCACCACCGCGCCATAGGCCGCGCCGCGACCGTGACCGACGTGCAGCGGCCCGGTCGGATTGGCCGAGACGAACTCCACCTGGACGCGCTTGCCGGCGCCCAGCCTGCTGCGACCGTAGTCGTGCGCCTGCTGCAGAATCTGCGGGACCAGCGCATGGTAGGCGTTGTCGGCCAGGCGGAAGTTGATGAAGCCGGGCCCGGCGATATCCACCGCGACCACGGCGTCCGACGCCGGCATGGCCGCGACCAGGCGCTCGGCCAGGTCGCGCGGGCGCATCTTCGCCGCCTTGCTGTTGACCATCGCGGCGTTGGTCGCGAAGTCCCCGTGGGTGGCGTCGCGGGCACGTTCGATGACCGGCGCACGAATGTCGCCGCGTTCGAGCACACCGGCGGTGGCGAGTTGATCGAGGGCCCTGAGACCAGATCGGCGATATGCGATTTCATACTGTTTCGACGCGAAAAAACCGGGCGCGAAGAATAACAGGAACGGGCCGAAAAGGCGCTGTCGCCCGGCAGACAGCGCCCGCAGATTCAACCCGCGCGTGGCAGCCCCGGGTCAGAACAGATCGACCGGGTCGATATCCAGGCTCCAGCGCACGCGACGCACGGCGGGCAGTTCGGGCAGACGCAGCGGCAGGTCGGCCAGCACCGCGTGCAACAGATCGCGTCGCGCGGCCTGCAACAGCAGGTGCGCACGATGGCGCCCGGCGCGCCGTGCCATCGGCGCCGGCACCGGACCCCACATCTCGACCCCGGCGGTGTCCCGACTGTCCCGACCCAGGCGGCTACCTGGTCGAGGAAATCCTCCGCCTCGCGCATGTCTGCCGCGCATCGGCGCGCAACAGCGCCTGGTGGCTGAATGGCGGCATGCCGGCCGCCTCGCGCTCGCCGCAGGGCCTGGCACGTGCAAAGGCGCGGTAGCCACTGCGCACCAGGCGTCTGCAGCAGCGGGTGATCCGGATAGCGGGTCTGGATCAGCACCTGTCCGGGCCGCTCACCGCGCCCGGCCCGCCCGGCGACCTGCACCAGCAGCTGCGCCATGCGCTCGGTGGCCCGAAAGTCGGCGCTGTACAGGCCGCCGTCGGCATCCAGCACACCGACCAGGGTGACGCGCGGAAAATGATGCCCCTTGGCCAGCATCTGGGTGCCGACCAGCAACGCCGGGCTCGGCCGCCTGCAGCCGCGCCAGCTGCTGCTCCAGGCTGCCCTTGCGCGCCGTCGCGTCGCGGTCGACGCGGATCAGCGGATACGTCGGCGAAGCGTTCGCCGCAGGAAATCCTCGAGCTGCTCGGTGCCCTGGCCCAGCGGATGCAGGTCATCGGCGCCGCACTCCGGGCAGCTGCACGGCACGCGGCGCTGCGCGCCACAGTGATGACACCACAACAGGCCGCTGGCCTTGTGCAGGGTCTGGCGCGCATCGCAGCGCGGGCAGTCGGACAGCCAGCCGCAGCTGAAGCAGCTGAGCACCGGCGCGTAGCCGCGCCGATTCAGAAACAGGATGACCTGCTCACCGCCGCCAGCGTGCTGCCGACACGCGTCGAGCAGCGGCTGTGCTCATGCCCGATCTGCAACGGCTGATCGCGGATGTCGAGCAGGTCGACGCGCGGCGGCCGGGCACCGCCGGCGCGCCGCTCCAGCCGCAGGTGCCGATAGCGCCCGCTCTGGGCGTTGCGCAGGCTCTCCAGCGACGGCGTGGCCGAGCCGAGCACCACCGGGCAGGCCGCGCGCTGTGCGCGCACGATCGCCAGGTCGCGTGCCGAATAGCGAAAGCCCTCGGTCTGCTTGAACGAGGCATCGTGCTCTTCGTCGACGACGACCAGGCCGAGATCGGGGCATCGGGGTGAAGATCGACGAGCGCGTACCGAGCAGCACCCGTGACAGACCGAGGCGCACCCGATGCCAGGCCTGTTCGCGCTCGCTCTCGTTCAGTCCCGAATGCAGGACGCGCACGGTGTCACCCAGTCGGTCGCGAAAACGCGTCAGCAACTGCGGCGTCAGCGAGATCTCGGGCACCAGCACCATCACGCTGCTGCCCTGCGCCAGTGCCGCCGCCGCAAGTTGCAGATAGACCTCGGTCTTGCCGCTGCCGGTCACGCCATCCAGCAGGGCGACCGAAAACTTTCCCAGATCCGCCTGCAACACCTGCAAGGCCTCGGCCTGGTCTGCATTGAGGGTCAGCGCACCGGCTCCCTCGGCCACGGTATCGGGCCGCGCGGCGATCTCCACGTCGCCAACCCAGCCCTTGTCGCGCATTGCGCGCAGGGCGCCCTGTGCATTCGGCACCGCCAGGCGAACCATCGAAAGCGGCGCCGTGCAATCGCTCTGTGCGCCCAGCCAGGTCAGTAATTCGGCCTGCCGCGGGGCGCGCCGTGGCGGACTGCCCAACTGCGCGATACCGGACTCGGTCAGACGCAGACCGGGTTCGCCGGTGTCCAGCGGCACCTC
>CAVRBK010000085.1:0-12702 GCA_963719025.1 uncultured Gammaproteobacteria bacterium | reverse complement strand
TACGTAGACGAGCAGAAAACCGAGGACACCCATCAACAGCCCGGAGCTGGTGTGCAGGGCTATATCCCACCACCAGATCCGCTCGTAGTAACTCTGTATCTCTCCGAGGAAAAGGGCGGCGAATACAAATATCACTGCGAGAACCTGGAATTCGGGCGGGACGTTCACCCGAAACCGTCGGCCAAGGGCAGCGGGCGAGAGGGTGATCGCCATGATGGCCATCACCAGGAAGGCGTTCACCCATTGCCCCTCGTAAAATAGCAGTGCCAGTTCCACTGCCATGACAACCTGAAGGACGATCAGAACCCCCCGGTGGATGCGTGTCGCCAGATCGCGCCCATTGTGTGCCGGGTTTGACGGTCGGGGTTGGTTGTCCATTCTGCCTCTTACGCCCTCGCTAAGGGTCTCGCGACATTCATTCTACCGCGCTTCGCCAGGCCAGCATCAGGCCGAGCAGGGGCAGAACCAGCAGCGCATGCAGCAGGCGGGACACCGACCATACCCGCGGACGCTCATCGGTGTTCGGTCTTGCAGTCCTGCTGTTCGTCATGTCCGCCAGGTCTCGACCTGCTTCTTCTCACCACCCAAAAGCCCACCACCAACGACAGGATGATGGCCGCTATGCCGATCAGGGTAAGGGGATCATATTCCTTTGGATCCATGGTGATGATCTTGCGCGCCAGCGCGATCAATGCGACGGACAGGATCACGTCAACATCCACACAGCCGTCTGTGTAGTATTTTTTCACCGTTTCAAGCAACTCGATGCCGATCAGCACCAGCAGAAACAGACCAAATATGTCCAGGAGCTGCCCGATCTCGAGAACGAACTGCGGGGGCGTGAGCATATCCCTGATCAACACGCGGCCCAGTTCCACTACAGATAACAGCACCACGAAGGCCAGCAGAAAAATCAATATCCCGACCAGGGTGCGTTCAAATCTCTTCAGGTAGCCCATCAATATCGAATTCTCGCTCATGCGTCGCTCCGTGGATCCGGCACTGTGTGGCGGACTTTTCTGTCGTTGAATTTTTCCGGGCCATCGATGATCGCGGTCGACCGCACCGCAAACGGCACCGGCATGACCACCGCCGTACTACCGGTCAAAGGTGCTGCGAACAGAGGGGCCGCGGCCGTCGGTCCACCTGTCGCGCGCCAGATCCATGCACCCGGGTTCAGCAACACAATCCGGGCTGGTGGGAGATGCCTGCACACGTGTCAATGCAACAAGGTTACCGGGGTCACGAAACCTGGGGGCTTGATCGCCAACACGGAGCAATCCATCTGCTCCAGGATCGACTCTGCCGTATTGCCCATAAAGAATCCGGGAACGCCGGTGCGCCCCACGGTCCCCATGACGACGAGATCAGCGTCTATCTGTTTTGCCAATGCCGGTATCTCTTTTCGTGCCGACCCTTTCAACAGATGGCTCTGGGGCTTGAGGAACTCCACCGCATCACTTCCCGCATT
Organism: uncultured Gammaproteobacteria bacterium; assembly: GCA_963719025.1. GTDB lineage: Bacteria > Pseudomonadota > Gammaproteobacteria > Chromatiales > Chromatiaceae > Thiosocius. Next base: position 11,231 of record CAVRBK010000085.1, on the reverse strand, counting down.
GCCGACCATCTCGCGAACGATATTCTGCAGGCTGGCCTCGTGCTTCAACCTGGTCTGTTCGACGTAGTCCACGATCTCCTTGGTTGAGGCACGCAGAAACGCGCCATGCATTGCACTCTCGCCAGCCGCGCGCCAGGCATGCACGATGTGCAACTCGGCAAAGTCGGACAGCGCCAGGGAACCGGCCAGTTGCAGGATCAGCTGGTTGAGCGCATGCCGGGTTTCCAGTTCGTCCTTGGGGTGGTCCTCATCGGCATCGACGGCCGCAAGAATACGCCGATACGATTTGGGCCCCTGGTGCTTGACCAACCATACCGGACACGGGCACTTGCGCAGCAAATGCATGTCGTCACTGCCAAACAATCGTTCCAGCCAGTCCGGGTTCTCAGGTGCCTTGATCACGAGATCGTGCCCACTGCGCAGCACCTCGCGAATGATCTCGAGGAACGACACCCCGACCAGAACCCCGGTCTTGATATCGATCTGTTTTCGATAAGGTTCGATCAGTCGCGCCAATTCCTGCGCACGCGCACTCACCAATGCTTCCTGCAGATCAGCAGAGATCGGACCACCCTCCGGCATCCCGATACCTGCCGTTACGACATCAGCCACCACCACTGCCGTCAGGCTGGCCTGGTTGTTCTGCGCCAAGGTGACGGCCCGCGCCAACGCATCCCTGGATCTATTGCCAGGCTCAACCACGCAAAGAATATCCTGGAATCTTTTCATCTACCCTCTCCTTGAATTGCCGAGCATTGACCGAACATCCATGCGACACCCTGTTTCACGGTTTCGCATGCCTGAAAGAGGTCTTTGCAACCATCAAGCCCAATTGCGTTCAGGCGGTGCCGGTAAACAGAACCGGGCCTGGCGTCAACGCACCCGCCGCGGCCAGCAGCAGGCGCACCGCCAGCTCGGTGAAGCTGCCCAATCACACGCTTTTCCCAGCGCGGCCGGGGCGACGCAGCCACTTCTCGGTACCGACCACCAGATTGATAGCCAGGCCGCCTGCCAGGATCATCGCCCATTCCATAACGCCGATCGGCGCCGTTCCGAACAACTGGTTCATGGTCGGCGCATAGGTGAACAGGATCTGCAGCGAGACCATCCCGACCACGCCGAGGATGAGCCAGCGGTTGGAAAAAACACCCAGCCTGAACATCGAGTAACGCAGTGAGCGGCAGTTGAACAGGTAAAAGAGTTCGCCGAAAACGAACATATTGACGGCAACGGTCCGCGCCTTGTCCACGCCCTCGCCCTGCAACAGGGCCCACTCGAAGAGGCCGAAGGAGCCCACCACCAGCATCAGGCTCACGAGCCCGATACGGAAACTGAGTTCCACGGTCAGCACCGGCGTCTCGGGACGCCGTGGGAGACGGTCCATGATGCCGGGCTCCTTGCCCTCGAATGCCAGGGTCAGGCCGAGCAGAACGGCCGTTGTCATGTTGATCCACAGGATCTGCACCGGCGTGATGGGCAGCGTGACACCGGCAAACACGGCGACCAGGATCACCAGCCCCTCACCGATGTTGGTGGGCAGGGTCCAGGTGATGAACTTGATCAGATTGTCGAATACCGCCCGGCCCTCTTCGACTGCCGCCTCGATGGTCGCGAAGTTGTCGTCCGTGAGCACCATATCCGCCGCCTCTTTGGCCACCTCGGTGCCACCGACGCCCATGGCCACACCGATGTTGGCCTGCTTGAGCGCGGGCGCATCGTTGACCCCGTCGCCGGTCATCGCCACGACATGGCCGCCGGCCTGCAGGGCCTCGACCAGGCGCAGCTTCTGCTCGGGGGAGACGCGCGCGAACACCGCTGCACGGCGGGCAACGTCCAGCAGCTCGAGGTCGGTCATTTCCGACAGCATATGACCGTTGATGGCGAAACTGTCTGATTCGCTTTCAGGGCCACCACTGAGACCGATCTGCCGGGCAATCGCCGCGGCCGTCGCCACGTGGTCGCCGGTAATCATCTTGACCTGGATGCCGGCCCTCTGGCAGGCGCTGATAGCCGCTATCGCCTCCGGTCGCGGTGGATCCATCATCGCCTGCAGGCCGAGGAATGAGAGCCCTTCAGAGACGTCGACATGGGTGACTGACTGCGCGCCGGCGGGGACCATCTTGCGCGCCAAGGCGAGCACCCGCAGACCGCCGGCCGCCAGCTCCTCGACCTGGCGATGGATAAGCTCCTTGTCGAGCGGCGCGACATCAAGAGCCGCCCCGCAGGCATCGCTGCAACGGGACAAGACGCTTTCGACAGAACCTTTCAGATAAACAACAGACTCCGAGGATGCGCCTGTGTCGTGCAATGTCGCCATGTACTGATGTTGGGATTCGAACGGCAAGGTATCCACACGCGGCGCATCCTGCTCCATAGCCTCGCGTGACAACCCCGCCTTGGCCGCGGCGGTGATCAGGGCGACCTCGGTCGGATCGCCCTCGATACCCCACTTGCCGTCCTTGTCGACCAGGCGTGAGTCGTTGCACAGCACACCCGCCTTCAGACACTCTCCGAGTGCCGGGTGGGACGCCAGGTCGACGACGTCACCGGCGAGCAGGATCTGCCCCTGGGGCGCATAACCCACGCCGGTGAACTCGTAACACTCAGCGCCGCTGCAGACCCGCTGCACGGTCATCTGGTTCTGGGTCAGGGTCCCGGTCTTGTCCGAACAGATCACGGTGGTGCTACCGAGGGTTTCCACCGCCGGCATCTTGCGGATAATGGCGTTTCGTCGTGCCATCTTGCCGACGCCGATCGCCAGCATGATGGTCATCGCCGCTGGCAGACCCTCGGGTATGGCACCGACCGCCAACGCCACTGCAGCCATAAAACTGTCGAGCAGCGGCGTCCCATGCCACCAGCCCGCCAGCAAGGTCAGGCCGGAAAGGGCCAGGATGATCCACAGCAGGACGCCGCTGAATTGGGTGATTTTCTTTGTCAGCGGGGTCGCAAGCGTGGCGGCGCCGGCGATCAGCTCGTTGATCTGTCCGATCTCCGTGCCGTCGCCGGTCGCAACGACAAGGCCGGAACCCGCCCCATAGGTCACCAGGGTGGATGAATAGGCGATATTGCTTCTGTCGGCGAGCAGTGTCTCGGGCGCCAGGCTTTCCGGATGCTTTTGTGCCGGAACGGACTCGCCGGTCAACGCCGACTCGTCGATCTGTAACTCGCGCGCACGCAGCAGACGAAGGTCTGCGGGTACCTTGTCCCCGGATTGCAGCAGCACGAGGTCGCCCGGCACCAGCTCGGATGCACCTATTTTTTCTTTCTTGCCTCCCCTCACGACCATCGCCGCGCCTTCCATGGTTTTCGCGAGCGCCTCGATGGCCTTCAGGGCCTTGGCCTCCTGGACATAGCCGATGATGGCGTTGACCAGCACGACAGCGAAGATGACGCCACTGTCGACCCATTCGCGCAGGGCGAAGGTGACGATCACTGCGCCCAACAGGATGTAGACAAGCGGCTGATGAAACTGCAGCAGAAACAGGACCAGCGGGCTCTTGCCCTTTTTCAGGGTCAGTCGGTTCGGCCCGAAACTCTTCTGCCGGTGCCCCACCTCGAACATGTCGAGGCCCTTCGCCTTGTCCGACTCAAGGAGTGTCGCGACCTCGTCGGGCGCCAGATGATGCCAATGTCTTGACAGCAGGTTATCCATTCTCGCCTCGCTCTACCTGTTCACTTACCTGAATCTTGAGCGATCCGCTGAAGGCGCCAGAGAATCCAGACCAAAATTTGCGACAACCTGAATCCGCATAACGGCTCTTTATGAACCACAACAGTTCCACGCACCGCTACCACCCTTCTAGAGGCCGGCAACCCCGACCGAGTCACATTCCTGGCGAGCGACCGCCCCCTGCGCTGTTACCGCATCGGGCGGAATGGCGACACGGCCGAGCCACGCGGCCTGAACGTTCCTCGACGCAGCGGGCGTCTGCCTGCCTGTGCACGAGGGACGGTCGGCTAGAAGGGCAAATCAGAGAGGTCGATCCCCTCCCCCCGTTTGGCGATACGCACCCTTGCCTGGTAGCGGTTTTGCAGCTCCTGTTGCAGGGCCTCGCTGGCCTCGGGTTCGCCGTGTACCAACAGCACCGGGGGGCGGTTCTCGTATTCGCCGTACCAGCGCAGCAGCCCCGCCTGGTCGGCATGGGCAGACAGGCCACCGATGGTATGAATCTTCGCGGCCACCCTGATCCTCTCACCCCACAGGCGGATGGACTCCGCGCCATCGACCAGCGAGCGGCCCAGGGTGCCGCGCGCCTGGAAGCCCGCAATGATCACATGGCAGTCGCGGCGCCAGATGTTGTGCTTGAGGTGATGACGGATTCGGCCACCGTTACACATTCCACTGCCGGCGATAATGAGCGCACCAGACTGGATGCGGTTGAGACTCATGGACTGTTGCGGGGTGCGCGAAAAGCTCAGGTTGGGCAGCAGCGGCTGCTGCTTGTGCTGCTTCCACAGGCGGTACGCCTCCTCGTTGAACAGGTCCGCATGACGCAGGTAGACCTCGGTGGCCTCGATGGCCATGGGGCTGTCGAGAAACACCTGCCAGTTGCCCACCCCCCATTCGTCGTAGTGCTTGCCCAGCAGGTACAGGATTTCCTGCGTGCGACCCACGGCGAAGGCCGGCATCAGGATATTGCCCCGCTCCTCCATGGCCGCGGACATCACCTGGTGGATCTCCGCATAGGTGTCCGCCAGCGGCCGATGGCATCGGTTACCGTAGGTACTCTCCATCATCACGAGATCGGCCTGGCGAATGGGGGTCGGATCGGCCAGCACCGGATCCTCGTGATAGCCCAGATCGCCACTGAAAACCAGCTTGCGCTGCGCGCCATTCTCGCGCAGCCAAAGCTGCACGATGGATGAGCCGAGGATGTGGCCGGCATCCACCAGTTCCACCTCCACGCCGGGCAGAATCTCCATCCGCTGGCCATAGTCCACGACCTTGAACTGGTGCATCACGCGCTGCGCATCCTGCACCGTGTAAAGCGGCTCCACCGGGTCAAGCCCCTTGCGCTGGCGCTTGCGGTTATCCCATTCGGCGTCCCGCTCGCTCAGCGAGGCGGAATCCTTCAGCATGATGCGGCAAAGGTCACGGCAGGCGCGCTGCGTGTATATGGGCCCCCGGTATCCCTCGCGGTAAAGCAGCGGCAGCCGTCCCGAGTGATCGATATGGGCATGACTGAGGATGACCGCATCGAGTTCCTCCACCTTGAACGGTAGCGGCTGCCGGTTGCGCTGTTCAGTTTCGTGACCGCCCTGCAACAGCCCGCAGTCGAGCAGCACACGCTTCGATCCCACCTGGATCAAATGGCACGAGCCGGTAACCTCGCCGGCCGCGCCATGGCAATACAATTTCATAGCGGCTTCCTTGTTGTCATCCTGGTTTCAGCAACGACCCGGCCCCCGATACGACGCGCCGGTCGGCAGGGCGGATGTCTACCTGAGGCGGTTCGCCGGCCTGTTGCACCTACTTAAGCCTGTTGCCCCTATATAAGTTAGTAAAGCCCATGAATGCCTGCCGTGTCGAATCCAGCCGGTGTCTAACCTTGTCGCCTGGGCGATGGCCTCCAGGTCCCGCTCGGGCCGACCGGAAAAGGCCATGATCCGGGCAAGTCGTCCGTATCCAGCGGCATAGCTGGGTATCAGTTCGATCGCGCGCAACACCTCGCGGGTCGCCGATTCGAGCTTGCCCTTGAACATCTCCACCATGCCGGAAACGCAGCGAAGAACTGAAGAGGGGTTTCTTGCACGGCCCTGGCGCGCTTTGCGTCGCGTCTGTTTTCTTGTCGACCCCTGCTGCCCAGGCCAATGATGATTCGGCGGTCGCCCTGTCACGCGACCGGCAACTGCAAAGACCGGTAACACCACCGCCTGATCCGCTCGCCGCAGAACGGCACTTTTTTCTTTTGGACAAAAAGCATTCTTGCTGATACTGCCACGTATCAAGCCTATAAAATACTTAAATATTGCCTCTAACTTCAGGGAGCACGGTTGCGACTCCAGCCAATAATCCTTAGAATTCGAAGCATATTATTGATGGACCTTGTTGTTCTTCGCCCCGGCTCTCGAGCGGGTCGACATTGCATCGCTTTCGGCGTGCCGATCACCTCGCGGCCGAAGGATCGCGCATTCAGGCTCGGGGCAGACAAGCATACCCGGGGCCGGCGACGACCAGAGCCACGGTCGATGCGCCCTGGTACAGCCAGGCCGAGTGACGGCCGGCCATCACAGTAAAAATTCCAAGCTGGCCTGCTTCTGAGCGGCCACCCTGTAACCCAACACCCTCAATTGGTGGTTTTTCGATAGGTAACTCCGGCCTGTATCGCGGCCCTGATCCGGCCACCGCCACCTCCGGCCAGATTCAACGCGTCAGCACTCAGCAAAAAAATTCGACTCGAACCCCAGGACGATTCATATGTTTGCCAAGGAAAACTTCCTCACCAGATCATTGCTTGCAGCCACCTTCTGTGGATTGGCAACGGCCGCGAATGCGTTCGACTACGAGCTCTACGCCTCGCTGCGGGTACATGGCGAGGCCGTAACGCCCGACAACGAGGGCGCAATGGAGTCATACACCGGCTGGCGTGATGCCTATTCGCGTATCGGCGTCAAGGCCAGCCATGCGCTGAACGACGACGTAACCGTCTACGGTCAACTGGAACTGCCGCTCGATGTACCCAACCTGGCGGTGCAGGACCCCTGGGACCAGGACGAAGGACATCCGCATCGGCAAGCTCGGCATCAAGGGTAGCTTTGGTGACCTGGCGGTCGGCCAGATGTGGCTGCCCTACTACAACGCGATCGCCTACCCGGTCGACATGTTCAGCAGCTACTACAGCGGCTTTGCGACCTACACCAGCTTCCGCAAGAGCGACACCCTCGCCTACTACACACCGAGCTTCGCCGGCTTCTCTGCCGCTGTCGCCTACAGCGATGAAAACGGTGCGACCGGAAGCAACGGTAATCCTGACGATCGCTGGCAGGCAACCGCCAGCTACACAGGTCGGTGGCCTGACGCTTTCCGCCGGCCTTGATGACCTGGGTGGCGCCAATGACTCGAAGATCTGGGGCACTTCGGTGATGTGGCAGGCCACCGATGCGCTGTTCATCGGCGCCAAGTACGAAGAGCACGACAGTGACATCGCTACCGGCTACGGTGCCGACGGCGATGCGGCAATGAACCTGTATGCCGGCTACACGCATCGGCAAGAACACCTTCAAGGCCATGCTCGCCGACGTGGACAACTACGGTGAAGACATCGTCCATCTCGGCATCGATCACCAGTACCGCGACGACCTGAAGTTCTTCGTCGAGTATTACAGCGAACAGGAAACCGCCGCGATCACCGCCAGAGCACGGCGGTGCCGCCGAAACCTGCTGGGCCTGTGGCGGTGGCCACGTCATCGCCGCCGGCCTGCGCTACGACTTCAGCACACCCTGAGCAACCTGCCACCACCTGATTCGGAACCCGCCATGCCAAATCGCTACGATACCGACTACGAGATCGGTCAGGACAACATCCGCACCTGGGGGATGGATCTCCACAACCCGGTCTTCTTCATCTCCGCCCTGCTGGTGCTGCTCTTCGTGATCGGAACCATCATGTTTCCGAACGGCGCCAAGGAGGCATTCGATGGCTCCAAGGCCTGGTCGATCGACAATTTCGACTGGTTCTTCCTCGTCGCCGGCAACATCTTCGTGCTGTTCTGCCTCGCGCTGATCTTTCTGCCGGTCGGCAGGATCCGGCTCGGCGGCGTCGATGCGCGACCTGAGTTTTCGAACCTGTCGTGGTTCGCCATGCTGTTCGCCGCCGGCATGGGCATCGGCCTGATGTTCTGGAGTGTTGCCGAACCGGCCGCCTATTACACCGACTGGTGGGGGACGCCGCTGAATGCCGAGAAGCACACGCCGGCAGGCGCCGAGCTGGCGATGGGTGCGACCATGTTCCACTGGGGCCTGCACCCCTGGGCCATCTACGCCGTGGTCGCCCTGTCGCTGGCCTTCTTCACCTACAACAAGGGCCTGCCGCTGACCATCCGCTCGGCCTTCTATCCGTTCATCAAGGATCGCTCATGGGGCTGGTTCGGCCATGTCATCGATATCGTCGCAGTAATGGCCACCATCTTCGGGCTCGCCACCTCGCTTGGCTTCGGTGCGCAACAGGCGGCCGGTGGGCTGAAGTACCTGTTCGATATACCCAACACGATCAATGTCCAGATCGCCATCATCATCGGCGTAACCTCGGTCGCTATCATCTCGGTCGTTCGCGGACTCGATGGTGGCGTGAAGCTGTTGAGCAACATCAATATGGCGCTGGCCCTGATCCTGCTGTCGTTCGTGATCGTGATTGGACAGGGCTTCGGTATCTTCGCCGGCCTGTTCGATACCACGGCGGCCTATGTGAAGAACCTGATCCCGCTGAGCAACTGGATCGGCCGCGAAGACGAGAAGTTCTATCACGGCTGGACCGTGTTCTACTGGGCCTGGTGGATCTCCTGGTCGCCGTTCGTCGGCATGTTCATCGCCCGCATCTCCAAGGGCCGCACCGTGCGTGAGTTCCTGACCGCGGTGCTGCTCGATCCCGACCCTGGTCACCATCGTCTGGATGACCGCCTTCGGCGGCAGTGGGCTCAATCAGGTCGAGGCCGGCGTCGGCGAGCTGGCGAACGGCATCACCGATGTCTCCCTGGCGCTGTTCCAGATGCTGGAGAACATGCCGATGTCGACCGTGACCTCGTTCATCGGCATCGTGCTGGTGCTGGTGTTCTTCGTCACCTCGTCGGATTCCGGCTCGCTGGTGATCGACAGCATCACCGCCGGCGGCAAACTCGATGCACCGGTACCGCAGCGCATGTTCTGGGCAACCATGGAAGGCCTGATTGCCGGCGCCCTGCTGTTTGGTGGCGGCGCCGATGCACTCGGGCGCCCTGCAGGCCGCGGCCATCACCGTGGGACTGCCGTTTACCGCGGTGCTGCTGGCGATGTGCATCGCCCTGTACATGGGACTGAAGCACGAGCAGAGGTTTGTGCTTGGCGGGGACACAGCCCCCGAGACCTGATGGTTACCCGACCGGACTGAGACAAGCCCGGCCGCAGAGGGCGCGCCGGACCGTTCTCGAACGCGATGCCGCAGACCCGTTTCAGGGGTTGCGCCCAGGGCCCGCCCCGGACTCGATCCGGGGTCATCGAATACGCGGAACACCCCCGGACGGGCGGGCGGGCACCAGCACGACCAGCAGCGCAAGCGCGATCGACCGGGCCGGAGAAGGCAGCCCACGCAGAAAGGAGCAACAGATTCGAAGACGACCATGTCTCGAAGACCAGGTCGGTGAGCAACATGTCGAGCACGCTCATCTGCGGATGCGCCAGCCACCCACCAAGCACCGACCCGAACAGCGCGAGCCCGACGCCCGTGGCCGCAATCTGCGCGATGCACCAGCGCCAGAAACCACGCCGGGCCAACCGAGCCAGGAATCCGACCGCGCAGGCCTGGGCGATGACCAGGCCTGTTGCGATCACGACAAGCACGACGAGCTTGTACCCGGCGTCTTCGAGACCGCCTGTTCGTTCGGGATGGCCGACCGGCTTTGTCAGCCGTTCGATGCGCTTGCCTGAATCTCGCGCTTTGCCAGTGCGCGCAACCTGAAGATCAACAGGCTGCCCAGCAGCATCATGCCGGCGGCCAGGTACAGGCCATCGCTGTAGCTGCCGCTGCCGCTGCGTTCCGCCAGCACGCCGGTCAGCGCCGGGGCCAGGATCTGCGCGACACCATAGGACACGGTCATCTTGCCCATCATCTTGGCCGGACGCGTGGGGTAGTAGCGCCCGGCCATGGTCAATACCAGGCTGACGATGCCGATGAAGGTGCCGCCGAACAGCACGGCGCTGAGCATGGCCATGCCGAGACTGGGCTCGATCACCGGCAGAATGATACCGACGATCTGCAAGAGGTAGGCGGCAGCCAGTGCATTGAGGTCGCCGACCCGGCGCGCGATGAGATCCCAGATGATGCATGCCGGCGCCGCGGCCAGGCCCAGGACCATGAAGGTCCAGGACCCCCGACCCTCGAGCCCCGGCAACTGGTCGACGATGGCGACGATGAAAGTCGCGCTGACGACGTACCCCACCCCGGCACAGAAATAGGCGGCCATGAACAGGCGTAGGAAGGTTGGGCTGGGCGGACGATCGACCATCGCCGCGCCGCCCCGCGTGGTCGCCGTGGCGTCCGGTTTCGGCAGCCAGGCCCAGGAGGGGATCAGAATGATGCCACCGACCAGCGTCAGCAGCAGCCATTGCTCGCTCCAGTCGAAGTGCCGGCTCATCAGTTCGACGGCGAGGGCACAAAAGGCGATACCCAGGCCCAGGCCGGCAAAATGGATGCCCAGCTCGCTGCGGTGGTCGTGTCGGATCAACCAGTTCAGGATCAGGCCCGAGCCAAGCAATAGCCCGGCAGCGCTGCTCAGGCCGGCGAAAAAACGCAGCACGGCCCAGAGCCACAACTCGTCGGTCAATCCCATGCCGACGGTGGTGATCAGCGCGACGATCAGGCCGATCCGGTACAGACGGTCTTTCAGATGAATATCGCTGATGAACGATGCGGTGAGCGCGCCGCAGAAGTAGCCGATGTAGTTGATGGCCGCCAGCCATCCGCCTTCGGCGATACCCAGGCCGGCCTGCTGCTGCATCAGCGGCATCAGCGGGGTATAGGCGAAACGCGCGATGCCCAGCATCAACACGAGGCTGAGAATACCCGCGCCCAGCACCTTGTAGCGTGCGATCGTGTCGCTCATGGGGACCCTTTTCGGCTTTTGCACGAAAGCTATACCCATCATGCGGGCGTATCCAGCAAAACCGGCGATGAAAAAACAGGCAGTGATCATGCATTGGCCCAATGCCCAGGGGCCAGCCCGCGACAGGCAGCGAGCGGTTGCCTGGAGGTTCCCGAACCCGTCGTCCTGATGGATTCCAAACGTCGGGAGGCGAACGTGCGCCAGCGGCTGCTGAGATGCGGCCCGAGGTTGTACACTATCCAAAGACCAGTACCTGACAGGATCAAAGATGACAGCGCAGGAACGATTCGAAAAGGCGATCGAGCTGATCGACGCCGCGAATGCCGACGACCCGAACCACGAAGACGCGGGCGGTGAGTCCTGGCCCAAGGAGTTGCTTTACTCCCGTCGGATGTCCGAGATGCTCGAGCGGTATGCGCCCGAGGCCGATCACG
>CAVRBK010000084.1:0-13189 GCA_963719025.1 uncultured Gammaproteobacteria bacterium | reverse complement strand
GAGCCGGGAAACACCGCCATGGCGCGCAGATTGTCGGCTCGGTCATGAGCCCGCACCGCTCGCCCACGCTTGCCGTGACGCTCATCGTGCTGGCCGAGATGTTCGGCACCTCGCTGTGGTTCAGCGCCAACGCCGTCGCCGATGCACTCGAGCTGGCCTGGGGCCTGCAACCGGTCGACCTCGGCCACCTCACCAGTGCAGTACAGGCCGGCTTCATCTGCGGGACCTTCCTGTTTGCCGTCACCGGCCTGGCCGACCGCTATTCGGCGAGCCGCGTGTTTGCCGCCTGTGCCGTGCTCGGCGCCGTCAGCAATGCCATCTTTGCCAATATTCAAGGCGACATGACGCTGGCCCTGGCAACGCGCTTCTTGACCGGCCTGACCCTGGCCGGCATCTATCCGATCGGCATGAAGCTGGTGATGAGCTGGGCGCCCGAGAAGGCCGGCCAGATGCTCGGTTGGCTGGTCGGCATGCTGGTACTGGGCACCGGCCTGCCGCACCTGGTCCGCGGCAGCGGCATCACCCCGGACTGGCAGTCGGTGTTCTACAGCGCCTCAACCCTCGCCCTGCTGGCCGCCCTTGCGGTTGGCTGGCTCGGCGACGGGCCACATCACGGACAACGCCGTCGCCTGCGCTGGGGCGGCGCCCTGCATGCCTTCAGCAATCGGACATTTCGCGCCGCGGCGCTCGGCTACTTCGGCCATATGTGGGAGCTGTATGCCTTCTGGGCCATCGCGCCCTTTCTGGTCCTGCGCATCGGGCTCGACAGCCCGACCGACACCGCCTATCTCGCGACCTTCGTGGTGTTTCTCGCCGGTGCGGCAGGCTGCGTGACCGGCGGCTACCTGAGCCGACGCTGGGGTAACGCCCGGATCGCCATCGTGGCGCTCGGTGGCTCGGCCGGCCTGTGCCTGCTGTATCCCCTGCTGGGCGGCGCACCAGCCAGCGTGTTACTGGCCGCGCTGGTGATCTGGGGGGGCTTCGTGGTCGCCGACTCGCCGCAGTTCTCGGCCCTGGCGGCCGGTTCCTGCGCGAGCAAAGATGTCGGTGCGGCCCTTGCCATGATGAACAGTATCGGCTTCGCGATCAGCATCGTGTCGATCGAACTGGCGATCCGTTATCTACCGGCCAGCGGTGCCCATGTCAGCTGGATCCTGCTGCCCGGGCCACTGTTCGGGCTGTGGGCGATGCGGCGTACCTGGCGCACCGGCACAACCGTCTGAGCGATGTCGCATCGATGGGTTACAGCGGTATCTGCGGCAGCCGCGCCGACCGACTGTCCGGCACGGCCGCGTTGTGCAAGGGATTGTAGGTAAACACCAGCGAGCGCTTGACCCGCCCGGACGCGTTACGGCCGGCCGCATGCAGCAGGCGGCAGTGAAAGAACAGCACGTCGCCACAATCCAGATCCAGATCGACCGCCTGTTCGAGCAGCGGCCGGTTGCCGGCCAGGTCGGCGCGGAAAAACAGCGCGGGATCGAACTGGTCCGGCGTGAAAGTCATGCGATGCGACCCCGGCACCACCCTTAAGCCACCCTCGCTGCGGCCTTCCGGGCCCAGCGCCAACCACACATTGATCAGATCGGGCGAGGCGAAGCTCCAGTAGCGGATATCCTGGTGCCAGCCGGTCGCGCTGCCATAGCGCGGATACTTGGTCATGATGCAGTTGTGATGCGCCTGGACCAGCGCGATCGGCCCGCCGCCCATCAGGGCCGCAACCGATTCGACGATCTCCGGGGACCGCGCCCATTCGCGAAACACCGGTCCGCGCGAGTAAGCATGCAGCAGGCGTCGCGGCGTCTCGCCACCGCTGGCCTGCAACCCCGCGGGCGCCCCCGGGTAACCCAGTTCGGCCTCCAGTTCGAGCGGCCCCAGTGGTGGGTCGAGCGATCGCTCCACCGCTTCGAGCAGCGCCCGGCAACGTGTCTGCGACCCAAGGTGGCGCACGATCAGGTAACCGTCGCGGTCGAAATCCCGGAGCTGCGTCGTCGATAACTGTTTTGTGGAGGCCTGGGGCACGGCGATCGATAGTACCGAAAGCAAACAAATCGGGCGCGGCTGTGCGCCCTGGAACGCCTATCATACGCGCAGGCATGCGGATCCGACGAGACTACCCGCGGCATGTCCACGACACCCCCAGAGGGGCCGCGGGCCTGCGGCACACAAGCAAGCAGCTGCGCTGACGGGTAGAATTGCGGCCTCTGAACGGCCCAGGCATCATCCAAGGGATTCCACATGAAGGTTTGTATTCTGTCCGACAGCCACGATCACATCCCACTGATCGACGCCGCCGTTGCCGACGCCAAGGCCGCCGGCGCCGAGGCCGTGCTGCACTGCGGCGACCTGGTCGCCCCCAGCACCCTGCACTGCCTGGAGAAATACGAACTGCCGGTGCACGTGATCCACGGCAACAACACCGGCGACCTGTACGCGCTGAGCCGGCTGGCCCACAAGCCCGGCGGCGTGGTGCGCTTTCACGGTATGGACGCCGGCATCGAACTGGCCGGCAAGCGGATCTTCCTGGTGCACTACCCGCACTACGCGCACGCGATGGCGGCGACCGGCGACTGGGACCTGGTGTGCTGCGGACACAGCCACGAGGTCGAGATCGATGAGCGCAAAAACTGCGCCGGCGGCACCACCTTCGTGGTCAACCCCGGAACCGTCGGCGGCGTCGGCCAGGCGCCCGCCACCTGGGTGTTCGGCGACCTCGAGACCATGCAGTTCGAGCGCCGCGAGGTGCGCGAAATCGCTCGAATACCATGCCACCCCGGTACAGACCAATGGCTGACCGGTTCACCCATTTCGATGCCGAGGGCCAGGCCCACATGGTCGACGTCGGCGACAAGGACATCACCGAGCGGATCGCGGTCGCCAGCGGCAGCATCCGCATGCAGGCCCAGACCCTGGCGATGATCCTCGAGGGCGGGCACAAGAAGGGCGACGTGCTCGGCGTCGCCCGGATCGCCGGCATCATGGGCGCCAAGCGCACCTCGGACCTGGTGCCGCTGTGCCACCCGCTGCCGCTGACCAAGGTCGGCATCGATTTCAAGCCGGACTCCACGCTCGACAGCATCCACTGCCAGCGCAACGGCCAAGACGCGCGGCCAGACCGGCGTCGAGATGGAGGCGCTGTGCGCCGTGCAGGTCGCCCTGCTGACGATCTACGACATGTGCAAGGCGGTCGACCGCGGCATGGTGATCGAAAACGTCTGCCTCGAAGAGAAATCAGGCGGCAAGTCCGGCCATTGGCAACGCAGCGATTTTCCCGACGCATGAACCCGCTCTACCGCCAGGCCGTTTTTCTCACCAGCGCCGCCAAGCTGTCGCAGACCCCGCCCGACGAAGGCTTCGAGGTCGCCTTCGCCGGCCGTTCGAATGCGGGCAAATCGAGCGCGATCAACACCCTTTGCGACCAGAAGTCACTGGCGCGCACCAGCAAGACACCCGGCCGCACGCAGCTGCTGAACTTCTTCTCGATCGACGAGGAGCGCCGGATTGTCGACCTGCCCGGCTACGGCTACGCCAAGGTCGCCGAAAGCATCAAGCGCGACTGGCAGGGTGCGCTGGCAACCTACCTGGAACAGCGCAAGTGCCTCAAGGGCCTGATGCTGATGATGGACATCCGCCACCCGCTCAAGGACTACGACCTGCAGATGCTGGACTGGGCCGGCCATATCGAGCTGCCGGTACACGTCCTGCTGACCAAGGCCGACAAGCTGAAGAACGGCCCGGCGAAAAGCACCGTGCTGAAGGTGCGCACCGAGCTGAAGAAGCGCGACGGCAGCTTCACGGTACAGGCCTTTTCATCGCTGAAGAAAAGCGGCGTGGGCGAAGCGCATGCGAAGCTGGATGAGTGGTTTTCAGCAAACGACTAGTTCGCTGGCGCGGCTGAGACCTGGATTCCCGCCGACGGGAATGACGGCACTTATCTCTCGGTGAGTGGTGGGGGAAACGGCAACAGACCACCGCTTGCCCTAACTGCCACGGTCGTCTTCATCTAAAGCCATAAACCTCCAACCACAACACTTGCCAATCAACTACCTGCTGAAAGGATCGTCCAGCCGACGCCGCCGATAAAGGCTTCGTGGTAGCCCCCAATCAGTTCCTCAATTTCTCGGACCCGGTGTCGTGGCACATCCACCAGCAGAACGACCTCGCCGTTCAGCAGGGAAACACGCATATCGCTGAGATGGGCATGCGGCAGCCTGACGGCGAAACGTTCACCAAGGACATAGGCAGCAATGGCGACGGCAGCGGTCGCCACCGCCCAGGCAAGTGCCCCGACAACCATCGCCAGACCCACCCCGAGCGCAGCCACCACGAGCAGCGCGAGGTTACCGTGCGAGAACAGCTGCTCCCATCGCCATACCTGATCCTCGCTCTGCGCCCGGTTCGCGACCGGCAGCCCCGCAATGTCCACCCCGGGTTTAGCCAGAGTATGCATTCGACTGCGCGCCATACCGGCTTTTTCCAGCTCGGAAACGACCTGATGGACCTGCGCCGCCTGCGGAAACGAAACATAGACCCTGCGCCACAAGTCGACCCCCTGTCTCTGTCGGCCTCTCACCCAGGGAGTGGGGAGTAACGCTCGCGTGCGTAACGCCAGAGCACGCGATGTGTGCGAGAAGTATGGGTGGGATCCGGTGTCCTTCAGCGCCTGAGGAAAAGAGTGATCTATGGATTCCCGCCTGCTCGGGAAGGACGAAGGCACGCAAAAATAGCGCCCTGCGTTCGACCCGAAGCCCGAATCTAGGCCGGCAGGATTTCCTTCTGTCGGAGAAAATCGATCACCTCGTCGGCCAACTCCTCGGCGGTCTTTTCCGCCGCCTCGAGTACCAGTTCGGCGGCAGCAGGTGCCTCGTAAGGGTCGTCGATCCCGGTGAAGCCCTTGATCTCGCCGGCACGCGCCTTCTTGTACAGGCCCTTCGGGTCACGCAATTCGCACACCTCGATCGGGGTGTCGACGAACACCTCGATGAACTCACCCGCGCCGAGGTTCTTCCGGATCCGGTCGCGGTCGGCCCGGTAGGGGCTGATAAACGCGGTCAGGGCGATGATCCCGGCCTGACAGAAGATCTGCGCAACGGCACCGATGCGGCGGATATTCTCCTCGCGGTCGATGGCGGAAAAGCCCAGGCCGAAGCGCTTGGCGAAGGTCTCGCCATGGGTATCCAGGAGCATCCCCGGCCCGGCATTCAGCGAGTGACGCACGTTGTCGCCATCCAGCACCGCGCTGTGCATACCCATGTCGTAGAGCTTGTGATCGAGCACATTGGCGATCGTGCTCTTGCCCGAGGCACTCAGACCGGTGAACCAGATCACGCAGCCCTTGTGCCCGTTCAGGGCCTCGCGCTTGCTGCGGGTGACCTGATGGTCGTGCCAGGTGACATTGGTATCGTTGCTCATTGCTTGCTTCCCAGTGGACGGATGGATAAAAGATTTGATTTTAAAGGTAATCGGTGCAGAACTGCTTGCCGGACGTCAACACAACCGTCGGCAATACCGGTCGCCGAAGAGCAATCAATGCGCCTCGTCCCAGTTGTCGCCGACGCCGACATCGACCACCAGCGGCACCTTCAGCTCGGCCGCGCCTTCCATCAGCGCGCGGATCTTCGCCCCGGCCGACTCCAGCGCCGACGTCATCGACCTCGAACACCAGTTCATCGTGCACCTGCATGATCATCTGTACAGCGGGTTGCTCCGCCGCGCAGCCAGCCGTCGACCGCGAGCATGGCGCGCTTGATGATATCGGCCGCGGTGCCCTGCATCGGCGCATTGATCGCGGTGCGCTCGGCGGCCGGCGCGCACCTGCTGGTTGCGTGCCTTGATCTCGGGCAGGTACAGGCGCCGGCCGAACAGGGTCTCGACATAGCCCTGCTCGCGCGCCTGTTCGCGGGTGCTGTCCATGAAGCTGCGCACCCCGGGATAGCGCGCGAAGTACAGGTCGACGTATTCCTGCGCGGCGCCGCGCTCGATGCCGAGCTGCCTGCGCCAGGCCGAAGGCCGACATGCCGTAGATCAGGCCGAAGTTGATCGCCTTGGCGGAACGCCGCTGCTCGCTGGTGACGGCCTCCGGGCTGTCCGCGCCGAACACCTCGGCGGCGGTGGCACGATGGATGTCCGCGCCGGCGGCAAAGGCGTCGAGCAGACCCTGGTCACCCGACAGGTGCGCCATGATGCGCAACTCGATCTGCGAGTAGTCGGCCGCCAGCATGCGCCAGCCGTCTTGCGGCGATGAAGGCCTGGCGGATGCGCCGGCCTTCGTCGCTGCGCATCGGGATGTTCTGCAGGTTCGGGTCGGATGAACTGAGGCGCCCGGTCGCCGCCACCGCCTGGTGGTAACTGGTATGCACCCGGCCGGTCGTCGGGTTCGACCATGTCCGGCAGCTTGTCGGTATAGGTCGACTTGCAGCTTGGCCAGGCCGCGGTGCTCGAGGATCACGCGTGGCAGTTCGTGGCCCTGCTCGGCCAGTTCCTGCAGCACGTCCTCGGCGGTCGACGGCGCACCCTTGGGCGTCTTCGTGATCACCGGCAGTTCGAGTTCCTCGAAGAAGATCTGACCGATCTGCTTCGGCGAACCCATGTTGAAGGTGCGCCCGGCAATCGCATAGGCCTGCTGCTCCAGTTCGTGCATGCGCTTGGCCAGCTCGTTGCTCTGGGTCGCCAGCATGCCGCTGTCGAGTCGCACGCCGGTGCGTTCGATGCGCGACAGCACGCGGAGCAGGGGCACCTCGATCTCGCGCAGCACCCCGCTCAGAGCCGGCACCTGCTCGAGCCGCGGCCACAGCGCCTGGTGCAGGCGCAGGGTGATGTCGGCATCCTCGGCGGCATAGGGCCCGGCCTGCTCGAGCGGGATCTGGTCGAAGGTGAGCTGCTTCGCGCCCTTGCCGGCGATATCCTCGAAGTGGATGGTCTTGTGGCCGAGATGGCGCTCGGCCAGGCTGTCCATGTCGTGGCGGCCGACGCCGGCATCCAGCACGTAGGACTCGAGCATGGTGTCGTAGGCAATGCCCTGCAGCTCGATGCCGTGATTGGCCAGCACGCTCATGTCGTACTTGAGGTTCTGCCCGACCTTGTGGCGTGCCGGGTCTTCGAGCAGCGGCTTGAGCCGCGCCAGGGTCGCATCGCGATCGAGCTGATCGGGTGCACCCGGATAGTCGTGGGCCAGCGGCACATAGGCGGCCTCGCCGGCCTCGATCGCAAACGACACGCCGACGATCTCGGCCTGCATGTAGTTCAGACTGGTGGTCTCGGTGTCGAAGCTGAACAGCTCGGCCTGTTCCAGGCGCCCAAGCCAGGCGTCGAAGCGCGTCTCGTCCAGCACGGTTTCGTAGTTGGCGGCCGCCGCCTGTTTTGCCGCCGCAACATCGTCGTCCTTGCCGTCATCGAGGCTGGCCAGCAGACGGCGCGACTCCAGGCGCTCGTAGTGCGTGCGCAGCAGCGTCCGGGTCGCCGTCGTGCGGGGTCAGTTCGGTCGGGACCGGCATCCAGTGCGACATCGGTCTTGATGGTGGTCAGCGCGCGCGACAGCGGCAGCTGATCGAGACTGGCGCGCAGGTTCTCGCCGATCTTGCCCTTGATCTCGTCCGCATTGTTCATCAGCGCGGTCGAGCGTGTCGTAGGCGCCGAGCCACTTGGCCGCCGTCTTCGGCCCGCACTTGGGCACCCCGGGAATGTTGTCGACGGTGTCGCCGATCAGGGCCAGATAGTCGATGATCTGGTCCGGGCGCACACCGAACTTGGTCACTACGCCGCCCTCGTCCATCACCGTGTCGCTCATGGTGTTGATCAGGGTGACATGCGCGTTGACCAGCTGCGCCATGTCCTTGTCGCCGGTCGAGACCAGGGTCTCGATGCCCTGCTCGGTCGCCTGGCGGGCCAGGGTGCCGATCACGTCGTCGGCCTCGACCCCGTCGACCACCAGCAGCGGCAGCCCCATCGCGCCGATGATCTCCAGGGTCGGCTCGATCTGCTCGCGCAGATCATCCGGCATCGGCGGCCGGTTGGCCTTGTACTCGGCATACATCTCGTCGCGGAAGGTCTTGCCCGGCGCATCGAACACCACCGCGATATGCGTCGGCTGGTAGTCGGCGATGAGCTTGCGCAGCATGTTGATCACCCCGACCGTGGCACCGGTCGGCTCGACCCTTCGAGTTGGTCAGCGGCGGCAGGGCGTGGAAGGCGCGAAACAGGTACGAGGAACCGTCGACGAGGATGAACGGGGGCTTTTTGCTCATCCGGCGAGGATACTACTTTTGCCTGCTCGCCAGGCAGCCTGATGGTGCGCGCAGCCCGCCGGAACAAGATGACAAGGCCGGCTGGAAACCGCCTTACTTGCGCCAGAACGCCGGTGTCAGCAACACCAGCAGGGTGAAGATCTCGAGCCGGCCGAGCAGCATGGCGAAACACAGGATCCATTTGCCGGGTTCGTGCATGTCGGCATAGTGCGCACCGACCCCGCCGAGACCGGGGCCGAGGTTGTTGATGCTGGCGGCGACTGCGCTGAAGGCGGTCATCAGGTCGAGGCCGGTGGTCGCCAGCGCGAGGTACATCACGGTGAAGCTGGCGACGTACAGGGCGAAGAAACCCCACACCGCCTCGACCACGCGCGAACTCGACCGTTTTGTTGCCGATGCGCACCGGGATGTGCGCGCTCGGGTGGACCAGGCGGGTGATCTCGCGCAGGCCCTGCTTGACCAGCAGCAGCAGGCGGATGACCTTGATGCCACCGCCGGTCGAACCGGCGCAACCGCCGACGAAGCTGGAGAACAGCAGCAGGATGGCGATAAAACCCGGCCAGTTGTAGAACTCGGCCGTGGTGAAGCCGGCCGTGGTGCCGATCGACACCGCCTGGAACAGGCCATTGACCAGCGCATCCCCCCAGTTGTCGTAGGTCTCGGTGAAATAGCAGACCGAGCACGGTGATCACGATCACGATGCTCAGCAGCAAGCACGTAGAAACGGAACTCCGAATCCTGCCAATAGCCGCTCACGCTGCGATGCCGGAAGGCGACGAAGTGCAGCGAAAAATTGACCGCCGCCAGAAACATGAACACCACCGCGATCATGTCGATCAGCGGGCTGTTGAAATAACCCATGCTGGCGTCGTGGGTCGAGAAGCCGCCGATCGCGACGGTCGAAAAGGCGTGGCCGACCGCATCGAACACGCTCATGCCGGCCAGCCAGTAGGCCAGGCCGCAGGCAATGGTCAGGCTCAGATAGATGTACCACAGCGCCTTGGCCGTCTCGGTGATGCGCGGCGTCAGCTTGCTGTCCTTCATCGGGCCGGGCGTCTCGGCCCGGTACAGCTGCATGCCACCGATGCCGAGCATCGGCAGTACCGCGACCGCCAGCACGATGATGCCCATGCCGCCGAGCCACTGCAGCTGCTGACGGTAGTAGAGGATCGACATCGGCAGAGTCGTCCAGACTGCGTGATGACGGTGGCGCCGGTGGTGGTCAGCCCGGACACCGATTCGAACACCGCATCGGTCAGCGACAGGTGCGGATCGTCGGCCAGCACGAACGGCAGCGCGCCGATCGCCGACAGCACGGTCCAGAACATCACCACGACCACGAAGCCGTCGCGCAGGCGCAGCTCGCGGCGGATACCGGCGCACCGGCAGCCAGCTGACAGATGCCGACGCCCAGGGTCAGCGCGAACGCGGTTGCGAAGGCCACGGCCAGGCGCCGTCCTGCGGCGAGCAGGGACAGCCACGAACGGCGGCAGCAGGGTGAGGCTGAAGACCGTCAGCAGCAGGCCGAGAATGCGTTGTACGGCGGCGAACGACATGATGGCTATCAGAGGAAGGTGATGCCGACCTGGAACAGGCGCTCGACGTCGTTGATGCGGCGCTTGTCGGTCAGGAACAGGATCACGTGATCCTCGGATTCGATCACGGTGTCGTGATGCGCGATGATCACCTCGTCGCCGCGCACGATGGCGCCGATGCTGGCACCCGGTGGCAGCTTGATCTCCTCGACCGCGCGGCCGACCACTTGCGAAGACGTCTGGTCGCCGTGCGCCACCGCCTCGATCGCCTCGGCCGCGCCGCGGCGCAGCGAGTGCACCATGACCACGTCGCCGCGGCGCACGTGGGTCAGCAGGGTGCCGATGGTCGCCTGCTGCGGCGAGATCGCGATGTCGATCGTGCCCGACTGCACCAGGTCGACGTAGGCCGCGCGGTTGATCAGCGCCATGACCTTGCGCGCACCCAGGCGCTTGGCCAGCATGGCCGACAGGATATTGGCCTCGTCGTCGTTGGTGACCGCGCAGAACACATCGGTGTCCTCGATGTTCTCCTCGAGCAGCAGGTCCTCGTCGGCGGCATCGCCCTGCAGCACGATGGTGTGGCGCAGGTCCTCGGCAACGCGGCGCGCCTGCTCTTCGTTGTGCTCGATGATCTTGACCCGGTAGTCGTTCTCCAGCGCCGCCGCCAGGCGTCGGCCGATATTGCCGCCGCCGGCGAAGATCAGGCGCCGGAACGGCTTCTCGGCCTTGCGCAGCTCGCCCATGACCGCCGGGATATTCTGCGACGCGGCGATGAAGAACACCTCGTCGTCCGGCTCGATCACCGTGTGCCCTTCGGGCTGGATCGCCCGGCCCTTGCGGTAGATCGCCGCGACGCGCGCCTCGGCGCCGCGCAGGTGCTCGTTCAGGGTGCGCAGTTCGTGCCCGACCAGCGGCCCGCCGTAGTAGGCGCGCACCGCCACCAGGCGCACCCGGCCGCCGGCAAAATCCAGCACCTGCAAGCGCACCGGGGTGCTCGATCAGGCGCAGGATGTAATCGGTCACCAGCTGCTCCGGGCTGATCAGCACGTCGATCGGCAGCGCGCCCTGGCTGAACAGGGCCGGGTGGGCCAGGTACTCGGGGGCGCGCACGCGGGCGATCTTGGTCGGGGTGTGAAACAGCGTCCAGGCGATCTGGCAGGCGACCATATTGGTCTCGTCGCTGTTGGTCACCGCGATGATCATATCGGCATCGTCGGCGCCGGCGCGTTCCAGCACGTCGGGATGCGAGGCCTGGCCGTGCACGGTGCGGATATCCAGGCGATCCTGCAGATCTCGCAGCAGGTTCTGGTCCTGGTCGACGACCGTGATGTCGTTGGCCTCGCTGGACAGGTTCTGCGCCACGGTGGTGCCGACCTGGCCGGCGCCCAGGATGATGATCTTCACGTGTTGCGGAGTCTGCTTATGGGTATTGTCACGCTCATTCTAGTTCCCTGCCTTCTTCAGGGCCATCTTGTTTGCCCTCAGCGCCTTCCGGGCCCGGCAGCAAATGCGGATACTCAGGCGATGCGCAGCACATTTTCCGGAAACACCTCCGGTCGCCCAATACCGTAGCCCTGGGCGTAGTCGACCCCCAGTTTGCGCAATTCATCCAAGATTGCCTGGTTCTCGACGAACTCGGCGATGGTCTGCAGCGACAGGGCGTGCCCGACATCATTGATCGCCTGGACCATCACCCGGTCGACCGGCGAGGAATCGAGATGCTTCACGAAACTGCCGTCGATCTTGATGTAGTCAACCGGCAGGGCCTTGAGGTAACCGAAGCTCGACAGCCCACTGCCAAAATCGTCCAGGGCGAACCGACTGCCATCCTTCTTCAGCTCGGTCATCAGGTCGATGGCACTCGACAGGTTGGAGATTGCCGCGGTTTCGGTCACCTCGAAACAGATCGAAGCGGGATCGATCCGGTAACGGGCGAAGGCGTCACGGATGTATTGCAGGATCCCCTGGTCCGCCATGGTCTCGCCGGACAGGTTGATGCTGTAGGTGCCGACGGTTTCCTGCGGCCAGAGCGACCGCGCACTGTGCATCATCTGCAGCGCGCGATCGATGATCCAGCGGTCGATCTCGGCCATCACGCCATAGCGCTCGGCGGCCGGAATAAACGCCGTCGGCGCAATCAATTGGCCATCTTCGCCGATCATGCGCAACAGGATCTCCTGGTGCGGCGGCTCGTTGCTGTATGCCGCGACCGGCGCGATCGGCTGGCCGAACAGCACCAGGCGATCCTCGGCCAGCGCCTGCTGGATCCGCGAGACCCACTGCATCTCGCCGCGCCGGGTCTCGAGTTCACCGTCGTCGGGCAGCGAGACATGTACCCGGCTGCGCCCTTTTTCCTTGGCCAGGTAACAGGCCGCGTCCGCCGCACCCAGGATCGCCTCGATGTTTTCCGACTGCCGGTCGATCGCGGCCACCCCGATGCTGGCGCCAACCCGGAAGGTCCGCCCCTCCCACACGAAATGGAAGCTGTGAAGAGTTTCGAGCAGACCCTCGGCGATCACGCGCGACTGCTCGACGCCGCAGTTGCGCAGCAACAGGCCGAACTCGTCCCCGCCAAGGCGGGCCAGCGAGTCGCTTTGCCGGGTCTTCTGGTGCAACAGTTTCGACAGCTGGCGCAACAACCCGTCACCGGCCACATGACCGCAGGTGTCGTTGACCACCTTGAACTGGTCGAGATCGATGTAAAGAAAGGCGTGGCTGTGATCGTCGGCATCGCAGCTGCGCAGTGCATCCGCCAGCTCGATCTCGATCGCCCGGCGATTGATCAGCCCGGTCAGGGCATCGTGCGATGCCTGATAAGAGAGCTGCTCGGCGAGCTCCCGCGCCTCGGTATCGTCGTGAAAAACCAGCACCAGCCCGCTCTGCAGGCCCTCTTCATCGACAATGGGTGACAGCGAATGCGCAACCGTAACCTGCGTTCCATCGCGCCGGGTCAGCTCGGTGTTCTCACCGTGCTGGCGTTCGCTGTTTCCGCTGAAGCAACCATCAAAGTCCAGAGGCCGGCCCTTGCACTCGAGATCGCACGCGCGAAACACCTCTTTCAGGTGCCGTCCCGCGGCATCGGCCTGCTGCCAGCCGGTCAGCTCTTCGGCGGCAGGGTTCAGGTACCGCACACGACAGGCGGCATCCGTTGTGATCACGCCATCGACGATCGAACGCAAGGTAATCTGGGCCTCATCGCGCTCGCGCTGCAGGGTCTGCTCGACCTTTTCGCGCTGCAGCACCTCGTCATTCAACGCGTCAATCGTGCTTCTGAGCGAGCCGGTGCGCAGGTCGACCAGGGTCTGCAACCGGGTCTGATAGCTTTTCAGCCGACGCTCCGAGTGGGTCCGCCGTCCGATCTCCTTATGCAGGGCCTCGTTGGTTTGCGATAACTCGACCACCTTCTCGTCGATC
>CAVRBK010000083.1:0-16446 GCA_963719025.1 uncultured Gammaproteobacteria bacterium | reverse complement strand
AACGCCTGAGACGTCGCGCCCAAATCTACGCTTCGGTCAGCGGCTCGGCATTTTCCTTTTCCAGGCGATGATCTCCTGAGGCAGGCCGAAACCACGTACTCGGGGGCCAGGCCGGTGGCCGACGACATCTGCCTCCCAGCTCATGCCTTTGGCCTTCTTGGCCTCGAACCTAAAATTGCTTCACGCATCTCAGTCTTGTTCATCTCACTCATAATCGCTCGGTGCATTTAAGACATCGGGTTGTGCTTGCCACTGCAAAAGCGATGCCATTAGGCGGCCGGCGCAAAGGGAAGTGGGCCTTATCTGTGTGGGGCAACAGGGTGCGACCGGCGTGTATTGCCGTATGCGGCGCGTCTGTCTGACATAGTCGACAAAGTGGACACTTTGGCAAACAAAGCGTCCGTCGAAAGTGCGAATTTTTGCCGGTTGGCCGTAAAACGGCGCATGGACCCCCTGCAAATTCCCTGGAAACACAGATTTCAGCTAGTGCCAGTACTACATCATTACATCACCAGAACGTGGGCAGCCCGCCCCGACGCTCGAGCACATTTGAACTGCGGATTCAGCCCGGCGAGAAGATTGCTTGATCGGTCGCAGCGGCTGCGGAAAGCCATGCCTTGCTGCATATGCTGGCCGGTCTGTCTTTATCACCTCGCAGGGCTGCGTACGTACTCCACGGGCACCAGGTCAGCCGAGCGCCAAGTGGAACATGATGTTCCAGAAACCCTCCCTTTACCCGTGGATGAATGTTCGGCAGAACGCCGAACTCGGCCTGGTGTTCGGTGCAGAAGACGATCTGAAGATCTCGCTGTCCGCCATGGTCGGTCTCAGCGACAAGGCGGATGCCAGCGCGCAGAGCCTTTCGGGTGGTCAGCAGCAGCGCGTCGCGCGCTGGCGCGCTCGCTGGCGACCTCGCCGGAGTTGCTGCTGCTCGACGAACCCTTCTCCGCACTCGACGCCTTCACCCGCGCCAGCCTGCAGGACGAGGTGGCCGAGCATCGCGGCCGCCCGACCCGTGATGGTCACCCATGACACCGAAGGGCGGTGGCCATATCGCGCTGATCATGTCGGCGAACCGAGGGCGGATCGTCGGCTAGATGCAGGTTGAGCTGCCGTTTCCGGCGCAATCGCGCCTCGCACGAATTCAGCCTGCAGCGCGAGGCCCTGATGGTCTCGAAGGTCTGGTTGGCAGCGAGTCTGGCCCGACGCCAAGTGCGTCCGTGCCCCTGACCAAGACACGACTGCCCAGCAGGCCGCCTGAAGGACCCCCAGCAGTGACACAGGAAAAAATCATGACCACGTTCAACGATGAAGAACTGAAAACACCCTCCACAAGGAACACGACAGTGCGACTTCATGCTGGATGACATGGCCATGGGCGGCCTTGCCGCGGGTATGACGCTGCCGGGCATGAGCCTGGCCAACACGACCGAAACTTACCGCATGATGAGGTGGTGCGCATCGGCTACCTGCCGATCACCGATGCCACGGCATTGCTGGTCGCACACGGGTTTGAGACGAAGGCCTGGAAAGCCGAGAAACCCACCCTGATCCCGCGCCGGTCGCCGCTGGTCGAAGGTTTTGCCGCCGGCAAGTTCAACCTGGGTGCACCTGCTCAAGCCGATCCCCGTGGATGCGCTACAACAATAATTTCCCGGTCGGCCACGGTCCCGGCGCACATCAATGGTTCGGCCCCTGTCGTAGTACACCGGGTGCCTCTTCAAGACTCGGGTGGTATGCAGGTCGCAGTGCCGTACTGGTACTCGATGCATAGCATTCGCGCTGGGAGATGGCCTGCGCAGTGCCGGGCTGGAGCCGGGTGATCAAGTCGCAGGACGAGCCGCTGGCCGCGGACGAGGTCAACCCGAGCATCATGCCGCCGCCGGATATGCCGCCGGCACTGGCCGCGAAAAAGATCGACGCCTTCATGGCCGAGCCGTTCAATGCCTTCGGTGAACTCAAGGAGGTGATGCTGCGCTTCACCGGCGACATGTGGAAAAACCACCCCTGTTTCTGCATGAACGAGCAACTGTCGCGGCCAAGCCGGAGTGGACGCAGAAGGTGATGAACGCAATCGTGCATGCCGAGATCTACGCCCAGCAGAACGAAGAGAAGTTTGCGATGATGATGTCGCGCGATGGCAAGAAATACCTGCCGATGCGGGCAAGGCGGTTGTTCGTGCCATGACCTATTACGACGAAGACAAGTACGCCAGGCCGTATGTCCGAATGCCGCGAACGGTCGCATCTCGCCGTTCCCTTACCCGTCGGCAACCAAGCTGATCGTCGGTTCCGATGAACGAGACCCTGGTGGGCGGTGAAATCCTTTCGCCGGCCTCGATCCGCAGTTCGTAGCCGACGACCTGGTCGATTACAAGCATGTCAAGCTGGCGATGGAGAAGCACAAGGGCTGGGAGAGGCGCCCGGTGTCGATCCGGGGCCGAACCCGTTTGAACGCGAGGAAGTGGTGAAGATATGGAGTACGCCGCAGCCGGTCGTCATGGCCAACCTCGACAGCCGACACGAGGCCGTCGACTGGGAGCGCATGGGGCGCTTCCTGCTGAGCAAGCTGGGGCTACCGTGGCACTGCTGGCGGTGTGGTGGCCGGCGGCTCGTCGCAGCAACCCGGATACCGCGTCGTTCGCCGACTTTGCCCGGCCCCGGCGCTTCACCCGTCTCGCTGTTCGCCAATGGCTAGGCCTCGACGCCGAGCCTGGCCCGCATCGGGGCCCCCTCGGCCTGTCGTGGGGCGCGGGTGCCGGTGGGGTGGGGATTCGCCGCTGAGCTGACACCTGCGCGAGGTCACGGACGCGCCATTTCAGTTCCTGCGCATGATCTCGCCACTGCCGGACACCCGGTTGCGGCGCCGGCCTTTGCGACCTGGGACGGCGCCATCGTTTTCCTGATCACGGTTGCGGCGATGGCTGGTGCCGTTCTCCACCGCACAGGGGGTGCGACGGACGACCCGCTGTGGTTCAAGGTGGCGAAGAACCTCGGGGCTGACAGCATTCTCCGGATGCTGTCGGCCCCGAGGTTCTTCGCCACCTTGAACCACAGCGGGTCGATCCGTCGCACCCCCTGTGCGGTCGAGAACAGCACCGGCCAGATCGCCGCAACCGTGATCAGGAAAACGATGGCGCCGTCCCAGGTCGCGAAGGCCAGCACCGCGACCGGCATCCAGGCCAGTGGCGAGATCATGCGCAGGAACTGAAATGGCACATGCGTGACCTCGCGCAGGCTCGCGAACAGGCCGATCCCGACCCCGACCGGCACCCCGATCACCACGGCCCACAGCAGGCCAAGACCGATGCGCGCCAGGCTCGGCGTCGAGGCCTCCCAGACATAGCCGTTGGCGAACAGTTCCGAGCAGACGGGCGAACGCCGGGGCCGGGGCAAAGTCGGCGAACGACGCGGTATCCGGGTTGCTGGCGATCAGCCCAGCCACCCAGCCACCACACCGCCAGCAGTGCCGCGATGCCGACCAGCGGGTAGCCCAGGCTCGCTCAGCAGGAAGCGCCCCATGCGCTCCCAGTCGACGGCCTCGTGTCGGCTGTCGAGGTTGGCCATGACGACCGGCTGCGGCGTACTCATATCTTCACCACTTCCTCGCGTTCAAACGGGTTCGCCGGATCGACACCGGGCGCATTCTCCCAGCCCTTGTGCTTCTCCATCGCCACCTTGACATGCTTGTAATCGACCAGGTCGTCGGCGACGAACTGCGGATCGAGGCCGGTCAGGAAGGTCTTGTCACCGCCGACCAGGGTCTCGTTCATCGACTCGACGATCAGCTTGGTTGCCGACGGGTAAGGGAACGGCGAGAAGTCGATACGACCGTTGGCGAACTCCGCGGTATTGCGAATCGCGTGCGGCTTGGCGTACTTGTCTTCGTCGTAATAGGTCATCGCACGAACGACGGCCTTGCCCGGCATCGGCAGGTATTTCTTGCCGTCGCGCGACATCATCATCGCGACCTCTTCCTTGTTCTCCTGCGCGTAGATCTCGGCACGCACGATCGCGTTCATCACCTTCTGCGTCCACTCCGGCTTGGCCGCGACGGTCTGCTCGTTCATGCAGATCACGCAACAGGGGTGGTTTTTCCACATGTCGCCGGTGAAGCGCAGCATCTTGCCGCCTGCCTTGAGTTCACCGAAGGCGTTGAACGGCTCGGCGACGATGAAGGCGTCGATCTTTTTCGCGGCCAGTGCCGGTGGCATATCCGGCGGCGGCATGATCATCAGGTTGACCTCGTCCGCGGCCAGCGGCTCGTCCTGCGATCCTTGATCACCGGCTTCAGGCCGGCACTGCGCAGGCCCATCTGCAGCACGATGTTGTGCATCGAGTACCAGTACGGCACTGCGATCTGCATACCACCGAGGTCTTTGAAGTCCTCGGCGCCCGGTGTGCTTGCCGACCACCAGCGCCGAGCCATTGATGTGCGCCCAGGACATGACCTTGACCGGGAAATTGTTGTTGTAGCGCATCCACACGGGGATCGGCTTGAGCAGGTGCACCAGGTTGAACTTGCCGGCGGCAAAACCCTCGACCAGCGGCGACCAGCCGCGGATCAAGGTCGGTTTCTCGGCCTTCAGTCCCTCGTCCTCGAAGAAGCCCATACCGTGTGCGACCAGCAATGCCGTGGCGTCGGTGATCGGCAGGTAGCCGATGCGCACCACCTCATCATCCGGTGGCGTCATGTTGGCCAGGCTCATGCCCGGCAGCGTCATGCCCGCGGCCAGGCCGCCCATGGCCATCGCGTCCAGCATGAAGTCGCGGCGGCTCATCTCGTGTTCCTGCAGGTATTTCAGTTCTTCATCGTTGAACGTGGTCATGATTTTTTCCTGTGTCACTGCTGGGGGAATTGTCAGGCGGCCTGCTGGGCAGTCGTGTCTTCGTCGGGCGCGGACGCACTTGGCGTCGGGCCAGACTCGCTGCCAACCAGACCTTCGAATTGATTCATCAGGGCCTCGCGCTGCAGGCTGAATTCGTGCGAGGCGCGATTGCGCGGAAACGGCAGCTCGACCTGCATCTCACCGACGATGCGCCCGGGGTTCGCCGACATGATCAGCACGCGATCGGCCATCGCCACCGCCTCGTCGATGTCGTGGGTGACCATCACCATGGTCAGGTCTTCACGGCTGGCGATCTCGGCCACCTCGTCCTGCAGGCTGGCGCGGGTGAAGGCGTCGAGTGCGGAAAACGGTTCGTCGAGCAGCAGCAACTCCGGCGAGGTCGCCAGCGAGCGGGCCAGCGCGACGCGCTGCTGCTGACCACCCGACAGGCTCTGCACGTTGGCATCCGCCTTGTCGCTGAGACCGACCATGGTCGAGCAGGCGGTCGATCTTCGGATCGTCTCTGCTGCCGGCGAACACCAGGCCGAGTTCGGCGTTCTGCGCGAACGTTCATCCACGGGTACAGCGAGGGTTTCTGGAACATCATGTTCCACTTGGCGCTCGGCCTGCTGACCTGGTGGCCGTGGATACGCACGCAGCCCTCGCTAGGGCATCAACAGGCCGGCCAGCATGTGCAGCAGGGTCGATTTGCCGCAGCCGCTGCGACCGATCAGAGCGATCTTCTCGCCGGGCTGAATCCGCAGTTCGATGTTCTCGAGCGTCGGCGCGGGCTGCCCTTTAAACGTGTGGGTGATGTAATCGATGCTGATGCTGGCGCTCATGGCTGACCCCTGAAATCTGTGTTTCCAGGGAATTTGCAGGGATCGTGCCATGCGCCGTTTTACGGCCAACCGGCAAAAATTCGCAGCTTTCGACGGACGCTTTGTTTGCCAAAGTGTCCACTTTGTCGACTATGTCGGACAAACACGCCGCATTGCTTCGGCAATCACGCCGGTCGCACCCTGTTGCCCCACACAGATAAGGCCCTTTCCTTTGCGCCGGCCGCTAATGGCATCGCTTTTGCAGTGGCAAGCACAATCCGATATCTTAAATGCACCAAGCGAAGAGGTATGAGTGAAATGAACAAGACCGAGATGCGTGACAGCGATTCTCGAGGCCAAGAAAGCCAAAGGCATGAGCTGGGAGGCGATCTCGTCGGCCGCCGGCCTGGCGCCCGAATACGTGGTTTCGGCCTGCCTGGGGATGAACCATCTGGAGAAGGAAAATGCCGACCCGCTGGTCGAGGCGCTGGGTCTGGGCGCCGACGTGTCTCGACCACCCTGCAGGAGTTCCCGAACAAGAAGTGGGACCAGGTGGTGCCGACCGATCCCGTGATCTACCGCCTGTACGAGATCGTCGGTGTCTACGGTGAAACCATCAAGGAGATCATCCACGAGAAGTTCGGTGACGGCATCATGTCGGCGATCGACTTCACCATGGAGATCGACAAGGAGGAAAACCCGGCCGGCGACCGTGTTGTCATCACGCTCAACGGCAAGTTCCTCGGCTACAAGTCCTGGTAAGACAAGCGGGCACCCGGTGACCCGCAGCACATCGGCTCCGGGCCATCTCGTGCGGCCCGTTGTTCTTCTGCGCGTGCGAGGTCGCGGATGCGCTCGCGGCCGACGTCGGCCTGTCGCTGCAACGCGCACCATGGGAAAGCTGTAGCTATTGTCACGGCAGCAACGGCATCATCGACAGCGCACGTGCCGTCGATCGGCGGCCAGCGCGCGCCCTACATCGCCAAGCAGCTGGCGGACTTTCGCAGCGGACGGCGTGTCGATCCCAATCGGATGATGGACGCTGCCGTTGCCCTGCTCGACCCATCCGATGACGCTATCGTCGCAGCCTACTTTGCCGCTCAAGCGGGCGGTCCGGTCGGCCTGACGCCAGCCGACGCACCAACAACAGGCATTCGGCGACTGCTCACGCAAAGGCCGGCCGGTAGCCCCGGTTGTGTCGACTGCCATGGCGGCGAGGACAGCATGGCGCAACACAAGGCGCCGAGGCTGCGCGGTCAGAACCGGCGCTATATCGAACGCCAGCTGCACAACTTCAGGTCTGGCATGCGCAACAATGATCAACAAGCCGTGATGCGAACGGCGGCCCGCGCCCTGGGTACGGAAGAAATCCAGTCCCTTGCGGCCTTTCTCGCCGCAGGCGAGATCACACCCTCGACATCAGCCAACTGATTGACCCGGGCGAAATCAGGGCAACGCCACCGGCGGCGGCGTCTTGCCCAGACCGGTACTGTGTTCCACGATCTCGCGGGCCGCCGCGATACCGTTGTCACGCGCCTGGCCGATGGCATCGACCTCATCCGCCGCACCGCCATCGTCATTCTTCATGTACAGGGTCTGCGTCGGATAGGCGTACTCGACGCCCAGAGTCTTCGCCAGGCGCAGGCAATCGAGCAGGAAGCGGTGACGCTCGCGCAGCTCGGTGCTCCAGTCCGGCGTCTCCCAGAACACGTAGACCAGCACCTCGAGCGCCGAGTCTCCGAGGCCGTTGAGGTAGACATGGTAATAGTCCTTGCGCATGTACGGATGCTGCCGAACGATCTCGCGCATCCCCTCGCAGAACGCCTCGATCCGGTCCGGCGGCGTCTCGTAGGCGATCGTGAACTTGGTCGACAGGCGCCGGTAGCGTCGCTCGCCCATGTTGTCGACGGTCGCGGTGATGAACTTCGAATTGGGTACGGTGACCACCGAGTTGTAGAAGGTACGGATACGCGTGCTGCGGAAACCCAGCGCCTCGACCGATCCCTCCTGGTCATCGACGATGATCCAGTCGCCGACCGTGAAGGTGCGATCGAGCAACACCGTGATCGACCCGAACAGGTTCTGCACCATGTCTTTGGATGCCAGGGCGAAGGCCAGGCCACCCAGGCCAAGACCGGCGATCAGACCGGTCACGTCGATGTTCAGATTGTCGGCGATAAAGATGAGGCCGATGACGGTGACGAAGATCTTCAGCGTGCGCGTGATCAGGGGCGCCAGCACATCGTCGATCTTGTTGACCGTAAGGCTGGCACGATACTCGAGCCAGGACGACACCAGGTCGACCAGGCGATAGGCGGTCCATACACCCGCCAGGCTGGCGAGAAACTTGACCGCGACCAGCAGGATCAGCAGCGCGCTTTCCGGCAGGCCGAGCAGGTTGATACCGATCCACCAGACCGCTGCCATGGCGAGCAGACCCAGCGGCCGCAACATCCGGTCGGAGACCTCGCGAAAGGCGCCCTGGCCTGCCCGGGTACGCCAACCGCGGACAAACAAGCGCAGAACGAAACTCACGATCGCATCGACGAACACGCCGGCCGCGGCGATGATCAGCAGTCCGAGCCAGTGCCAGTTTTCGAGCAGAAAGGCACGCTGCTTGAAGGCCTCGGGAAGGTGTTGACGCAGGCGCAGATGAAACGGCAGGTAGGAGGATTCGGCATCACCGCCGACCACCCGCTTCGCGTCTGCAAGCTCGTCGTGAATCGCCGGCAGCCGCTCAACGGTGTCGCGATCGAATCGCCAGGCACCATCGTCGGAACGGGCGATGCGCACGCTGCCGCTGTCGTACTCGGAAAACACCCAGGCCTTGCCGGTTTCCCGGTTCGGCACATTTGCGGGGTCGACCAGCCGGGTACGGTCCATCACGTCCAGCAGCACCCAGGCCAGGTCGCTGCCGCGCTCGCGGCGAACCAGTGTGCTGACCCCGGTGAGATCGAGGGTCGCGATAGCATCGTCGATCCGTGCCGGATCGCCGCGCTTGATGTCATTCATTGCGCCCAGGAAGGTCTTGATCGTCGCCCGCGGCGACACCAGCCCGGACGGGATGTCCTGCGGGTCGACGGCCGTATCATCCGCGGCATCTTCTGCCGCAGCGGTGACAGCGGCCCAACCGACCAGGGCAAAGAAAAGCAGAACGAACAGCGGAAAGCGGCGTGACAATCTGAACATGGGGGTCTCGGGCAGCGAAAAGCGGAGGGTTTACCGTGCCATTCTAACCCGGCATGCCGCCCACGCTCGCCGCCGGCCGCCGCAATGTGTGGGTCACGCGACAAATCGGTGGCGCAAGCTGGAACCCGCAAAGGCCTGCTGCCCGTTTCCGGGGCTTAACAGCGCCGCGGAGGAACATCCAAATTAACCTATATCGTTGAAATATTGATGTTTTTCATTTCTGCTGGAACATTCGAATATTAGCATTGTCGAATAAATAACCACATTTCAAACGGAGCAGTAGCATGTTTGGAAAATACCTTCTGGCCGCAGCGCTCGCGCTGATCGCCACCACCGTGACCGCATCGGGGCAGTCACTCGAACCCTTGGTGAACGGCGACCTCTCGAACAGCGGTAACGCCCCCAGCCAGACGATGGAGCGCGAGATCAGTGCCTATTTGAATTGGCGCTCGTACGAGCCGTACTACCTGTTTGCGGTATCGGCGAAGTATCTTGAGCTGCCGTTCGAGGATGTCGACGCAGGGACCGAACAGCCCTAGTAATGGGCCAAGCGGCCGAAGTCGGGGTCCGGGTCAGCGCCGGACCGCACTGGCCAGGGCATCGATCTTTTGCACAATCTCGTCGGACAGGGCCATGACCCGCGAGAGTCCCTGTTCAGCGGCGAACTCGTCGCCACCCTCGTGCAATTCGACGACCCGCAGAATCTCCCGATGGATCTGTTCATGCGGCTCCTCGATCGCACGGAACTCGTGCATCTCGCCGAAACGCGCCATGCCATTCGCGTAGTACCACTCGCCGAGATCACAGTGCTTGTGCGACGACACCTTCTCCCGGCTCAGGGTGGCATGACCATCGAGAAATTCACGCAGACGCTGCTTCCAGTTGAGATGCGCCGACCGGGCCAGCGCCAGGATCAGTTGCTCGTCGTTCTCGAAATGGAAACGTCGCAATTCCCCGGTGACTTCGGCCATCGCCTCTGCCAATCGTGCGGTCGACGTACTCGTGCTATCGGCACCGCTCCCGGTTGAGCGGGCCAATTCATCGATTTCCACGACATTGTTCGAGATGTCAGCCACCACCGCAGACTGTTGCTCGGCTGCGGTCGCGATCTGCAGGGTCATCCCGTTGATCGAGCCGACAGACTCGGTGATCTGTGACAAGGCGCCGCCGGCCTGCCCGGCCAGGTCCACGGTCGCCGATATCCTTTCATGGCCGTGCTGAATCAGCTTCACCGCGGATGCCGCCTTGTCCTGCAGCCGGGTGATCAGGCCCTCGATCTCATCGGTCGATTCCTGCGAGCGGCGCGCCAGCGTGCGTACCTCGTCCGCGACGACCGCGAAGCCTCGCCCCTGTTCACCCGCGCGGGCCGCCTCGATCGCGGCATTCAGGGCCAGCAGGTTGGTCTGCTCGGCGATCCCGCGGATAACCTCGAGGATAGTCCCGATGTTATCCGTCTCGCCCTGCAACTCGTCGATGGTCTTGCCGGCCTCGGCAAACTCGCGGGCAAAAGAATTGATTGCCTGCACACTCTGCTCGACCGTATCGTGACCGGCGGCGGCCAACTCATCTGCCGCCTGCGCCGCACTCGATACCAGGCTGGCATTCGCCGCGACCTCGCGCGCAGTGGCCGCCAGCTCTTCTGTCGCAACAACCACGGTCCGCGTGTTCTCGCCCAGTTGATGCATTCTCCGGTCGGTCGATTCTGCTGCAGCAGCGACGTCGTTGCCGGTGGCACTCAGCGTCAGCGTCAGCTCCGCAAGCCGCCTCAGGGTATCGTGGATGTTTTTCGCGAACAGGTTGAAGGTGCCACCAAGGCGGGCGAATTCGTCGCGACCGCCCTCGTCCAGGCGCCGGGTGAGGTCGCCATCGTCATTGACGACGTCATGCATAGTTGCGATCACGGCATTGGTCCGGCGCACGATCGAGCGACCAAGCAAGAGCAGGGTGGCGAGAATGCCGATGGCCGTAATCACCAGGATCACGAACAGCCCGCTCCTCCATGACGCCTCGGCATGCGCGATGGCCTCACCAAGCACCTGCTGCAATGCCGCGAATTGCCGATCGATCTGATCAGCGCTATCGGCTGCAGAACCAGCCCTTTGCTGCCCGGCTTCAACCAGGGCGAGGAACCGCTCGCTATAACTGGCGACCTGCGCATGCGCCGTCTTCAGCCCGGCACTTTCGATACCCAGCCCTTCCAGTCGCGTACCCAGACTGCTCAACACCTCGTCCATCGCGACCCGTGCGGTGCGAAAGCCCTCGACGTGTCGCGGATCCGAACTCACGAGGAACGCCTTTTCCTGCAGCTGCAGATTGAGCAGCCCGGCCTCCAGTTGCGCGCTCAGGAGGCGACTGTCCCGGAGGACATCGTAGGCAGCCAGCTTCAGGTTGAGCATCACCCCCAGGAGCAACAGCAGGCCGAGGACCAGGCAGGTCGCAACAAGCATTTTCAACTTGACTGACATCGTTCTTTTCCAGCTTATTCGTCGCGCGACCAGCGCTCAGTCCCTGACGCTTTCAGGAAAGGCGGCATCCCAAACCCGCCATCGAGTGCAAGACAAAGCGGCTGCAAGGCGAAAAACTTTACCGGCAGGCAGCGCGCCGGTGCGCCGTTGGCGAGGCCCGAAACGATGTCGGCAGAACAGGGCCAGGCGCGTCTCAGGAATCAGACGCGGCAGATTGAGCGACCTGGGTATCGGGCACGATTTTGCGCAGGATCTGCGCCAGCACCTCACTGGCCTCCGGGTCACCATGGATCAGCCGGACCGCCGCCGGCCTGCGCCGCATGCCCTGTACAAACTCGACCAGGCCGTGCTGATCGGCGTGTGCCGAATAGCCGGAGATGGTGTGGATCCTGGCACGGATATCGAAGCGCTCGCCATCCCATTCAACGTAGCCACCGCGCGGCCCGTATTGCTGAATCGTCCTGCCGGCGGTGCCTCTCGCCTGGTAACCGACGAACAGGATGTCGTTCTTCGGATCCCCCACCATAGCCTTCAGATAATTGACGATGCGCCCACCGGCGCACATGCCGCTGGCCGCCAGCACGATGGTCGGACGACCGCTGCGGGCGAGGTAGTTGACGATACCCATGTGATCCTGGTGACTGTCGATGGTGGTCAACTGCTCGAAGTTGAGTGGATGTCGACCCTCGGCAATACGGGTCTTGGACTCTTCATCCCAAAACGGGCGCAGCTCGCGATACAGCTCGGTAAACTTTGCCGCCATCGGCGAATCCAGGATGATCTCGACATCGTTCCACGCCAGCCCGTCGGCCGCCTCGGCGCCGCCGTTGCGGTGCAGGATGTCTTCGAGTTCGTACAGCAGCTCCTGGGTGCGCCCGATACTGAATGCCGGAATCAACACCGTGCCGCGGTCACGCAGGGCCTCGCGCAATACCTCTTCCAACGCCTGTACACGCTCACCCCGCCCGGCATGATTGCGGTCGCCGTAGGTGCTTTCCATCACCAGCAGGTCGCATCCCTCGGGCTGATCGGGGGGCATCAGCAACGGGGTATCGGTATTGCCGAGGTCGCCGGAGAAAATGACATGTTGCGCATCCGCGGCCTCGCCGACCCGACACTCCACCCAGGCCGAACCCAGGATATGGCCGGCGCGGCGGAACTGCACCGCCAGCGGGGTGCCGCCATCGACAGGGATATCCTGCCACCGGCCGTAGGGCAGCGGCCGTATCATGCGTTTCAGATGCGCCATCACACGCCTGATCAGCGCCTTGTTGCGGGTCACCCCGATCTTCAGCGCGTCCTCGAGCACGACGGGCAACAGGCGCGCCGACGGCTGCGAACAGTAGATCGGGCCGCTGAAACCGGCGGCCAGCAGGTAGGGGATGCGGCCGACATGATCGATGTGCACATGGGTAACGATCAGGGCCTTGACCGCGTCGAGCGGGAACTCGATCGCGAGGCTGTCGGCATTGGCGCCCTTGCCGGAGGTCTCCGCGCCCTGGAACAGGCCGCAATCGATCAGAATCGCGTTGTCGTCATCGACCCGCAGTTCGTGACAGGAACCGGTGACCCCACCGACCGCACCGTGATGCAGGATCTCCATTCATGCTCTCCCTTTCTCGCACCGCGAGTAAATAATGCAAGGCACGGCGACGCCCAAAGCCTCAAATCAGGGGCCTCAAAGCAAAGGCCCCAGCATCGCCGGCTATGGCTGCCGGCTGCAGCACCCATCAGGCGAAGTGCCTGGTCTCGCCGGTACCATCGATATTGTCGACACAGCGACCGCACAGTTCCGGATGTTCGCTGCTGCTACCGACATCTTCGCGATGGTGCCAGCAGCGCGGACACTTGGCATGCGCACTGGCGCTCGCGCTCACCTGCAAACCGTCGACCTCAGTATCGACCGCATCGGCCGGGGCCGCGTCCAGCGGGGCGATCGTCGCATAAGAGGTGATCAGGACAAACCGCAGTTCGTCGCCAAGTCGCCCGAGCAGGTCCAGCAGCGGCGCATCGCAATACAGCGTGACCTCGGCATCGAGTGACGAGCCGATGCCACCATCCTTGCGCATCAGTTCAAGGCGCTTGGCCACGGCGGTCTTTGACCGCAAGCACCCTCGCCCAGGCCGCATCGTCCAGCAGCGCCGCACGCGGCTCGAACAGGCCGTCGTACCAGGTCGCCATGAACACCGATTCATCACGCTCGCCGGGCATGAAACCCCAGACCTCGTCCGCGGTAAAACTCAACACCGGTGCCATCCAGCGCACCATGGCCTCGACGATATGGAACATCGCGGTCTGGCAGGAGCGCCGCGCCAGGCTGTCGGCCCGGGTGGTGTACTGGCGATCCTTGATCACGTCGAGGTAGAAGCCGCCCATGTCGGCGACGCAGAAATTGAGCAGCTTCTGGTAGATCAGGTGGAAGTTGTAGTCCTCGTAGGCAGCGGCAATCTCCTGCTGCAGGCGTATTCGCGCGGCCGACCGCCCAGCGGTCGAGGGCGATCATGTCGTCGGCCGACACACTGTGTTGCGCCGGGTCGAAGCCCTCGAGGTTGGACAGCAGAAAACGCGTGGTGTTGCGGATGCGCCGATAGGCATCGGCGGTGCGCTTGAGGATCTCGTCCGACACCGACATCTCGCCACGGTAGTCGGTGGCCGCCACCCACAGGCGGATGATGTCGGCGCCGAGCGTCTTCATCACCGACTGCGGCGCGACGACGTTGCCAAGGGACTTGGACATCTTCTTGCCATCGGCATCGACGGTGAAGCCGTGGGTCAGCACGCCTTTGTAGGGCGCGTGCACCGGTCATCGCCACCGAGGTCAGCAGCGAGGACTGGAACCAGCCGCGATGCTGATCCGACCCCTCCAGGTACAGATCGGCCGGGCGCTCGCAGCTCGGCGCGCGGATCGAGCACGCAGGCATGGGTCACCCCCGAGTCGAACCAGACATCGAGCGTGTCCGGCACCTTGTCGTAGTGTCCGGCCTCGTCACCCAGCAGATCCTCGGTCTCGAGATCGAACCAGGCCTGGATGCCGCTCTGCTCGACCCGCTGCGCGACCTGTTCGATCAGGCCCGACGGTATCCGGATGCAGTTCGCCGCTCTCCTTGTGTACGAAGAAGGTGATCGGCACGCCCCAGGTGCGCTGCCGCGAGATACACCAGTCCGGCCGGTTCTCGACCATGCCCTCGATACGCGCCTGGCCCCAGTCGGGGGTCCAGCGCGACCTTCTGGATCTCGGCCATCGCGGTATCGCGCAGCCCGTTCTGCTGCATCGAGATGAACCACTGCGGCGTCGCGCGGAAGATGATCGGCGTCTTGTGGCGCCAGCACACCGGGTAGCTGTGCGTGAACTTCGCCGACCTGATCAGCGCGCCATGCTCTTCCAGCACCTCGATCACGTGCGGATTGGCCTTGAACACGTGCTCGCCCTCGAACAGCGGCGTACCCGGCACGAAGCAGCCGTTGCCGGCCACCGGATTGTCGACCGGCAGGCCATAGCGCTGGCCGACCACGAAGTCGTCCATGCCATGGCCGGGCGCCGTATGCACCGCCCCGGTACCGGCCTCGAGGGTGACATGGTCGCCGAGCACGATCGGCACCTGGCGATCGTAGAAGGGATGCTGCAGCATCTGGCGATCGAACGCTGGCTCCGGACGCACGACCGACCACGCTGTACGCATCGATACCCCAGCGCTGCATCGCGTCCTCGAGCATGCCCTCGGCCAGCATCAGGCGCTCGTCCGCCGACCTGCACCAGCACGTAGTCGAAGTCCGGGTTCAGCGCGACCGCCTGGTTGGCCGGCAGGGTCCAGGGCGTGGTGGTCCAGATCACCACGGCGATCTCGCCCTCACCCGGCCCGTCGGCGGTCGCCTCGAAACTGGCCGCAAAGCGCCGCCTGGTCGACGGCCGTGAAACGCACGTCGATCGCGAACGACTCCTTGTCCTGGTACTCGACCTCGGCCTCGGCCAGCGCCGAACCGCAGTCGGTGCACCAGTGCACCGGCTTCGAGCCCTTGGCGATGTGACCCTGCTCGGCGATCCGCCCGAGCGAGCGGATGATGTCCGCCTCCTGGGCGAAATTCATGGTCAGGTAGGGGTTGCTCCCAGTCGCCGAGCACGCCCAGGCGCTTGAAGTCGATGCGCTGCCTGTCGACCTGCTTCATCGCGTAGTCGCGGCAGGCCTGGCGGAAATCGGCCGCACTCACCTTGCTGCCCGGGTTTGCCGACCTTCTTCTCGACCTGCAACTCGATCGGCAGGCCGTGACAGTCCCAGCCCGGCACGTAGGGCGCATCGAAGCCGGCCAGCGTGCGGCTCTTGACGATGATGTCCTTGAGCACCTTGTTGACCGCATGGCCGATGTGGATCTCGCCGTTGGCGTAGGGCGGTCCGTCGTGCAGGATGAACTTCTGCCGCCCGGCGCAGGCCGCGCGGATCTTGTGGTACAGACCCTCTTCCTCCCAGCGCTTGAGCATCTCCGGCTCGCGCTGGGCCAGGTTGGCCTTCATCGGGAACGCGGTCTTCGGCAGGTTCAAGGTGTCCTTGTAATTGTTGCTCACGGACTAAGACTCGTTATTTTGATGTGGATAGGTGGCAGCGACCAAGGCGTACCTTAACCCGAGCCGAGCGGCGCGCCCGATTCGAGAATCGCGCGCGCGCGCAGTGCATCGCGCTGAATCTGCTCACGCAGGGCCTCGAACGAATCGAACTTGTGCTCGTCGCGGATGCGTTCGACGAAATCGACCTCGACCTGGCGACCGTAGACCTCGTCGGTGAAATCGAACAGGTGCACCTCGAGCAGGAACCGGTCATCACCCTCGAGCGTCGGCCGGTTGCCGATGTTGGCCACACCCGGCAGCGGGTGCTCGTGCAAGCCGATGACCTGCACCGCGTAAACGCCGCGCAGCGGGGTGGAGCGGCGGAGCAACGGCACGTTCATGGTCGGAAACCCGATGGTCCGGCCGCGCTTGTGGCCGTGCGCCACCCGCCCGCAGATGCGGTAGCGCCGCCCGAGGCAGCGCTCGGCATGCTCGAGATCGCCCTGCTGCAGCGCCTCGCGAATCCGCGTGCTGCTGATCCGGCAACCGTCGCCCTCAATCGTCTGCATGCTTTCGACGCCGAAACCGTGTATCCCACCCATCTGG
>CAVRBK010000082.1:0-30566 GCA_963719025.1 uncultured Gammaproteobacteria bacterium | reverse complement strand
TGTTTATGTTAAGTCTACACTAACGTTGGTCTTGCTTACCCTTTAAGGGGTTCTTTTAGAGTTATTTGTTAACTATTTGTTAGCAGCATAAAGTGCTGCCACTTTTTATTCCAGTTAATTACATTAAAAAATGCTGAA
Organism: uncultured Gammaproteobacteria bacterium; assembly: GCA_963719025.1. Classification (GTDB taxonomy): domain Bacteria; phylum Pseudomonadota; class Gammaproteobacteria; order Chromatiales; family Chromatiaceae; genus Thiosocius. The sequence continues at coordinate 30,428 of CAVRBK010000082.1, read as the reverse complement.
ATATAATCTGGTCTTATTTTGGTATTTTAAGTAATAAGCATGTTCCCATACATCCAAACCTAAAATCGGGTATCCACCACAACCAACTTTGCATTAGGGTATTATCTTGGTTAGCCGAAGAACAAACTTCTACCTTCCCCCTTTATGAACACAAAGCCAAGCCCATCCAGATCCAAATCTAGTGCCAGCCGCAACACTGAGTCTTTCTTTAAAAGCATCAAAAGAACCAAAGGCATCATTTATAGCCTGCTAATTCACCGGTTGGTTCCCCTCCTCCATTTGGAGACATAACTTCCCAAAATAAAGCATGGTTAAAAAAACCTCCGCCATTATTTCTAACAGCTGCATTATTTATGTCCAATCCAGTCAAAATATCCTCGATAGATTTACTTTCCAAAGCTGTTCCCGCGATTGCGTCATTGCCGGCAGATCGACCACGTCATCCCCGACATAGGCGATCTGCGCGTCGTCCAGCCCGGTGAGTGCCTTGAGCTCTTCATAGGCCGGCAGTTTTTCGCGCTTGCCCTGGTAGACGTGTTCGATCCCCAGGCTGGCCATGCGGATGCGGACCACCTCGGAGGTGCGCCCGGTGATAATCCCGATCCTGATGCCACTGTGCTGCAGCATGACCATGCCGTGGCCGTCTTTCGAGTGAAACTGCTTGTATTCCTGGCCATCGTCACCGATGAACAGCCCGCCGTCGGTGAGTACGCCATCGACGTCGAAGATCACCAGGCGGATCTGCGCGGCTTTCTGTTGGATGTCCTGCATGAATCTGTCCTTATGTTGTGAACGTCTCGCCCGTCAGACGACGCCGGCGCGCAACAGGTCGTGCATGTTGAGTGCCCCGCACAGGCGCTGGTCACTGTCGATGACCAGCAGGGCATTGATCTTGTTGTCTTCCATCATGTTCAGGGCCTCGGCGGCGAGGCGCTCGGGCGCAATGTGTCGACCGCCGGCGGTCATCACGTCGGCGACGATCGCATCGCGCACGTCGAGCCCGCGATCGAGACAGCGGCGCAGATCGCCGTCGGTGAAGATACCCACGGCGCGGCCCTCGGGGTCGACCACCGCGGTCATGCCCAGGCCCTTGGCCGTCATCTCCATCAGCGCGTCGCGCACCCGTGCCCGCTCGAGCACCGCGGGAATCTGGTCGTCCTTGTGCATGACATCATGGACATGCAGCAACAGGCGACGCCCGAGGCTGCCGCCCGGGTGTGACATCGCAAAGTCGCGTTCGGTGAAGCCGCGTGCCTCGAGCAGCGCGATTGCCAGCGCGTCGCCCATCGCCAGCGCGGCGGTCGTGCTGGCGGTTGGCGCCAGATCCAGTGGGCAGGCCTCTTTGGCCACGCTGACATCGAGGTTCACGTCGGCCTCGCGTGCCAGCGACGAAGCCGGCTTGCCGGTCATGCTGATCAGCGGGGCGCCCATGCGCTTGATCAGTGGCACGATGGTGACGATTTCTCTGGTCTCGCCGGAATTGGACAGGGTCAGCACCACGTCGCTGGCGGTGATCATGCCGAGATCGCCATGACTGGCCTCGCCGGGATGCACAAAAAATGCCGGACTGCCGGTACTGGCCAGGGTTGCCGCGATCTTGCTGCCGATGTGGCCCGACTTGCCCATGCCGATCACGACGATCCGCCCGCGACAGTCCAGCATGTGGCGGCATGCGGCGACGAAGCTGTCATCGATTCTCGATTCGAGGCCGGCGACCGCGTCGCGTTCGATCCGGATGACACTGGCGCCGGCCCGCTTCAGATCGTCTGCACTGGTTCCCATGTGATGGTCTCCGCCGTCTCAGGCCGGCGTAACGGCCGGCAACTGCCACAGCAGCCAGCCCTGGTAGGCGACGAAGCAGCCGAACAGCAGTCCGCCCTCGAGTCGATTGATCACCCCGCGGGTCGCCATGCTGCGGCCCATCACGAACAGGGCGAGGGTGAGTGCCAGCATAACCAGCATGTCGCGCCCCATCACCTCCGGCGGGATCAGGCCCGGTGCCAGCAGTCCCGGCATGCTGAGCACGGCGAGCAGGTTCCAGATGTTGGAGCCGACCACATTGCCGATGGCCAGGTCGTGCTCATTCTTCAGTGCGCTCATGACCGCGGCGGCGAGCTCCGGCAGGCTGGTGCCGACCGCGACAATCGTGAGGCCGATCACCAGGTCGCTGACCCCGAACGCGGTGGCCACCTCGACCGATCCCCAGACCAGCATCCGCGAGCTGAGGATCAACACGGCCAGGCCGACCAGGAACCAGGCCACCGCGGCCCCGGTGGACACGTCGCCCGGGATCTCGGCCTCCATCTCGTTGGCCAGCGGGTCGTTATCGCGGCGGCCCAGACCGATGCGCACCAGCAGAAACATCACCACCAGCAGGCCGGTCAGCAGGATGGCTCCGTCCAGCTGCGTCAGGTCGCCGTCCAGCATCAGCAGGTAGGCGCCGACACTGACCGCGAGCAGCAGCGGGTATTCGCGCCGCAGCATGTCGGATTGCACGGTTAAAGGGGCAATCAGCGCGGTAGCGCCCAGGATCAGCGCAATATTGGCGATGTTCGAGCCAATGGCGTTGCCAATCGCAATCCCCGGGTTGCCCTGCATGGAGGCCATCGTGGCGACCAGGATCTCGGGCGCGGAGGTGCCGAATCCGACCACGGTCAGGCCGATTAGCAGGGGCGGTATGCCGAGGTTGCGGGCGAGCGATGCCGAGCCGATGACAAAGCGGTCGGCACCCCAGACAAGGAGTCCGAGTCCCAGAACGATGGAGACGATGGGCAGCAGCATGGGGCGTTTGTTTCAGTCGTCGCGACGTAAAAAAGAAGCGCGGATTGTCGCGGAAGCCCCGGCGCTTGTCCAAGGGAAGGCCCTTGGGGCGTGGATTCGGGCCGGCGCGGCGCGGATCAGTCGGACCGGACCTTGGTCTGGCCGCAACGCTCACAGCGGTAGCGATTGACCAGTCGGCCGAGTTTTACGTCGAATACCGATTGCTTGTCGATCGCCCATTTGTGATGGCCGTTGCGACACAGTGTCTTGCCGCGATGTCGCTCGCTGGCCTTGGGTCGCTTGAAGGGTAGAATCTCGGCCATCACCGTCGGCTGCAGGTTGTGAATCTTGTCTGATCTTAACCCCGAAGACCGCCTGCTGCTCGGCATGGTTGACTGGCGGCGCGCCGACTGGATGGGAGATTACTATCCGGAAGATCTGCCCGCCGACTGGCGCCTGTCCTACCTGGCAAACGACTGTGAGTGCGTGATGCTGCCGGCCGAGCAGTGGTGTGTCGACGACGAGGGTCTCGACGCGGCGGTCGATGATGCGCCGGAATCGTTGCTGTTCCTGCTACAGACAGCGGTTCGGGGCCTGCCGTCGGCGCGCCATCTCGCCCGGTTCGACGGGTGCCGGGTGGCGCTGCTGGCCGAAAAGCCGGTTGCTGCAGGACCTGCGTGGCCGCAATTCCTGGCCGCGGGTGCCGATTGCTGGGCGGATGCCTCCGGCGCGGCGCTGGTTGAGCGCTGGGTGCTCGAGTCGACCGACCTGCGCCGGCTGCGCGACCGTGCGGCAGTGCTCGACCCGAAAGTCCGGATGCTGTTGATCGACGGGCCGGCGGCCAACCCTGGGATCGTTCCCGAACTGCGCACCCTGCTGCAGCTCATGGGGTCGGGCTAGTGGGGGCTGGGCCAGGGGCTCGCCGGGGGCGTTGAAAAACCGCGGCTTGACGCGCTTTGGGGCGGTGCCCAGAATTGCACGCTCGCTTTGGCGTTGTGCCCGCCCGAGCTCTGCAAGCTAATAACTGGCGCGCCGTGGTCTGATAGGTTCAATGAGTCAAAACTCTTCATCTTCTTCTGATGATGTCCTGGTCCGTATCCGCGGACTGAAGTTCAATCGCGGTTCGCGCGTGATCTTCGACGGCGTGGATATCGATATCCCGCGCGGCGGCGTCACCGCCATCATGGGGCCTTCGGGCACCGGCAAGACCACCCTGCTGAAGCTGATCGGCGGCCAGCTGAAGCCCGATGCGGGCACCATCGAGGTCGACGGCGAGGACGTGCATGCCCTGTCGACCGCGCGAGCTGTATCGTCTGCGCATGCGCATGGGCATGCTGTTCCAGAGCGGCGCCCTGCTGACCGATCTGTCGGTGTTCGAGAACGTCGCCTACCCGCTGCGCGAGCACACCCGGCTCACCGACTCGATGATCCGCAAGCTGGTGCTGCTGAAGCTCGAGGCCGTGGGGCTGCGCGGTGCGCGTCGACCTGATGCCGAGCGAGCTCTCCGGCGGCATGGCGCGCCGCGTGGCGCTGGCGCGGGCGATTGCGCTCGATCCGATGATGATCATGTACGACGAGCCGTTCACCGGTCAGGATCCGATCTCCATGGGTGTGCTGGTGCAGCTGATCCGTCGGCTCAACGATGCGGCGCGTATCACCAGCGTCGTCGTGTCGCACGATGTGGCCGAGACCGCGGCGATCGCCGATCTGATCTACGTCATCTCCAACGGCAAGGTCGTCGAATCGGGTGCGCCGGACAAGCTGCGCAATGACGGCGTCGAGTGGACCCGGCAATTCATGGGCGGGCTGCCGGATGGGCCGGTGCCGTTTCACTATTCCGCGCCCGAGCTTGAAGCCGACCTGTTCGAGGTGTCGCCGTGATCGATTGGCTGGCTGCCCTGGGGCGCAGGGGCCTCGAGTTTTCCGCCCGTCTCGGACGGGCCAACCTGCTGATGCTGGCAATGATCCGCGGCCTGCCGGAACTGCTGCGCCGCCCGCGCCTGCTGCTCGAGCAGATGTTGTCGGTCGGCGTGCTGACCGTGCTGATCATTGCGGTGTCCGGGGTATTTGTCGGTATGGTGTTGGGCCTGCAGGGCTTCTACATCCTGTCGCGCTTTGGCGCCGAGGCGACCCTGGGGGTGATGGTTGCGGCCTCGCTGGTGCGCGAGCTGGGCCCGGTGGTGACCGCATTGCTGTTCGCCGGGCGTGCCGGTTCTGCGCTGTCGGCCGAGATCGGCCTGATGAAAGCGACCGAGCAGTTGTCCGGTCTCGAGATGATGGCGGTGAACCCGGAGCATCGGGTGCTGACGCCGCGCCTGATAGCGGGCATCCTGTCGATGCCGCTGCTGGCGGCGCTGTTCAGCATGCTGGGCGTATACGGTGGCTGGTTCGTCGGGGTCGGGCTGCTGGGTGTGGACGAAGGCACCTACTGGGCGCAGATGCAGTCGCAGATCGACTGGAGCGGTGATGTGCTCAACGGGGTGATCAAATCCGTCGTGTTCGGTGTTGTGTGTACCTGGATTGCGATTTTCCAGGGCTACGATTGTGTGCCGACCTCCGAGGGGGTCAGCCGCGCCACCACGCGCACCGTGGTGCACTCCTCGCTCGCGGTGCTGGGGCTTGATTTTGTTTTGACCGCGCTGATGTTCAACTGATCGCGGACGGGAACTGAAGATGTCAAAAACGAGACAAATGGAGATACTGGTCGGCGCCTTCATGGCGGCGGGCTTCCTCGCGCTGTTTTTCCTCGCGATGCAGGTCAGCAACCTCGGGAGCGTCCACTCCGGCGATTCGTACCAGGTCATGGCCCGTTTCGACAACATCGGCGGGCTCAAGGTCAAGTCGCCGGTTACCATGGCCGGGGTCGAGGTGGGCCGCGTACTTGATATCTACTACGACCCGAAAGATTTCCGCGCGGTGGCCGTTCTGGGAATCTATTCGCAGTATGACGGCATCCCGGATGATACCTTTGCGAAGATCCTTACCGCGGGCCTGCTCGGCGAGCAATATGTCGGTCTTGATCCCGGTGGCAGCGAAGAGGTGCTAAAGGAGGGCAGCGAGATTGCCGTTACCCAGTCTGCCCTGGTGCTGGAAGAGGTGATCGGACAGTTCATCTACGGCAAGGCGCAGGAAGGAGCAAAATGATGCAAACGACCCAAATCGTCCGTGGCTGCCTGGCTGGGATCTTTTTGTTGTCGTCGTTCGCCGTCGCGGCGATCGAGGATCCGCAACAGATGATTCGCCTGACCGGTGAACGCGTGCTGGCCGAGGTAACCGCCCGCAAGACTGACCTGGAGGCCGATCCGTCACTGGTCTACCCGCTCGTGCAGGAAACCGTGATCCCGCATTTCGATTTTCGCAGCATGTCGCAATCGGCGATGGGGCGGTTCTGGCGTCAGGCCAGCGATGCGCAGAAACTGCAGGTGACGGAGCAGTTCCGCGAGTTGCTCGTGCGCACCTACGCGACCGCCCTGCTGGGCTATTCCGGTCAGCGGATCGAGTATCTCCCGGTGCAGTATCCGCCGAATGCGACCAAGGTCCTGATCCCGACGCGAATTTCGGCCGCCAACGCGCCGCCGATCCCGATCAGTTATCGACTGAGCCTGAACGAAGCGCAGAAATGGATGGTGTACGACGTGGTGATCGATGGCGTTAGCCTGATCACCAACTACCGCAGCCAGTTCGCCACCGCGGTGCAGCGCCAGGGCATCGATGGGCTGATTAGCGCCCTGACCGAGAAAAACCGGCCGTCGAAAAAGTGACGGAGGCCGCGCTGACCGTCGATGGAGACCGGCGTTGGGTGTTGTCCGGGGCGCTTGATTTTTCGTCGGTGCCAACGACCTGGCAGGCGCTGGAGAAACTGCTGACGGCAGGTGATGCGGTGACCCTGTCGCTCGCCGGGGTGACCCAGTCGAACAGCGCCGGACTGGTGATGCTGGTCGAGGCGCGCGACGTGGCGCGCCGCGCCGACTGCAGGCTGAACCTGGTCGATATTCCGCGCGAGTTGCTCGACCTCGCCAGCATGTCGCAATGCGAGACATTGCTTACCCAGAATCCCGGCTGAACCCTGCAAAATTGCCCGGCCAGGTCGCCTGCCCTCCCGCAAGCGGCCGAATTTCATTATCATTGACGCCCTTTCAGGCTCGCTGGTGCGCGTTTCGCGCTCGAATTCATGGATAAACTGATCATAACTGGGGGCAAACCCCTGTCGGGCGATGTTCGTATCTCCGGCGCAAAAAATGCCGCACTGCCGATTCTCGCAGCGACCCTGCTGGCCGAGGATCCGATGGTGATCGGAAACATCCCGCATCTGCGCGATATCACCACGACCATGGAATTGCTCGGCCGCATGGGCGTCAACCTCACGGTCGACGAAAAGATGCGGGTCGAAATCGACGCCAGCAGTATCGACAACCCGTTCGCCCCTTACGAGCTGGTCAAGACCATGCGCGCCTCGATCCTGGTGCTGGGGCCGCTGCTGGCGCGGTGCGGCCAGGCCGATGTATCGCTGCCCGGTGGTTGCGCCATCGGTTCGCGCCCGGTCGATCTGCACATCGAGGGGCTGCGCGCGATGGGCGCCGAGGTGTCGGTCGAAGGCGGCTACATCAAGGCCCGGGCGAGCCGGCTCAAAGGCGTGCGCCTGGTACTGGATATCGTCACCGTGACCGGCACGGAAAACCTGATGATGGCGGCGGCGCTGGCCGATGGGGTGACCCTGATCGAGAATGCCGCACGCGAGCCCGAGGTGGTCGACCTGGCGAACTGCCTGAACGCCATGGGCGCGAAGGTGCGCGGCGCCGGCACGACGACGATCGAGATCGAGGGCGTGAAATCGCTGCACGGCACCGAGTACCATGTATCGCCGGACCGTATCGAGACCGGCACCTTCCTGGTCGCCGGCGCCATCAGTGGCGGGCGGGTGAATGTGCGCGATACCGACCCGACGCAACTGGATGCGGTGTTGCAGAAGCTGCGCGAGGCCGGCGCCGAACTGACGATCGGTGAGGACTCCATCCTGCTCGACATGCACGGCCGCCGCCCCAAGGCGGTGAATGTGCATACCGCCCCCTATCCGGCGTTCCCGACCGATATGCAGGCCCAGTTCACCGCCCTGAACAGTGTCGCCGAGGGTGTCGGTACGATCACCGAGACGGTGTTCGAAAATCGCTTCATGCATGTGCAGGAACTGCAGCGCATGGGTGCGAAAATCAAGCTCGAGGGCAATACCGCGATCTGCAGCGGCGTCCCGCGCCTGACCGGGGCGCCGGTGATGGCCACCGATCTGCGCGCATCGGCCAGCCTGGTGCTGGCCGGCCTGGTGGCGGATGGCGAGACCCTGGTCGATCGGATCTATCACGTCGATCGTGGTTATCAGAATATCGAAGACAAGTTTGCCGGACTCGGTGCACGGATTCGCCGGGTACCGGGCTGAGACGCGAAGCATGAACGTAGCAATCGAATCGCCGTTGACCATTGCGCTGTCCAAAGGGCGCATCTTCAAGGACACCCTGCCGCTGCTGAAGCAGGCCGGGATCGAGCCGCTGGATGACCCGGAGACCAGCCGCAAGCTGATCCTCGACACCTCGCATCCGCAGGTGAAATTTGTCCTGATCCGCGCCACCGATGTGCCGACCTATGTGCAATGGGGTGCCGCCGATATCGGCGTCGCCGGCAAGGACGTGCTGATGGAGCATGGCGGCGAGGGGCTGTACGAGCCGCTCGATCTGCGGATTGCCCGTTGCCGGATGATGGTCGCCGGGTATCCCGACGCCGACATCGAGGCCCGGCGGATGCGTATCGCCACCAAGTACGTAAATTCGGCGCGTGCCTTTTTCGCCGCGCGCGGTCAGCAGGTCGAGGTGATCAAGCTGTACGGTTCGATGGAACTGGCGCCGCTGGTCGGCCTGTCCGAGGTGATCGTCGACCTGGTGGAATCGGGCAACACCCTGAAGGCCAACGGCCTGGTGCCGCTCGAGCATATGCACGACATCAGCTCCCGCCTGGTGGTCAACAAGGCCTCGTGGAAGATGAAGCACGCCACCGTGCACGCCCTGGTCGATGCCCTGCGCGAGGCGGTCGAGGCGACCACTTAGTGGCCCACTAGCCCGGCCGCCCCGGCGCTGGAGCCTGCGGTTGGCGATCTCCGGCCCGCGGTCTAAGCATTGATGCTTCTGCGGTTGTTTTCCCGGCTTTCGCATTGAATTTTCGCGCCCTTTGCGTTTACTTTGAGCACCCTGCGTTCCCCCGATCCGGATACAAACAAATGGCTGATATTCGCAAACTGAACACGGCAGACGCCGATTTCCAGCAACAGCTGGATGCCCTGCTGGCCTGGGAGTCGGTCTCCGATGGTGGGGTCAACCAGGTGGTCCAGGAGGTGATCGCCGAGATTCGCGCGCGCGGCGATGCGGCGCTGGTCGATTACACCAACCGTTTCGATGGCTGGCAGGCGGCAAGCGCCGCGGATCTCGAGATCCCGCTGGCGCGGCTCGAGCAGGCCTGGGAGACGATCCCGGCCGATCAGCGCGAGGCGCTGCAGCATGCCGCCGGGCGCGTGCGTGCGTATGCCGAGCGGCAGAAAATGGAGGGCTGGACCTATACCGAGGCCGACGGCACGGTGCTCGGTCAGAAGGTCACGCCGCTCGACCGGGTCGGGCTGTACGTGCCGGGCGGCAAGGCGGCCTACCCGTCTTCGGTGCTGATGAACGCGCTGCCGGCCAAGGTCGCCGGGGTGGCCGAACTGATCATGGTGGTGCCGACGCCGCGCGGTGAGCTGAATGAACTGGTGCTGGCCGCGGCGCATGTCTGCGAGGTCGACCGGGTGTTCGCGGTCGGCGGCGCGCAGGCGGTGGCCGCGCTGGCCTACGGCACCGAATCGGTGCCGCCGGTCGACAAGATCGTCGGCCCCGGCAATATCTACGTGGCCACGGCCAAACGCACGGTATTCGGCCAGGTCGGTATCGACATGGTCGCCGGGCCCGTCCGAGATCCTGGTGATCTGCGACGGCGACACCGATCCGGACTGGGTCGCCATGGACCTGTTCTCGCAGGCCGAGCACGACGAGGATGCGCAGTCGATCCTGTTGTGCCCGAATGCCGATTTCGTCGCTCGCGGTCGAGCAGCAGCATCGACCGGCTGCTGCCGGGGATGCAGCGCCGCGAGATCATCGAGACCGCGCTGCGCGCGCGTGGTGCCCTGATCGTCTGCCGCGATCTCGACGAGGCCGCCGATGTCGGCAACTTCATCGCGCCGGAACACCTGGAGCTGTCGGTTGCCGATCCGGTCGCGTATGCGGAAAAGATCCAGCATGCCGGTGCCATCTTCATGGGGCGGCACACCTCCGAGCCGCTGGGTGACTACTGTGCCGGGCCGAATCACGTGTTGCCGACCTCGCGCACCGCGCGTTTCAGCTCGCCGCTCGGGGTGTACGATTTCCAGAAGCGTTCCAGCCTGATCATGGTGTCGCCGGCGGGCGCGCAGACCCTGGGCAGGACGGCCTCGATACTGGCGCGTGGTGAAGGGCTGAGGCGCACGCACGCTCGGCAGAGTACCGGCTAGACGACTAGTGTTTGCCGGCCGGGCAACCAGGCCGTCCGTTTTCAATCCGCCTGTTTTCAACCCGCAACATCGGTAACGCCATGTCGGACTCGCTTTCGCAACTCGTCGCCCACTGGATCCGCCCCGAGATCCGCGAACTGGCCGCCTACCATGTGCAGCCGGCGGCCGGCCTGATCAAGCTGGACGCGATGGAGAACCCCTACACCTGGCCGGCCGAGTTGCGCGATGCCTGGCTGGATGTGCTGCGCCAGACCGACGTCAACCGCTACCCCGACCCAGGCGCCAGTGCCCTGAGCGCGCGCCTGGCCGATGCCATGGCTGTGCCGGCCGGGATGCGGCTGCTGCTCGGCAACGGCTCCGACGAGCTGATCCAGATGATCGCGATGGCCCTGGCCGGGCCGTCACGCAGCGTGCTCTCGGTGGATCCGGGCTTCGTGATGTACCGCATGATCGCGATCTTCTGCGGCATGCACTATGTCGGCGTGCCGTTGCGCGCGGATGACTTCAGCCTGGATCGTGAGGCCGTGCTGCAGGCCATGGACGAGCACCAGCCTGCGGTCGTATTCATCGCCTACCCGAACAACCCGACCGCCAACCTGTTCGACGAGCAGGCGATCGTCGATATCATCCGCGCCGCGCCGGGCCTGGTGGTCGTGGACGAGGCCTACGCGCCTTTCACCGCTGCGAGTTTCATGTCCCGGCTTGGCGAGTTCGACAACCTGGTGGTGATGCGCACGGTGTCGAAGATGGGCCTGGCCGGTCTGCGCCTCGGCCTGCTGGCCGGTCCCGCCGCCTGGCTGGATCAGTTCGACAAGGTTCGGCTGCCGTACAACATCAACGTGCTGACCCAGGCCAGCGCCGAGTTCGCGATGCAACACAAGGCGGTGTTTGACCGGCAGACGCAGGCGATCCGGGTTGAACGTGAGCGCCTGGCGACGGCCCTGGCGCGTTTCGAGGGCGTGCAGGTGTTCCCCTCGGATGCGAATTTTCTGCTGCTGCGCACGCCGCAGGGACGGGCCGCGGCATGGTTCGAAGGGTTGCGCGACCAGGGGGTGCTGATCAAGAAACTGGATGGCGCGCACCCGCTGCTGCACGATTGCCTGCGCCCGACAGTGGGCACGCCGGCCGAGAACGACGCCCTGATCGCGGCATTCGCCGAGGTGGTTGCAGCAAACCCCTGAGCCCGTTGCGGTTCAGTCCCTCGACACATTCCCGAGCTGCACCGACAGCAGGTCGGCGACACACTCCTCGACGAAGCTGTCCAGGTCGTTGCCCTTGAGGCCTGCGGCCTCGGCCTCGAGGTGGCAATCGGCGCGCAGCTGCCGGATCGCTTCACTCTCGGGTGCGGCCAGCGCGTGGTTGCTGCCGGCCAGCGCGACCAGGAAAGCGAGAATCAGCAGCGGGCGCGCGGCGAGACCGGGTCGGGGATGCGTAATGGTCATCAATAGGGGCCCCTATCCGGCCTTTTGACAGGTGCATTCGTAGTCGAATCCCCGGCGCACGGTTCGGAGTCTGTGCAACAGGTCGTCGCGGTCGCCATCGAATACCGCGATGCTGGGGTCCAGGCGGTCGAAGCGCTGATGGGCCTCGAGATCGGCGGCGGGCAGGCGGTCGTCACGCTGCCTGTCGGAGATGCCGCGGCATACCGGGCATTGTTCGAGCACCCCGGTTGCAACGTCGATGTCGATCGCCACCTGGTCGCGCTGCGCGCCGGGTCGGCGGAGAAAGTCGAAAAAGCCCATACCTTGCTCCTGTCGGCTCGCCAATTGACGGCGTTCACTTGATCGAGGGCCTCTCGCCGACCATGGCTACCAGGCGGACCTCGCTGCCGCCGCGTACCACGGTGATCGACAGGGGGCTGCCCGGTGCCTTGCCGGCGATGGTCTTGAGCATGTCCTGCGAGCCGCTGACCGGTTTGCGATCGATCTGCACGATCAGGTCGCCGGGTTTGAGATCGGCCTGATCCGCCGGCCCGTCACCCAGTACACCCGAGACCAGGATGCCGTCGCGGAAGGGCATCTCGAGGGATTCGGCCAGCACCGGCGTGAGATCCTGGCCGGTGATGCCGAGCCAGCCGCGGATCACCCGGCCGTGGTCGATGATCTGTTGCATGACATCGCTGGCGAGCTGGATCGGAACTGCGAAGCCGATGCCGTGCGAACCGCCGCTCTGCGAAAAGATCGCGGTGTTGATGCCGACCACGTCGCCCAGTGCGTTGATCAGCGCGCCACCCGAGTTGCCGGGGTTGATCGCCGCATCGGTCTGGATGAAATTCTCGAAATCGGTAATGCCGAGCTGGTTGCGCCCGGTGGCGCTGACGATGCCCATGGTCACGGTCTGGCCGACGCCGAAGGGGTTGCCGATGGCCATGACCACGTCGCCCACCTGCATCTCGTCGGACTGGCCGAGCGAGGCCACCGGCAGCTTGTGTCCCGCCGCCTGCAGTACCGCGATATCGGTCTCCGGATCGGTGCCGACGATGCGCGCCGGCAGGCTGCGTCCGTCGCCCAGCACGATCTCGATCTCGCTGGCGGCTTCGATGACGTGGTTGTTGGTCAGCACGTAGCCGTTGCTGTCGACGATGACGCCGGAGCCAAGGCTGTTCTCACGTTTGAAGCGGGGCTGGCTGGCCTGCTCGCCGAAGAAGCGCTTGAACAGCGGGTCCTCGAACAGCGGGTGTGGTTTCTGTCGGGTGATCTTGGTGGCGAACACGTTGACCACGGCGGGTGCGGCACGTTGCACTGCGTCGGCATAGGAAACCGGTCCGCCGCTGCGTTCGAGCAGCAGCGGTTTGGGCGGCGGCGTGGGTGAGCGGCCGGCCAGGTCCGGGCGCAGCAGCAGCACCAGGAACGCGGCCGCGAGACCGGTGGCGACGGAGGTAAACAGGAAGGTGAATGCGCGATACCACTTCATGTGCATACACTATCATGACGATCCATTTTCGCGTGACGCATCCCATGGCAGAACTGAACGAAATTGTTGCGTATTGCGAGCAGCGTCTCGATGCCGCCGCCTTCGATGACTATTGTCCGAACGGGCTGCAGGTCGAGGGGCGACAGACCGTGCAGACGCTGGTCAGCGGGGTGACGGCGAGCCAGGCACTGCTCGAGGCCGCGCTGGCCGCCGGGGCCGACCTGGTACTGGTCCACCACGGCTACTTCTGGCGTGGCGAGGCGTACCCGCTGGTCGGCATGAAGGGGCGACGGATCAGAACCCTGATGCGCGCCGATATGGGGCTGCTGGCCTACCATCTGCCGCTCGACGCCCACCCGGAACTGGGCAACAACCGGCAGCTCGGGCTGCGTCTCGGCTTCGGCCAGTGCGCACCGGTGGACGGCCTGTTGTGGGGCGTGGAGCTCGCCCAGGCGCTGTCCGCCGATGATCTGGTCGCCCGGGTCGCGGCGGCACTGGGGCGTACCCCGCTGGTGGTCGGACCTGCGCCGCAGCCGCTACGCCGGATCGCATGGTGCACCGGCGCGGCGCAGGGTCAGATCGAGCAGGCGGCCGCCGCCGGCTTCGAGGCCTTCATCAGCGGCGAGATCTCCGAACAGACGCTGCACCAGGCGAACGAATTGGGGATTCTGTTTCTTGCTGCCGGCCATCATGCGACCGAGCGCTACGGGGTTCAGGCCCTGGGCGGCGAGTTGGCCGAACGGTTCGGACTGTCCCATCGGTTCATCGATTTGCCCAATCCGGCATGAGATCGGCTGACCTGGGTCAGTATTGGGTTGAAACCACCCTTGTCATAGATCCCCCTTCCTTGACCGGGGATAGCCCATGTTGGAGAATCCGCGGTCGTTTAGGGAAATTCAGCATATTCTTAATTCGATCCGGAGCAGTAGCGCGTTTCCCTTGTCGTTCCGGGTCCTGGGGAGTCCATCCATGAGTTCAGAAGGCGTAGATCTCAAGAAACGCCGTTTCCTGACGGCCACAACGGCCGTGGTGGGAGCGGTGGGTGTCGGCTTTGCTGCCGTGCCATTTATCGCGTCCTGGAATCCGTCCGAGCGCGCCAAGGCCCTCGGCGCTCCGGAAGAAGCCGATATCAGCAAACTCGAGCCCGGCGCGCTGCTGCGCCTGAAGTGGCGCGGCAAGGTCACCTGGGTGGTGCGCCGCACCGAGCAGAACCTCGCTGACCTCAAGACCCTCGACGCCAAGCTGGCCGATCCGAATTCGGACGTGGAAACCCAGCAGCCGGCCTACTGCAAGAACCCGGGGCGCTCGATCAAGCCCGAGTACGTCGTACTGGTGGGAATCTGTACCCATCTGGGCTGCTCGCCGACGCATCGCCCGGAACTGGCCCCGGCCGACCTCGGGCCGGATTGGAAGGGCGGCTTTTTCTGCCCCTGCCACGGTTCCACATTCGACTTGGCGGGGCGCGTCTACAAAGGCGTACCCGCGCCGACAAACCTGGTGGTGCCGCCGCACCAATACCTGTCTGACGACGTCATCCTCATTGGTGTTGACGGAGGTGCAGCATGAGCTTCATGAACTGGATCGATGAACGTTTTCCGGCCACCAAGGTCTGGAATGAGCATCTGGCCGAGTATTACGCGCCGAAGAACTTCAACTTCTGGTACTTCTTCGGCTCGCTGGCGATGCTTGTGTTGGTGCTGCAGATCGTGACCGGCGTCTGGCTGGCCATGCTGTACAAGCCATCTGCGGCCGATGCCTTTGCCTCGGTCGAATACATCATGCGTGATGTCGACTACGGTTGGTTGCTGCGATATCTGCACTCGACCGGCGCCTCGATGTTTTTCCTGGTTATTTACCTGCACATGTTCCGTGGTCTGATCTATGGGTCTTACCGCCGGCCGCGTGAGCTGCTGTGGATCATTGGCGTGATCATCTACGTGGCCATGATGGCAACCGCCTTCATGGGCTACCTGCTGCCCTGGGGACAGATGTCGTACTGGGGGGCCCAGGTTATCGTCAACCTGTTTGCCGCATTCCCGTTTGGCATCGGTGAGCCGCTGTCGATCTGGATCCGTGGTGACTACGTCATCTCGGACGCCACGCTCAACCGCTTCTTTGCGCTGCATTTCCTGCTGCCTTTCGTGCTGGCGGCCCTGGTGTTCATCCACATTGTCGCGCTGCATAAAGTGGGCTCGAACAACCCGGATGGCATCGAGATCAAGAAGAACAAGGACGAGAACGGGATTCCGAAAGACGGAATCCGCTTCCATCCGTACTACTCGGTCAAGGATATCGTCGGTGTCGGTGTGTTCATGATCTTCTTCCTCGGCATCGTGTTTTTCTGGCCGGACTTCGGGGGCCTGTTCATCGAGCCGCCCAACTTTGAGCCGGCCAACCCGCTGAAGACCCCGGAACACATTGCACCGGTCTGGTACTTCACGCCGTTCTACGCGATGTTGCGTGCGGTGCCACCGATGTTTAATTCTCAGTTCCCGGGTGTTGTGGTGATGTTCGCCGCGATCATCGTGCTGTTCTTCCTGCCCTGGCTGGATCGCAGCCCGGTCAAGTCGATCCGCTACAAGGGGATGATCACCAAGGTTGCTATCGCGACCTTCGTGGTCACCTTTGTGATGCTCGCCTGGCTGGGTATGCAGTCGTCGACGCCGGCCAAGACCCTGCTGGCGCAGATCTTTACGGCTTTGTATTTCGCGTTCTTCCTGCTGATGCCTTTCTACAGCAAGATAGACAAGACCAAGCCCGTGCCGGAGAGGGTAACGAAATGAAAAAGCTGATTGCTCTATTTGTCCTGGCCCTGGCCCCGATGACGGGCATGGCAGCGGGAGGCGGTGTTGCGCTGCAGCAGGCCAATATCGACCTCAACAACCACGCCGCGATTCAGCGTGGTGCCAAGCAGTTCGTGAATTACTGCATGGGTTGCCACTCGGCCCAGTACGTGCGTTACAAGCTGTTCACCAACGTCGGCCTGAGCGAAGACGACATCAAGCAGAACCTGATGTTTGCCGGGGGCAAGCCGGGCGACCTGATGAAGATCGCGATGCCGGTGGAAGACGCGGGCAAGTGGTTCGGTGCACCCGCACCCGACCTGACGCTTACCGCGCGCATCCGTCCTGGTGCTGACTGGATCTACAGCTACCTGAAGGGCTTCTACACCGACCCGTCACGTCCCATGGGCGTCAACAACACGGTATTCCCGAACGTGGGCATGCCGCACGTACTGTGGCAGATGCAGGGCATACAGGACGCGGTGTACCGCTACGAGGTGCATCACGACGGCCATACAGTGGCGGATTTCGATACCGAGGCCGCGGCTGATGTCTACGCGAAGGAGCAGGGTGAGGGCTACCGCCTGGAGCGTGTGGTCGACCACCTGGTGTTGTCGCAGCCGGGCAGCCTTACGCCGGCCGAATACGACCAGGTCGCACGTGATCTCTCGACCTTCCTTGCCTACATCTCGGAGCCGATGAAGCTCGAACGCCAGCGCATGGGGGTATGGGTGATCCTGTTCCTCGTGGTGTTCACCGTCATCGCCTACCTGATGAAAAAGGAATGGTGGAAGGACGTCCACTGACCGGTCAGTCCGGCCAGTGAAATTGAAAGGCGCATAGTCTGGTATACTATGCGCCTTTTTTATGTTCTGGCTTTCACCTGATGGCCAGCAACGAGCCGGAGTAAAAAATTGATGACCGCCGTCGCAACCCGCCGATCCGTGATGACCCTGTTTTCCGATCCACAGAGTCTGCACAGCCACCGGGTTCGAATGGTCCTGGCGGAAAAGAACGTCACCTGCGAGATCGTTGACGTCGATCCGCTGAGCCTGCCCGACGACGTGATGGATCTCAATCCCTACGGCACCGTGCCGACCCTGGTCGATCGCGATCTCGCGCTGTACGACTCGCGCATCATCTGCGAGTACCTCGACGAGCGTTTCCCGCACCCGCCGCTGCTGCCGGTTGATCCGGTGTCACGTGCGAGCTCGCGCCTGTACATGTATCGCGTCGAGAACGACTGGTATGGCCTGGTCGATCAGATCCTGGGCGGCGGCAAACCCGCGACCAAGGCACGCAAGGAACTGCGCGAAGGGCTGACTGCCGCGGCCCCGGTATTCGCGCACAAGCCGTTCTTCATGAGCGAGGAGTTCTCCCTGGTCGATGCCAGCATCGCCCCGTTGCTGTGGCGTCTGCCTTCCCTCGGTGTCGAGGTCGCTGGCGAGGCCGCCAAGCAGGTGAATGTCTACGCGGGCACCCTGTTCAAGCGCAATGGCTTCATCGCCAGCCTGACCGAGGACGAGCGCGAGATGCGCCGCTGAGAAACAATGGTCTGCTGGAAATGACCTCCAATCGTCCCTACCTGATTCGTGCCCTGTACGAGTGGCTGGTCGATAACGATCTGACACCGTACCTGCTGGTCGATGCCCATCGCGACGCGGTGCATGTCCCGGATCACTACGTCGAAGAAGGGCGCATCGTGCTCAACGTCAGCCCGAACGCCGTGCGTGATCTGGAGCTGGGCAACGAGCTGATCGCCTTCGAGGCCCGCTTCGGCGGATCCGCGTTCCCGATCTCGCTGCCCCCGGACGCCGTGCTGGGTGTCTACGCGCGCGAAAACGGCAAGGGCATGCTGTTCCCTGACGACGAGGACAGCCGGCCGGAACCACCGCAACCCGACCGCCCGACGCCGCCACCCAGTGGCAAGCCGGCGCTCAAGGTCGTCAAGTAGCCCGGTAGCCTAGTCTTTGCGCTTGAACGGTAGGACCTTGCTGTCGTGCCGCTCGGTCGCGGGTTTTTCTGCGCCGGTGTCGGTGTCGGTGTCTTTTTCCGGGTCGGGGGCGGGACTCGGCAGGCCGTCTTCGATCGATTCGAGCGTCGAACCCAGCATCAGCACATAGCCGGTGCGCCGACCCACGCCCTCGAGACTGAAATCAAAACGGAACATCCGCCGGATGCGCAGGCCATTGCTGGTCCAGCGCACGCCTACGCGGCTCAGCGAGACCGTCTGATCGAGAAACTGCAGCCCACGGTTCGTGCAATAGCGCTCGGCCAGGGTGTTGGCAAACTCGCGCGCACGCGCGCTGTCGAGCCAGATCCATACGATCGCCCCAATTCCTAGCAGCAGCAAAATGTTCGTCAGGTTGATGAAATTATCTCCGATTTGCGAATCCGCACGTAACCATCCCGCGACGAGCCCTCAATGAGTCAAGCGGTCCCGCATCAGCCGGGATCGCTCATCGAATAGCCTTCGAGAGGCCAACATTACCGCACTCATACTACCCAATCCCGTCCCCGCAGCGATCAGGAACAGGATAAGCAGCTGATACTTGGCGGCCTCCATCGGTGGGCTGCCGGCGAGGATCTGCCCGGTCATCATGCCGGGCAGGCTGACGATGCCGGCGGTGGTCATGGCGTTGACGATCGGGTATCAGGCCGGCGCGCAGGGCCTCGCGACGGATGTCGGCGATGGCGCCGTTGGCGGTCTCGCCCAGCGCCAGGCGGGCCTCGATCTGGTGCCGTTTGTCGAGCGTCTGCGACGTCAGGTTGTCGAGCGCGACGGCGACGCCGGTCATGGTGTTGCCGAGCAGCATGCCGAGCAGCGGGATCGCGTATTGCGGTGCATACCAGGGCGTTGGCTGCAGCATCGCCAGCAGGGCGAGGATCGTGATCGAGAACGACGACAGGAACATCGACACCGCGCCGGTGCCGTAGCCCCAGAAACCCTTCAGCCGATGCTTTTGCCGTGCCATAACCTCGTAGCCGGCAACGCCCAGCATGACCATCGCCAGGCCACCGACCAGCCACGGGTTGACCGAGCTGAACAGTGCCTTCAGTACGAGGCCCAGCAACAGCAGTTGCACCGTGCTGCGTGCAGCGGCAATCAGCATCCGCTTGCCAATGCCTAAACGCAGGTACCAGGACAGCGCGGCAAGCAGCAGGACCAGGCCGGCGGCAAGTGCCAGGTCGAACGGCGACAGCATGATCAGGCGGTCAGCGTTCATCGACTGCCCTCAATTCGCCGTTGCGGATGACATAGTCGCTGTCGGCAACGCGGGTGCGTTGTTCTGCATCGTGGCTGACCCACAGGACGCATCCTCTGGTGGTACTGCGCCAGTTTTCGACCAGCTGTTCGACCCGGCTGGCATTGGCCTGGTCGAGATTGGCCGTTGGCTCGTCGAGCAGCAATGCGGCGGGATCGTGGGCCAGGGCACGGGCGAGCGCGAGGCGTTGGCGTTCGCCGCTGGACAGGCGCTGGATCTCCCAATCGAGTACCTCCGGGGTGAAGCCGAGCGCCTCCAGGTGGGCGTCATCCCACTGCGCCGCGTGTGGCCTGACCGACGGCTGCCACCAATGGCTCTCGGCGGACACGTACATCACCCGTCGTCGCCAGCCCGGACCGTCGATGGCGTCGCGTGACAGCTCGTCGAGCCGGATCTCACCGCTGCTCTCATCGAGGTCTGCGATGGCGCGCAGCAGCAGTGTCTTGCCACTGCCCGACGGGCCGGAAAGGGCGGCGCAGGCGCCGTCGTCGATCGTCAGCCGGTCGACCCTGACGCCGCGCGCGCGCAACTGGCTGGATGCAGAGCCGGCTCATGCGCGGCGGCGTAAAAACAGGTCCCAGACCCCGTGGCCCAGGCGGTGACCGCGTTGCTCGAACTTGGTCAGCGGGCGTTCGTCCGGGCGCGGGGTGAAGTGGCCTGCGCCGCTGTTGATTCTCGAACCGTTCAGGGTCGGCGCTGAGCACCTCCATCATCTGTTGCGCGTAGTGCTCCCAGTCGGTCGCCGCGTGGAAGAATCCGCCCGGACGAATGACACGCGCGAGGCGATCGAGGAAATCGGCCTGCAGGATGCGGCGCTTGTGATGGCGTTTCTTGTGCCAGGGATCGGGAAAGAACAGGTACACGCCCTGCAGGCTGGCCGTCGGCAGCATCTGGTCGAGCACCTCGATGGCATCGTGGCGGATGACCCGCACATTGCTGCAGCCGAACTCCTCGAGTTTGATCAACAGGTGTCCGACGCCCGGCCCGTGCACCTCGACACCGAGGTAGTTGCGCTCCGGGATGGCGTCTCGCCATCTCCGCCAGGCTCTCGCCGTTGCCAAAACCGATCTCGAGATAGACCGGGTTGTGGTTGCCGAATTCGGCCGCCAGGTCGAGCGCTCTGCGTGCGGAAGTCGATGCCCCAGCGCGGCCACAGGGTCTCGAAGGCGCGTTGCTGGCCCGGGGTCAGGCGGCCTTCGCGCAGCACGAAGCTGCGGATCTGGCGGTGTGGCCGGTCGGCTGTTGTCGCTGCTCGACATGTTGGGCGCTCGTTGCGACCGTGCGGGTCGTCGGCGGGCTTATTCGAAGAACAGGCCGTCGACCGGTGACGACGCAGAGGCAAAGCGCTTGGCCGGCATGCGTCCGGCGAGAAAGGCCTCGCGGCCGGCCTCGATGGCCTTGCGCATGGCGCTGGCCATCAGCACCGGTTTCTTGGCCGCGGCGATGGCGGTGTTCATCAGCACGCCATCGCAGCCCAGTTCCATGGCCACGGCGGCGTCGGAGGCGGTGCCGACACCGGCGTCGACCAGAATCGGCACCGAGGCATTTTCGACGATGGTGCGGATGTTCAGCTTGTTGCGCACCCCCAGGCCCGGAGCCGATCGGTGCGGCGAGCGGCATCACGGCAATGCAGCCGATCTCCTCGAGTTCGCGCGCGATGATCGGGTCGTCGTTGGTGTAGACCATGATCTTGAAGCCGTCGCGCACCAGTTCCTCGGCGGCCTTCATGGTGGCGATCACGTCGGGGAACAGGGTCTTCTCGTCGCCCAGTACCTCGAGTTTCACCAGGTCGTGGCCGTCGAGCAGTTCGCGCGCGAGCTTGCAGGTGCGCACCGCGGTCTTGGCGTCGTAGCAACCGGCGGTGTTCGGCAGGTAGGTGTACTGGTCCGGTGGCAATACATCGAGGATGTTCGGCTCATCGGGGTTCTGGCCGATATTGGTGCGCCGTACCGCGATGGTCACGATCTCGGCGCCGCTGGCCTCGATCGCGGCACGCGTCTCGTCCATGTCCTTGTACTTGCCGGTTCCGACCAGCAGGCGGGACTGAAAGGTACGGTCTGCGATTACCAGCGGGTCGTTATTCTAGAGACATGGTGAAGCTTCTGTCCGGTTGGGTGATGGGAAGGGGTAGTGGCGTTGCCGCGGCCTGATGGATTCAGCCGCCGCCGATGGCCTGGACGATCTCGACACGGTCGTCGGCCTGCAGGGCGTGCCCGCCGTGCTCGCTGCGCGGGATCAGTTCTTCGTTGATCTCCACCGCGTAACGCCTGTTGTGCAGGTCGAGCGTGGCCAGCAGTTGCGCCAGCGTGGCGTCTGTCGGCGATCTCGCGGCTTTCGCCGTTGAGCAGGATATGCATGGCAACATCGTCACAAATGTATGAAACTGACCGTGATTTTACACCAACTTTGTACTCGCGTAGACGGCCAAGTCGACCGCAGAGTCGACCGGGCGGAGGAGGCAGAGGGATGACCGGGTTTCACGAGAATCTGATCTCGCTGGACGAATCGTTGACGCTCGACGGGCTGTTTGCCTGCCGGGTGCGGCGCACGCCGGAGCGCGAGGCCTACCGTTACTACGACAAGGATGCCGGCGCCTGGCGCAGCCACAGCTGGTCGGAAATGGCCCACGAGGTGGCGCGCTGGCAGGCCGCCATGTACGAGGAGCATGCGCCGCGCGGCGCACGGGTGGCGATTCAGCTGCGCAATTGCCCGCAGTGGGTGATGTTCGACCAGGCGGCGCTGAGCCTGGGCCTGGTCACTGTGCCGCTGTATACCGACGACCGGCCCGACAACATCGCCTACATCCTCAACGAGGCCGATGTGCATATCCTGCTGGTGCAGGATGCCGGTCGCTGGCGCCGCCTGGCCGACGTGGTCGGCGAGGACGGGCCGCTACAGCGGGTGCTGTTGCTGGACGACAGCGATGCGGCGCGGCGTCTGGCGCAACAGGATCCGCGCGTGCGCATCATCGCGACTGGCTGCCCGGGCAGGCCGGTGAGCTGGTTTCGCGACCGGAGCGCGATCCGGATGCGCTGGCATCGATCGTCTACACCTCGGGTACCACCGGGCGTCCCAAGGGGGTCATGCTCAGTCACCGCAACATGATGTCGGTGGCGCATGGCGGCGTGACCCTGCTCGATGTCTACCAGGAAGATGTTTTCCTGTCGTTTCTGCCGCTGTCTCACACGCTCGAGCGCACGGCCGGCTACTACCTCCCCGTAATGACCGGCTCCGCGGTCGCCTATTCGCGCTCGGTGGCGCAGCTTGGCGAGGATCTGGTCAGCGTCAAGCCGACCGTGCTGATCGCGGTGCCGCGCATTTTCGAACGCGTGTACGGCACGCATTGCCGACCAGATGGAGAAGAAGGGCGAACTGGCCAAGCGCCTGTTCGACCTGACCGTGAGCATCGGCTGGAAGCGTTTCCTGTTTCAGCAGGGGCGCGGCCGCTGGCCGCTGGGCAGTCTGCTGTGGCCGCTGCTCGAACGCCTGGTGGCGGGCAAGGTGAGCGCCAAGCTGGGTGGCCGGCTGCGCGCCGCGGTCAGCGGCGGCGCCGCGCTCAACGAGGAGATCGCGCGCGTCTTCATCGGGCTGGGCGTACCGATCGTGCAGGGCTACGGCTTGACCGAGACCGCGCCGATCGTCAGCGCCAATCCGCTGGAAGACAACATCCCGGGCAGCGTCGGGGTGCCGATCCGCAACGTCCAGGTGAAGATCGGTGCCGACGACGAGCTGCTGGTGAAGGGGCCGGGGGTGATGCTCGGCTACTGGAACAACCATGCCGCCACCGCGCAGGTGATCGATCCCGATGGTTGGCTGCACACCGGCGACCAGGCGCGCATCGACGAGCGCAACCACATCTACATCACCGGCCGGATCAAGGACATCCTGGTGTTGTCCAACGGCGAGAAGATACCGCCGGGCGACATGGAGTCGGCGATTGCCCTCGACCCCCTGTTCGAGCAGGTGATGGTGGTGGGCGAGGGCCGGCCCTACCTGACGGCGCTGCTGGTGCTCGAGCGTGACCACTGGTCGACCTTTGCGCAGGAGCGGGGCTGTCGATCCGCTGGATGCCGGCGAGTCTGACCAACAGCAAGGTACGCAGCGCGGTCTCGCGTCGGCTGAAAGCGGCGCTGAAGGACTTTCCCGGCTACGCCAAGATCCGGCAGGTCCACCTGTCGCTCGAGCCCTGGAGCGTCGAAGAGGGCCTGATGACGCCGACCCTGAAGATGAAGCGGCCCAAGGTGCTGGACGCATTTTGCCGCGCAGGTCGAGGGCATGTACCGCGGCGGGCCCACCAACTGAGTGGCGGTGGCCTGTTCCGGCGCGATAACGAGGTGTCGGGTGTCGCGCCGCCGCCGTTTCTCGGTTAATCTTTGCCTCGCCCGTACGGCCTGACCTTGCAGCCGAGATTCGATCTGAAAATGTTGGCTTTCCAGTTCGCGAGGCGAGGCTCGTTGAGCGAGTACAATGTGGCACCACGCGGCCATCGTATATCGGTATTACCCTAGCTTCCCAAGCTAGAGAGGCGGGTTCGACTCCCGCTGGCCGCTCCAATTCCCTACGGCATCCGGACCACTGCCGGTCGCGCCCAGACCGGTGACCGTCAGAACAGGTCGCGACCATGGGACATGACGAGATCGCTTTGACTGGCAAGCGTGTCGACCAGGTCGGCGGCCTGTTGCCGCGCCTCGGAGACCGCGTCGGTCAAGGTCGAGAGGTCTTCCTGAGCCACCATTGCGTGGTAGACCGTCATCTCTGCATGATTGGCGCTGGACTCGATCACGCCGACAGCGTCCTTGACCTCGGTTTCCAATCGGTCGAGCAGTTCGGCGATCTTGTCCGCTGAGGAGCGGGTATCCTGGGACAGGTTTCTGACTTCGCCGGCCACCACGGCAAAACCGCGGCCGTGTTCCCCGGCGCGGGCGGCCTCGATCGCCGCGTTCAGCGCCAGCAGGTTGGTCTGCCCGGCAACCTTCTTGATGGCGGTGAGGATGACGCCGATGTCCTTACTGTCGGTATCCAGCCGCCGTATCGTCGTACTGCTCTGCTCCACTTCCAGCGCGACCAGGTTGATCTGCTCCATCGCCTGGGAAACCCTGTCCACCACAACGCGCATGTCCTGTTCCGCCTGGATGATCCCTGCCAAGGCGTTTTCGGCGTTCTGCCTGAGACCTTCGGATGTCTGGGTGATCTCGTTCAGCGCCTGTGCCCGGCTGGCGTCCAGGGTGTTCCGTTCCGCCATCGCCGCCTCCTGTGCGCGTGCCTGGTCCCGCAGTTCGCGGGTTTCCTGTCGCGCGGTTGTCAGGGCGACGCGCAGTTCGTCCTTGTCGTTCTCCAGTTGGCAGAACTTCGCCTGCATCGCCGAAACAGTCCGGCCGAAGGCATCTTCGCGGGCAAGGTGAGCAAAGGTGTCCGGACGAAAAGGCGTCTCGGCGCACGACTCGATCAGGGTCCCGATGCTGCGTAGCGGCTTGACGTAGGCGTGTCTCAGCGCGAAGTAGGCCACGAGCGCGATCGCCAGGGCCGGGATGATGGCCAGCAGCATGAATCCCTTGTCCGGGAACATCCACGTGACGGTCAGCAGCGCAGCGGAAACGGCGGTAACGCCAGCGGTGACCCGTACAGTCCTGTCAATCACCGCCTTGTGGATGCGCCTGCCGAGGCTGTGGATTGCCGAAGTCAGGCTCACGGCCATTGTCCGGACGCGGCGGGCCATCCTGCCAAAGCGATGGATTGGCGCCCACGTGGAAAACCGACGTATTCAGCCATGGCCGAACCCGTTGCAGCGTGTTCCGGGCGCTTCCGGTACAAGGTTCAGGCGGCCTGTCTGCTGCTGAGAAACACGCCGAGTTCCTTGTCGGTGCCCTGGATATGCGCGGTCAACCAGTTCTTCAGGAACATCATGACCTCGATGGTCATCCTTGCCTCGCCGGCCTCGAACTTGCCCTGCAAAGCCAGCACCTTTTCGACCAGGTTTTCGTGCTCCTTCTTGTGCTTGGCGAAACCGGGGTAGGCGTGCTTGGTCATCAGGGTTTCTTCGTGTTGGAAATGCGTCACCGTGTAGTTGATCAGATCCTTCAGGATCTTCCCCATCACGTCATTCGCCCTGCCGTCGCCCATCGCGGCATTCAGGTCGTTGACCATGCGCACGAGTTCCTTGTGCTGATCGTCGATCGAATCGATGGTCACGCTCAGTTTGTCGCTCCAGCTGATTAACTCTTTCATGTTTGATTGCCTCCGTTGCCCGCAAGGGCCTGCATAGATACTCCGCCGGCATTGTCCCGCCCTGGGAAGCTATTGCTGCTCACCCTGGCAACGCCGAATTCATCACGTAGGTAATCAGCTAGCGGCCCACCCCAAAGGCTCTTGAGTGCAAAAACATTCCAGATGACGGGGGTTGAAGCCCGTGCAGTTCGAGAAGATTCGGGTGCTCGGACCGGATTCGAACAGGGCTTCGGCCGTGACCGGATGTAATCAGGAGCCGTTCGGTTTTCCTGCCGGCAAACGTCGCCCGGTCCCGCCGGCCGTTCCGCTGCCTGCTGATGGCGGCGTCCAAACCGCTCGAAAATACGCGGCTCCTTGTCAGGTTTTTTTACACGGATTCTGAAAGCAAAAATCCGCAGCAGCCTTTCCTGAACGCGGTCGCGACCATGTCTGCTGCCCTGTACCCGCAGCGGCTGGAGAAATCATCGGAAAGAATCTCGGTGACTGTAGGGCCGGTAAAACAGGATTTCTTTCGTGCGACGCTGGCCCGTCTGCAGCAACGCCTGACCTCGGAGGGGCTGTATTCCGGGGCGGTAGCGGGCGATTTCGACAACGCGACGGCAGCGGCGGTGCATGCCTTTCAGACCCGCGAAGGCCTGCAGCCGACCGGCTTTCCTGATCAGATCACGCTGTACAAGCTGTTCTTCTGACCCTTGTCGCACCTAGGCAGCGGCGCGCTGCCGCTGTCCCGCTCAATCCCGCTTCAGAGCGCCTCGCGAAACGTCTGCGCAATATTCTGCGGTGTCTCTCCGTGGTGGATCAGCGTGCGGATCACGCCATCCTTGCCGACCACGTAAATGATCGACGAGTGGTCCATGGTGTAGCCCATGTCCGAGTCTTCCATCGGCACTTTCTCGAAGATCACGAAATGTGCCTTCGCCACCTTGGTCACCTCGTCCAGCGTGCCGGTGAGGCCAACCATTCCCGGATCGAAGTAACGGGCGTACTCGCCGACGCGGGCCGGGTCATCGCGTTCCGGATCGATCGAGATGAAGACGGGCTGGATCTGGGCGCGTTCTTCGGCGCTGAGTTCCTTCAGGCCCGCCGCGATGCCGCTCAACGAGGTGATGCACACGTCCGGGCAGTGGGTGAAGCCGAAATAGATCGGCACGACCTTGCCACGATAATCCTCGAGGCTGACCGGCCCCTGGTCCGATGTCAGGGTGAAATCGCCGCCGAGATCGGGGTAACCCTTGGCGGGCGCCTGGCTCTTGCCCTGCATGCCGGCCCACAGACCGATGCCGATACTGACTGCAGCGAGCAGGCCGAGGATGATTGTTTGTCTGGATATCTTCATGATTTGGGATACTGCCTGGGGAGAGGGCGGATGCTATACCATGCGCGCCGAATTGCGCATGATTGTTGTCAAATTCAAGGGTGTCAAATCGTCGATGTTGAAATTCTACCAAGCGCGCGACAGCCTCGAGGCAAGGCAAGTGGTCGATGCGCTGGCCGCCCATCGCATCGAGGCAACGGTTCTGGGTGAATACCTCAGTGGGGCCGCGGGTGAACTCTCGGCGGTCAATTTTCCCTGGGTGTGGCTGATCAGCAACGAAGATCTCGCTGTCGCGCAGACCGTGCTGGACGGTTTTCTCGCCAGCCAGGGCGATCTGCCCAAGCGCGGTCCCTGGGTCTGTCCGAGTTGCGCTGCCGAGGTCGATGCCGGCTTCGATATATGCTGGCAATGTGGGAAAAAGTGGAAGTAAGCGCTAACTTCTCAGCCGGGTTCTGGCCTGGTTCGACCGCCACGGACGCAAAGACCTGCCCTGGCAGCAGGCGCCAACGGCGTATCGCGTCTGGGTGTCCGAGATCATGCTGCAGCAGACGCAGGTGAGCACCGTCATCCCCTATTACGAGCGTTTCATGGCGCGTTTCCCGACGGTGCAGACGCTCGCACAGGCGCCGGTCGACGAGGTGCTGCATCACTGGTCGGGGCTGGGTTACTACGCGCGCGCGCGCAATCTTCACCGCACGGCAAAGATGCGTTGCCGATGATCGCGGTGGCGAGTTCCCAAGCGACCTGGACGCGATGCAGACGCTGCCCGGGATCGGTCGCTCGACCGCCGCCGCCATCCTCTCGCTGTCGGCGGGTCAGCGCCAGGCCATCCTCGATGGCAACGTCAAGCGCGTACTGGCCCGTCACGCCGCGATCGCCGGCTGGCCGGGGCGCAGCGACGTGCTCAAGGCGCTGTGGCAACGCGCCGAGGTGCTCACACCGATGCAGCGGGTCGATCACTACAACCAGGCGATGATGGACCTTGGCGCGACCCTGTGTACGCGTCGCAACCCGGGCTGCGACGCCTGCCCGGTGAATGCCGACTGCATCGCCCGGCGTGATGCTGCACAGCACGACTATCCCGGGCGGAAACCACGCAAGGCCCTGCCGCAACGTGGTGTGCGGATGCTGCTGGTACGCGAACCCGGCGGTGCCGTGCTGCTCGAGCGCCGGCCGCCGAGCGGTATCTGGGGCGGTCTCTGGTGTCTGCCCGAGATTGCGCCGGACGGCGATCCAATGGCCTGGTGTGCCGAACAGGTACGCCAGCCGGGCGAACTCGGACGCACCCTGGCCAGCCGCCGTCACACCTTCAGTCATTTCCACCTGGATATCGAGCCGGTCGAAATACTGCTGAAACGACCGGGTTGCGGTGTGCTGGAGGCCGACAGGCAGCTTTGGTATAACCCCCAGCAACCTGAAAATGTCGGCCTCGCGGCGCCCGTCGCACGCTTGATTGCGGAGTTGGCCGAAACATCATCGAACGGAGAACAACATGGGTGAAATGGTCAACTGCGTGCGCCTCAAGCGCGAGGCCGAGGGTCTGGATCGTCAGCCTTACCCCGGCGAACTGGGCAAGCGCGTCCTTGCCAATGTGTCGAAAGAGGGCTGGCAGGAATGGCTCAAGCACCAGACCATGCTGCTCAACGAGTACCGTCTGAGCCCGGTCGATCCCAAAGCGCGCACCTTCCTCGAGGAACAGATGGAAAAGTTCTTTTTCGGCGAGGGAGCGGAAGCGCCGCCGGATTTCAAACCCGAGTAAGCGTGTAAGCGGCGCAAATACTTGACGAAAAGGCCTGTCGCCGCTTTAATACCGCCTCTTTCGCGCCCGCCACGGCGCAGCAAAGTACGCCCAGGTAGCTCAGTCGGTAGAGCAGGGGATTGAAAATCCCCGTGTCGGCAGTTCGATTCTGTCCCTGGGCACCATAAACCTAAATTAAAACAGCGACTTACAATAGTCGCTGTTTTTCTTTCAGCTTCGCGCAGTTTTCGCGCACTGTCCAGCTACACTGTACTGCATAGCTAACACGATCTTGTTGCAGCAATACGGTGCCTGATAAACCAGAATCAAAATCCCAACTAAACCCGACCGATGTTGGTGAACGCTCACTTTGCAACGGTGCTGTCGTTCTGTTCAAACGCAAAAACTCGAAGCGATGGCAGGCACGCATTCGTCGGCACAGCGGCGAATGGTTGGTGTACAGCACAAAGCAGGCTGATTTTGACGCATGCGGCGGCGGTTGCCGAAGAACGCTACAGGGACATGCAGTACGCGCAGCGCACTGGGAAGATCGACGTCACCAAGCGCTTTTCGAGCATCTGCAAGCTTTGCAGGAAAGAGCTGACTGCCAAAGCCCGAGCGAACGCAGCTCGAATTGCCGAAGAATCTCGTTCAGGTCATCGACAAGTACATAGAGCCGATACTCGGCAGCTACATTTGCCACAACATCGATGCCGAAGCGCTGCGTATGTACTCGCAAAAGCGAGCAGAAATGATCGGGCACTTACCCAGCGAGTCCACTGTTGCAACGCACAATACGGCGCTGAACTACCTGTTCAGGAAGGCAAAGGCGCTGAACTTCATCGATTTCATTCCTAAGACCATCAACGACGGTACGAAAGGGCAGGCGACGGCTATGACTTTGCGACCGACGAACTGCGTTGCTGAACGCGAATATGTGGCGCTATCTGCAGCAGAGCGAAAAGCTGTTGGAGAAGAAGGCCGGCAATCAGCATCGAAACGATTTCGCAGAAGACGTATTGGATACGCGAGATGTTGCGCGACGTTGTGCTGATACTGGTCAACACGGGAATGCGACCATGGCAGAGAGCTGCTTAGCCTAAAGTGGGGCATCTGAGTGTCGTGAAGCAAAACGGAATCGAAAGCATCCACTTCTCGCTACCGCACAGCAAAACCATTCGTCGAGTCGTCATCGGCTACGAGCCAATCGTGGACAAGAAGACAGGCACCCGATTTGGCTGTTGGGAACAGTTACGGAGCCGTATTCAGTCACGTTTCGACGATTTGAAAGAAGCTGAACTGGAAACAGCTATTTGCAATGTCGACGAGTACATTTTTCGGTACCCAAACCGGCGAGCTTGTCGTGCAAGAGCAGATGACGAAGGCTTTAAGCAGATGCTGACGTGGATCGACAATGGTGGTCGCCAGACGGGTTGCTGTGCGACGATTTCGGTAATGCGCGAACGCTCTACTCATTGCGCCACACATACGCATCGCGAAGACGTTACGAAGGAATGAGCTTTGACGACTTGAGCGTGCAAATGGGAACAAGTGTGCAAATGCTGGAACGGCACTACAGCCATTTCACCGTCAGCGACAATCCAAATCGTTTTGCGGGACATGAAAAGCGGCAAGAAGAAGCGGCGCGATAGTGCAGGATGGCAATACGAAGTTGCTCAATCAGCTCGCCAAGAAAACGCAACAGCAGTCCAAACTGATTGAAGAGTTGCTGAAAAAAACAACGCGCTTATGCAGCAAATCATCGATAAGCAGTAGCTGAGTATTCGGTGGGAGATCGTTCGCTACAGCGCCGCACAGCGTGTCGTAGCGCCGAAATTACGATGGATCTTCACGCTGTGGGCAACCAGTG